>JANPLN010000041.1:0-18878 GCA_031426555.1 Bdellovibrionales bacterium | reverse complement strand
CATTGCCTCTGGAGTGACTCTCACAGTAAACGGTGGCATCAACGTGAACAGCCCTGCCGTCTTAGATATTGAACCTGGGGCCACACTCGTGATGGCCAACGGAACAACGATGACAGTGGCCTTGGGTGGAACGCTTGAGTTTGTGGGCACGTCCTCCAGTGCAGCGAACATTCGTTCACCAAACACGGCGAGCAGTTACGTGATTAACGTGAGTGGAACCATCAGCGCCAGATATTACTCTTTACAAAATTTAGGTCTCACAGGATTGACCATCAATTCCGGAGCCACGATCAACGCCACTAACCAACTTCAGAACGGTAGCTACAGTTATCCTGGGGTTAACAATGCTTTCTTCTTACGACTTCTTCGTCAAGTGCCGGGCAACACCTTAGATTCTATGACTTTTTCCACTGGCGGTTCAGCAGTCACTGGGGCACGCAGTATTTCTACAAATACGGGCGCAGGAACTTTGACAGTTTCCAATTATTCTGGAGACATGACGGGTCTCTCTTTTTCAACTGCGGTGAATTATATTGTAAGCTGGGGAGCTGCGGTGAACACTCTCGATCTAACCCAAGAAGCAGTAGCTCCGGCATCCAGCAATCAAGGTGCGGTGGTTAACATGGGTCGATTTGGTTTTAAACAAACCAGCGCCGGTGCTTTTTCAAACACCGATATTACTTACATGCGCATCACCTTAACCGGAACAGGTTCGGCCTCCGACGTGAACAGTGCCAGTCTTTTCTATGATTCGGCATGCACAGGTAGTGGTGGAACACTTGTGGGGACACAAACCTTCAGTGGAAGTCCTGCTCGAGCAGATTTTAGTTCTATTACCGGTGCTACAGTTCAAGCCAATGTAACCACTCCTCCCAAACGCTGCTTCTATGTGACTTACTCACTGAGTTCCACCGCGACAAATGGGGCCACCGTGGGAGCCGAAATAAATTCTTCATCCCATGTTACGAACTCACAAAGCTATGCCTTTAACGGGTCCTTTGCTCCTGCCGTTAACTTGGGCACCACATCCATCGTTGGAACCACCACGTACTGGACAGGAGCGACAAGTACGGCTTGGGCCTTGGCAGGAAACTGGAACGGCGGCTTGCCGACAAGTGCGCTCAATTGCGTGATCAACGATGCCGCCAACGATCCGATCATCTCTACAGGTACGCAATCTTGCAAATCCATCACCATCGGTACGGGTATTCTCACCATGACAGGCGGAGCCTTGCAAGTTTATGGATCCTTCGAAAATACCGGAACCTTCACTCAAGGTGCTTTTCCTTTAACAATTCGCGATGATGGTGTGGTGTCTACGTCGCAAACGGTGAGCAGCTCGTCGGCGTTAACCTCCCTGGCCTTCAACAAAACAGCAGGCGGTTCGGTAGAAATCGGCAGCGCCTCGCTGACGGTGAGCAGCCTTCTTAATATGTCTGCAGGTAGTAATTTTACCTTTACGGTTCCTAACAGCAAAACCCTGGTGGTCCCAGCGGGAATGACGGTGAGTGCAGGAACGCTTTCGGTTTCCTCCGGAGGAACGGTTCAAGTTGGTAGCGGGCAAACAATCACCCTGAGTGGCGGTACAATAGCGACAACCGGCACCAACGACGTTTATCCACAATCGTTATCGAATAAGGGCACCTTCACACGGCAATCCACCGGCACTTGGAATTTCACCGCCACCTCAGGAACTCTCAATCTTGTGGGTTTTGTTTTTGAATGGTTAGGAACCAGCGGTTTGAATATTGGCGGTACAACCAACGTCACACAAATTAACGGTGGTCAGTTGCGAAGCTTGCCGAGCACCGCGGGTATGCGGGCGATTCAATTGAACACGACCGGATCGTTGCCGTCGACCATTTCTAACTTTGGTTGGTACTGGGCCAGCGGCAACTCCGTCCCTTCACAAGCCACATCGTACTTTTTAGGATTTTCCTCAGGCTGTAGCAGTCGAACTGTGACCTTCGACCAATGGTTCGGTGATTTTTGGCCGTACACTACAACTAACACCAACGCCAAGATTTCCGAAACCAATTGCAATATCGTTATTGATACAGCAAATTCTCCAGTGTCGCTCACGGAATTCAAAGCCACACCTTTCAACGGGCAAGTTGTCCTAGAATGGACAACGGGCATTGAGTGGTTGCATAAAGGCTTTAATGTTTTTAGAAGTTTGTCTCCATCTTCGGGTTATGTGCAAATCAACTCAGAGCTGATACGCAACGATCTATTTAGTGCAAATTTGCACGGCACCTATGCTTTTATCGACGAAGATGTGGATAACTCTGTGGCTTACTATTACAAGCTCGAAGATATTTCCACCACCGAAGAGCGAACGCTGCACGGGCCGGTGAGCGCAACGCCGCTCACGGTGCTCAGCGCGGCGCCGCCACCACTGGCGAGTACGATTGTTTCAAGTAATCCCTCGGGCAGCCAAAGCTCGGGTGGACAAGCTCCTGCGGACGCCACTCCGGGATTGGTTGTGCTTGAACCCAATATTACTTTGCTAAGCAAAACGCAAAATGCCTACCGCATTAAAATCACCATTCCAAACTATCAGCTCAGCGCCCATGACACATATCCAAGCTATAAGCAGCTCAGCGTTCCACTGTACTCGCGCAGCGTGCAAGCCGGGGATCCCGAGTTGTTGCAACGAACATTCATGCTGAAGATAGACAAAGCCACATCGGCGCAGATGAATGTTGTTTCCGAAGTGTCTTCCGTTGCAAGTTCTGTACTTGTAGCTCCAGCGCCCCGCTGGGTCGTAAGTGGCAATCATTTTATCGAGCAGTGGACACTCAATACCAGTGCGTACGCCAACAACACGTACATACCTGCACAGCCTATTTCTTTAGGCACAATTCTTAATGATCAGGGTCAATACTATTTACCGGTTGTGATTTCGCCTCTATCCTACCAAGCAAACGCGCAAAATTTAAAAAAGTACGACGAAATTGTGCTGGATGTGTTTTTAGATAGCTCGTCATCGTGGGTTCCCACTCAACCTGTGGCTGTCAACGAAGCTTGGGGGTTGCCGGGTTCTCTTAAAATTGGTGTGGCAGCAGATGGCGTTTACGAATTAACGTACGATCAAATGTACGCTGCAGGAGTGATAAATCCATTTGATCATGCTGATGTTGGGCAGTTTAAAATGTATTTTCTCAACCAAGAGCACGCTATCGAAGTGGAAAGCACTTCTGGTTACTTCTCATCGGGCGATAAAATTCGCTTTTTTGCACCCCACACCGAAACCTTAGAGAGTCGATTGAGCTACATGCTTTTAGTGAATGATGTACTTGCTGTGACTCCAGGTTTGCGAATGTCTGCCGTGGATGTTTCGAATTTTTCGGGACAAGCTTCGCAGGTGGCCTCGTTTATGAACCGAATTCACCTCGAACAAAACAACGTGGCAGTTTTTAATGAACCCTACGATCAAGATATGGATCTGTTTGTTTGGGGAATGTACTATGGAATTTCGGGTGGTGCGCGAGTGGGTCTGACCACAGACGTGGTTTTAGCCAACCTCGATACGCAACGGCCAGTACTCGTGCAAGCCCTTGTGAAGAGTCGCAGAAACGGGGCGAACAATTACATCAACACGTTGCAGCTGCGCGTGAATGATGTGCCCGTAGCCAAGCAAACATTTAGTGGATCGAATGTGCAAATCGTAAACCTGAGCGTGCCATCTAACTACTTTGCCCCGGGCTTAAACCGCATCACGCTGGAACCCACTGGCGAAAATCTCATCGCTGGCGAATACGATATGATGTATATCAATTCCGTTGATATTTCTTACTATCAAAATTGGCAAGCGGTCGATGACCAAATTTTAATTATGAATCATCAGGTCAACACCGACCTTGTGGTGGATGGATTTTCGTCGGCGCAAGTCAAAGTTTACGACCTCAGTTTATTTGGCCAGCCAGCTCTTTGGACGAATTCGGCCACAGCACCAACATCCATGGGCTTTGCTATGCAGTTTAACACACAGTCCGATCCTCAGCAGGGACGTCGCATTTTTGCTTCGACCCAGACTGAGTTGCTCTCAGCCACTTCTCTACAATTGAATTACGGAAGTGATCTTTTAGATCCCGCTAGCGAAGCCGATGTGGTTTATGTCGGAACGGAAGAGCTTCTTGATTCTGTACAGCCACTGGCAGCACTTCGTGAACAGCAGGGGTACAAAGTAAAATTAGTTACTCTGGAGAGCATCTATAATGAGTTTGGTCAGGGCTTGGTAAACATCGATTCGATTCGCGACTTTTTTATCTACGCGCACACGTCATGGGCTGTAAAGCCAAAGTATTATATTTTACTCGGCGATGGAACCTACGATCCAAAGGCTTATCAAAACAGCGAGATTAAAAATCGCTTTCCAGTAAAACTCATTCAAGGTGTGGCGTTTAACTACGGCTCTGATAACTGGTACGTGACTCAAGCAGAGGATACGGCACCCTTCGCCGTGGTTGGTCGAATTCCTGCGCAAACGTCAGTTCAGCTGAGTGCGTACGTGCAAAAAGTTTTACAGTACGAAGCGGGTCAGTCCAAACCACAAAATACGCGTTTAACGGTGTTAACCGACAAGCCGCTCAATCAAGGCGAGGACTTTGACCAACTCACCGATGAGCTCGCTCTGGGTGTTCAAAGTTGGAATGCCAATATGACTCTCGACAAAATTAAACGTTCGCAATTCAGCGACGCCGATTTTAAGACGCAAATTATGACAAGCTTTGATAATTCATCGTTGATCCATTACATGGGCCATGGCGCCGAAAATATGTGGGCCGATGCGAATGTTTTTAGCAACAACGATATCGATGTTCTACAAAACACCCACTTTCCCGTTGTCACGGCCATGAACTGCTTGAACGCTCTTTACTATGATCCAGCGCTTGAGAGTTTTGCCGAAAAGCTTGTCATGAAAAAAGACGGCGGAGCTATCGCCTTTTGGGGCTCCACTTCAATGACGCCGCCAAGTGTGCAAAGTGTTTATCAAAAAGCCTTCTACGAGCGCTTGCTTTCAAGCTCAAACTCAGCCACCAGCTCGGTGGGTGATGCCGTAAAAATTTCGAAACTTCAAGCTCACCAGCAATCACCGTTCAAAGAAGTGATGATGTCGTGGACCATCATCGGCGACCCCATGGTTAAACCCGCCATCGCCCAAGCCCCCGCAACCCCAGCCGCACCGAGCAGCGGCGGCGGCTCCAGCGGCTGTTCCCTCAACGCCGCCTATGGATCGCAAAATCACCAAACCCCCTGGGACCTCGTCTTCGCCCTATGCTTAGAATCCCTAGTTGCGTGGGTGATGATTCGTAAATTAAGAAAAAAGCTAGGATAGACGCTCGCAAAAACGCAAAAAGGTACGCCGTACCGTTTAAGGTACGGCGTACCTTTTGGTTGAGATGTGCGTTATGAATTTTTCTATTACGAGAGGAGCTTACCTGCGGAGCAGTTGTCCGGTGCGCTGGCCGTTTGTTTTCGTCCGCCAGACAGAGTGCCATTGCAAAGCGCTCCAAAAGTCATCAATGCTTCGGATTGAATGCGCGGCTTTTGATATTTTTTCTTCGTCTTGCGATGCGGAGGAGATTGTTGAGCGTCCATACAACAAAGCTACATGAAGACAGGAGCCGGCGCAAAACTTCCATCTTCGACCTAGACCTTCGGGACAGTGATCTGTACCAGTGGTTTAAACACGAATACACTTTCAGATATGGAAACCCTATCTCAGCACCTTAAAAACAAACAAGCGACGCTATTGGGAGCTCATTTAACTAAGCCATCAATAGCGCAATTCAATAAACATGCAGTGGATCTATCCATTCACGGTATTCCCCTCCGGTTTCATCTCAGCTCCGAAGAGTTGCTGGGAGAACTTTACGATCACTATCCATTGTCATGGTTTCAGCAAGCTCACGGGCAAGAAGTTATCGATATTTTCTGGATCGACAACACTCAGCTGGGTTGGACAAACGACAATTGGTCCGATGAAGCCTCGCCAGAGTGTTATGTGACCAACGTGGGCGATCAACAAATCGCCGTGCAGCGAGATTTTGCCGCCGTTTTAGAAAACAAAAAATGTTTTTTGATTTGTCCCTACCACTTAGACGATGGTTTCTTTAATTTTCTTCGTTGGTTGCTACCTGTTTTGTTAGTCGAGCAGGGAAAGTTGGTCTTACACAGCTCCTGCGTGCTTGACGAAAAAGGCATGGCCTATTTTTCGTTAGGACCTTCCGGTGCAGGCAAGAGCACCATCGCTTCTTTCCGTTCGCGCAAAAAAATCCTTGGCGATGACATGAACGTGATTAAGTTTGAAAACGATCAGTGTTGGGCACAGGCGGGTGCTCTCGGACAGGCATTGTTAAACCCCACCGAGTACTCAAATTGGTATCCAGTGAAGGCCTTCTTGTGGTTAAAGAAAGGCGAAACTATCAGTCTGCAGCACGTCCCAAAGTCCACTCAAATCAAATTGTTGAGTTCGGCAGTGGCCAATGTTTTTTGGAGTCAGTTGCCGTCTGAGAATGTGCAAAAAATCTTTCTCTTAGTGGGCCTGTTGTTACAAAAAATACCCCTTTATGAATTGTCTTTTCCGAAAAAAGAAAAAATCTGGGACGAAATCTTTGCCCACGTCAACCAGGATCAAAACTCATGAGCAGCGAAATGTCCATTCTTGATAAGTTTCGAAACACGAGTAGCGCCAAGTTTATCCCACTGCAAGCTTCGCTGGAATTAACCAATCGTTGCAACGAGCGCTGCACCCATTGTTATATCGAAGATTTTAGCGACAATCCCCAGCGCGTTTTAAGTTTGCAGCAGTGGTATCACGTTTTGCAAGAGCTGCGCGCAGCAGGCACGTTTTACATTATCTTGATGGGTGGCGAAGCGATGCTAAATATCCACTTTTGGGATATTCTCGCGCGTTCGCGAGATTTAAACTTTCACACGTCGATGATCACTAACGGTCTAAAAATTCAGTCTCCCGAAGTGGTTCAGCGTCTTAAGGATTCCGGTCTGCAAAACGCAACCATTAGCTTTTACAGCCTCGATCCTCTCATCCACGACAGTATGACAAAAGTGCGCGGCTCCCACGCTAAAACTCTCCGCGCCATCGAGCTTTGTCGTCAGGAAGGCATTCAAGTTGCGATCAACTGTTTGCTCACCAAACAAAACATCGCTGGAATTTTTGACCTGGAAGATTGGGCACTCAAAAACGATCTGATGCTAAAGGTGGACCCCATGATCACTCCAAAGCTCAACGGGAATCTTGAGCCCACCAAATATCGCGCGAGCATCGATCAGTTGCGAGACTATTATCAAGAAAAAATGCGTCGCTGGCCCATGGGCAAACCCAAAGCCTCTGGCGAGACAGTCGAAGACTACACCTGTAATGCCGGTAAAGGAAAATGCGCCGTCAATGCTTACGGCGAGTTGTTTCCATGCATCGAAATTCGCGATTCCTTAGGCAATTTAATCGAAAAACCTTTTCACGAGCTCTGGCATGGCGAAAAAGTGCAGCCGTGGAGACAAATGCGCTGGAAGCAAATCAAAGACGTCTCTGACGACATGGTCTCGTTCTGCGAGCACTGTCCGGGTATGGCCAAAAACGAAACTGGCGATGCGAAAACTCTCACCTGTTTCTCGAAAGACGTGGCCAAGCTTAAAAAAGAGCTGTCAGTCTGATGTTCGAAAGCAAAGTCATTCAAAAAATTCCCTTCCGTGGTTCGAGTATGGATCCGATTTTTAAAAGTGCGGATTTTGTCTGGATCGATTTTTCAATGGTAGAAAAACCAAAAGTCGGAGATGTTGTCGTCTATCGAGAAGACAAAAAAGAATTCGTTTGTCATCGTGTGATTGGAAAAACTTCGGAAATGCTTTTTCTCAAGGGAGATAATAGCCTTCACGGAGAGCCCGTTTCACCATTCGCCTCATGGGGACGCGTGGTAGGTATAGAAAAAGCCGGTAAAACCCAACAGCTAAAAAACCAATTGCTCCTAAGCCCCTACTGCTGGACCCAAATGTATTTCCAAAAAAAGAACTCCATCCTGGGTCGTCGAGTGGCCCGCAAGCTGGGCCTTCTTTATTTGCGACTCGTTCAACGCCTCATCGCCAAATAGTTTTTCCAGAGAACCGCATTTGTAGCAACCGGGCTAAAAGTATTTATAGCGAAGCCATAACCAATTATAAGCAAGCTGCGAGCTGAATTGATCTTTCAAAAGATGTTTAAGAATTAAATATATGCCGCGTCTGTCGTGGATGTGAGCTAAGGTTGCGGGTGTCAGAATTTTTTTAAATAAAAAAGATTTCCAGCGATAATGCAGCGGAATATTTTGTAACAATGGAGTCCGAAAACAATTCTGCAGGGCCCAGTGGGCGGCGAGCAGCGAGGACGTGATCTTGAGTTGTTTTGCTTTGGCCAAAAGGATCTCTGAGTCCATGGGATTTTTCTGCACATAAAAAAATAGATCAAAGAGCCAAAATAATTTAAGGCAGGTATGCTGCTCGGCCCAATGATAGCACAGATATAAAAACTCTTCGTCTTTTGCGAGCTTGCCTTGTGTGTCGATTGTCCAAGGGTAAGGATGTGCACGAGGCACAAGATCTGTGTGAACTTCGCAAACAATTTCGGTGAGGGCATGCTGTTTTTTAAATAAAAATTTGTGGCGATTGAAACGCCATTTCTTTTCAAGGACAGGTACAAATCCAGCGTCCATGAGCGTTTTTGTAAATAGAGCCTCCGGCAGCTTTGTATAAATATCCATATCAGTCATCGAGCGACTCAGGTTTTTGCTGTAAATCTCGTGCAATAGTGACAGACCTTTGAGGGGAGTGAGAGGCGATCCCGTTTGCTTCACAAATTTTTGATTGAGTTGCGAAAATTCATCAAGAAAAAGAATATTTTTTTGCACTTGCAGGGCCTGCTGCCGTTGATCATTTCCGAGGAAGGAGAGCTCCTTAAGCCCCCAGAGTGCATGTTCACTTTGAACCATCGTCGACTGCTCAGAGTTGAGCTTACTTAATTCGAAAAGTAGAGGTGAAGACTCAGTGGAAAGCACATCCAATATTATCAGGACCTTGGTCGCAGAAGGAAGCTTTATTTTCGAGAGAGGTCTCGTAAAGTATTTGGTGCTACCGGAGGAAGTTGCTATCATCAGAATGTTCAGCACCGGAGGTAGGTTATGCAACTTTTAGCAGCGTTGGTATTTTTAATTGTGTTCAATGTTTCGTGTACAAAGAAAGATCGGAACGCCATCTCCGTAGATAGCCCTCTGCTCTTTACCTATGACCAAGCCCTAAGCACCGGCGAAATTATCGCGAAAGTCGATGGCGAAGAAATCGCAATTTCGCAACTCTTCGGTCCATCGCCGGCACTGCAAGAGCTCGAAGAACGAATGAACAAAATCGTACTTATTCTTGTCTACGAAAAAGCCCTGGCGGACCTTGAAAAAGGAGAGATAAACATAGCCTACGGTTTTGCCGCTCCGAAGGAAGAACTCAAAACAATTCTTGGAGACAAACTTAACAAAAGCATTACAGTTTCGTTTGACGAAACTGCCGTCAAAGGCCACGGCGCCACAATAGGCGAAAAAACCTGGACGCGCGAAGAGCTTGCTGGGCAAGACATGCTGTTGTCGCGCTTACTCGCCGACAGCTTTCAACAAAAAATTAAAATTCTCGAAGGTGTGATTAGCCGCCGTAAAATTTTGCAAGCGTCCAAAGAAGCCAATTCCACCATGGAAGATTATATCCAAAATGCAATTATGAAGGGCGTGCCCGAGCCCACAGAGTCCGATCTGGCAACTTTTATGAAAAATAACAATATTTACGAAGCCGAACTCACACCTGAGCTGAAAATCCAGATCCTTGACACCATCAAAGCGCGCGAAAGAGATCAACTGATGGCGACATACATGGCCAAAAACCTCATCAAAACTCCTATTAAGGTGGGTTTTAAAAAAGCGCAACTTCGCATGGATGGAACGCAGATCAATCCAGAAATGGTTCCCAGCATTGGCAATGGTCCCATCGAAATTCTTCTGTTTACCAACACCCAATGTGAATCCTGCCAAGACCTTTTACAGTCGATGAGTACGTTTGCGCAAAACAACGCCAAGTACTTTGTGGTGAAATATATTTTTAATTTTCCAGATAGCAATAGCGACGAGCGCATGCTGGCCGAGGCGAGTTTGTGTCTTCGCAAGCAAAACGATGCCTTCTTTTGGCAATTTCCATCGCTCTTTACAAAAGGCGAGACACCGATCGAGGAGTCTATCAATAACGCCGCTCGCAACTCGGGCGCTGATTTTGAAAAATTTCGATCGTGTTTTCTCGCACGGGAGTTCAAGACCACAGTGGACGCGCACCTCGAGGGAACAAAAACCTTGGGCTTCCACAAACCACCAGTGGCGGTGGTGAATGGGCTCGTGCACGAAAAGCCCGAGGCCCAGACCTTGATTGACCAAGCTTTCGACGTAAAAGCCGAAAAAGGCTTGGGGTTCAACCTGCTCTATAAACTTAAAAAGATGTTCGCGGGACAGTAGCGAATCAATCTGGGAAAGTTGAAAGTAAAATGATGAATATGTAAGTACGACCCATTATCATAGTAAGTAGGGGTGTAGTTATGTCTTTAAAAGCCAAAGTTTACCTAATTGTTGTGCCACTGCTTACTATGATTTTCTTTTTAAACTGCAGTCCCACCCACATGACTGGTATCAGTGGCTCTATCAGCGCACAACAGGACAGTTCGGATATCATCGGTGGCCCTTTAGAAAGCGCTTCCCTTGCAATCTACGAACAAACCTTGTTTCCAGTTTTGCGAACCAACTGTGCAGCCTGCCACGGAACAAATCAGGCACCTCTTCACTCAGTGGCCGATGTGAATGCCTCCCATACGACTGTGCTCAATAACTCGCTGGTCGATTTAAAAACGCCCGCTTCGTCGCTGTTTTATCTTAAAATAAATTCCGGCCACCAGGGGTTTCCACAATCTGTGGCGATGGAGGTTTTAGCTGCCATCACCGATTGGTCCAACCAGCTGGCAGCTTTGGAGCCCGAAGTGCCAGCGCCAACACCAACACCAGCGCCAACTCCAACTCCAACACCAACTCCGGTACCAGTACCAGTGGATACGCTGCAGCCCACGTATGCCTCGATTCGTAAATTCATCCTCGAGCCCAAATGTATCTCATGCCACGGTGCCGCTCTGGCGCGAGGTGGTGTTCGGTATGATAGCTATGCCAACACCTTGCGAACCGTGGTGGCGGGCAATCCCGCGGGGAGCGCTTTTTATACTCAGGTTCAAAGTGGTAACATGCCACGGAGTGCGCCACGTCTTGTTACAAACGAACTTAGCGCCATTTCCCAGTGGATCGCCAACGGCGCCCTCAATAATTAACTTCGTCTAAAAACACGCCCTAAAATAACGCCCCGCCGCCGCAAAAGGTACTTGGTACCTTTACAAAAAGTTTAATAATTCGTAAACTTTTTCAAAACGAGCTAGACATTCATTTGGCAGTCTTTTATATTTCATTATGTTTTCAATTACGATCAACCAGGAGATAATATGATCAAAAGACGTTCGTTACTACAAGTCCTTGCCCTTTCACCCATCGCTTTTGTGATCCCGCGAATTTCGTTCGCCGCCGGAGCCCCAGCCAATGCTCTTAGTGAGGCCGAGCCTCTTTCTAAGGCAATGAAATATGTGGCCGACGCCAGCAAAGCGGGACCGGAAAGAGCTGACAAAAAAGCCATTTGTCACACCTGCGCGAAGTGGAACCAGTGTGCGGCTAAAGAATTAGATCCAACGTGCAAGTCTGTGGACAAAAATGCGCCGTATGCACCATGTTCGATTTTCGCAGCCAAAGTGGTTGCTAAAAACGGCTGGTGTATGTCTTGGGCTAAAGCCTAAGTAGCCTGCTAAAAAAATAGTCAAATCTACGACAAAGGGCCTGCCAGGGCCCTTTTGTTTATTTCAAAGGGCCAGTGGTGGCCCTTGCGGTTTATTTCAAAGGGCCAGTGGTGGCCCTTTGTTTTATTGACCAAAACTCAAAGCACATGTTACTAATAATATTAGGAAATTTGTTTATTTAAGATTTGGAGTTAGCAATGGTCAGCACCAGCACGTCAGCGGAAAAACTGACAAGTCACGAGATTGATATCGCTGGTGTTTCAATGAGACTTAAAACCTCGCACAATCATCATACGCTTGATGAAATTCTTGAGATGGTCAACAAACGTGTTGACGTTGAGGTTGCAAAAATATCGCCACAAAAAGCTTTAGTATTGGCCTGCCTTCGACTTGCGGAAGATCTTTATGTTTTTAAGCAGAGTACGAGTCAGGAACTAAATCACATTGAAAATCTCGCCAATCGCATTCTCTCGGATCTACAAATTTCCAATACATAGTGCACGCTAAGTTCGCAAATGGTTTGCGAACTTAAGGGAAATTCCTTAAAGCGTCACTGGAACTTTTGGAGTCCATCATTGGAAAGCAAGGAAACCTTGCGAAAGCACTTCAGTCAGCTCGATAAGAAATGGCGCGAAGGGCTGGGCGTGGAGCTGGCTACAAAGCAAGCAACACTAAACCAACATTTGGTTGAGTTTTTAAACGAAGAAAAGGGCATTTGGTGCGCATACCAACCCCTCTCCGATGAAGCCTCTGTGGTTCCGGCCATAGAGCAATCATCGCATATCACCTGGGCCTTTCCCAAGGTGAACGGATTAGATCTCAGCTTTTGGATTCCAAAACAACATGCGAGTTTTTTTAGAGGTGCGTACGGCATTGAAGAGCCATCCGCCGAAAACTCAAAACAAGTGGACTTTAAACAAGTTCGCGGACTGTTGATTCCAGGACAAGCTTTCGACCGCCACGGGCAGCGGTTGGGACGAGGAAAATCTTTTTACGATCGTGCACTTCAACAATTTAAGGGGCTTAAGGTAGGAGTTTGTTTTTCACCTCGAGTGAGCGAAACAAGTCTTCCAACAGATGCCTGGGATATAGGTATGGATTTTGTGATCACCGAAGAACAGGTGATTCGAAGTTCTGCAAAAAAGGAGTAGTTATGGACGCAATGTCTATTGTTTATTTAATTGTAGGAATCGTTTTAGGTGTAGGTGTTTTTGCTGGCTATAAAATGGCTGTAGAAAACAAAAAGAAAAAAACGGCGCAAAACGAAGCCGCTCGCATTATCAACAAAGCTCGTTCCGATGCCGCTCGCATCGAAAAAGAAACAGCTGATAAAGCGCGCGAAGCCGACCAGCGCATGCGTAAAAATTTAGAGGGCGAAGTTCGCAAGCAAAAAGATCAATCGCGCCAGGTTGAGCAGAAACTTGATGAGCGCGGCAAAGAGCTTGAACGCGAATTCAAACGCAAACAGGAAGAACTCGAAAAACAAAAACTCGAGATGCGCGAAAAATCAGAAAAATTAAAAGCGCAAGAAACTCGCCTGGAATCTGTGAAAGAAGAAAACGCGACAAAAAATCGTCAATTGACCGAGAAGCTCGAATCCATTTCTAACATTTCTAAAGATCAAGCCAAAGAAGAAATGAAGCAGGCTCTCAAGGAAGAAGTGGAATCGGAATCAGCAAAAATGGTCATCGCCGTCGAAGAAGACGCTAAAGCGCAGGCTGAGCAAAAAGCCAAACGCATCATTGGCATGGCGATTTCGCGCTTCGCCGGGGAATACGCTGCCGAAAAAACCATTACTGTTGTGCCGCTTCCCGATCAAGAGCTTAAAGGAAAGATCATCGGTAAAGAAGGGCGAAACATTCGCGCCATCGAAGCCATGTGCGGAGTGGATTTGATTTTAGACGAAACCCCCGAAGCGGTTGTGATTTCGGGCTTCGATCCGGTTCGCCGTGAAGTGGCTCGCCGCGCTCTCGAAACCTTGATGGTGGATGGAAGAATCCATCCCGGTCGTATCGAAGAAGTAGTGGATAAAACCAAAAAAGAGCTTTTTAAATCGATAAAAATGGATGGCGAAAAAGCCTGTATGGATTTAGGAATTAACGGTGTCAACGCCGAGATTCATAAAATTCTTGGCAGCTTAAAATACCGAACATCCTATGCGCAAAACAATTACAGCCACTCCATGGAAGTGGGCATGCTCGCCGGCTTGATGGCGGCTGAAATGGGCGCCGACGTAAAAATGGCTCGACGTGCAGGACTGCTGCACGATCTTGGAAAAGCCATGGATCATAGTATCGAAGGATCCCATGCGGTGATTGGTGCCGACTTTGCAAAACGTTACGGTGAACCAGAGCCTGTGTGCCATGCGATTCGTTCGCATCACGAGGACGAAAAGCCGCGCACATTACTAGCGTACATCGTTCAAGCGGCCGATGCGTTAAGTAGCGCACGCCCAGGTGCTCGCAAGTCCATGGCCGAAAACTACATTCAACGTCTTGAAGATCTTGAATCCATCGCCAACAGTTTCGAAGGCGTGGAGCGCACATTTGCGATTCAAGCGGGTCGCGAGATTCGCGTGATCGTGGATAGCAGCCGCGTGACCGACGAGCAGTCAGTCATGCTGAGCCGTGATATCGCTCGCAAGATCGAAAAAGAGATGAAGTACCCAGGTCAGATCAAGATTTCTGTGGTTCGTGAAACTCGTGCTGTGGAGCATGCTCGCTAAGTTAGGGTGCTAAAATGAAAGTAAAATTTTTGCCAATGGATGTGGAGCACGAAATCGAATTTAACGAGACCGTGCTGCACTTAGCTCAAAGACACGATTTGCATATTCAATCGGTGTGTAAGGGGCTTCCTTCGTGCGCTGAATGTAGAATTCAAATTAAACAGGGTGAGAACAACGTGCCTCACCCATCTTCAAAAGAGCTCAGCCTTATCGGTACAGCCTATTATGTGGACCAGAGTCGACTGTCGTGCCAGCTTCGTTGCTTTGGCGACGTGGTTGTGGATCTTTCAGAACAGCTCGAAAAAGAACACCGAGTGGCTAAGAGACCGCAGGGGCGTGCAAATCGCCCAGATGGTGAAAAGTCCCATGCGGTGAAGGGTGTACTTATTGAGGAATACAAAGAAGACGCGCAGCTTGTGACCAGCGTTGACCCCAAGGAAGAGCGCCCGGGCCACGACACGTTTTATAATGATTTTTCTCGCGATTCCAAGGGCTTAGAGGGTCGGCCGCAGCAGCAACGCCAGCGGCAGCCTCAAGGCAATCAGGGCAACCGCGGCAACAATCAGAACGGCAGATCTTCTCGAAATCGCCCCCAAGGCAAAAGATGATGAAAAAAAACTCAAAATTTGTTATGATAAAACCATGATTCAAGTGACCGAAAACGCCGCAAAACAAATCGCCCACCTCCAAGCCAGTGAAAACATGGCTGCTGACGCTTTACTGCGGGTGAATGTGGTGACCGGTGGTTGCTCGGGAATGTCGTACAAATTGGATTTCTCGAAGGACGCTGGGCCCGATGACAAGATCATCGAAAGCCAAGGTGTAAAAATCGTGATCGACAAAAAAAGCTATTTGTACCTCGTCGGCATGAATTTGGATTATCAAGGCGGCCTCAACGGTCAGGGCTTTGTTTTTAACAATCCCAACGCCACTCGCACCTGCGGTTGTGGCTCGTCTTTTGGCGTTTAAGAACCTAAAGTCTCGGAATGAAACAGAGAACCGCTTGAGATTGAGACTCCTTCATTAAATTTTAAAGAAAGTCCCTTATTTAGATTATTCTATATTGAATCAAGGCGGGGGCGTTTTGTTGTTTAAAAAAAATCAAAAATATTTGTTTATCACTTTTCCTCTCATTGGTTTATTTTTCTTCTTTCAAAACTGCGGTTCTCAGTATGATTCAAAATTCGGCTCCATGGAGCAACAATCCACCGACGACACACAGGATCCGGACGTTGACCCTCCGATAACCCCTCCCGGCAAAGCTTATGTTCTTCCGTCCGAAGCGACGCCAATGGTTGAAGCCTTTAAAATGAATTGGACTTTTATGGAGACCAATCCCGATTTCATCAAAGCCGTGAACGGCCTGGCTAACCAATGTGAAACCAAACGTTTGGATTTTGAGGCCACTGTTAAATATTCACCTATTGTTTATGATGAAGGACATCTGCCGGGAGACCCCAAAATTGCAGCAATGAAAGATGTAAAAGCGGCTTTCGATAAAGCTCTGGATGTGGCTTTTTGCGTGTACTTTGCAAAAACTCCCATGGACCGAATGAGCGCGCTCAACTCCGTCGCTAAATTTATCGTAGATTGGAATACAACTTACGTTGGAGACGGAAACCCCATCAACGAGCGATTCTTTGTAAAACTTTTTACCGTGGCGGATTTGATTTTCCCAATGATGAATCAAGTGCAGATTACTGCCGTTCGTAGCCTGGCAACCAGGATGGACGCCAAAGAAGTGACTTTTATGGGAAGCCTAATGCCTAACGACGGCCGTTTGAAAAACAACTGGAAGACTCGGCATTTGATGGTTCGCGTGTATGCAAATATAATTTTAAATAACAATACAGTCATTCAACAGTTAAAAACGGCCATCAATCAGGATATTAACACTCAGTACACGGCTCCTTCAGGATTTGCGCTGAGCACTTGTGCAAATTTGCGCAGTGTAGGGTCCTACGGGAGTTACGATCTCCAGCAGCGCGATGCTTTTGTTTATCACGTTTCGGGAATTACAGAGCTCGCTCCATTTATGGTTTTAAACCCCGCAATGGTGAGTGCCACTTCCAGTGCTAAACTCCTTGCGGCTCTCGAAGTCACACAGCCCTATGTGTTGGGCACAAAAGTTCACCCTGAGTTTAGTTGTACCTCTGTGCAATATGATCGAGACAAGTTGGCCCTTGATCCAACCTTAGGGGGCGATTGGGATCCAAACTCTTCACGGGTGTTTTTTCGTTACTCGCGCTTGATTTGGAAGGGCACTGTCCCGTGGACAACTCGCTTTATCACCGATCAGTACGCGCCCTGGTTTAAAGTTTTTTATACTGGCAAAGGCGACGTGCTGACCTTGCCGCCCACAATTTAATTAGTCTCGATGGTTTTATTGATCCACGAATATTCGCTGGCAATGTTGCCATAAACGCCACTCACGTTTTTACGAGCGCAGCCGTAGCCCCAACTCACAACTCCCACCAGAACAAATTTTTGCGTGATTTGATCTTTGTAAAAAATCGGGCCGCCACTGTCCCCTTGGCAAGCGTCTTTTTTGCCCTCCTCGTAGCCAGCGCAAAACATCGTATTGTCTAAATAAGGAGATTCTGACTTTTCGACATTCTGAAACTGCTCTTCGCATTTATTTTGCTCCACATAGGGAACATCGACGATTTGAAGCTCATCGGAAGTAGTATAGCCCTTCTCTGACAAGTATCCCCAGCCAGCCACCAAAAACTGTTTTACAGAGCTCACTTCCAAATTTTCTTGGTTGAGCTCGGCAAGTGCAAGGCTGGCACTCTTTTGCAATTTGATAAGCGCAAAATCTGATCCCGAAGCCGTGGATTTATTGTAGTTTGGATGGACGAACACTTTTGCAATATTGATTTTTTGTGCGTTGTGAGCTTCGTCGCTTTTGAGCGAACCCAGCAAGATATGATCTGGGTCTCCGCCGCCTTCTATGCAATGAGCTGCAGTGAGAACCCAATTATCTTTCACTAAAGAACCACCACAAAAATGCTGTCCATACTTTCTAAGGGAAACGATAAAAGGAACTTGTCCCTCTTTGGCATCCATTCCACCCACAATTTTTTGCGTGAACTGAATGCGGCGTGAATTTGCCAGCGCTGCTGAGGATATGTTAACGGAAAGCAAAAATAGAATAAGAAATTTCATCGACCCACCCCAAATAAAAAAAGACCACCCAAGCCCCTTCCCACATCAGAAATCGGTTTAATGTCGATATCAACTTACAATGTCTAAAATTTTGGCTCAGCGCGCAGTCTCGGCCTTAAGTGCCTGGTTCGATATAATCAGGCTTAACCACAAAGTTAAAAAACTTATCCCCATTGTAGGGCCAATCCAAATGCTGCGCCCAAATCGTGGCCAGGAACAACACTCCGGTGCTAAGGCGTTCAATCACAAGCTCGCGATACTCACCCGAAACTTTTCGTTCCGAAGCGCGACCCAATTTTTTATCCAAATCTAAAACACGCTTTAAATTTTTATGGGAGTCCTTCACAAGTTCTAGACTCAAATCAAAGGCCGTCATTTTTTGATGGGTTTGGTAAAAGGCTTTCCACTGAGCTTGAGCTTTTTTATA
Organism: Bdellovibrionales bacterium; assembly: GCA_031426555.1. Lineage (GTDB taxonomy): Bacteria > Bdellovibrionota > Bdellovibrionia > Bdellovibrionales > JAGQZY01 > JANPLN01. Next base: position 653 of record JANPLN010000041.1, on the reverse strand, counting down.
GACTTCATCGGTGATGGCTGGGTAGAGGTCGTCGACAATGTTTTCTTCAAACCAGTGGTGCAAGCCTTTTTGCTTTGTGAGTTGCCCGTCGTAGTTTTCGGTCACGTGCATAGGCTGTGCGAGATCGGCAATGTAATGCCCTAGGATCCCTGCAGTAACGAGCCACTGTTCTTGCAGCTGATGATGCTCTTTTTTGCTCAGGTTTTTCTTTTTTAAATTCTGAACAATTTTATCAAGGCGAAGGCAGAGCTCCTGAATGCGCCACGGGGCGCGACCGGCTTTTTCGTTGAGGTCGGGAAAGGTTTTAAAAAACTCCGCCCGCGATGGGTTCCACTGAGCTGCAATTGAACTGCCGTCTAAACTGCCCTCGGTGCCCACATTCTTAGGCGGGGCGGCAGTGACCGGAGCGGCACTCTGAGCGGCCTTTGCAAAGGCGCGATCAAAAAGTTCCAGGTCTAAAAAGTGTTGGGGAAACTCTTTTTTGTAGGTTTCTGGATCGGCTTTCCAAACAAGGTCAGGGGCATTGTTATAAAAACCCATGTCAAAGGCGTGGCTGCTTAAAAAGCGGCCTTGCGGAAGTTCTTTGGCAAGCAGCTGCGCTGCCAAGCTTCCTACAGTTTCGTGGCCACGCTTGCCCCAAGCAAAAGAGCGAC
>JANPLN010000040.1:0-61337 GCA_031426555.1 Bdellovibrionales bacterium | reverse complement strand
ACAATTTTTAACATTCCCACCATGTAGGCTGTAGCTTGTCCCGGATAAACAAAATATCTTTCAATTTCGTTTTTCTGATCCTCAGTGGGTCCCGGAACATTTTTTCGCATATATTCGATGGCGGTTTCGCGCGACCATTTTTTGTAATGGATGCCGGTGTCCAACACCAAGCGCGAGGCGCGCAGCATCTCAAGCGATAGTTTTCCAAAGCGCGAAAGTGGATCTTGAAACAACCCCATCTCTCCCGTGAGGCGCTCGGTGTAGAGTCCCCAACCTTCTGCATAGGCCGTGTAATTGTTAAAGCGGCGGGCCTTCGGCAGATCCTTTTGTTCCTGAGCTAAAGCGATCTGGAAGTGATGCCCTGGGGCTCCTTCGTGGTACAAAATCACCTGCGCTTCGTGCTTTGGCAAATCGCGCATATTGCGAAGGTTCACATAATAAACCCCGGGGCGTTTGCCGTCCTCTGAAGGATGCTCGTAAAAAGCAATCCCGGCCGAAGACTCACGAAATTTTTCCACCGCTCGAATTTCAAAGCCGGCTTTTGGAATCAAGCGAAAGTACTCTGGGATCTTCGGCTGAATGTCGGCGTAGTACTTTCGCGAAAGCGCCAGATACTCTTCGCCACCATGCGGAGTATTTGCAAAGTAGTACTGATCGTCGGTGCGTAGTTTTGCAAAAAAACTTTGCAAGGACCCTTTATAACTAAGCTCTTTTAAAATCACTCGCATTTCGTTTTGCAGCCGATCCACATTCTCTAAACCCAGCCGATGTATTTCCGCCGGCGTCAATTGCGTGGTTGTGTGTCGCTGTACAAGGGTTTTGTAGTAATCATTACCGCGCGGGAGCTTCCACACGCCGTGATTGGTTTTAGCGCGCTTTTGCTGTTTTTCAAAAAACGAAATAAAATCAAGATACGCCGGTCGAACTTGTTTTATGAGAGCGTCCTGAGCCTCGCTATCGTATTTTTCGTAGGTGCTTTTGGAGAGTTTTAAGGCCTGGGCTTTTCGTACGAAGTCCGCATACAGCGGCGACGCCGTTTGGTTTTTGTCAAATGGTGCGCCTTTCAGAATGTTTTTCGCGGCCTCTAGCACATAGGGGTACACAAATTTAGGCGGTAAAATTCCTTGTTTTTCCTGCAACTGAATATTTACGATCTGTTCCTTCACCACCCGCTTGAGTTCTTTGAAGCGAGAAAGATAGGCTTCGAGGTCCGCCTCGTTCTCGACTTGATGCAGATTCATCATAAAAGCTGGAAGGTCGCTGTGAAAGCCAAAAAATTGCGTGGCTACATAGCCATGCGTGCGCCATTCAAAATCGGCAATCTGCTCCTCCAACGCTTTTTTAGCCAGACGATAACTCAATTGCGTGTCGGTATTGAAATGTGCCACATCAAATTGCGAAAGACTCGCAAGAACACGCTTTCGCTCCTCCTGCATTTTCAGTGCGAACTCTTCGGTGTTATTGTTCAGCTGATCATACTTTTTTTTGATCCCCAAATAGGTGTAAGACTCCGGAGAATTCTCCAGGGCCTTTTCAAACTCAGCATCCAAAAAATCGTTAAAGCGGTGGTTTTCGTTTTGCAACGTCCAGGAAGAACACCCCGTAATAACCAGGGCTAATAAAAAAACTAATTTTTTCATAATTATAAAACCTTTTTATTCGCGACGGACTTGTCGGTAATATACGTATCGACAAGGGCCCCGAGAACGTCGAGGGAAACAGCGCCGTTTCCTAAAACCACGTCGTGAAAATCACGAATATCAAATTTTTCGCCCAAGGCTTTTTGCGCCTTCTCTCGCAGTTCCACAATTTTTAACATTCCCACCATGTAGGCGGTGGCCTGGCCTGGCCAAATAATATAGCGCTCCACCTGCTCGATTTGCATGCCGGGATTCACTGGTAAGTTCTCGTTCATGTAAGCAATAGCTTGCTCCCGCGTCCACTTTTTAGAATGCACCCCAGTGTCGACTACCAGACGACAGGCGCGCACCATCTCCATGGACAGGCGACCAAGCTCTGCGTAGTCATCTTGATAACCGCCCATCTCTTTACCAAGACGTTCCGTATACAACGCCCAACCCTCTACAAAAGCGGTGTAGCCTTTGTAGCGTCGGTACTTGGGCAAACTTTTAAGTTCGATGCCCAAAGCAATTTGAAAATGGTGACCGGGAATTCCCTCGTGATACAAAAGAGCTTCGGCCTCAAACTTCGGCACGTCTTTTAAATCGCGTAAATTCACATAGTACATCCCGGGGCGTGACCCATCATCGGAAGGTTCTTCGTAAAAGGCTTTCCCCGCGCCCTCTTCGCGATATTTTTCTACGGACTTCACCACCATGGGAGTTTTTGGAATCAAACGAAAGTAGCTTGGAACTTTTGCTTGAATGTTCGCCAGATATTTTTCGGCTTGTTTCAGATAGGAAGAACGCCCTGCGGGCGTGGCTGGATAGTACTGATTGTTATCCGCGCGCACGCTTTTAAAAAAATCCTGCAAGGAGCCTTTGACTCCCAATTTCTGTTGGATTTTTTCCATGTCGGCTCGCAACCGAGCCACGTTCTTCAGACCCAGCTGGTGAATTTCATCGGCCGTCATTTTTGTTGTTGTGTAGCGCGCAAGACGCGAATTGTAAAAATCGGCGCCATTCGGAAACTTCCAAGCCCCGTCATCGACGGTTGCGTGGGTCTCCAACTCCTGAACAACCTTAAGCAGCGCCTCGTAAGCCGGCTTCACCGTGTCTGTTAAAACTTTTTGCGCTTGTGCGAGATACAATTTTTGTTGCTCTGGCTTCAGTTTAATTTCGCGCGTTTTTTTCTTGATGTCAGCCCATAGCGGCGAGTCTGCATTGGATTTGGCAAAAGGCGCTCCTTTGAGGATATTTGCGGTGGATTTATAAATCGATGCAAAGGCAAACTTGGGTGGAATCACTCCCTGCTTTTGCGATCGACGAATTTGCGCTTCAACCTCGGAAAAAACCCGGGGGAACTGCTCCAAACGCGCAATATAGTCCTGCAGGTCTTTTTCATTATCCACCTTGTGGATGTTGATCATAAAGGTTGGCAGATCGGTGTGCACGCCACCCTGTTGGTGAACGGCATAATTGTAATCCTTCCAGCGGAAGTCCTGGAGGCCGCGCTCGAGATCCGTTTTGAATAAATCATAGCTCAATTTCGCCTGAACATCTAAACTCGCGCGATGGAAACCCTCGAGCTCTTTTAACTTTTGCTGGTTCATGGCATTCAGCTTGAGCTCCATGGCTTCGCTGTAATCGTTTAATTTGTCGTAGCTTTCTTTTTTGCCAAAGCGAGACATGCTTTCGGGGTGCAAACTCAAAAACTCATCGAAGGTTTTATCTAAAAACTCATTAAAGCGCTGGGTCTCTGCCACCGTGTCTTTGGGGGTGGACGAACACTGAATCCCCATAGTTGCTAATATTCCAAGCAAAAGCCATTTTTGTAGCATAAATCCCCCGTTTTCTGTTGAGGGATTATCCTTATACCATCCATAAAAATAATCAATTTCAAATACTTGCAAAACTTTAGTACTTTGCTCTGCGTTGGCTATCCGGGGGGAGAATCATACGGCTGGAGTTAAAATTCCGGCAGTTCGAACCAATGTAATTTCTACAATGCGCCATGGGAATCCACAGAAATTTTCGGTTCCGTGCTACAAATCCCGCATGCAAACATTTGATCAGTTCCCATTCCAGTCCGAAATTAAAAAAGCCATCGCCGAAACAGGTTACACTCTGCCAACGCCGATTCAGCAACAAGCCATTCCTTTTTTGCTCGAAGGAAAAGATTTGTTGGGCTGTGCGCAAACCGGCACCGGCAAAACAGCCGCTTTTGCTTTACCGCTTTTACAAAATCTTCTCAACAATCCCCGTCGCGCCAATCCAAAACAAGCGCGCATCCTGATTCTCACTCCCACGCGCGAACTGGCCATTCAAATTCACGAAAGCTTTAACACCTACGGCAAATATTTGCGTTTTAAATACGCTGTGGTTTTTGGTGGCGTTGGCCAAAGCCCGCAGGTGAATGCGTTGTCGCAAGGCGTGGACGTGCTCGTCGCTACGCCGGGCCGTTTGCTCGACTTGATCAACCAGCGGCATATCCGCCTGAGTGAGCTTGAAGTTTTTGTTCTGGACGAAGCCGATCGCATGTTGGACATGGGTTTTATCAACGACATCCGCAAAGTGATAAAGCTGCTTCCGCCAAAGCGCCACAATTTGTTTTTCTCTGCCACCATGCCCAAGGATATTTTGCAGCTTTCCCAGTCGCTGCTTTCAAATCCAGTGAAAGTGGAAGTCACACCTGTGTCCTCCACCGCCGAAAAAATTTCGCAATCGATTTTGTATGTGGATAAAAGTAAAAAACGCGATCTTTTGCGGCATGTGCTGCAAGACAAAGCGCTCAACAAGGTTATCGTATTTACGCGCACCAAACACGGTGCCAATAAAGTGGTTGAGGTTTTAGTCAAAAACAACATTCGCTCGGCCGCGATTCACGGCAATAAATCTCAATCCGCACGCCAAAAAGCTTTAGAAGATTTTAGAAACGGCCTTGTTCGTGTGCTTGTTGCCACGGACATCGCCGCCCGTGGAATCGACATCGATGACATCTCCCATGTAATCAACTTTGAGCTTCCCAATGTTTCTGAAAGCTACGTGCATCGCATTGGTCGTACGGCCCGTGCCGGCGCCAGCGGCAAGGCCATTTCGTTTTGTGATCACGAGGAAAAAGCTTACGTGAAAGACATCGAAAAGCTGATTGGTCAGAGCATCCCCGTAAATCCCGATCACCCATACCATTCTCGGGAAGTGGAGATGGCGTTTACTTTGTCAAAAGGCAAAGCGAAAGCGCAGATCGAAGCGCGCTCGAATGAAGATCGCGGACCTCGTAATGATTCTCGTCGCCCCCGCCAAGGTTCTGGTCGCTCGCAAGGTGGCTATGGTTCTGGCGGAGGCCAAGGCGACGGGCAAAAAAAATCGCGCCGTCCATTTTGGAAACGCGGAAATAGCAGCGGAAGCAGCAAAGGCCCCTCGCAAAGCCGCTAATCTATTTAGCGGCTAAAATTTCTTGATGGCCATATCGCCGGCCGCAGTTTGAAGTGACACTTTAAATTTTGCTTCTTTCGTCACTGCCAGTTCGTTTTTGAGTTCACCGACGGCTGTTTGAAAGCTCGTCGTGAATTTTGTGTCTTTTGGAAGTAAAACAACAGCGTCGCCCGTGCCCACTTGCAAACTCACCAAACCAGTTTTTGGGGCCTCTTTGTAGGCCACGCTAAAATCACCAACTCCGGAATTCAACTCCGCAGAGCCCGTGAGCCCTGAAGCCTTCAGATCACCTGTTCCTAAGTTGCCCGTAAGTTTTGTAACTGTACCGTCAATCGATACATCGCCTACGCCGAGGTCGTAGCGAACGGCACCCTCAACACCAGTGATTTTTAAATCGCCCACTCCGTTTGCGATGGCCACATCAACTTTTGCGGGAATTTGAATTTTTAAATTCGCAGAACAGTCCTTAAAATAACCTGATTTTTTTGTGATCTTTACCAAGAGCTCTGATCCGTTCAATTGCACAGTTTGTTCGCAATCGTCATGCTTCTTTAACAAGTTCACGGTCACCATCGCAGCTCCTGCCGCTGCGGAAACATCAACATCTCCCGTTTGATTTTCGATCTTTACAGATTTCACTTGCGTCGCACTGAACTCCTGGGTTTGCCCAAAGGCCGTCCCAAAGCCAGTCGCAAAAGCAAAAACAATTAAAATAAATGAAAACAGTTGTGTCATAAAACTCCCTCGGTTGAGCCATACATCTGATCTTTGGGTGAAAAAAACAACAACAAATGGCAGACGTGATATAGCGTTGCGTTATTATTCTCTCAATTCTCCTCCCTCTCAGCCCGCTATGTTTGACTCTCAGAGATCAAAAAATTATTTTAGAAGCTCGCATTTCAACCCAAGGATTTTACATGAATCTCGATCAAGAAGCTCTGCTCTACCATAGCCGCACACCTGCAGGAAAAGTGGACGTTCGATCCTCAAAACCTTGCTCCACGGACTACGAGCTCTCTCTTGCCTACTCGCCTGGAGTGGCCGCCCCTTGCAAGGAAATCGCCAAAGACGTGATGAAAGTTTACGATTACACTGCCAAAGGTAATTTGGTGGCGGTGATCAGTAACGGCACGGCGGTTTTAGGTTTAGGCAACATCGGCCCCGAAGCTTCAAAGCCCGTGATGGAAGGCAAAGGAAATCTTTTTAAGCAGTTCGCTGGCATCAACGTTTTTGACATCGAAATGAAGTGTAAAACCACGGAAGAATTTATCCAAGCTGTCAAAGCCCTCGAGCCCACGTTTGGTGGAATCAATCTCGAAGACATTAAAGCCCCTGAGTGTTTTGAAATCGAAACTCGTCTTAAGCAAGAGATGAAAATTCCCGTGTTTCACGACGACCAGCATGGAACGGCGATCATTTCAGGAGCCGCGCTGATCAATGCATGCGATATTACCAAGCGCGATTTAAAAAAAATAAAAATGGTGATCAACGGCGCAGGAGCCGCGGCGGTGGCCTGTGGCCGCTTGTTTGTAAGCCTCGGCGTGAAGTTGGAAAACATCATCATGTGCGACTCGCAAGGTGTGATCTACAAGGGCCGCACAGCCGGGATGAATCCCTTTAAGGCCGAATTCGCCAACGATACTAAGGCGCGCTCGCTTGGCGATGCGATGAACGGCTGCGATGTGTTTATTGGACTGAGTGCTGCAGGCGCTGTGAATGGTGACATGCTCAAAGTCATGGCCGATCGACCTATCGTTTTTGCAATGGCCAATCCCGATCCCGAAATCACTCCACCAGATGCGAAAAAAGCGCGCCCTGATGTGATCATGGCAACAGGTCGCAGTGATTATCCCAATCAGGTGAACAACGTGCTTGGATTCCCGTCCATCTTTCGCGGCGCCCTTGATGTGCGTGCCACTCAAATCAACGAAGAGATGAAGTTGGCGGCCGTGCACGCGCTGGCAAAACTGGCGCGCGAGGATGTTCCAGAGTCCGTCTCCCAAGCCTACGGCGGGCAAGATTTTAGTTATGGACCCGAATATATTATTCCAAAACCATTTGATCCCCGCGTATTAATGACCGTGGCTCCCGCCGTAGCAAAAGCCGCCATGGACTCCGGAGTGGCACAAAAACCGATTCGCGTTTTGGCAGACTACGTTTACGAGCTTGAAGCCCTGCAAGGCACGAAGGTGAGTTTTGTTCGCTCCATCATCAATCGGGTGAAACAGCAAAATACCAAACATAAGCGCCTGGTGAAGATCATTTTTCCCGAAGGCGAAAGCGGCAAAGTTTTGCGAGCTATTAATCATATTTGCGAAGAAGCCTTTGCCGTGCCCATCCTTGTGGGCCACACCGAAAGAATTCGAAAACTGGGACAAGATTTAGGCTTAGACCACATCAATAGTGTGCAAATCATCGATCACTTAGCGCCTTCCGCCAACCTCGAAAAATATGTTCAGAATCTTTACGAATCCCGACAACGCAAAGGTGTGATGCTTCGTGAAGCGCAGCAGTTGCTTCGCGATCCCAATTATTTTGCCGCCATGGCTTTAAAAATGGGCGATGTGGATGCGATGATCACTGGCTCCACTATAAAGTACAAAGCGGGAGTGAAACCAATTCTTCAGACCATTGGTCCAGGTCGCCGCAAAACCGCTGCTGGCTTGAATATCGTCTTGATCCGAGACAAAATGTACTTCTTGGCCGATACCGCGGTGATCGAAAACCCCACGGCTCAGCAGATCGCCAATATCGCTATCTACACAGCCAAAGTGGCTGAGTACTTCGGGATTAAGCCCAAAATCGCCATGCTCAGTTACACCAATTTTACCGCTCGCGAAGGATCGCCGGCAAAAATGGCAGAGGCCGCCCGTCTCGTTAAGACACAGCACCCGGAATACATCGTGGATGGCGAAATGCAGGCCGACACCGCGGTGAGCTCCCGCGTGGTGGATAGTATTTTCCCCTTTTGCGAAATCAAAGATGGTGCTAACATATTAATGTTCCCTAATTTAGATGCCGGGAACATTGCCTACAAGCTTTTACAGCAGTTAGGCGGAGGTGAAGTGATCGGACCATTTTTAATTGGTGTGAACAAACCAGCCCACGTTGTCCAACGAACTGGAATTGTCGACGACATTTATAACACGGCCGTACTCACCGCCCTTCAAGCGCAAGCCTTCATGGAGGGGTTCAATAGCAAATCGTAGCACCGCTCCTCGAGCTCTCGTCATTGGCGTGGGGCTCAAGTCTGAAAATATGCAGGAAGTGAAAGAAAGTCTCCTTGAGCTTGAGGAACTGGCAATCACCTCTGGGTATACGTTGGTGGGCTCTGCAACTCAATTTATGGAAAAATACAATCCCGCCACACTTCTCGGAAAAGGGAAGGTTACGGAGATTGGCGACATGGCCCGCGAAGGCCACGCGCACGTGATCCTGGTGGATCATCAACTCTCGGGTGTGCAAACTCGAAACCTGGAAAAAGAATGGAATGCAAAAGTTCTCGATCGCAACCAAGTGATCTTAGAAATTTTTGCCGCTCGCGCGCAAACCTACGAAGGTAAATTGCAAGTGGAACTCGCTCGCAATCTCGACACCCTCCCGCGCATGGTGGATGCCTGGATGGGCTCCCTGTCACGTCAGGGGGGCGGAATTGGAACCCGCGGTCTGGGTGAAAAAGCCATCGAGATGGATCGCCGTCATATTCGGAAACAAATAGTACAAATTAAAAAGAAGTTGGAATCCGTGCGCGCTCAGCGTGAGCAGCGCCGTGCCGCCCGAAAGAAAAACAAAGTTCCCACCTTTGCGCTGATCGGCTACACCAACTCGGGCAAGAGCTGTCTGCTAAATAGTCTTACAAAATCCAACGTGTTTTCGCAAAATTTGCTCTTTGCCACGCTCGATCCCACCACGCGAAAAGTGCATCTGTCAGATAATCAATCAGATAACCCAACGACAAATCAAACCGCACTCATCACGGACACTGTGGGTTTTATTCGTCGTTTACCGCATCACTTGATCGAGGCTTTCAAAGCCACCTTCGAAGAAACTGCCAATGCAGATATTTTGATTCATGTGATCGATCTTTCCAATCCACAATTGGAAACCCAGGTGGAAGTTGTGAATGAGTTGATTCGGCAGTTCAACTGGTCGGAAAAACCCATCATCCACGCTTACAATAAAATCGACATTGCACCCTTTCAAAAGCGCTTCCACGCTCGCGGTGAAAATCGCGTTTTTGTGAGCGCGCATACCGGCGATGGCCTTGAGCAGCTAAAGACCATGATGAAACGGGCCATCGAACAACTGGCAGTAAAGATCGACTTATTTATTCCTTCCCAGGAAAAGGGTCGAATTTTTGAGCTCACGCACGATGCCCAGAATCTGGTGCAAGAGGAAAGCCCCTCGGGCATTAGCTGCCAAGTGCAGATTATTCCTAGCCTTATCTTTAAATGGCGAAAGTACATTCAGTACTAAAAAAAAGCCATTCACGCACTCTTCCCTCTCTATTTGGCTTCCGATGGACGATAGTGGTAAGTTCTCATCGAGGAGCCGCCGTGGAAGATTTAGCGCATAAGCAAAACCGCAATCAAATGTGGATACTGATGATTTCGGGACTGGTGTCCCTGGTGGTGCTTTTGTCCAGCCGACTGTTGGCTTACGGGCAGTTGTTTTCCGCCATTTCACTCATCAGCATGGCCTTCAATGTTGTGTGTTCGTATTTTTTCTACCAGTTTTTTGATTTTTTAGGCAACAAGCTCGGCATACAGTTCCGCATGCGCGGGCTGAAATTCTTTTTCGAATTTGTTAAATTAATTGTGGCTATATTTTGCGCAGCGAGTATTCAGTTTTACTATATTTCTAAACCTCTCTTGCGACAAAACTACGATCCCAATCACTTGCTTTTGATTTTGGGGATTTCGTTTCCGGCGGCGGCCATTGCGCGAATTATTTTTGAACTTCGGCAAGCCAAGGAAGTGGCCATTCAATCAAAGCTTGCCCAGGCCGAGGCGCAGTACAATCTTCTCGAAACGCAGATGCAGCCGCATTTTTTGTTTAATTCCCTCAATGTACTCTCGGAGTTGATCTATGTGGATCCGGACCTCGCTTGCTCAGTCACTCAGCAGTTGGCCGATTTGTACCGAGAAATTCTCACCAACTCCAAACAAAAGTTTTCCAATTTAGGTTCGGAAATTTCGATCCTTAAGAAATATATTCAGATTCAAAAAATTCGATTTGGCGATCGCATCCGTTTTAAATGCGACGTGGGTGCGGAGTACTATGATATTTCTGTACCGAGTTTAATTTTGCAAACGCTTGTGGAAAACGCCATTAAACATGGAATCTCCCCTCGGCAAGGAGGCGGAGACATCGAGCTCACCGTGACTCCCAACGCAGATTCGGTTTTTGATAAGCGAGGGCCCATGTACGAAATTTGTGTGTCTAACACCGGCGAACTTTACAAAGATGGTGGTAAAAAGAGCACGGGTGGTACGGGGTTGCAAAATACCAAAGACCGTCTGGATCTGTTTTACGGCCGTTCACACGGGTTCAGGATTCACTCCGACGATAAAAAGACGTATGTTGAATTTAAGGTGCCGGCCGAGCCGGAGGGCGAAGGCAAAAAGCGGAGCTAGATTATGGCCACGTGGCCAAGGAGAAAACCATGAATAAAGTATTGATTGTGGATGACGAAAACTTAAGTCGCAAAAAAATCCGTCGTTTCCTCGAAGAGCGCGGACCGCAGTTTCAAATCACCGAAGCCGAAAACGGATTGCAGGCTTTAAATATGATCGAACAAGACAATCCTGATATCGTTTTTTTGGATATCGAAATGCCCGAAATGAATGGCATGGATCTCATCCATTCTCTCCCTCGCCCGTCCTTCCATCTTGTTTTCCAGACCGCTTACAGTGAATACGCCGTGCAAGCTTTCGAAAAGAACGCCATTGATTATTTATTAAAACCGTTCAATCAAGATCGTTTTAATCAAGCTCTTGAAAAGTGCATGAAAAAATCCTCCAATCAGATTGTTCAGGATTTAGATCATTTGCGCGAATCGTTTTCGGAAAAGAATATTTACCTGAGCAAGGTGGTTGTAAAACGTGGCACAAAAAATACATTGATAGACGTAGATAAAGTGCTCTATTTCCGCAGCGAAAACCACTACACCTATATTTGCACGGACAGCTTCGAATATATTCACAACGAACCCCTCAAAGACATCATCACAAAGCTAAATCCCGCCATGTTCCAACAGGTCCATCGCAATGCGATTTTGAATTTAAATTGCATCAAAGAAGTGATCGAAGGCGACAACATGCATGCGGTGATGACTAACGGCCAAAAACTTCAGGTCTCGCGATCTCACCGCAAACTTGTTAAAGACATGGTGTTAAAACAGTAAACCCTGTCATCCTGAGCGCAGCGAAGGACCTAGGTGGGTCGATTGTTTTCAAAGTAGATTACGATTCGTTGGAGCGCTGGCGCATTGCCTCCAGCGCATGCTCCTGCCGCGGGAATGGCAGTGGATCTTGGACACATTCTCATCATCCAGCAGTCATGGCGGGGGTCAGCGCAGTAATTACAACCAACCCAGTAGCGACTGTTGTTAGCGCCGGTATAACCTTGGCAGTCCGTCGTGAATATTTCGTTGTTGTTCGGCCACACTGCGTCCGGGCTCCAGCTCTCACTATTATTTCGCGGCTGAAGAACTCCACCATTTGTCTGTTGAGTGGCTGCACCGCCCAGTTCCACGTACGGAGGTGGTCGGCCTAAGTCTGCTATGGACTCGTTTGTTAAATCCAACCGCTGAAGGTTTTGATTGAACGTTCCACCCGACAAACAATAATTGAAGCTGTCGATGCGTGCGCAAAACTCAACCGCATCTACAACTCCATTGCCGTTTCGATCGGGCACGCAAAGAGTGTAATGGTTTCGAGCAAGAACGCTCGAGCAAACAGTTGTCGGCGTTGGCGTATTCTGAGTCAGTCTTACGGTGCCAGCGGGACAACCCGTAATACCTGCTACATATGGCGTGCGACAATCGACATCGCGCCCCAAGCTTCGCGCGCGGCCTACAGATTGTCCAAGCTCTTCCATGACTAGCAAATAATTGTACGCTTCGTTGTGTTTCTTCAACTGCTTTGTCGCTTCTAAAAGCTTCACTCCGGCGATTCCCATCATGACCATAAAAATCGACGACAGCATTACCAGCATCACAATCGTGAGTCCGCCTCGGCTATTATTCAACCTCATGGGCGCCTCTGAGTCGGTAACCAAGGCGCGAAAAAATAAACATTTCCAAAAGGTCTACGAGGAAGATACTCGTCTCGCTCAAGGGCGTTATTCGAAAATACCACCGTCATCTTTCGTTCAATATCAAAATAGCGGGAGTCAAAAGCGCCGTCGCAAGCGCCGTTGGCACTAAATCTATTTTTGTTACACCACTGATAAGTGGTGTCCCTACCACTTACAAAATAGCGCATTGTCATATTGATTTCGGCGGATAGAACCTGTTGACCCACGCATGTCGAAGCAGCTCCTGCGTCGTTTAAACAAACGTTCCCCGTAGTAATTGTGTTGTTCACCGACCGCCCCTGAGCATCAATGACTTTTACATTGTTCACCTCGAAATTTGTCAGGCGAGTGTACATTTGTGGAGCGTTTACCGGACTCAGTCGCACCCAACCTCCACCGGGAGCCACGTTGCGTTCGGTGTCGATGTAAACGGCCCCAGAACTATGCGTGCCCACGTCGGGTCTTTGATAGCTAATTTGTACCGCTTCTAGGCTACCAGAAATATCGGAAAAACTACGCTCGCGAACAAACTGTCCAACGATATATATTCCCCCAGTATACCCGGCAATTGGATCGATATCATTCAAAGTAAATAGCTCACCATGCCCTACCCTTGATCCACTCCCACGTGTATTTGCCAAATTGCTCGCCAACCCTGCTACCCCCCCATAGCTCAAGTATGAGGCTGTTACCATCGTAGAACGGATTCCATACATCAGTGATGCCATTTCCATTTCAGTTTCGTACTGGCGAATTGTGCGGACATAAATATCGAAGGCCATAAGAAACGCAAAGCTTGCAATCAAAGAGATGATCATGGAAACACCCATACCGACCATCAGTTCAGCTAAAGAAAAGCCTTTGCAGTTTAAAAAACGACGTCCTAAGAAAGGTCCCACCATTATCTTCTATTCTACTTAATAACTTGGCGTTTATGCAAACGAATGTCTCGCCTTTGGATGGCAGCTTTGTTACGGCGAATCTCATCGGGAGTCTCAAATTGAGCCGGCGTTACCTTGGTGGGTTTACCATCCGGATCAAGCGCGACAAATGTAAGATAGGCCGAGGCTGTATGAAAGCTCTCGCCTGTTTGCGGATTTTCCGCATCCACTCGCACACCCACTTCTATCGAAGTGGTTCCTACATAATTCACACTGGCTTTAAGATTTACCACCCATCCTTTATAAACGGGGGCAACAAACTGGAGCTCGTCAATATGAGCCGTGACGACTGGTTTTCGTGAATGCCGTTGGGCGCAGATAGCACCTGCGATGTCGATCCACGACATCACAACGCCACCAAAAATACTACCCAATGCATTTGTATGAGAAGGGAGCACGAGCTCTGTCATCACAACTTGCGACTCAGAGACTTTGCGTGCTCCAGACAAGAAACTTAACCCTTGTAGCCAGCAATAGGAGAACTGCCTGTGGGAATGGTGTCGATCTCGGAGGTCTGATTTCCACCCGCAGAAATCTGCGTGTTTGGCTGGGCGTTGTTAATGCTCTCAACGAAATTCATGTGCGGTAAGCACCATACGATAAGCTGCGCGCGCGACTTTACACTCATTTTTTTGTAAATGTTTGTAAGGTGAAACTTGACAGTTTTTTCAGTGACGAATAACTGGTTGGCAACTTCCTTGTTAGATAAACCCTTAGAAACCAGTTCTGCAACTTCGGCTTCACGGTTTGACAAACCTTTTTGTATAAGGACATCTCTGAGCATCCTTGCTCCCTCCGTTTAATTGTTCTTTAGTCTGTGATCGCTTCCCGTGCAATCACCTCTATTAAAGTCTGACAACGATCGCCTTAACTTTCAAGTGCTAAGATTTCAAACTAGACTCGATGAATCATTTGCCTGCAAAGACAAGCAGTTAGAAGCGAAGATATTTACGTTAACCTTTTTTTCAGTTCCTGCAACCACTCCGCAACAGCGCGACCTTGGTTGGGAGAAATTCCAAAAACGTCATCCACTTGCCGGCCCCAAGTATGGATTTTTGCCCATCGAATCTCAAGACCTAGATCATGGAGAGCCCGGGCTGCGGAGATCAAAACACCCTTTTTATCGGTACCTCGGAAGCTAAAAACCCACTCATTTTTGGTTTCCGACACAAGGGCGACATCGGAAAGTTTTGCCCAATTTTTGGGCTCTTTAATCGCCACCTCCTGCACTAAAGTACGACGTAGCAGCGACAAAGGCTTATCGCTTTTCACTTCGAACCAATCATAAACCCCAAGGTCGGGGTCCGTGTGAATGTACGCATGATGAATGGTTACTCCCGATTGCCACAGCCGCGTTACGTACTGCAAAAACAATCCCGCCTCGTCTTGCGGATGATGAAAGCGGATCCACGATCCCTGTTTTGCACGCGAGATACATACCACGGGCGGTACGTTTTTTTTTGCCAGCACCGTGGTTAAATCTTTCACTAAGTCTTGGGGCTTCAGCGACATTAAAATTCCCGGATCCAGGCGCTGAAGTAACGCTGCATCGATGTTTTTCTTTTGAAATACTTTTTGCATTTCAAAAAATTGCGCGCCCTGGGGAGCTTCCATGGATTGCACGAGTTGGAAAATCAAGCGCTCTTTCCACCCCGTCCAAGCATCGGGGTTGGTGGCGTAAATATCAATGGCCGTAAAAATGGCCAACCGGCGAAGACGTTCCCCGTGCACTCCCCGGTCGTACAAATCCTGCCACACTTGCGGCGAATGGGGATCCTTGCGAAAAGCGGCGGTGGAGAGAACTAGATGATTTTCCACCATCCAAGCCACCTCTTCGGTGAAAGATTTCGTCTGACCTAAGCGCGCGAAATCTTTCTCCACAAGCTCTTTGCTTTCGATGGAATGATCCTTCTGCCGAGCTTTTCCCAGGTCGTGATAAAGGGCTGACCATAACAAAATATCCCAATCGCTCGTTGTCCATGCTTTTGAATACTGCGCCAGCTTGCCAATGAGTTTGGGAGTGTTGTGCACCCTCAGCACGCGGCGAACCGCTTGAAAGATATGCGCATCCACCGTAAAGCGATGATACTGATCATGCTGAACCACACCTTTGACCACTAAAAATTCTGGCAAGATTTTCATCAACAACTGCGAGCGAAATAAAGCGAGCAATGAGTTTTCTTTCAACTGCACATTAAAAAAGGATTTGAGGGCATGAGCATAGGCAAACTCGCCGCCATCTTGAAATTGTAACACTCGCGCTTGGAATAAAAGTGACGGATCTTTTTGCAGAACACTCAATGCCTGAGCGACTGATTTTACCTCTGGAACGTTTGCCAGCGCTTTTTCCGAACTACTGGCCATATCAAAAATCAAATCACAATAAAAACTCCCGCGCGCGAGAACGTTTTGCAGTTCACGCATAAAATCGGCTTGGGTTTTAAAACCAAACCACAGTGAGATTTCCTTTTGGTGGCTTGCCACGAGGGTGTCTTGAAAGCCGAGAAGATTTAATTTTTGCCGCACTGTCATCAAAAAGGCTTTGAGCTGCGCAAGGTCTGCAAAAATTCGTGCCTGGGAATTCATTTTTTCGGGAAACCAAAACCGAATCATCAACGCCTGCTCGATGTCGCGCAAACCACCGGGCCCAAACTTGAGCTGGGGCTCGAGATAATTGGCTATGGAGTCGTGGCGAATGTTTCGGCGCTTGCGTTCCACGGCAAGCTCTTTAATCAGCTTTTGGCGAAATTTATTTCGCTGGTCGTACACTTTGGTTTTTTGTTGCTGAAGAGCCTGCGCAGCTTCTTTGGTAAAGGGCCGGGACCAAAAAAGGGCGTTGGACTCAAATAACGGACTGTCGGCACTCCAGTCGTTGGGATTTTTAGGAAAGCGGTATTTAAATTCGATGCCTTGCTTGTCGGCTTCGCGAATCACATTTTTCACCGCGTCTTCCGTGCCGCAAAAAATAACGTCCAAATCCGATAAGGGGCAAAGCTCTCCCCGCCCCCAGGAACCGATGGCAATGGGATGGGCCTCTTTCCACGCGGGTAGCCCGCGCAGCCGCCCTTCGATATGGAGCGACAGCCACGACGAAAATTCCTGGGACGGAAACGACTGCCCTTCCCAAAAATCACTGCTGGGCGGCACCATCGGCGGCAGCAGCAACTGCTGCGCGTCGGTGAAGTCGTCGGGAGTTAGAAACGTCTTTGTAGCCATTGACCAATATTTTAGACGTGTTTGCTAGGAATGTACAACAGCTCAAACCTAGGGAGTTGAAAAATTACAAAGCTGTTGCTCCATCTCGGTCAGTAAATTGAGCGGAAGGGGATTGGTGAGCAAGCGCGCTCGGCCATAATATTCCAGGCCGACACGGTCACACATTTTTTTCATTGGTACTCGCAAAAGAGCGCAGGTGTTTGTGCCGTTTTGTTCGACGACAACGAGCAATTTAACGGCTGTGCCCGTGATAATTAGCGGGTAAGGTGAGATGTGCAAAGGGGTTGGATCTACGCCGCTGGCTTTTAAATAGTCGTAGAAAGCACCTGATTTGTCTTCGGAGGAAAATAAATAATCGGTTAAGCTTTCGAAGTACATTTGCGGTTTAATATCGTAATCGAGACACGCGGCCTGGGCATTTAAAGAAGCAAACAACAAAACAAATACGATTTTTAACATGGGACCTCCAAAGATTTTTAGCTCACATCGTTGAGAGCAACCTGAGTGCCAGTTGTACGGCGCTAGAACTTATGGTTATCGCAAGCTGCTGGCTAAATTTTAGACGATCTAGTAAATGTTACTAGTTCAATTCCTGTTGCCACTGGGCAATCTTGTTAAGCGCATCGAGCGGGGTCATTGTTTGCAACGATAAGTCTTTCACTTGCTGCATTAGCTTTTCCACGCGGGGATCCACCCCGGGCGGTGCAACTTCTTTTTCTGTTGTCTGTGCAACTGCACTCCACAGGTCTAATTGCTGGGTGCTGCCGCTAGACTCTGCGGTTGTTGTTGCTGCCTCCAAGCGTTGCAACAAAGCTTCCGCGCGTTTGGTGACACTTGCAGGAAGCCCTGCCAAGCGCGCCACTTGAATTCCGTAGGAGCGTACTGCGGGACCCAGCAACAAAGTGTATAAAAAGCGCAGTTGGCCTTTCTCCTCATGAATGGCCATGTGCGAATTCACAAGATCCTCGTGCACCTGCGAAAGTTGGGTGAGCTCATGGTAGTGAGTGGCAAAATAGATCATGGGCTTTTTTTGCGTGAGTAGATATTCCAAAATCGACTGCGCTAAGCTTAAGCCGTCGTAGGTGGAAGTTCCCCGTCCCACCTCATCCAAAATCACCAGCGACCGCTCGGTGCTTTCTTTCAGCATTTGCGCGGTCTCTTTCATTTCCACCATAAAGGTGGATAAACCTTCGTTTAAAAAATCACTAGCTCCGATGCGCGTGAAAATTCGATCGTAGATAGGAAGCAGCGCACTTTTGGCAGGAACAAAACTTCCCGTCTGCGCAAGAATGGCCGCGATGGCCACTTGTCGCATCAGCGTACTCTTCCCCGCCATGTTGGGACCGGTGAGCAAGAGGCACTGGCCGTTTTTTAAAATTATGTCATTGGGGACGAACGACACGTTTTGTTCCACCACGGGATGGCGCGAGCTTCTTAAAACAAGTTCGTAAGGAACTTTACGGTCAGTCTTACCGTCAGATTCGTCGGAGGCTTTGTCAGAGGCTTTATCTACGGCTTTATCGGCAAAGCTCAAAGCCCCGTTAAATTGCGGTCGGCAGTAATTGTTTTCGAAAGCCTGCCAGGCCAGCCCGCAAATAACATCGAGTTCGTTTAAAAACTGCGCTAATTTTAAAAATAAGGACATCTCTGCTAGCAAATCACGCTTAAGCTGTTGATAGATTTCAATCTCTAGCTCGGCCCGCCGAGTGCGCGCAGTCACCACTTTTCGCTCGAGCTCCGCAAGCTCATCCGTAGTGTAGCGTTCGGCATTGGTGAGGGTTTGCTTTCGCTGATAGCGATCCAACGGAACTTTCGCCGTGTGCGTGTGGGTGACTTCGATGTAGTAGCCAAAAACATTGTTGTAACGGATTTTTAAACTGGAAATCTGCGTGAGCTCTTTTTCCTTTTGCTCTAGAGCCAATACCTGGCTTTGACTATCGGTGGAAAGGCCGATGAGCTCATCGAGCTCGTCGCTCACACCTCGTTGAATCAACCCGCCTTCGCGAAAATTTTGCGGCAGCTCGTCCACAAAAATCCGATCCATCTCGCGATGCCAAAACTGAACTTTCTTTTGTATGTCTTTTTGCTCGGGGAAGTACTGAAGAATGCTATCAACGTTTTGCAGCGTGCTCGCGAGAGTTTTTAGATCCCGAGGATGGGAATTGGGATGAGAGATTTTTCCAAGGCGACGTTCAAAGTCGCCCACCCCGCGCAAATTTTGACGGATGTCTTTCAGCGCTTCGTTGTTGGCAAGCCATAGCTGAATTTGATCGAGGCGCTCGGTGATTTTCCTTTCGCTTCGGAGCGGAAAACACAGCCATTGTTTGAGAAGTCGACTCCCACCCGCCGTGAGCGAGCGGTTGATGGCCTCGAACAACGAGCCCTTGATGTCGCCCTTGTACGTTTTAAAAACTTCCAGGTGCCGCAAAACATCGGGGCCAAGTTGCAAACGATTTTCGTACTCGCGGGCTTCGAAGGGGCGCAAGGTTTTTACGACGTCTTCGCCTTGCATGTAGAGCGCGTAGCTCACGAGGCGTTGCGCACTTTGTGGTGAGTCTTTCAGATTCTCTAGGAAATCTAGTGAATGGGAAGTCGAATTTATATTTGAGCTCTTATCTGATTGAGTATTAGAATTGCGATTAGATGGCGTATTCGATTCTGTCTTTTCTCGGGGATTCGGGTTTTTGGCAACTCCGATATCATCGTGAACAGTACAAACCGCGATTTGCAAAAATTCTCCGCCCAGGGTTTCTTTTTGCGTGGCGGATAAAATTAATTCAACCGGTTGAAGAATTTTTAGCAACGCGAGCTGTTCGGTTTTTTGCGAAACTGGATAATAAAACGCTTCGCCCGTGGTGGGCTCTAAAAAGCTGACGGTGTTTGCATCCACTGCCGCAATATAATTAAACTGCAAAACATCCAAGGTGTCGGGATCAAACACCATGCCGGGACTTAAAATCCGCGTCACTGCCCGCTTTACAATTCCTTTGGCGTGTTTGGGATCTTCGATCTGATCACAAATTGCCACTTTAAGGCCGTGGGCCAGAAGCCGATTAATATGGCCCGCGATGGAGTGATGGGGCACGCCGCACATAGGAGTTTGATCCGCCGATTTTTTATTTCGCGAAGTCAGCGCCACACCCATAATGGGCGCAGCGGTTTGCGCGTCTTCATAAAAAATTTCGAAAAAATCGCCCATTCTGAACAACAGAATTTTATCCTGGTGAGCCGATTTGATCTCCCAGTATTGCTTCATCAGCGGCGTTTGTTCGGTATCGGATTTCCCCATTGGTAATGGGTAACTTTGCAGATTTGCACCGTCAAGGAGTTGGTGGCTTTTGGGGGTGGAAATTTTGGGTAAATGCACAGATGGGGCGGGGCACGTCCAACTTGTAACGGCATTTCACAACACTTGCCCATAAAATAGGCTGATCACTTCCGTAGCGGAAGTGGAGGTAACTCACAACACCCTTACATCCGTTACGGAGGTACGATCAGCTGAAAAATTAGCTACGCTCATCCGTTGCGAAGATGGGATCGGCTCAGAATTAGCGATACACATGCCCCCACTGTGAGCATGGTTCATTGTGCTTCACTTTCCTCGCGGAAGTGATGGCCAAATCCAGGAATCTCTCTACAGTTTTCTCCTAGAGATTTCTAAATTGTATCGAAGGTATTTTTAAATCGAAGTTATCCCAAAAGAAAAATAGCCACACGATTTTGTCGCGGTTAGCAGCCTCTACCTTTTTTATAAAAAATGCCTGCACACGAAAGACCTTCCCAATCAGGAGTCCTAAAAAGAACTCTCTCGGAGTTTTTCCTAGGTAGAAAATTTATTAAATAAAAGGGAGGATTCCTTTTGAGAAGTAATAAACTCCTGATTGGAAAGGCCTTTCGTGTGCATGAAGGGAAGGGTTTATCATTTTTGTATCCGGGGACATCTCGTTGGCAACTTGCACACTCAAACTCCACCCAACCATCCGCGCGGTAAAAACTTTAACCTATGTCACTTTACTAAAATATATCCTATGTCACTGCTTGTACAAGCTAGCAAAACTGCAAGCAACTGTCCCCATACAGAGATGTGACCTGTTTGGACCCAATTCTGGCGGGTAAAATAGCTCTACCTTATGAAACATTTCTGCATTAAAAAAAGTTTCTACTTTATAAAATATTGCTATATTACAAAATATTTCAACCTTATAAAATATTTCTACCTTATAAAATATTTCAACCTTACAAAATATTCTTTTAATCAGACGAAAGCCAAAATTATAAATATGTAGTTTTTAATTTGCACAGCGCTTCAATACCAATTTATATTTCATTTTCGATTGACACATATTTCGGGCGTGCAAAATGTGTTTTACGAACCTTCATAAAAAAGAACGCCTCACTTCGAGAGTGTCTGCTGTTGTGATTCATTGTCGGGCTTTTAAAGAGTTACAGAGCTACTTTTTAAGGTTTCCAGTTGCGTGCATAGTCTATGGATTTCACACAAAAAACTCATTTTTAAAACCGTGTTATAGATTTATTGAAAATAAATATTCACATCCGTAACGGGGGTAAAAATGATTATAAAAAACTTATCAAACTTGGAGCTTGTGGAAAGATTTGGCAAATTAGTGCGCACCGAGCGAAAAATCACCCATTTGGTTTTAGATTGTATCGCCGAAATCGACCACCGGAAAATATATCTGCAAAAAGCTTACTCCAGTTTATACGATTATTTGATTAAAGAGTTTGGCTATAGCCCGTCGGCCGCTCTCAGGCGAATAGAATCCGCCAGACTTTTACGAGAAGTTCCTGAAATGGCCGAAAAAATTGAAACCGGCGCGTTAAATCTTTCGCAGTTGTCCAAAGTGCAACAAGCCATTCGCATCGTGCAAAAAACTGAGCAGCGAAAAATGAGTCTGCCCGAAAAACGTGACCTCCTCCTAAAAATCGAAAACACCAATCAGGAAAACACAGAATTGATTTTAGCGAAGGAATTAAATCTCCCCACCGAGCTCATAAATAAAGCAAAAGTCCATCGCGACGAGTCCGTCACTTTGACAATGACCTTGAGCAAAGAGCAAATGGAGCTTTTGCAAAAAGTGGGCAACCTCATCTCCCACTCTGTGCCGGAGAAAAAATGGGCGGAGGTGGTTTGCTATTTAGCTGAGAAGGAGTTGGATCGTCGCACGAAGAAAAAAACTGAAGCACGTCAAATTGAAGTGATTCGAAACACAGAAAGTGTACCTAAGGCAATAACGCCGTCAGCTCTTCGAAAACCAATTCCTTCAACACGTCGAAAACCGATTCCTGCAACAACTCGAAAACCAATTCCTTCCGCACTTCGAAAAACTATCTTACATCAAGCGGCGCACTGCGAATTTAGGGACGCCCAAACAGGAAAACTCTGCGGCAGCCAGAGGTTTTTGCAAATCGATCATATTGTTCCTGTCTGGGCGGGCGGCACCAACGAGCCAAAAAACCTACGAACTCTTTGCGCCGATCACAACCAATTCAAGTATCTTCAGGAAGCGGGGTTCCATCCGTAGCGGATGTGATGGAATCTGCACATTTCCGCCCGCGAATTACAACATCCCCATCGACCAGAACAACTGACCAAAAATTTGCCGACCAGACAGAGGTTCGACACTTTGCCAAACTTACCCAATCCCCTAAAATTTCTTCAGAAAATCAATTTTGTGGTGCCCCTCTTGCAATTACCTATTAGTAATTGGCTATGTTCACCTGGAAAGCAAAAAGGACGGATTTTATGAGACCATTTTTGTTACTCACCCTCGCGCTAACTGTCACCGGAATCTTTACGTCGGCCCATGCCAACTCCACCGCCCCCCAAGAACGCTGGGAAGGCTACCGCAGCGCCGATAGCTCTGAAGTTCAGAACCTCAATCTGCCGTTTCAGGATTTTGCGGAAAATGCGGTGTTGGAGATGGAAACTGTGGGTTTGACCAGAACAGCTGGTGAGCATTTTGAAGAAGTGAATGTGAATAATGAACCGGTCATCACTGATCCAAAAATCCTTGCGACGGATTTGCGACTTATGCAGATCGAAACTTGTCGCAAACAAGATCTTCAGGTTTGCCCTGTACTTAGTTATTCAACCCGGGGCACAACTTTCTTCAATCGTGGGCGTTTTGTAACCTGTCGCCATCTTTTTCATAATTGGATCAGTCTAGCTTCACAACTCAACGGCAACCGCACCGTACGCAGCATTTCTCCACCGATGATTTTGCGAAACTCTGCAGGTGATGTCGTTTACAACTCCGCCAACTACACTGAAAATGCAACTGCAACTGAAAAACCTCAAATGGCATTTAGCACGATTAACGATGATCCCCGCCTCAACTTTCAAACACATGAAGCGAACTACCCCTCTAAGGAAATCGCAAGACCAGTTGCTCAGGCCGACTATGTTGAAATGACATTGAGCGAACGAATCGTACGTGATTTTGCGATCTCGGAGCGTACTACGGGCACAAAAAATCTTCGTTCAAATGAAGAAACGTATTTAGCTGGTTATCCGGGGCGAACGAGCGTTTTTCCAAATGCACCCGGTGACGCTCCTGGGAAAACACTAGTTTTGTCCAACGGTTTTGCAGGCGAAGCTTTTCATGATTATTCACTTTTACAAACGACTAATTTTGCAGGACCAGGCACCAGTGGTAGCCCTTTGCTGACCGGTACCGGAGAACTAGCTGGAGTCAATTGTGGTGGACGTTCAGATCCAAACCCGAATGCTTCACGTGCGTTTGCATATCCGCTAGGCAGCACCACTGCCCGTAGCTACTGGCGTACACTACCTTATCCGAGCGATGATCAGGTAGCCGCTTTAGCAAACACCCAAACGAATTCTGTTAGTCAGTAATTGATATTTTGAGTCAATGCTTAGAGATCTACTTCCAGCATTCCATCGTGATCGACTTTAAAAACTTCGGAACTGCCTAAGTGATTTAAAACATCCAGAATTTTTCCACGCACAACTCCGCCAGGCAGGGTTTTATGGGGTACGCTGGCAATTCCACGCTCACCAGCATTTGCGCGTACACGTCGAACACCACTGCTGTCTGTTACCCAAGCTTCCTCAACCGCTTGTTTGCGCGGCGCTTGTAATTTTCCGGTTAATGCCAATAAACATTGCGGGTTACCATCGCAGTTCGCAGAAGCAATTCCCACAGGTATTTTACGAGGACAGTTAAGCCCTTTGCAGGGAGCCGCTCGTTTTGCCCTGGCGCGCGCACTGGCACCTGCGCCACGGCCGCCGGAAGTTCTATAGTAGCTGTCGGACCGCATGACTGTGTTCATAGAAGAATCGAGCGATGCGGGCCCTGTAGGCCGCGATGAAGCCATCATACGACCACCACCAAAATCAGCAAAACCACCGCCGCGAGAGCCGCCACCGGGAGCCGCTACATCCATCGCAGGCCGCGCACCTCCGGCAACAGATCCTGCTGGAGCAACTGCACCACGAAGAGCCGATGGCGAAACTTGCCCAGAGCCTTCAAAAGCTAAAGGACGTGAGTTAGGATTCGTGGAAATTCCGGAGGAAGAGCCGCCGCCGGAATTTCCGCCACGACTCACCTCACCACCAGAACCGGTGGAACGGGCAGTTCCGCCGCCACCAGCAGGGGAAGACATGGCGCTTTGCAAACCTGCAAAATTACCAGCTTGATAGTTTACGGGTTCGCTGATGGGCGAAACAACCTGTTGGTCCCCGCCGTTTCCGGCAACTGAGGTATCGGCAGAAGAACCATTACTACTTCCACCATTGGTATCGCCATCATTTCCCCCACCTGGAGCGGGATTTGGGGCTGGAGTGGGAGCGCCAGTGGTACCGCCGGCATTTCCCAAAGAGTATTCGGCCTCGGCTCCCGGTGTACCCGTAACTTCATCACCAAACCGAAGTTGCGGGGTGGTAGTAGGAAATTCTGCGTTAGGTGTTGGCGCTCCGGTTACGCCGTATAAGCCAGCACCCTCACCACCAATAGGATCAATCGCCGACTCAGTCCCTCGAGAAAAATTTCCTGACCGTTCCGACGGCAGAAACTGAATCAACCCCGAGCCACTTCCACCGGGAACCGCAACCGGGATTTTGGCTGGCGCTGAGGAAGCAACGTCGTAAGATGAATAACAACTGCTGCCCTTGCAGTACTGATAAGCCACAATGCCGTCGCGTGAAGTGGTTTGCTGATAACGGATGCCGTTGCTGAGCTCGTTATCCGACGTGACTGCAAACGAGCTTGTTGAGTTGCCTTCGGGGCTGAACGAAATTCCGGCGCGCAAGCTGAGTGCGCTGAATTTATCAGAGAGACTCATATTGTCCGCTGTGATGATATCTAAGGCCGTTTCCTTTGAGGGACCCGTTGGATCTACCGAAGCTGTCCCGGAACCGCAGTTGTTCATCGTTTGCAACATCGCTTGTTTTGTTTGCCTGTAGTCTTGATCGCGGCAATCGCCAAGGAAGTTTCGCAGTACTTGGGCGGAGTCGGCGTTGCAGGCGGCGCGACAGGCTTGGAGGGATGAAGAAATTTCTGCCTCTTTGGCACTTGCGCTCAGTGAACTTCTAGCTAGGCTTCCGTTGATTCGAGCGGCATCTTGGCTGGCGCTCAGGCACGCCTGGAAGGCGGCGCTGGGATTGCACACTTGGGCTGTGGCTA
This sequence comes from Bdellovibrionales bacterium, assembly GCA_031426555.1. Taxonomy (GTDB): domain Bacteria; phylum Bdellovibrionota; class Bdellovibrionia; order Bdellovibrionales; family JAGQZY01; genus JANPLN01. Next base: position 36,161 of record JANPLN010000040.1, on the reverse strand, counting down.
CGGGCGTTGATGGAGCTTCGTTAATTTCCATCAGACGTTTAGCTTCGGCAGCCCGTTTGCGCTCCTGCTCGGCTTCGCGGCCTTTTTCGGCGACGCACGCGGCGTAGTGGTCTACGCCGAGTCGCATTCGCGGTGCGCAGGCGTCGTCGATGGCTTGATCATCTTGGGTGCGTTCTCCGAGTATTGGACCGGTGGCTGCATCAACCGGAATTCTTCCATGGGCCAAAAACAAATTTAGAATGAATAGAGAAAAAAGCATAGTTCCCCCGACATTATTCTATCGGCGATACTGCGCAAAAAATTAAGGCTTTTGTCGAGCTCTGTTTCAGTGTGAGACGTCTATCATCCGTTCAATCACCCATTTAATCATCGTCGTCATTACACGAGCTGTTGGAGTACTTGCTGTACTGGCATTGGCATAGGGAGGTTGTGCAACCGTTCAGACCTTTTACATAGTTAATCAACGTTGCGGGCTCCATGTAATAGAAGTTATCCATATGCACCGTTTTATCGTAATTGTGTTTCATTCCCATGTTGTGACCAAGCTCATGCATAATCACCTCGGCTTCATGCTTCGCCTTGGCGTCCACTGTCGGCCGATCCACACTGGGGCGGGAGGCAAAAAATGGCTCGTAGTTGTAGTTAATATTATACGCCGTGCCCACGGAATCTGTGGTGTTGGGATTCGTAATGATCGTTGTGATCTTGGTGAATTCGCGAAGGCCTGCGTATTTTTCGGAATGATCCTGCGACTTGGCATTGTAGTCTTCGGTGTTTTTGATATTGGTTTTTGTGTTTAAAACAAATTTCACATTGCCTAATGTAATACTCGTTAAAAACCGCACAACGCTTTTTACAAAATCATCAGTCCACAAGGGATTTCCCGAACCGTCGTCTTTGCGTAGAATGTGAATATTCACTTTTGCTGTAGGCGCAGTTTTAAAAACACACAACTGGTTAAACAGCTCGGCGTTGCTTTTGCAAGACTTGGCCACACAATTTCCCCACACACCATTGCTAAATGTTTGCTCGCCTGTTCCGTTAGAAACCGTGCAGGTTTTGATTTTTATACGACATTTATTTTCGTATTCCACGAAACCGGCATCACAATTCACCACTTGGCAGGCGCCAAAACCGGTGCCGGGGTTGGTCTGCGAACCGGTTCCGTTGCTCACCGAGCAACTGCGCGTGACTGCTGTAAACGCACACGTATTTCCCTGTTTATGATAACCGGTTGAACAACTTTTTACAGTGCAAGTGCCAAAGCCGCTGCCGTTGTTAGTTTGCGAACCTGTGCCATTGGCAATGGTGCAACTCCGATTGATTGGAGTAAACACGCACATGTTATTTTCAATATGATATCCCGAGGAGCACGTCATCGGTACGCAGGCGCCAAAACCGCTGCCTAAATTGGTTTGCGTTCCAGATCCATTATTCACTGTGCACGCGCGCGAGACTGGAATAAACGAACACTGATTGCCGTTTTCGCGATAACCGGCATTGCACGTCTGCACATCGCAGACTCCAAAGCCACTGCCAGTGTTGGTTTGCAACCCAGTTCCGTTAGCAACACTGCACGCACGAGTCACCGGAGTGAACGCGCAGGAAGCTGTTCCCACCACATGGAAGCCCGCACTGCAACTTCGCACCACGCAGGGTCCAAATCCACTTCCGGTATTTTTTTGCACACCTGTGCCGTTCGCCACAGTGCAAGCTCTTGTCGCCTCAACAAACTTACAAACGCCGGCGGCGATGTCGTAGCCAGCATCACAGCTCTGAGCAATACAAGGTCCCCATTGCGAATTTTTATAAACCTCGGCGCCAATACCGTTAGCCATAGAGCAGGTTCTGATTTCGCCCTCTGGGGCCACGGGAACACAGCCGACAATGACTTCTCCATTTGCGTCGATACAATCGATTTCTGCTTCAGACTCAGAGCTCATTGACGCTGACGATTGTAATTCCTGTCCACAATTTTGAAACGCAAGCACGACCATCACCAGCGCTACAACGAAAACGCTTTTGAAAGAAAACAAAAACTGCTTGAATTTCATTTTGATATTCACGGAATTCATCGGCACCCCAAGATGGTGACTGATCGGTTCATTAAGAAAAAAAGTGAGTCATTTTTAGAGACATGAACCATTCTGAGACGATTTGCACTTATGAAAGCGCTGCGATGAGTTTTTGGTAGATGCCGTCGAAGCCGCCGTTGCTCATGACGAGGATGGTGTCGCCCGGCTTGGCGTGTTTTTGGATCTGTGCGATGATTTCGGTGACGCCCTCACACAGGAAGGCTTTTTTGCCGTGCTGCTCGATGTCCTGCACCAGTTTTTCGCTGGAAAATCTTTGCTCCACCGGGATTTTTTCCTGCGCGTAGGGTTTGGCAATGTACGTGTAATCAGCTGAGCGAAAGGCTTTTGCGTACTCTTCCTGAAAAATGTTTCGGCGCGAGGTGGCCGATCGTGGCTCGAAAACCGCATGGATATTTTTTTGCTCGGCCCGTCCACGAAAAGTGGAAATTGTTTTTTCGACAGCCGTTGGATGATGGGCAAAATCTTCGATGATCTGAATTTGATTGGGCTCGCCGATGAGCTCCTGTCGGCGTTTTACACCTTGAAAGCTTCGAAAAGTTTTATCGATATCGACGGACCAGCCGAGGGATTTTACCAGGGCAAATACGGCTGCGGCGTTATCGACGTTGTAAATGCCAAACATCGGCAAGAAAAAATGAAACGGTTGTTTTTGATAACGCAAAGTAAATTCAACACCCTCGCGCACTGCTTTTTTTGCAACGATTTGAATATCCGCATGATCACTTTCGCCATAGGATATTTTTTGCGCCGAGCACTCAGAAAGCATACTGCGAATGTTTGCATCCTCCAAGTTATATACCAAAACTCCATCCTGCGGAATCAGCTTAAGAAGTTGCACGAAAGCCGACTTCACATGATCGAGATCTCTATAAATGTCCGCATGATCAAATTCAATACTGGTCAAGATCACCGAGCGGGGTTTGTAGTGGATAAACTTTGGAACTTTATCAAAAAACGCGGTGTCGTACTCATCGCCTTCGATCACAAAATGATCTTTTTTTGGAATCTGAAACGAGCGTCCGTAATTCTTTGGGATTCCACCCACCATAAATCCTGGGCCCAAACCCGCCTGGTCCGCCACCCACGCCATCAGCGACGTGGTTGTGGTTTTTCCGTGGGTTCCTGCGATCACGATACTGTGCCGGTGCGCGATTAAGAATTCACTCATGGCCTGCGGCAAACTCATGTACGGAATCTTTTTTTCCATCAGCGCCACCGCTTCAGGATTATCTCGGGAAATCACGTTGCCGACGATCACCAGTTGTGGCGTGGGATGCAAGTTGTCGGCGCTGTAGCCGGTTTTCACGGGAATTTTAAGTTTTTCAAGCTGCAAAGACATTGGCGGGTAATAATTTTGATCGCTCCCCGTGATTTTAAAACCTTGCTCTTGCAAAAGTCCTGCGAGGCTTGCCATAGCAGTTCCGCAAATACCCATAAAGTGAACGTGTGCGCCTTTTTGTAAATTCATATCAATCCCAATCCCTCGCAAACCCAGTCATGGATTTGCGAACGTACTTTTTTAAACAGTTCATTGGATCGCACAGGGTGAATTCGATTGGACAACAGGATCACCATTAAATCCTTCTCGGGATCCATCCAAAAGGAGGTGCCGGTAAATCCCGTATGCCCAAAACTTTGCGTAGAAAAATAACGGCCGCAGCTCGCACTTCCCTGAGTGGGTAGCATAAACCCCAGCGACCAATCGCCTTTTTTTGCAGGAAAACAGCGTTCAGTGAACTTTTGCACGAGCGGTGCCTCCGCCCAAATATTTTTGTTTCCGTAAAATTCACTGCGAAACCACAGAGCCCATTCAGAAACCGCTCCCATCGAGCCAAACAAGCCCGCATGAGGAGCCACGCCCCCCAAGGCCCACGCGTTTTCGTCGTGCACTTCGCCTTGCATAACCTTTCGTCGCCACGGACAATTTTCGGTGGGTGCATATTTATCTTCGGCAAATAGTGGCTGATTTCCCTCATGAAAATACATTTTTTCTTTTTTGAAAACCACCGAGGAAAATTCTTCCCAGAGTTCGATCCATCTTTTTTCGTAAACGGATTCCAGCAAAAAACCCAAAAGAAAAAAATCAATGTCCGAATACACCGCTTTGTCTTTTTTTTGCGAGGGCGGCGTTTCCAAAAGTTTATTTTTTAACTGCAGCTTTCGAAACTCCACCTGAGCCTCGAGATCGAGCATTTTATAAAACGGCTGCCACCACTCGTTGCCTGCAGAATGGCTTAAAAGATCTTTGACCGAAAGCGGATGGGTGTACCAGGGTGCATATTTAGCAAGTGGACGAAATAAATCCACTTTATTAAGGTGCACAGACCGCATCATCCACGGCACGGTAAAAAAAATTTTAGTCAGCGATGCGAGGTCGTAATAATCCCAAGTTTTTCCCCACGAGGTGTCGCAAACCATTTTTCCACCCTGGTAAACTCGCAGCAAAAATCCTGGACTGGCGTGGGCTGGAAGCGTGGAAAACTTTTCTTGCAGGGAGGCCTCGAGAGTCCTCATACGTTAAGCCCCGTACTCACCGTTAACTCAAAGCTGCTTTTGATTTTTTTTATAGCCACATCAGTCTCGAAGGGTAAAATTTGCGATTTAGCAATATGCCCGCTGGGTACCACAGAAAACACCGGGAAATTTTGCCGCTGGGAGAATTCTTTTAAAACTTTTTGGCTTAAATCACGCCCGTCAGGTTCCGCGCCGCCAACGAACGGTCCCAAAATCACGGCCTGAACGCCACGAAAGATCTGAGCTTGCGTAAAATGTTCGAGGACGCGATCAATCCTGTATCCGCGCTCGCCGATATCTTCGATAAACAGAATTCGATTTTTTAAAGTTAACTGATTGGTCGTTGCCAAAGACGATTGCAAGGTGATCAGATTTCCACCGACAATTTTAGAACGAAGAGTAATCACTTTTTCGGCCGCAATATTGAAAGGTTTAATATTTTTAAAAACCTGTTCCTGTAAACGACCCTCCAAAAGTTGGCGGGTTTTTACAAGCAAGGATGGTGTGAGCTTGTAAAGCCTGTCCAAATGCGGACCATGCCACGAAGGCCAGTGCCATTTTTGATTCAGATGTTGATGCAAAGTGGTGTTATCGCTAAACCCGATGAAAAGTTTTTTCGCGCGCGGTTTTTTGAGTTTTTGTAAAAATGGAATAAGATGCAAACTTCCATAACCGCCGCGCACTGCCCAGATAATAGACTCTTCGCGAGATGTCAGTGCATCGCGAAGCGACGCCCAGCGAGTTTCGCGGGGGCTGGCGCAAATGGGATGGTTGCCGGAAAGCAGGTCTTTAGTCGGTTGTTTATTGGGCGAAAACTCAAAACCCCAGGTTTTTAGAAGCTGCATAGACTTTTGGAGGTCCTCAGGATCAAAGGGCATCCCGGATGCCACCACATGAATCAATTTTGTGCACTTCATGAACTCTCCTCGACCTTTTTTAGCGTCGACTGGACCCATCTGCAGCGTGGGCACCCAAAAACAGGCTAATTTATTGAAAAACCTTTGTAAAGATCAATTCTGATTCCTCCGATAAGCTCTCGTATGAAGAGTCTACTTTGGAAAGAAGCGTTCAACATCCCCAAGGATTCTGAGCACTCCCTCCTAGAAATTTTGCGTTCTGGTTTTATTAACGACGAAGCCTACATTCAATGGGCTTCCGATACTTATCAATTGCCCGTCGTCGATCACGATTTTTTTAAAACCACCACCAACTACAAACTTTTGCTCGAAGTTCCATCACCACTCTGGAATGAAACATTTTTTCCGGCCCACAGCTGGGAAAACACTCTTTACATCGTTTGCTTAGAGCCGCAGGACATTCACTTGGATCAGCCCCATTGCTTTGTACTTGCTTCTTTATTCCGCATGGAAACCCTGTGGAACAAGATGGAAAAACCAGCTCCCAGCGGCGAAATTTCCAACGACATCTCGGGAATAGAATATGAATCCACCATCGAATTGAAAAGCACCGATATCGAAGAGAAACTCACGTCTGCAGACTTTTCCTTCAATAGCTTTCCATCGTCGGAAGAACCAATTGCAGAAATACCGACGGAGCAAGAGCCGGAGCCTGCTGTGCCTTCGCTAGACTCTGCACCTGCGCCCGCCACGTCCATGGACACCCCTTCTGAAGCAATTTCCTTTGCTGAAGTTGTTCCCTTTACCTCGGTTAAGCCCGCGCAAAAAGATAACGTTTACGAAGATAGCAAAATTACATCGTTGTTTTCGCACGTCGATTCATCCACTCAAATTTCCATTCCCGACTTTATCATTGATGAACTCACCAGAGCGACTCCGGAACAGACACCCGCCGACATCGAGCGAACACAGTTTTTTGAAAAAGAAACCACCAATGTTGTGCCGATGGAAAAAGGCCGCGAAATTACTTTTACCAACACTAAAACGATCATGCCATTTCCAGAAAGATCCACGCACTTTAGTTTTTTAAGAACCGTGTTTTCGGAACAGGTCATTCTTGAAGCCCGTGGAAAAATCAAAGAAAACTCAGATCCCCATCAAGCACTGATCTGCGCCTTCCATATTTTGAAGGATTACTATAAAAAATTAATGTGGGCCGTTCGCGATCAAAAGGGCGCGGTGTACCCTATCGCCAGCAATTCGATGTGGGATTTTTCGGAAGAAGCCTGGAACACTCCCATTGATTTTAAAAGCCCAAATCCATTTCGCATTGCCAAATTTACCGCCAAGCCTTATCACGGCGAGGTTTATCCAAACCCCATCAACGAGCGCTTCTTTCAATTGTGGAACAATGGCAAATACCCATCAGTATTTACCGTGGTGCCGGTAAAAATGCAGGGCAAGGTCTTCGCCTACTTTGTGGGTTGCGAGCCAGCATTGCACTTTCACCCACAAAACAGCCTCGACATCATGCAAGCCACCTGCGACGAACTTATCCAAACCTTCATCACCATCCACAAAGAACTCAACCCCACCCCCAAACCCAAAGCTTCTTAAAATAGACGATCCAGCTCAGTTCAAATGAAACTGCAATAGGTCAGCCTAACGAGTATCTCTTTTACATTTTTTCCAAGACAACTTGTCTTAAAAACGCATTCTTTATACATAGAGCGCATAGCATCTCAGGAGGCAGATCTTGGAAAATGTATTCTATCTTATCATTGCGGCCTTGGTTTCTTTGCATCAGTATTTGCCTTTTGAATGTTCGGCTGAGAGACTTGTCCCATTTCGTGATAAATATTCTCTGCACAAAAAAATTGAACTTGTTACTACGATTTAATAAAAAAGGCTCAGTTTTCTGAGCCTTTTTTATTTCTAAAGATCAAATGCCAGAATTGTATCCGTACTTTTAGTTTTCACAAGGTTTCATCGGAAAAGTTCATTTAAAGTTTTTCTGTTCTTTCTGCTTAAGCTGGTCAAGCATCTGATCGATAAGTTCGGGGCCATGAACAGGAGACCAGTGCCCAGCGATTATCGTCTTTATTTTCAGTTTTTTTATGCGCTCAAGCGTCTTTGGATACTCAGCCACATCTGCATCACCCAGCCACCCAAGCTTTTCCTTCAAGACACAATCACCAAATAAAACCTTCTCCTCGGGAAAATATACAACGACATTGTCTTTAGTATGCGATGGTCCAAAATAGAGAACTTGAATTTTTCCATTTTCGAGTTCGTACTTATTGTCAAAAGTAATATCCGGAGTCGTATACGGAATGGAAGGATAATCCGGATAATCTTTTTGGGCTTCTTTGACCCTTGATTCCCAATTTGCCTTCATTAGAGATGTTGTCATATTCGATGCGATGATCTTAGCGCCAATTTTCTTAAAATACGGATTACCGCCAACTCGATCGAGGTGAAAATGAGTGTTTACAACAGCTTTGACTGGCTTATCCGTGACTAAGCGGATTTTGTCAGTCAAAAGCTTGGCCACATCGGGACTCCATGTCGCCGAAATCACAGTGACGTTTTTGTCGCCGATATAAACTGCAGAGTTCTCTCGATAATAAAAATAATCTTCGGCGATATAAATACGATCAGTCAGTTTAACGAGCTCAACGCGTCTTTCAGACTCAGCCGCTCCTAAACTTAGAGGACTGAGAAAAGACATAAAAGATAAAAAAAAGGATACGACCTTTCGAAACGATTGAATCATTTTCTTATTTTGTTGGGCGAAGGGGCACGTGTCCAGGACCAAAGATTTGCTATGTGCCAAGCCGATCAATTAGTACAAGCGATGTAGGCAATCCACGACGCGCACTCTTCGCCCTTTAATACGGGCTTAAAGTCGTTGTTGCCTTCGCCTTTGCGGGTGGTCCCTTCCCAGAAAACGGTGACATCTTTAAAGCCCACTTCGGTTAAAATATCGCGAAGTTCGGCGATGGACCATAGGCGCCAGTCATAGGAAAAAACTTTTTTGCGACGGCGTTTTTCGCCTTTGAGGTGAAAGTGAATTTCGAACCGGGCTTCATTGGTGAGCGGCTCAAAATTGATTTGGTCCCAATAATAAATGAATTTGGGATGCTTGGTTTTTTCCTCGTGGGATTCGTAGCTTTCCGTGCCACCAAAAGTATCAATCACGAAAACACCTTGCGGCTTCAGAGTTTTATAAACCTGCTGAAAGTATTTTTTAATATCTTGGCGCTGCTTGAAAATAAAATACGAAAAATTCATGGCCACATTGATATCAGCCGCCGGCAAGCCGTCTTCGAGCACATTCTGCCGTAAAATTTGAATGCGATTTTGCTGCTCGGGCTTGAGGTTTTTCAGCATGCGGTTTTTGCCGTACTCAATGGGCTCGCCGTCTAAATCCACACCAAAAGCCGTGTTACTTTTGTTAAGCTTGATCCACTCTTCGCACATTTGAAAAGTTCCGCAAAAATCTTCGCGCAACACTGTCGGTGTTTTTTCGTAAAAGTGTTTGTACACTTTTCTTAAAAACAAAACATCGTTGTCACAGGATTGTACAGCATTTGAATAGTATTCGTATTTATCAAACTTCATAAGCTATCAGCTGGCCTCGTTATAAAATTAGGGTTCTTGAGTGAGAAGTTCACGAACAGCGTGGACAATGTCTTCCACCTGCGGAACTGAACTTTCCTCGAGCGACGCGTGCAATCCAATACCGGGCAGATTTTTTCCGGCGAGAACTTTTGGCGGTGCATAAATGTGGTAAAAAAGTTCCTGCGAGGTTCGATAAGCCAAGTGCTCGCCAAAGTTTGTCACTTCGGTGTCCTCATTTAAAAAGATCACACGCTTGGTTTTAAGAACGGATTCTTTAATGGCTTGCCAATCGTAGGGATAAAGCGAACGAAGATCAATGAGCTCCACGGAGCACTCGTCTTTGATTTTATCAATGGCTTCTTTGGCCAAGCCCACATGGCGGCCGTAGGTCACGATGGTAACGTCGGTGCCTTCTTGGATCACTTTGGCTTTGCCAAAAGGAACCATAAACTCACCGAGCTCTGGCCATTTGGGTTTCCACTTGGTGCGATCACCGAGAGGCGCATCAATTCGGTTTTTAAGCTCCCGCTCGTCGGCAGGCTCTCCCGGGATAAGTTCTTCGCCCTTAACCCGCATCAGCGCTTTGGGCTTTAAAAATAAAACTGGGTTTGGATCTTGAATCGCAGACAACAACATTCCATAGGCGTCGAGAGGTGTGGACGGCATTACAACTTTCCATCCCGCTAAACGCGTGGCCCATGCATCAAAACTGTGGCTGTGATAGATAGAGCCGCGAATGCCTGCACCCACTGGTGTCATCACAACCATGGGCAACTGATAGTTGCCATTGCAAGACCACGGAAGATTACCCGCATATTTTAGTAAATCGATGGTATTAAATATATAATCACAAAATTGAATTTCGGCCACGGCGCGGTCGCCCGCTAAAGCCAAACCGATGGCTGTGCTAATAATTCCGCGCTCGTCGAGCGGCGTGTTCCATGAGGTAGATAAACCTTGAGTGGCAGTGAAAACACCGCCGAGGGGTTCGCCCACATCTTGACCAAAAACGTCTTTCAGTTCTAGATTTTTTTCTGCGTAATGCAGTGCCATGCGGATGGCCTGTGCCATATTCGCCATTAGAACTTTCTCCAGTCTGCATTTTCGTTATTCGCGTAGGCGTGATCCCAAAGCGTGTCGGCACTGGGCGCTGGCTCTTCGCGAATCATTTCGGATTTTTGCCGAATGGATTCGAAGTGCTCGTCTTTAATGATTTTGCACTCTTTGGAGGTAAGAACTTTTCCATCTACTAATTTTTTTTCGAAGGTTTCTATGCAGCAAGGCTCGTCGCTAATGCGATTGGCTCCCGAGGCGGAAGAGTGACCGTACAAGCGCGAAACATTAAATTCTGAAAGCACAGGCTTCCCCGTTTTGCGGATATAGTCCAAATCGCTTTGAATGGCGAGATAGGATTCGATGGGATCGTTGCCGTTGTACACGGCCGTGCGAATGCCAAAGGCCTTGCCGCGATCGGAAACGTTTTTTTCGCCGTGCTGGGATTCGTAGTTTGTAGAAATTCCCCAACGGTTGTTTTGCACAGTAATATACATTGGAAGCTCTGAGCCTGGGCGACTGGACCAAATCAGGCCGCTTGCGAAATCGCTTTCGGCAGATCCGGCATCACCGCCAGTGATAATGCTCACCGCATTTCTTTTGCGACGCTTTTGCGCGATGGCTGTGCCGATGGCAATTCCGTATTGGATCCCAATGGGCGAAGACACAGGGGCTACGTTCCACTCAGGAAAGCAGTAGTGGTTTGAAAAGTTACGACCGCCTGTGCAGGGATCGGTGGCTTTGTTCATGATCAAGCGCAAGGCATCTTCGTCCTTCATGCCAAGAGCGAGCAATGTGGGTGTGCAGCGATAGTGTAAATGCAAAAAGTCGTAATCGGGGCCTTGGCCTTTACGCACATGGAGGCCTAGTGCCACGCCAAAGGCTTCTTCGCCGGGCCCGCCAATCCAAAAGTAAGCATCGCCTCGGCGATAAACTTGGATCATGCGCTCTTCGAGCACGCGTGAGCGCACCATGAGGTCGTACATTTTGATCATGGTGTCTTTGGGAAGAAGTAATGTTTTCGAGGATGGCTTCGACGTTTGTTTGGTGGTGGCCTTCAATGGCGCTTTTGCTTTTTGCGGTGAGAGCTTTTTTGCTTTCATACGAGTCCACGAAGATGGTTTTTTAATCGCTTTTTTTGCTGTTGAACGTGCCTCACCCATAGGGTTTGAAACTTAGGTGAGACCTTAAAAAATGTCAAGCTGAGGGAAGGGCGCTCCTTCTACAGATTGCCCGATTTTTTATCACGAATGATGGCTCCGCCGGGCTCGTCCTGTTGGCCATCGCCTGGCAATCCTTCTTCAGTCCCCGCCTTCTTCTTTGCAGACTGAATTAAACGATGATCGGGTGCCGTCGTTGCGGCGGCCGCGATGACCTTTAATGGGATCTTATTGCGTAAATCTACGATGTCCACGGCCACATTGATGGCTTCGTTCACATCAGCACGCTTCAAATAGTCAGCCTTTTTCTCGGCATCCGTCCAATTTTTCTTTTTATCACTTTCGCTCTTGCGCTCTTTGAGATCTTTGAATGAATCCTCGAGAACGATCTCTTTAGACTCCGCTTTGCGTTTTGCGATTTTTTGTTTGATGTCGTTAAACTCTTTGTCTTTTACAACGCGCTCAGAGGAGCGTTTTTTAAGAGTTTCTACAACCTTTGGCTCCACTTTCTCCCATTTGCCTGCGCCCTCTTTGATATAGGCACCATCCGACAAAAAGGCATCGATTTGTTTTGGCGGAAGCGAGTAATCCAGCATTTTTTCGCCGTACTCTTCTTCGTCGGCTTCAAACTCACTTGGAAAAACGATGTGCGACGACACTCCACGGTGCTGAGTGGAGAATCCACCCGGCGTAAAAAACATCCCGATAGTCACTTTTAAAGCGCCTAAACCAGGAGCCAGCGGAATCACCTGCTGAACCGTCCCTTTGCCAAACGTATGATCCGCACCCACGACAACGGCGCGATCGTAATCTTTTAAAGCTCCCGCTAAAATTTCCGAAGCCGAGGCGCTGATTCTGCTCGTTAAAATCACCAGCGGTCCGCTCCAGTTGACATTGGAATCTGTGTCTTTCAGGGCCGACGCTTTCATTTGCGGATGACGACTGGATTGTTTAACCACGTTGCCCGTTCCGAAGAACAAGCCGGCCAAATCCACCGCATCACTTAGGCTTCCCCCACCGTTCATGGATACGTCGAGAACCAAGGTGTCGGCTTTTTGTTTTTTGGCGTCTTCTAAAAGAGCTGCCACGTCTTTCGCGCACGAACGGCCACCGCGGCGAGAGTCTGCATAGAACGATGGCAAATTAATCACGCCCACTTTGCGGGCGACGCCGTTGTTGCTCTTTTCAACATAGCTAATGGAGGCGGCTTCGTCTTCGAGCTTTACTTCGTCGCGAGTGAGGGTGACGGTCATGGTTGTGGCTTTGCCTTCTTCACGACGAAGAAGTTTTAAGCGCACCTTAGTGCCTTTGTTTCCACGAATGCGGCTGACCACATCGCGAAGATCCCACTCCATCACGTCTTCCATACTTTTTTCTTTTCCGCTTGCGTCCACTTGGCCCACGGCGATGATCTTATCCTTCTCCTTCACCAAACCCGAGCGCTGCGCGGCTCCGCCCTTAACAAGGTCCACAACTTCGGTGTACCCGTCTTCGGAAGATAGTGTGGCACCGATCCCTTGCAGGGATAAGCGCATAGAAATTTCGAAGTCTTCGAGAGAATCCGCTGAAAAGTAAGATGTGTGCGAATCGAGAGCGTGGCCAAAAGCATTGAGGTAATCCGTGTAAATATCTTGATCTTTGCGCTCGGTCATTTTTTTAACAACGCGCTCATAATTCTTTTTAATTTTTTCTACAGCGTCAGGAAGTTTTTCGTCCGTCAGGATGTAATTCGACACTTGAAAGTGCAGATACTTTTTTTGCAGTTCTTGCAGTTCTTTTTCGTCTTTGGCGTATTCACGTTTTTTCGAATCTAAAATAAGCTTTGTTTTTTTATCCAGCTTAAAATCTTTGGTCAGAGTTTTTTTAGCGAAGGCTGAACGATCGGCTAATTTTTTAAGATACATAGCCTGCACGTCGTGAAGTTTTTTACACTTACGCGCTTCGAGCTCGGCAAAAATCCCCGTCATGTCTTTGGTAATTTTGTCCACTTCCGTTTTGGTGAAAAGCATTTTTGCGTTGTCGAGCCATTTGATATAGCGTTCGATGGTGCGCTTTTCGAGCATCGACGAGTTTTCGTTATACAGAATGTGCGCCAGTAAATAGCCGCGCTGAATGTCTTTCACGTTGTTACATGAAAGCTGCGCTTTAAAGGGTGAGGATTCGGCATCCAATTGCGCCATTGTTGACACAGCAACCAATCCTACGAAAATGAGGGAGACGATATTTTTGAACAACATGATGGACACATCCTTTTTGTGAATCGTTTAGGTCCGTTTCGGCTTTTTTCGCGTTTGAATACAGCCAACTAGAGAAAACCAGACGCACGTCAGTTCATTATATTAACAGCTCAAGGTACGAAATGAAAACACTTCTGAGGCTCAAATATGACCATTCGTCGGTATATTTGTAGCATTGCGCCAGCAACACCCCGATAGGACGATCGTCGAGGTAGTGGACGCCTCAAGTCATAGGCTTTGTGTGCTTAAAAGAAGCTCAGCTGTTCGCCTTTCGCAAGTGCTTGTTTTTCGGCGTGATCAGCAAACACTTCCCATTTGTTACTGCGGCCGCGAGTTGTTTCGATCACAAAAAACGAAACCTTTGGGTAGTCCTTTTTTAGACGCGTGAATTCTTCGATGATTTTTTGCACGTTCTTTGGATCGTCGTCCGACATTCCGAAACGATGATAGTCATTATACCCGTAAAGCTTGAAGGCCTCTTCCACCACATAGCGAAGGGCTTTGCGCTTGAGCTCGGGAACGGTGCCCCCGCCCAAGGTTTTTTGAATATCAGGATGGGACACGGGAAGGACTGACAAGTAGTTTGGATTGCCGTCCAAAATTTTGCGCTTGGTAAATTGCTCAATCCCCGCCTTGATAGTTTCGGGATGATGCCCGCGAGCTGTAATCACCGCCATGGATCGTTGATTGGAAACGGCATGGTGAAACTCGTTCCACGATGGTCCCTTGAACTCTCCGCTATCAAGCGCGCGCTCTAAGTCTTCGATGAATGGTTGTTGATGGTGAGGTTGCCCTTCCACATCGCGAAAGCGCTGAAAACTCCCCGCGATATGATCATCGGGACGAATTTCGAAATCTTTTAAAATGCCTTTTTTGCCAATGTGGTCGATCTCTTCCCAAAAGAGTTTTCCAGGAACTTCTTTTCGCTCGCCGGTAGATTTATTAAAAACATAGTGGGCCGATTCCACATGAAAAACGTTTTCGTCGAGATCGAAAAAGTAAAAGCTTTTCCCGCCAACGGAAGAGTTGCGATCAGGCTGCTTTTCGCGCGGAATAGGAAGTTCTTGCTGGCGGACCATGTGCTTATTTGTATGGCAAGGAGCTGACTTTTTCAAGCTCTCTCATGTGAACTAAGACGGCCATTTGTTCAAAAGCGCGCTACTGGGCAACGTCTTCCTTGCCTGCAGCCGGCGCTTCTTGCTGTGCCAAATACTGCGCACAGTTTGTTCCCACCGCCCTTTTTATGGCCTCAAAGCCATGAAGTGCCCGAAGACTGCGCTCTAAGTACGTGCGACGGTCAGCCTTGCTAGCTGCTTCTTCTAGGAGTTGAGCCGAAGTGAAAGAGCGCGTGATTCCTTTGCCGCCGCGGATTTTTGCGCGCAAGCGGGAAATGGAATCTACGCCAAACCCATCGGCGTTGATATCAAGCTCATAGTCTGTTTCGGGCCCAGGCAAATCAATGTTGAGCGATCCCGTACGAGGCGTTGTAATGCTAAAATTTCCACCACCGTTTGGATAGGGACCAGCTGCGAAACCCAAGTTCACACCCGTCACCTCACCCGCCGGGCTGCACGAGGTCACACTAAAATCGGGCTGCGGATTGGTTGAAAGCAAATCGCTTTCTAACTTGTCTGCAAGCTCTGTGTACCTCTCGCACATGCGAGGGTCTTGGGCCATGATGCGATCTTGCTCGGCGACGGGCATATCCAAAAATCGGCGCGTATTGGTACCTAAGACAGGTCGATATTCGCAGTTGGGGCCAAAATCGGTGTACATGTGAATTACTTCCGAACAGCCGGCCGGGCTTGCATCAAGAATCACCGAACCCGCCATAAATATTCCTGCGGCAGCAAGCGCCCCCATGGCCTTGAAAGATGCCGGACTTAAAAAACGCATGCTGCGATTATGAATTGTACCCAGACGATCGTAATACGTCATCTGTGTGTTGTGATTTCTGCTCAGCATGCGCTGAATCTCGCTGGTCCGCCCACTAATTACAATGCGATCTTTTTCCGTGCCAACTTTCACCTGTGCTTCCAACGCTTGAAGCCTATTACGTAAAGCGCGATCTTCTAGCTCGCCTCGAGCCAGATTGCGCCTTGTCTCTCCCTCGCGACTCAATCCTTGGGCTGCAGCACTGCCGGCCAGGCCCCCGACGGCCACTGCCACGGTCCCGCCGAGCAGAAGCATGCCGCAGTAAGTGTTTGCAGTGTAACGGTCGAAATTATCCTTCTGAAATCTTCCAGCGCCAGTGGCAGCAGTGACGGGCCGCTGACCGTTGTAAAAGAGATTCATACACATAAATTTATTCACAGCTGTTTGCACTCGAGACAGCGTTGTTTCCGCATTGCAGGAGCGCTGGGCTCCCGTTTGGGCAAAAGCCTGCGTGGGAAATATTAAACCGAACGCGATCGATAGACTTAAAAATTGATGCATGTGTGCCCCCTAAAGGGATTGTGACACAATCGCATAACAATATAAAGTTAGACCAAGAGGTTATTTTTAACT
Organism: Bdellovibrionales bacterium; assembly: GCA_031426555.1. Classification (GTDB taxonomy): domain Bacteria; phylum Bdellovibrionota; class Bdellovibrionia; order Bdellovibrionales; family JAGQZY01; genus JANPLN01. The sequence continues at coordinate 20,112 of JANPLN010000040.1, read as the reverse complement.
TGGACTTACGTTGTGTTTTTATTCAACATGCGCGCTTCTGCGCGCACGTTAGATTACTTTTTCTTTTTCAAAATCACTTTTTTTGCTGCGGCCTTGGCCACGGGCTCTTCAACACTCGCGGGGACCGAGGCTTTTGCTGATTTTGTCGCTTTGGTGGCCTTTGCATTTTTAGCCAGTGGCTTTGGCGAAACGTCATCTTCGTCGTTAGATGTTTTCGCTGTTTTCGCAGATTTCTTCGCTTTAGGCTCCATTGCTGGTTTAGGCTCCGCTTTCACCTTAGGCTCCGCCTTGGCTTTTTTGCCTTTGCCTTTTTTCTCGGTTCCGCCGCGGGCTTCGATGAGCTCCAGGGCTTTTTCGCGAGTCACGGCGTCCACTTCCATGTCCTCAGGCACCGACGCGTTTACTTTTCCGCATTTGATATACGGGCCGTATTTGCCGTTGAGGAGCTGAATTTTATCACCGCTGTCTGGATGCTCGCCGAACTCTTTGAGCGGAGCCGCAGCACCGCGACCTTTTTTAGGTTGTGAGAGAAGATTCATAGCAAAAGCAAAATCCACTTCGGTGAGCGCTTGCGTTTTTGGAATGGAACGGAAATCGCCGTCGCACACCACGTAAGGTCCAAATCGACCGATGCCGAGTTTAATTGGTTTTTCGAGCGTGGTGTGGGGACCCAAGTCTTTGGGAAGCGATAGTAAAAATAACGCCTTTTCCATATCCACATCTTCCACCGTCATACCCGCGGGAATGGAAGTGCGCTTGGGCTCTTCGTCGCCCATTTGAACATAGGGTCCATAACGACCGGTGAGAACGTAAATTGGCAAACCCGTGTCTGGGTGCTTTCCGAGCGCATCGGCCCCCGAAATTTTTTGCTCGATGAGTTTGTTTGCGTCGTCCACCGTGACGTCAGCCGGAGCCATGCTATCCTGCAAAGACGCGCACTGTTCGGCGCCGTCTTGGGTGCGGCACACATAGGCGCCGTAACGACCCACGCGAAAGCTCAAGCCTTTCAGTCCATCAAACCTAATTTCGCGCGAGGTTTCAGGATCAATTTTCTTTTCTTGTTTTTTGACCTGCTCCATTAAACCTTGGGCACCAAAATAAATAGAGTCTAAATATTTCAGCGAATCCAAATCGCCGGTGGCGATGTCATCCAGAGATTTTTCCATCTCGGAAGTAAAACCCAAATCCACATAAGTGGGCAAATGATCGCTTAATAATTTTGAAACAATCATGGCTGTGAACGTTGGCACTAATGCACCACCGAGTTTATGCACATAACCGCGATCCATGATCGTACCGATGACGGCTGCGTAGGTCGACGGACGGCCAATGCCTTCTTTTTCCATGGTCTGCACCAGCGAAGCTTCGGTAAAGCGCGATGGCGGTTTGGTTTCGTGCTCTTTTGGTTGTACCGATTTTAAATCCACCACATCGCCAACTTTTAACGCTGGAAGTTTAGTTTCTTCGTCGGTGTTTTCTTCTTCATCCGTGTTTTCGGAATACACTTTTAAAAATCCCGGAAACTCAATCACCTGCCCTGAGGCATTAAAGATGCAATCCCCAACGTTGATTTTTACACCCACTTGCAAAAGGCTCGCGTCCTTCATTTGGCTGGCCACTGTGCGCTTCCAAATCAGCTCATAGAGATCCAGTTGCACACCCTTGAGGCGTGTCTCCTCGGGAGTGAGCATGTCGGTTCCTGCAGGGCGGATGGCTTCGTGGGCTTCTTGGGCACCCTTTACTTTTTTGCCCTGATAGCTTCGTGCTTGCGGTGGCAAATAGTTTTTACCGTAAAGTGTTTCGATCTTTTCGCGACTGGCTAACAAAGCCTGTTCCGACAAAAAGGTAGAGTCCGTGCGCATGTAAGTGATGAAACCTTCTTCGTACAACTTTTGCGCCACACGCATGGCCTCTTTGGCTCCGAGGTTTAACTTACGGTTGGCTTCTTGCTGAAGTGTGGAGGTAATAAACGGCGGCGCGGGTCGGCGCAAAACCGGTTTTTCTTCGACGCTTGTTACTTTCCAGCTTTGGTCCTTTATGTTTTGCATAACATCTTTGGACTTGGCCTCATCGATCAATACAACATCTTTTCCATCGAGAATTTTTCCCGTGTCGGGATCAAAATCCTTCCCGGTCACGATGCGCTTGTTTTTAAAGGAATACAAACGGCTCTCAAAGCCTGTACCTGATTTTGCGTTTTGCGCGTAAACACCGAAGTATTTAGCTTTCTTAAAACGCATGCGAGCGAGCTCGCGCTCCACGATCATGCGCACAGCCACCGACTGCACCCGGCCCGCCGATAAACCGTAGGCGACTTTTTTCCAGATTAGCGGCGAGATCGTGTAGCCCACCAAACGATCCAAAATTCGTCGCGCCTCTTGCGCACGCACCAGGTTGTCGTCGATCTTGCGAAAGTTTGTAATCGCCTCTTGGATGGCTTTTTTGGTGATCTCGTGAAACACCATGCGCTTTACCGGAACCTTGGGTTTTAAAAGCTCAAGCAAATGCCAGCTAATGCTTTCCCCTTCACGATCTTCATCGGTTGCGAGGAGCACTTCACTCACTCCCGCCATTTTGTCTTTTAGATTTTTCACAATTTTCGTTTTGTCGCGCGGCACGCAGTAGATGGGCTCAAACTGCTTGTCCACATTCACGCCGAGGTGGGACCATTTTTCTTTTTTATATTTTTCGGGAATGTCTTTTGCGGATTGCGGGAGGTCGCGGACGTGACCCATGCACGATTCAACAATGTAATTGGGGCCGAGAAATTTTTTGATTGTCTTCGCTTTTGTGGGAGACTCAACGATTACCAGTATTTTTTCATCCGCAGCCATGGCTAACAACTCCAGTATATTTAGTGCAGAACACACTAATTAATAGATATGACATCATTTCGACAATGAGGCTTATTTTCAGCCCGATCAAGGGGAATGTCTGAAACGTGGCATCAAACGGTTTTTATGCACAAAAAATAACCATTGCCTTATTCATTGCCGGACGCATTCATCAAGCGTACTCTGATCGCATGCAACCGCTCAAACATCTCGATGCTAATAAAATCAAATATATTTTTTGCGACATAGACGACACCCTCACCACGGACGGAAAGCTGTTGGCTGACAGTTTTCAGGCCCTTTGGCGATTGAAAGACCGAGGCTTCTCGGTAGTTCCGGTGACCGGTCGCCCCGCGGGCTGGTGCGATATGATCGCGCGCTTTTGGCCAGTGGACGCTGTGATCGGCGAGAATGGCGCGTTTTATTTTCGTTATGACGAAAGTTTAAAAAAAATGTCCCGGGTGTGGGCTTTTGATGACGAACAACGACTGCAGTACCAGCAACAGTTAAAAGCCATTGAGTTTGAAATCTTAAACACCGTTCCCGCGGCAGCAGTTTCGGCAGATCAGTTTTCGCGTTTGTTCGACCTTGCCATTGATTTTTGCGAAGATGTGAAACCTCTTCCTCAAAGTGAAGTACAAAAAATCGTCGACGTTTTTGAAAAACACGGTGCCACGGCCAAAGTGAGCTCGATTCATGTGAATGGCTGGTTTGGCAAACACGACAAGCTATCGATGTGTAAATCCTATTTGCAAAACGAAGACAGCTCGGTTTCGGAGACTGCGTGTCTGTTTGTCGGCGATTCGCCCAACGACGAACCGATGTTTGCTCACTTTGCCAACTCCGTGGGAGTGGCCAATGTGATGGACTTTAAAAATCAAATAAAGAATTTACCAAAATTTATTTGCTCGCAGAAAAGCGGCCATGGTTTTGTGGAGCTCGTGGATTATTTATTAAAGTAATCTGTTAAGATTACTTTTTGATATTCTGTAGCGCCGCAAACGGATTGTTGAACGGCGATGATGGCCGACGTTGTTGGCGATCCCCTCCACCCTGTGGTGGGCGGTTGTCATGCCGAGGGCCATCGCCACGAGGTCGATCCTCTCGCGGACGACGATCCCCTGCGGGTCCACCTTTGCGCTCACTTGCATTTCGCTCTCTGGGCGGTCCATCACGACGAGGGCGATCTCCGCCATCGCGGCGAGGACGATCGCCATCTTGGCGCGGAGTTCGCGGACGCTCACTGCGCTCTTCGCGCGGAGGGCGTGGTGCGCGTTCAACCTGTTCGCCCATTTTCATGGTGAGCGACATTTGCTTTTTTTCCACGTCCACAGCTTTGATTTTAACGGTCACTTTATCGCCAGGACTTACAACTTTTTGGGCATCGTTCACAAAAGAATCTGAAAGCTCGGAGATATGCACAAGCCCATCTTGGTGAACGCCGATATCGACAAAGGCACCAAAATTAGTGACGTTGGTCACGATCCCGTTACAGATCATTCCCTCTTTCACATCTTTGAGTTCAAAAATATCATCGCGAAACTGAAAAACCTGAAAGTCCGAGCGCGGATCACGCCCCGGTCGCTTGAGCTCTTCGTAAATATCTTGAAAGGTAAATTCGCCAATCAGGCCAATCCATTTTGTGCGGAGGGCGAGAATTTTTTCGGCACCGGTGCCCATGAGTTCGCTTACCGAAGCGCCGAGCTCGGTGGCCATGTCTTTCACTGCCGTGTAACGCTCCGGATGCACGCCGGTTGAATCCAAGTTCACTTCGCCATCGCGGATGCGCAAAAAGCCTGCGGCTTGTTCAAAAACCTTCGAACTGAACTGCGGAACTTTGTTTAAATCGTCGCGACGCTTAAACAAACCCTTTTCTTGGCGAAACTTCACGATATTTTTTGCCGTGGCAGGTCCAATCCCCGAAACATATTGCAAAAGTTTTTCCGAAGCGGTGTTTACATCCACGCCCACGTTGTTCACGCAAGACTCCACCACTTCATCCAATTTTTTCTTCAACGTCGGCTGAGACACATCATGCTGGTACTGCCCCACACCAATGCTCTTGGGCTCCAGCTTAACAAGCTCCGCCAGAGGATCTTGCAAACGTCGAGCAATGGAAATGGCGCCGCGAATGGTAAGATCCAAATCTGGAAACTCTTCTCGCGCCACTTCGGAAGCCGAATAAATACTGGCTCCGGCCTCGCTCACCAAAATCACTGGGATTTCACTGCCTAGCTCTATGAGAACTTTTCTCAAAAAAACTTCTGCCTCGCGGCCGCCGGTTCCATTGCCAACCGCGATGGCTTCGATTTGAATTTGTTTGATCACTTCGGCAAAAAGTTTTTTCGCCTTTTCTTGCGCATCCTCACCTTGAATGTGCAAAACCGTATGGGAAATAAAATGCCCTTTTTTATCGATCAACGCCAGTTTACAACCCGTTCGAACACCGGGATCCACGCCCAACACGCAGCGCGAGCCATAGGGACTGCCCAAAAGAACTTTTTTTACATTGCTCGCGAACACTTCGATGGCATGGAGATCGGCGGAGTCTTTAAGCTCGCCGTGCAATTCGTTAGTAATGGAAGGAATCACATGCACTGTGAGCGCGGTTTTTGCCGCCAGGTCCAGAAAACCACGGGCGATGGAGTCGCGATTTGTGCAGGCAACCTTTTGGAATTCACCGAGGAGAGCTTCCTCGTCGGCCATCATGGACACGGCGAGCTCGTCCTCGCTCCACCCACGACGCATCGCCAAGTAGCGGTGAGAGTTCTTTTTGAGGCGCAACGAAGAAATGGATTCGTTAAAATCAAAATACATGGAAAACTTTGAGTGTGCCTTTACTTTTTTACCGGGCTTCGACACAATTTTGCCTTTGTCAGCAAACTCGGCGCGAACACGATCGCGCAATTGCGGATTGTTTGACACTTTTTCAATAATAATATTGGTGGCGCCTCTGAGAACTTCCTCGTAGGTGGCGAAGAGTTTTACGGCGTTGATAAATTCTTTCGCTTTTACTTCGAGGGTCACTCCGTTATGGCTCTCCCCATGACCTAAATTCCAAATCCAATCCGCCAGAGGCTCAAGCCCTGCCTCGCGCGCCAACGTGGCCTTGGTTTTCTTTTTCTTTTTGTAGGGACGATAAAGCTCTTCGATCTCAGCCATGGTCCACGAGCTCTCAATGCGACTTTTTAAATCATCCGTTAAATTTCCTTGTTCGGAAACCTCTTTGAGTACAAATTCCTTGCGCTGTAAAATTTCGCTGTACTCAGTTTCAAAATCAATCACGTCGCGCACTTGCACTTCGTCTAAATTTCCTGTTCGCTCTTTGCGGTAGCGGGCGATAAACGGGATGGTGGCGCCCTCTGTCTTGAGTTCCAAAACAGCTTTTGCCGATTTCCACGCCACTTGCGGCATTTTCATTTTTAAGTACGCTTCCAGGGTTTTAAGCATAGTCTTGACTCCGTTTGAGATGCCCCATTTTCAGTTTGTATCCATGAGAGTCAAGGATTTCCGAGCCTTTGCGGGATTAAGCAATGCGGCAAATACCGCAGTTTTTAGCATATCCTGTTCTGTTAGACAGAACCCAACGAGATGTGGTTTATTATTCCCCTATGAACACAATATCTGCTGAAAAAATTCTCAAAACGTTCCCGCAATACATTCGCGAGATTCACGGCCCTCATCACGCCCAGTTCCGGCTGATCTCGGCCGTTGAGAATATCGAACCGCAGTCTTTGGTTTTTATTACTCACGAAAAACACCTTCCTACAGTTCTTGCGTCGGCGGCGTCGGTGATTCTGGTACCCGCAAGCTTTAAAAAAGAGACTCTTTCCATCGAAAAGACCTGGCTACTGAGCTCTCAACCAGAGCTTGCCATGCGCTTTATAAAGAATGAATTTTTTCTCGAAACGCCCTTCCGGCCGCAAGTTTTGCAAGCCATTCACCCGTCGGCACAGATTGATTCTTCGGCCCGTTTGGATGAATCCGTGGAGGTGGGTCCCGGTGCCGTGATCTCGGCCGGTGTGGAGATCGGCCCTCGCAGCTACATTGGCGCCAACGCCGTTATCGAACGCAATGCAAGGATCGGTTCCGATACGACGATCCATCCCTTGGTTTATTTGGGGCATAGTTGCGTGGTGGGCAACAATTGCGAAATTATGCCTCAGTCGACAATTGGCAGCGAGGGCTTTGGTTACGCCCACGACGAAAAGGGTCAACACCATCGAATTCCCCATTCGGGCCGTGTGGTTTTGCACGATGACGTGCACATTGGCGCCTCGTGCACCATCGATCGAGGGACCATCGAAGACACGGTCATCGGCCAGGGAACTCGGATCGACAACCAGTGCCACTTGGCCCACAACTCTATCATTGGCAAAAACTGTTTAATTACCGCTCAATTTGGCATGGCGGGCTCATCGAAAATCGGCAATCACTTTATTAGTGGTGGAAAAGCATCGGTCACGGGACACGTTTCAATCACAGACAACGTGCATATCTCGGGCATGTCGGCTGTGACAAAGAACATTGACCAATCGGGGCAGTACGGAGGCTACCCGCTGCAGCCGCTGCGCGACTTCCTAAGAACAAAGGCTGCCATGGTCAAACTCCATGAACTGCGAAAACAAATTGAAAGCCTGATGAAACCTTAACGGCCGTCAGCCATACTGGGTGACGACTTTGCGCATGTAATTTTCGAAATCTGGATCTTCTCCCAAGAGGAGGTTTTGCAGAGAATCGCGAAAGTCTTTTCGCTTGCACCAATAATGAATGTAATCATCCCAGCTCGACCACAGACGCTTGGTTTGCAAGGACATATTTTCTTCGTACACCAAAATAAAGGCGCGTTCAAAAAGCGAAATCAACATGTCGAAAATAATGCGCTTGCGCTCAGCTTGTTCTTCGGTGAGCGCCATTGTATCAGAGTCTTTTGACATCAACTTAAGATCAGCGTTCTTTAAAAGAATTGTCAAAAAATCAGCGTACTCGTCGGAGAGTCGTTGATAGATTTCCTCGTCTTCGTTCATCCGTTCTTTTTTTTGCTCGAGCATAAACACGACGATGGCAAACGGCAAACCGACCACGGTCACAACATAACTTGCAAGTTCCCACATTTCGAGATGAGTCATTAGAGAATGATAGCAGTTTATATCGACCTGTCCATGCACATTGTGTATAGTGACGGCATTAATGGAGGAATTATGAGCTACAGTTTTTATTCGTTTTTACATATCGTTGCTATTCTTGTTGTGGCAACGAGCTTGGCGATCACCAGTTTTCAAGTTTTTAATGGTGCCAACAAAGGTGACATCAAGTGCAAAAAAGGTTTGTCCATGGCCCACGGTGTGGCCCTGTTAGTCGCTTTTGTTGCAGGCTTTGGCTTGATTACAAAAGGTGGCTTTAGTTTTTCGGGCTCGAAGTGGCTTTATATTAAAATGGTTTGCTGGTTGTTACTGGGAATTTATCCAGTGCTGCTTTACAAGCACGTCTTACCACGAAAACTGGCCATGTCGGGCTTGGTGGTGATTTTAGGAGTGGCAGTCTACGCGGTCGTTTTTAAACCGATTTAATCTGCTATTTGACTTCGGAGAGCTCTGAGGGACTGCGCAATAAGAAAGTATCGATATGCTTGGGGCGATTTGGATCGAATCGCTCACGAAGTATTTTGTAATAAACTTGATCGCGGGTCACCACAGCTTGTTCCTGCGGTTGCAATTGATCCATGGGTTTTTTGTAGTAGAGCTGACTCACAAAGTTAGACAACGACTCCTCAGATACAATACTTAAAATGGGCTTTGGCGTAAATAGAGCTTTGACCACGTCGTTGTAATTGAACGGCAATACTTCTTCGTTTAAACCCACAAACGAGGCCGAATTATTTTTGAAATTAATTTTTTGCTGACTCAGATAAAAAGACCCGCTTCCTTGCAGCGACTGCAGGCAGTTGACCTTCATACAATTGCTGTTTCTTAATTTCGTGGTGATATTTTTGAAAACTGTCGACGCATAAAAATAATGAGCCGGAGTGAATCCGTGCAGTGTCATCAACAAATCATTTCTAAAAAAATCCACAGACAAGCGCTCTTCAAAGGTTACAAAGCGGAAGCGCTCTGGTTTTTGCAAGGTGCCGCTCCAGCTGAATGAAGCCTGCAAATCTTTTTTTAGAACCGGGTAGGCCTCTTTTTTTGCAAAAAGTTTTGCTTTGAGTAAAAGTTTTTGCTCGGCCAAATTATAAATAAATTGCGAAACCTCGATTTTATTCACCGAAGTTTTACCGCTTTTTAAATCTTCGATGTTAATGGTGTTCGCCTGATAGGTGATCTTATTAACGTCCACATCCGTAAAAACGAGATTCATTTTTTTGTCTTCGAGAATCACTACTTTTTTGGCCTTCACCACGTCAATGGCTGCCTTAAGACTCAAAAAACCATAGCTAAGGTTTAGGGGAAGTTGAACTCGATTGGATACCAGACCTTTTTCGAAGTAGTTAAAGCTAAGCATTTGGGGAGTCAGGCGCAATTTAATTTCATCAACAGAAATTTCGTTGAGGTGCCACACTCCTCGATTCAAGAGCCCAGCTTTGTCGTGCTTAATATGGATTCCCTTCAGGATAAAGGAAAAGTAGGGATTACTTCCATAAAAAGTATCAATTTTCCAACCTTTTTCAATGTTTCCCGTGAGAGAGCCCAAACCGAGGCCCTGACCGTTGAGCACATGCATTGCTACGGTGGCGAGAACCGGAGTGCGGAACAACAAATAGTAACCTGAAAATCCAACGGCGAGGAAAACTGCCACTAAAATTCCAGCAAAGCGCGCTGCAGAAGTTTGATATCTTTTTTCTGAAATAACAATACTGCCCGCAAGAAGATCGTGGAGGCCACGTCCATCCTTGCGAATCAAAATTCCAAAGTAGCCTAGAAAAGCGGTGCCTAAGCAGAACGCTCGCCCCAAGGTTTCGCGCAAAAGGACGCGAAAAATATTGAGTGACTGTGAATGCACGCTGATGACTCTTAAGCCAATGAGTTTTTTGCCCACCGTCTGCCCACCGAATTGATGGCAGAGCCAAAAGTAAAGCACACTGCAGACGCCAGAGATGGCAGCTCCGAAGGCGCCGAACACCATAGAAATTCCGAAGGAAAATAAAAAGAGAACACATAAATCAATGAGCTGAGCGGACATGCGATCTAAAACCGATGCCGGGTTCATGCTTCTTGGTAACAATGTATGGGCGGACTTTTTCTTGATCACATCCAATTATCGGAGGTAGATCTTTAAAAATTAAGCTTTGTTAACAATTACAAACATGTAATCACCGCGACACTACCTTCGGCGGGTTTCGACTTAAACCAGGAAAAGAATCCGGTGGTTTCTTCGGGCGCGACTAGACCTGTAAACACAGCATGTCGGACCCTACCAATTTCGTTTGAACTCAGTTCGAAACGTAGAGTGGCTGTAACCGGCCCTTCTTGCGTAATTTTGTTAGGATCATACTTTGGTTGAAAAATTTCGAACACATCTTTGACTTGCTCTTCACTGGTATGAGCAAATTCATTTTTAACAATTTTCGCTTGGGCGGCCAAAACATTTTCTTTTGATAAAAAGACAAACCGAATTCGCTCGTCGGATCGTTTATTTTTGATGTAATAGATTCCAAGCTGCTCACCTGAAGTAACTTCACATCCGCCAAAGGTTTTGTTTTCTAAAAGATGTCCAATCTCTTCGAGTGAAATGGGTGTGCTCAGGTTACCGGTTGTTTGCGACTGAAGTGTCGTCATGAGTTGGTTGGTTTCAGCAAGCCTATTGGCTAAACGAACTTTTTCGTCTTCAAGGCGTCGCATCTCTTCGATATTTAATTGCGCTCTACGATTTTGTTCTTCTTGCGTTGCCCGCAATTGCTGAATGGCTGTGGTTTGCGACCACGCGACAGCTTGCAAATTGAAAGTTACTAAAATTAGGCATTTGTAAAATAGCTTCATATTATCTTCCATTCCCTGCTCGACAACTTGCTGTTACGCCGGTCATCCGCGTCCATGTTTTCTCGAGAAAATTATCCCCTATGTTATAGTACAATGGGTCGGTTCCTCCACTAGGGACACAACTCAACCCTTTATCACATGCGAACAACCGTGCGCTCGTTGGATTTAATTGTCGACCCCCATCAATGGGACGACGTTCAGTCAGGTGCCCTTGGTATTCGTAAATAGGACATTGTGTTCCTTGTATCGACTTCAGCGTGCAAACGGGAATGCCTTGGTTTCCTAAGACACATCGCGGAACTGTGACTCGTCGATAAGAGCCCATCACGTGTCGTGGGTTCCGAAACCAATCCATGCAACTCGCATCACCACGGGGATCTTGAGTTTGCTCGGGTGCCCAATCACATTGGGCTTGAGGGTGATAGTGAGCAAAAGTTTCTAAGATGACGTTGTTAAAGTCGGGCTCAGCAACAAATCGTACCGCCTCTGTGAAAACCTCAGCACATTTGGTGCGTAAGTAATCTTGCACAGGAACATCGCCTTCGATAAGAAAAAAGTTTGAAAACACAGCATAGGTGGTGGTTACGATATTTTTTGTCAACTCGTTGCGATTACCAAAGACAAAGGAGATCGTATTTTGGTTGGTTTCCCCCATGGTCATCGTAAGCTCATACTTGCACATTCCTAATACGGGATACTCTGTCGACACGTTAAAAGTCGTGCGCTTTGTGCTCGGGTTCCATTTCAGTAATGGACGCAGGAAAGCTTCTGGTTCAGATTTTTCGGGAATTTTGATGGGATTTACGACGTTCTGCTTGGCCTGTGGACGAATCTGCTTGAGCGACGTCATCGCCATGAAAGTCGATTTGTAACTGTAGCCGTAAGAGACCGTTGCTTCAGCGCTGTAACCAACTCCAGACACCGTCATGCCCGGACGAACCGCTTTGATCGCTGTACCCAACATTCCAACGGCGTTTCTCGCTAGCGACGCCGTCACAGCATACGGCGCAGCCAAAGTCTCAATGGCCCAAGAAAGTTTGCCAGTATCAAATGAGGCCGTGGTACTGGTTTCTACGAAGTTTTCAAGACTGAGTTCAAGCCAAGTTCGAGGAAACGGCGGATATGTAAAATCAGTTTGTGAGTTAGGTACAAGAAGCTCTCCCAAAGTTTGCAGTCGCTGCTCTTCGGTGCTTTGCGGAAAGGCGTTGAAATTGTCAAGTATCTGGGAGCGAATGACGTTTGCTGGACTGCTCACTCCAGGACCACCCGCCACGCCGGGAATTGTGATGAATAACGCAAAAAAAACAAAGAAGAATGAAACGTACCGTTGGCGCATATGTAGTGACCTCGTTAAGGCTGTGCAAGCCTAAACAGCTTCAATGCATAGTTCGTTCCAACCGAATTTCATTTAAACCTCAAAGGCCTCTAGTTTAAGAGACGCTATTCCCAATTTTGTCACTTTAGCTTCTCCGTCGGCAAAAATTGTCAGCCCCTACCGGCGTTCGCTATCAGGTAAACCGCTTTTTAATACCTCAGGAAGCGAGTTCCTTGCCGATGGGGTAGCGTTCAATTAGAATAGGGCAATGCGGGTGTACCCAAATCAGAGCCTAAAATGATTTACGACTTATGGATTATGGGTAGCGCCTTAGGACTTCTCCTCTTAGCCCGCAAACAGATTTCTTTCGCTCGACATCTGAGGCTTTTATCCGAAGTGCTTGTTCCCGAGCGTTTGTCGTGGCCTAAAATCAGTCTGATCATACCCGCCTGCAACGAAGAATCCACCATCGGCCCGGCTTTGCAGTCACTGCTGAACCACAACTATCCTAATCTTGAAGTGATCGTGGTCAACGACCGCTCCACCGATCGCACGGGCTCCATCATTGCCGACCTTTGCGCGAACGACGAGGTGAGCTATCAGGCGAATCGTCCTCAGATACGGGTTGTGAATGTAACGTCCTTACCCGAGGGGTGGCTTGGAAAAGTTCATGCACAATATCAAGGGTTGCAGCACGCAACAGGCCACTGGATTTTGTTTTCTGATGCCGATGTTCATTTTGGCAAAGACACGTTAAAAAAAGCTGTGGCTCACTGTGAAACAAATCAGGTCGAATTTTTAACGTTGATTCCACATATTCTCGCCCGCGGCTTTTGGATACAACTCTGCATTGCGCAGTTTTTATCCTCGGGCTCATTGGCTATTGATTTATTAAAAATCCGCAATAAAAAACGCAAGGAAGCCATTGGCTGTGGAGCTTTCAATTTTGTAAAAAGCTCGGTCTATAAAAAATCCCGAGGACTTGAGTGGCTAAGGATGGAAGTGATCGACGACGGCGGTTTTGGCTTTATGATGAAAAACTCCGGCGCCGTCTGCGACATAGTCAGTGGCCTTAACGAAGTGAAAATCGAATGGTATCCCACCGTTGGCTCTTATATTCGCGGCTTAGAGAAAAATTCTTTCTCGATCTTTCAGTACAATATTTTTATTTTATTTATTTTTACATTTTTAATGAGCCACTGGTTGCTGGGGCTCTACCTCATTCCATTTTTATATCCTAGCTTTTGGAGTTTGATCGTTCTTGCGCTGAGTTTTTTAATTTATCAGTTTGCCAATTATAAAATGCTAAAAAAGTGCTCAAGCTTTCACAGGTCCATCGTACTTTTTTTGCCGCTTGCAAAACTGTTTTCATTGATAGCCATTTGGCGAGGGGCCATTTTGTGCATTTACCGAGGCGGAATCTTCTGGCGACAGACGTTTTACAAAATTCACGATTTAAAAAAGCAGCAGCGGCTGAAGCTGATGAATTTTATTTTTTTAAAGAAGTATGATTAAAACTAACTGATGCAGGCGTTCATCATCACGTACAGCTGCTTTTTAAAAGCCTCGCTGTAGGCTTTAAAATCGGCGGCCGGGGTCACAAACGAATTTGCGCCCGAGCGAACGTTTTCATTTAAATAACTTTCAATGGTTTTATCTGCGGTGCTGGGCATGGACACCATCATGCCGGGATCTATATGGAGGTCCGTTTCGATGCCGATGGCGTTGATCGTCACACCCATACTTGCAAGCTTATCGCGTTCGGATTTTAAAAAGTCTTCGGTGGAAACTCCACTGATCGTAAAACCTTGTTGACCGTCGGTGCTTAATGACACGATCCGGTTATAGCTTTCGAAGGGGGCAGAATCTAAGAGCTCCCGGGCAAAGGCGAGACTGCGCGCAATATCGGTTTCGCCGCGGGAACTTCGCGGACTTCCTAAAAGTTTATTGGCAAAGTCGACCATATCTTGTGGACTTAATAATCGCGTCCAAGGAATCACCTGGACAACAGGCTTTACAGACACCAAGGTGTTGGATTGACTACTGCCCGACCATTCCACGTAGGTGATCCCAATGCCATTTGGAGAGCACTGTAGAAGAAGGCGTTGCACCGACGGATCGGAAAACGCTTCGACAATTCCTGACTTTTGAATATTGTATTCATTGTCGTTCACGCTTCCCGAAACATCCACGGCCACCACGATCATGGTGTCCACGTAAGGACGTATTTCTGCGTACGCAAAATTAAAAAGACTTAGACATAAAAAAACGAAAACTGATTGCCCCATTGAAAACCCCATCGTCCCCGCCCCTGCCGACGATGGTTTTACGAAGATCCATCAGCAGTTGTCCACTCTGCAAATCTTCAGTGAGATTTTTACAAAGGTACTGATGCGCTGATTGTAGAAACAGCACCTCGCATGTTTAAAAGAAAGCTTTTAGAAAAACGCCTTAACATCGCGTTCTTTTGCTACTTGCATCGCGTCTTCGTAACCGGCATCCACATGACGGAAGACTCCCATTCCTGGATCGGCAGTTAATACGCGCTGCAAACGCTTGGCTGCCTTGTCGGTTCCATCGGCAACGATCACCTGCCCCGCGTGCAAACTATATCCCATCCCAACGCCACCACCGTGGTGAAAGCTCACCCAAGTGGCGCCGCAAGCGGTGTTTGCAAGGGCATTCAGGATGGGCCAATCACCCACGGCGTCCGAACCATCCTTCATGGCTTCGGTTTCGCGATTGGGAGAAGTCACGGAACCACAATCCAAATGGTCTCGACCAATCACGATGGGAGCTTTGATTTTTCCCTGGGCAACGAGCTCATTCAGTTTCAGGCCTGCCAAGGCACGCTCGCCGTATTCCAGCCAACAGATGCGCGCCGGTAATCCCTGAAAGGAAATGCGTTCCCTGGCCATTTTGAGCCAGTTTAATAAATGCGGTTTGTGCGGAAATAATTCTTTTAAAGCTTCATCGGCCACATAGATATCGTTTGGATCGCCAGACAGCGCCACAAAACGAAACGGTCCACTGCCTTTGCAAAACAGCGGTCGAATATAAGCCGGCACAAATCCTTGAAAGGAAAACGCCTCTGCAAACCCGCCTTCAACAGCCCGTGCGCGAATGTTGTTACCGTAATCAAAAGTGATCACACCTTTGTTCTGCATGGCCACCATGCCGCGCACATGCTTGGTCATGCTGGCCACCGATTTTTTGACGTACTCCTGTGGATCAGAAGCTCTGAGCTCTGCCGCCTTCGCCAAAGTATATCCTTCGGGAACATAGCCATTGAGGGGATCATGGGCCGAGGTTTGATCGGTGAGAACATCGGGCAAATAATTTTTTTCGAGCATCTGATGAATGATTTCAGCCATATTGCCAACAAGACCGATGGACTTGGCTTCGCCTTTCGCAGCGTAGGCCTGCATGCGTTTCCATGCATCGTCCAAGTTGTCGCTGGATTCGTCGACGTACTTGGTGTCGAGACGTTTTTGAATTCGCTCGGGATCGATGTCCACTGTTAGAACACAAGCTCCCGCAAAAACTCCTGCCAGAGGTTGCGCTCCGCCCATTCCGCCGAGCCCTGCTGTGAGAATTATTTTTCCCTTAAGACTCCCACCAAAATGCTGGCGGCCGACTTCGGCAAAGGTTTCGTACGTTCCCTGCACAATGCCTTGCGTGCCGATGTAGATCCACGACCCTGCGGTCATTTGGCCGTACATCATCAAACCTTTTTTATCGAGCTCGTGAAAGTGCTCCCACGTTGCCCATTGCGGAACAAGGTTGGAGTTTGCAATGAGAACTCGCGGCGCATCTTCGTGGGTCTTTATCACACCCACGGGTTTTCCCGATTGCACCAGCAACGTTTCGTCATTTTCTAAAATTGTGAGCTGTTTAAGAATGGCATCAAAGGCCGGCCAGTTGCGCGCGGCTTTGCCGATGCCACCGTACACAATTAAATCCTCGGGTTTTTCGGCCACACCGGGATCGAGGTTGTTTTGAATCATTCGGTAGGCGGCTTCTTGCAGCCACCCTTTGCAATGGAGTTTGGTTCCTGTGGGGGATTTGACTGTTCTTACCATTCGAGTTCTCCTACAGTGGAAGTAATTGCGTTCATCAGTAAACCGTTGCGCATCAAAGTTTTTATTTTTTCGACGTCTTTGGCAAACACGCGGTCCTCTTTGGCAAAAGGAACTTCGCTGCGAATCACGTCGTAGGCTTTCAACACGGTGGACGCAGACTTAAGAGGTTTTAAAAGATCTAAAGCTTGCGTGGCAGACAAAAATTCCATGGCGATCACATTTTCGACGTTGTCCACGATTTGCCCAAATTTTCGGGCGGCGATAGTGCCCATGCTCACATGATCTTCTTTATCGGCCGAAGTGGGAATGCTGTCCACCGACGCTGGATGGGAGAGAATTTTATTTTCGCTCACTAAGGACGCTGCCGCCACTTGCACAATCATATGACCGCTATTGAGTCCGCCGTCGGGCGCAAGGAACGCTGGCAAGCCACTCATGGCGGGGTTGATGAGCTTTTCGATGCGGCATTCTGAAATCGCACCCATGGCGCTCATGGCAATGGCCACAAAGTCCATGGCAAATGCCACCGGCTCGCCGTGGAAGTTTCCGCAGGATAAAATTTTACCGTCGTCGGCAAACACCAGAGGATTGTCGGTGCTGGAGTTGGCTTCGATCTCGAGCGTGCGCAGAGAATTTCCAACGGCGTCTTTCACGGCACCGTGCACGGCGGGCATACAGCGCAGAGAGTACGCGTCCTGCACACGACCGCAATTGGCGTGGCCATCGGCGATGCCAGAGGTTGGGCCCATGAGTTTTAAAATATTACGCGCGGTTTTTGCCTCGCCTGGATGGGGCCGCGTGGCTGCGATGAGCGGATCAAACGCTTTGCGACTCCCCTGCATGGCTTCGAGAGTCATGGCGCCGGCTAAGTCCGAAAACCACGTCAGGCAGCGAGCGCGCTCCAAATGCAAAAGTCCGATGGCCGTCATCACCTGACAGCCATTGATCATGGACAATCCCTCTTTGGCTTGAAGCTCCAGAGGTTCGATGTTTTTTGCTTTTAAAAGTTTTTGCACGGGTGCAGGTTTTCCATCAGCATCCCAGGCCTCGCCTTCGCCAATAATTGCCAACGCCAGATGTGACAACGGCGCTAAATCGCCGCTTGCACCCACACTGCCCTGCTGCGGAATCACCGGGATGATGTCGTTGTTGAGAAACTCTAAAAGTTTATCCACCACTTCGGGGCGAATGCCGCTGTGGCCACGAGATAATGCATTGGCGCGCAAAAATAAAATGGCGCGGGATTCTTCTTTTGTAAACGGAAGGCCGACGCCCATGCAGTGGGAACGAATGAGATTTTTTTGCAATTGAACAATCTGCGGCTGCGAAATGGAAACACTGCTAAAGGCTCCAAAGCCTGTGTTGACGCCGTAGATGATTTCGCCTTTTTCCACTCTGTTCATGATGTAGGTTCGCGAGGCGATCATTTTTTTTCGCGCCTCGGCTGCGAGCTCTACTTTTGTTTCACCCTTGGCAACTTGAACTACAAACGCTAAATTGACGTTGTCCCCAGAAATTTGCATTTTTATCCCTTTAAAAACTGAATTGTTTTTGAATAATCACTTTTAAAAATAAAATTGCCCGCGACAAGCACATCTGCATCTTTTAAGTGCGGCAGGCTTTCGGCATTCACTCCGCCGTCCACCTCAATCAGAATGGAGCGTTTTTTTTGGTCGATGTCTTGTCGCAACCATTTTATTTTTTCCACCTGCTCGAGCATAAAAGATTGACCACCGAAGCCCGGCTCCACGGTCATCACTAAAATAACATCAACCAAAGAAAGGTAGGGAATCAGCGTCTCCACAGGCGTGCGCGGTCGAAGAGTGATTCCAGCTTTGCAATTTTGTCGCTTGATGTGGCGTAGAAGCTCGGCGATGTCGCCCTTGGACTCCACATGCAGCGTGATATTATCGGCTCCCGCTTTTAAAAAATCGTCCACGTATTTTTCGGGCTCCTCGATCATTAAATGACAATCGAGAAAAATATTTTTAATTTTGCGCAACGATTTTACCACCGGGGCCCCGATGGTAAGATTGGGAACAAAGTGTCCATCCATCACATCCACATGGATCCAATCCGCACCGGCGGCCATCACCGCGTTCACTTCCTTTTCAAGGTTGGCAAAATCCGCCGACAGGATACTTGGCGCCACCATTTTTTTTGGTCGTATCATATTTTAGTACTCATACTACTGTCTCCTGGCCGAAGCATTCGCCCGGCGCAAACTGAAATCCTCGTAAATGCTCTTCCACACTCATTCTCTTTTTAGACTCCGGCTGCACTTGCCAAATCTCGAGAGTGCCCTCGCCGCAAGCGACGGTGAGATGATCTTTTGCAATTGTTAGTATTTGGCCGACTCGTATTTGACCGCCGCGGCCATCGACCGAACTTTCGTTAACCCGTGTTTGATGAATCTTGTAAGGCACGCCCTTGAAAACCGTGGTCGCATGGGGACCCATGGCCAAACCGCGAACCAGGTTGTGAATTTTTGTGGCGGGCCACGACCAATCGATTTGCGCTTCTACTTTTTCGATCTTTGCCGCATAGGTCACCTGCGTTTCGTCTTGCACGCGGGGTTGAATTTTTCCACTGAGAAAATCTAAAAATTCATTTTTAAACAAATCGCCGCCGAGAACCTGTAATTCGTTGTGCAACTGAAGAGCGTTGATATTTGATTCGAGCTTGAGAGTTCTTTCCCCAATCACCGGGCCGGCATCTAATTTTTTTACAATCACTTGCAGACTTACACCACTTTTGCGGTCACCAGCCATGATCGCTCGCTGAATGGGCGCAGCCCCGCGCCAGCGTGGCAAACAACTGCCATGGAGATTTACACACTTCTGCGGGCACAAGTCCAAAAAAGGTTGCTTCAGAATTTGCCCATAGGCCACCACGACAATGGCATCGAGCTTTAAGGTTTTTAAAAAGTCGATAGTCTCTGGAGTGTTTATATTTTCGGGCGTGGAAACAGGAATTAGCAGTTCGATGGCTTTTTGTTTCACAGGACTTGCCTGGAGCTTGTGTCCGCGCCCTGATGGGCGGTCGGGCTGAGATAGCGCGTGGATAATTTTTATTTCGGGCATTTGAGAAAGCATAGTCAGCGCTGGCAAAGCAAAGTCCGGCGTTCCACAAAACAGAACACGGAAGGCCATTTATTTGCCGCTCTTGTTGGGAATTTTTTTGGTCATCTCACGGACCTTCACGGCGACTTTCTCCCCAAGTTCGTCGTCCGCCAGGTTGTCGTCTACGTCGTCAGCATCGTCGTCATCGGACTTTTTGGCATTGTAACCAAACTTTTTAATTTTTGATTTAAGACGCATGGATTTGATAGGACTCAATCGATCGATAAACACTTTGCCATCCAAATGATCGATCTCGTGCTGCATGCAAATGGCGAGGAGACCATCCAATTTCAACTCCATGGCTTTTCCGTGAATGTCCATGCCACGCACTTCAATGTACTCATCGCGACTGACGGTCTCGTAGTAACCCGGCACGCTCAAACATCCCTCTTCGTAGGTTGTACGACCTTGTTTTTTTAAAATTTCAGGATTCAAAATCACCAAAGGCATGGGCACTTGTTTTTCAAGCTCCGATAGACCACTAAGATCATAACGATCGTCATCACCCACCGGGCGAATATCCATCACCAAGAGACGTTTTTCCACGCCCACTTGAATGGCCGCAAGACCAATTCCTTTTTCCGCGTACATGGTCTCCAGCATATCCGCAGCCAGCTGTTGAATCTCCGGCGTGACCTTCTCAATGGGCTTAGCTTTGTGTCGCAATTGCGGATTTGGAAACGTTAAAACTTCAAGTTTTGCCATTCGGAATTGTTAACAGAATTCACCCTCAAAAGGTAGGAACAAGGCACTTACACACTCTCTTTTGGGACTCATTGCATA
>JANPLN010000039.1:0-58045 GCA_031426555.1 Bdellovibrionales bacterium | reverse complement strand
ATCGCCCCCTCCTTATTCAGATAATTCCAAAGCAACTGTAGATTATCGGGGGAATCGTCGACCACTAAAATCCTCAATCCAGAGAGGGCAAGGTTTTTTATTTCGACCTCATCGGGAACTGCAGGCAGCGCAGGTTTTTCGCTCGCAAATTTATGCGGTTGATCTGGGATTGAAACCAAAAATGTCGTGCCGAATCCTTCGCGTGTGTCGCTGATGATAATTTCCCCGCGCAGCGCGCGTGCTAAATGTCGTGACAATGCCAGACCAATCCCCGTTCCACCAAAGCGTCGAGTCGTGGTGTCGTCCGCCTGCACGAACATTTCGAAAATCTTTTCTTTTAAAGAGGGAGGGATACCAATTCCCGTGTCCTTAACTTCGATGCACACGTTTTTAATTCCAAAAGTTGTGTCTTCCCCGAACATGCGAACCTTTACAGAACCAAACGGAGTGAATTTGATGGCATTGCCAATTAAATTAAGCAGGATTTGTCGAACACGTGTTGGATCGGTCCACAACTTTTTAGGTGCTGATTCCTCAAAGATAAATTCGAGTGCCAAATTTTTTTCTTTCGCTTTCACCTGTAAAAGTGAAATAACATCGAGGGCAATGGTGTCGGGCGCCACCGTGACATACTCTAAAGTTAAATGCCCCGCTTCGACTTTTGAGAGGTCAAGGATGTCATTGATGATAATCGAAAGCTGCTCGCCGTTTCGCATGAGGATATCGACGTAGTTGCTGCGCTCTGTATTGCTTATACCTGGATCGCGGAGGAGGTCGGCAAACCCGATCATAGCGCCAAGCGGAGTTCGAATTTCATGGGACATGTTTGCTAAAAAGGCGGATTTGAGTTTGTTGGCACGGTCGGCCTCTACTTTAGCGTGTTCGGCGTCGACGATGGCCTTTTTAAGTTCAACTTCCGATTTTTTTCGCTGTGTAATATCCGTGATGAATAATGCAATTCCACCCTCGATTTTTGGAAATACGCGAACAGCAACCCAGATATCTAGGGGCTCATAATAATCTTCGAACTCCGTGTACACGCGTTCGTTCATGGTCTTCGTATAATGTTTGTACGAAATAGAATCCTTATAGGAGCCATTTGGATAGTAAAGCTCCCAAATATTTTTACCCACTTGATTTTCGCGTTTTACCTGCGATATGGATTCAGTTTTTGAATTCACCATCGTAATACACCAGTTTTCGTCGAGGGCGACAAAGCCGTCGTGCATGCTTTCGATTGTATCGACTAATTCACGGTGTAATTTTGTTGTATCCTCGATGTCCGTATTGGTACCAAACCAACTCGTGATTTGCCCATCAGAATTCCGTAGAGGCTGCGCCCGGGACAAAAACCACCTGTATTCACCAAGTTTACTTTTCACCTGAAATTCATCCTGCCAGGCAGTTCCCGCAGCCAAAGCTTCGTTCCACTTTTTCAAAACTTTCGGTAACGTTTCCGGCTTGTGAACTTTTGTCCAGCCCCAACCTTGCATCTCCTCGGGAGTGGAACCCGTGTAATCATACCAACGTTGATTGTACCAGTAAATGTGCCCATCAGGCGTTGCCATCCAAGCCAGCTGTGGGATTGTATTTGCTAACACCTGAAACTGCTTTGATTTTTCTTCGTCTGCTAACAACTGTTGTTTTTCTAATTCGAGCTTGAGTCGCCGCTCCTCGGAGTCTCTTATCTGAGTTTGATCGCGCATGATGACGACGGCACCCAAGAGGTTGCCGGTTTTATCTTTGAAAGCCTGACCGCTTGCCACAATAGATCTTACACTTGCATCTTTTGGCTTGATGCTCATTTCAGCGTTTTCAACTTTGCCCTCAATGAGAGCGCGAAAAAGCGGTATTCGTTCTTTTTTCAAAGGGGTAATTCCATCCGATTCGAACAAATTGTAATAGTCGGCCCATTGATCTGGTGGGATGGATTTTTCGGGTAAACCATGAAATTCGCGAGTCGCCCGGTTAAAAATAGTCAAGTGACCTTCGGCATCGCACGCAACAACACCGTCAGCCAGATTGTCTAGAACGGCATGTAAAAAGGTATTTTCGTTTTCAGATTCTTGACCGATTTTCATGCAAAAAAACCTAGCACGCTCAAAAACTTTTGACTATATTTTTTCCCAATCAATCAAACTTTTCCTGATTCAGTGAACGATCGATGATTTCCTCTAGCCGCTTCAAACTTTTTTCCAAAACTTGTCCCGTGCTGCCACTAAATCCAACCGCCCCACTTTTGATTGATTGAAACGCAACATTTGCACTCGCTAGTAAATTTCGCATTTCACGGGCTAAAGACGCTGGTAGTATGCTTTCTTCGCTTTGCTCTTTAGCAGCGTCTTGAACAGCCTGATACACCGTTACTGCACCGGCAATGGCAACGTCCAAACATCTATTCAGCGCGTGAAATTCTGTGGCTGTAACGGGATAATTGTCCCTCGACGCAACTTCCGTAATTGCCTGGCACATGGCTCCGTAAGCATGTACGACGTGGGAAAGTGTGTAGCCGAGTCGCACCAATTCAGTACCATGATCGCCTGCTGCTCTCGCAATTTCTGCTTCGAGTGGTTGCCCGGCTGCTACCGCCATTGCAGGTTCATCCCCTTGGTCGGCGGCTCTTGCTATCGCTTCTATGTCTTTAGCTGGAGGAGCCGAAGGTTTGCCGGCGTTGCGGATAACCTCGATGACCTGCACGTAGAATTTGGGTAGCCCCCGCTTGAGTTGATCTGAACTGGGGTGATCTCCCGCAAGCTCCTGCGCTTTCTCTTCAGTCAGAGCTAATATTTTTTCCTGATTCTTCAATAAAAATTCGTGGAGCATTTTTGGTTTATCCTTATTCTGCGAAAGTCGTAGATTTGCTAAATTTTAACACTGCAAATATTGGTCCGTCTGTAAGTGGTCTCAAAACTTCCAGAAGCAAGGCTCTCGATTATTAAGGAGTATAATTATCGTTAAGTGCATAAGTGACGGGGAATAACTTCCCCCGCGTAAGTCTGTTTTAATTCGAGCGATGTCTCATTCAGCTAAATCTTTACTATTTTACAAAATCTTTGGCGAAAGATGATACTCCCCGCATTGATGGGTTATAAGGACCTTCTGTTCACGAGGTTCCTATGCGTTTGCTTCTCATTTTAGCTCATTTTTTTATATGGCAAAACACTGCTGCGGCTGAACCGATGTCCTGCATGGAAATTTTTTCGAAATTCAAAGAGCGTTTGCTCCAAAATAAACTCAATAAAAATTACTTCTATAATCAGAACTATTCTGATCTTGTCCATAAGCTGCAGCAGCAAGGTGTTCAGTTTGAGTTTTGGGATCCCACCCGAGGCGGAACCGTCTCTTTAAGCAGACTTCACACTGAACCTGTCATCTTCTCTCGACATGTTGGTGGAAAATTTATTGTCGAAGACACCGTTATTACACTCCCTGTGGATCCCACCACTCTGTTTGGCAGTGAGGGGTCCATCTATCCTTTAAGGAAGGCTCTTATTAAAGTAGGCCGAGTCATTGAACTGCAAAATAGCGGCGTGCGCTTTAGCTCCACATCCCTCCTTTACGGACAAAGTGTTTCCATCGTTGGCATTGAACCCGGCGCAAAAATAATGGACTCAACACTTGTTGCCATTCGACATCTTTTCGAAAAATTTAACTACACAGGGGTCACCTTCGAACCTAATGAGGCCGTGTGGGATCACTTTGGATTTTTGCCCGATTCTAAAATCGTACAAGATCCGTCCCATAGGCAAAGGCTGCTCCTGCGAAGCTTCTACTTTGAACGCCCCGACTATTGGGAGCAGCTGACCTTCGATCTGGATAAAAGCATTTTTAAACCCTATGGACAATCTCTCCTTCGACCCCCAGACGCCCCATTAAACTGATTTCGTGTTAATCAATGCAGAAAGCGATTTGAGTCTTTTGTATTGGATGCGAGCTGCTGCCAAATAGTATCGTGATGAAATCACCAATGAAGGACCGGCTCAGTATCGTCTACCCGACCTTTTGTTTTACACCCGTTACTTCAAGCCAATGCACGGCGAGCATGACCATGGCTAAGGTGTCGAGGTGGCAGTACTTGAGGAGCGCTTTGAGGATTCGTTCGCGCTCCATTTGTGACATCTGGGTAAATTGCATCATGGCGTAAGCTGTGGAAGCGGCGCCGCCGTCTTTGATATCTTCACCTTGGAATAATAACTCTTCAATCTGATCGTTGTCGTAGCCTTCTAGCAGCGGTCCCAGCAGCTTGTAGGGATCTTTGGGATTCCCCGCTTCGTCAAAGGTGATCCACTCGGAGAACTTTTTTTGTACGGCTTTAGATTCGGCGATGATTGCGGGAAGAACGAATTTGATGGAATTTGAGCCTTGGGTTTTTGGATGATAGTAATAGCGCTTCACCAAATCGCACAGATCGAGCATGTCGCGCGGGCCTTGCCACATTACTTTTTTGCCTTGGCTTTTATGAGTAATGGTTTCGATCCACGAGCACAGTTCGTCGCGATCACCCTCGTCGCTCGCTTGCACCTGTTCGTGAATTTGCACAAGCACTGTGTTTTCGTGATGGGAGTAGCGAAACACCGTTCCTTGGTTTTGGCTGAGGGCTTTTTTAAGAGCGCGTACGAATTCGAAGTTTGGAAACGTGCCCTCTTCGCGATGGATATGCTCTGCCGCGTGCACCACTCGCCCGTCGGCGTGGAGGATGTGATGGGAAAATTGAAACGCCAGTTGCTCGTAGGGCCTGCGGCCTTTATGAAACGGCAAGGCCGACATGGTGGTCTCAAAATCAATAAAATTGAGCGGATACACCCACTCGCCCATGGCACTGGAAAGTCCGCCGTGATCGATCACTGGTGTATTTGTGTTTTTTTGTACGCATTGCACCTGATACCACTGGCGCTCGGTTTGTGACATACCGGGCTTTTTGCTGTCGGGTTTTGGGGCGACATCATCCTCTCGCAATTGGCTAAAATATTTTTTGCCTTCGGAGAGCAAGTCGTCGGTCTTTCGAAAGTTCCAGATTTTTAGAACGGGCACTTCGTTTTTAGCGACGTTCCAACATTCTTGAAAGCCATTTTTTGCCTTTGGGGGCGCGTGTTCGGTGAGCTGATACTCGCAGCCTTTGCAATGGGAACCAATGGGAGTGGACTCTTTAATATCATTTTTTAAAAGCTCGGCCCAGTGGCGGGCTTTTTTTAAAAAGTCAGGAGCGGAAAGCAGCAAATTGGTTTCCTGGTCCGCGTTCACTTCGCACAAAACCTTTTCGCCCAGATCGCCCGTGCCAACGCGCACCGCCGATGTTTGACCGTTTGATTTTTTTTTCAAAAGGAACATTTGATTGAGGCCATCCACCGTGGCCACTTTGGATTTATCGGCAAGCATCAGCGATGCGGTCACATTCGCCTTTGGAAACGCAAGTTTTACCACTTGTTTTTGAAAGGCGATATCGTTGAGGTACTCGTCCCAGTCCGAAGAAATCTTGGGCTCCCCGTTTTTAACCGATGTTTTTGTGTAAAAGGGATTATCCAAGGTGGGATCGAAACTTTTGGCCTTCACTTCGATCAAATGCAGCGAGTTTTTATTTTTGATCAGAATATCGACGCGAATTAAAAAATCTTCTACCTGGACTGCAGCTTCGAAAATCACCGCGCGGTCTTTTTTGAGCTGTTCGTTGGTAAGAGCTAGAGCTTGGTCCTTGTCCAACGTCTGGATGTCCACGCCTTCGGGGTAGTAAGCCTTTGCGAGTTCGCCCACCTGAAATCCCCCACGGGCCAGGGCCTTTAAAAACTCGTCGTCGGCCTTTTTGCTGTAGTACTCGCTATGGGCGTTGTAATACAGCTTGGTGGGGCATTCGAGAGCGATTTTAAAACGGGATTTGGATAATAATTTTTTAGAGCTCATAGAAGCATTTCGGTGCATTGCCGAAATAAATTAACGAGCCTTTAGGGTGCTGATTCTTCGCCCACCTTTGGGGCGTCTTCTACAGTCGGTTGTGGTTTTTTTTGTGGAGGTGGTTGTGGCTTTTTTGTGATTTTTGGTTTTTTCATAAATCTTAGTGTTGCAATGTAGATGCCTTGCGCGTGTGCCTTTTTCCGTGGACCTGCCTTGCTATCTGAGAAATTTTTATCCATAAAAAAACAAAAAGTACGCATTTTCCACTTGAGCCAAAATCAACTCAATTGACCTTATTCTTGCTCTAAGGAATACTTGGCGGCATGACTGTGAACAATCGTGTTTATTTGATTGCCAACACTCGCTCTGGAAAGGGCCTTGGCGAAGACATCCCGGTGATCGCGCAAAAGATCTGCGATGAGCTGGGCCGCCAGCTTGTGACCTACTCTCCGACAGATGCAGAGCAGTTTAAAAAACAAATCCAAGTAGCTGTGAACCACGCCGCCGACGACGGTGGCGTTGTTTTAGCCGCTGGCGGCGACGGCACCATTCGCGCGGTGGCCGAAGCCGCGGCCTTAGCCGATGTGCGCTTTGGCGCTATTGCCATCGGCACGTTTAATTTTTTTGCACGCACTCACAAACTTTCGGAAGTGCCCGAACAGGCCATTCGCGATGCGCTGACCGGCGATGTGAAAGCCGTTCGCCTTGGCGAAGTTAACGGCCATATGTTTTTAATCAATGCCAGCGTGGGCTTGTATGCAAAGTCCATTGCCGAGCGCGAGCAAAATACCAAACGCTTTGGCCGCAATCGCTTGGTGGCTACTCTCTCTACGCTGAAGAGCATGCTAAGTTCCCAGCGCCTCCTGCACGCAAAATTCGAAAGCGGTGATCATGGAGTCGCCCAGGGCGGCGACACTTTATCAGTGGAGCGCAAGACCCCCATGATATTTATTGGCAATAATTACCTGCAACTCAGCAATTTGAATTTCGACGTCGCCGCCTGCATGAAAAAAGACATGCTGGCTGTGGTGTTATTTAAACCGGTGACTCGGTCCTCTGTGCTGCGCATTTTGTTCCATGGAATGACCGGCAAGATCAACTCCGATAAAGACGTGGAAAGTTTCTGCATGCGGTCAATGACCATCCATACAAAACGCAAATCTCACGACGTGGCCCTGGATGGAGAGCTGTTTCATATGGAGGCTCCCCTCGAAGTAAAGTCCTTACCCAAGGCTTTACAACTGGTAGTGCCTAGAATATGACAACGGCTTAAGGAAAACCCACAATGAATCGTCCAAGTTTTGAAGAAATTTACATGCAGCTTGCCCAGGCGCTGGCCGCACGCTCCACCTGCCACCGCTTGAACGTGGGCACCGTGATCACCTCCACGGACTACCGCAAAGTTCTTGCGGTGGGGTACAACGGCAACGCTGCCGGCTTGCCAAATCAGTGCGATCGCACCGATGTGGGCAACTGCGGCTGTTTGCATTCTGAGGAAAACGCCGTTATCAATTGCGACTCTCCCCGCGCTTTGGAGAAACATGTTTTTGTGACTCATTTGCCCTGCGTGGCCTGCGCAAAACGGTTGATCAACTTGGGCGGGGTTCGAAAAGTATTTTTTCGCAACCCCTATCGCTCCACGGAGTCCATTGAACTTTTAAAATCGGTGAATATTGATGTTAAACAATTAACATTTGTGGAATCCCCAACACATATTGAGAAAACTTAACAGATTTACTAGCGCGGCAAGTTAGACATTTTTCTCAACCTAAGTTAGTTTACCGCGCATGTTAAATAGAGATTTAAGCGTATTAAAACCGTACCTGCTCACCATCTTTTCGGTGACCGTCGCCTTCATTTTAAAACTGCTGATTCATGAAGTTGCAGGTCTCGAATCCCCCACGCTTTTGTTTTTTTTAGCGATTACCATTGCGTCTCTTTACGGCGGATTTTTTCAAGGGGTTTTCGCCATCGTTATTTCGGCGTCGCTCATGCTCACTACAATTTCTCTGTGGAAGTTTGCAAACGATCCCATTAACACGTGGTATTTGCGCATGTGTTTGTTTTTTATCGAAGGGCTTATTGTTGCTACTATCTGCAGTCGGTTGCAAAAAGTTAAAAAACAGGCCGACCGCTCGTTAAGAGAGCTTAAAAACACGCAGGCGTCTTTAAAAGAGAGCGACGAACGCCTGCAGCGGGTTTTTGAATCCAATTTGATTGGTTTAATCTTTAGCGATTTTGAGGGTCGGATTCTGGATATCAACAATCATATCTCGCGCATTCTGGGTTATACGCGGGAGGAGATGGTCGCGGGACACTTGTCCTGGCGCGACCTCACGCCTGCGGAATATATGCCGGTGAGTAACCGCTCGCTGGAAGATTTAAAAAACAATCACAGTGTTGTGCCCTTTGAAAAAGAATACATTCATAAGAACGGACATCGAGTGGCCGTACTAGTGGGTGCCGCCTGCGTTGAGCCCAATTTAAATGTGGCGTACGTTTTGGATATTAGCGATAGAAAACTCGCCGAAAAAGCATTAGCCGACTCAAATCTTCGCTTAGAGGCCGGAGTGCAAGAGCGCACACGGCAGTTGTTGAAGTCGAATGAGGAGCTCTCGCGATTGGTGCAAGAGAATGCGGCGACCGTGGAAAAGCTGCGCGAGTCTGAAAAGTTTTTGGATCTGGTGATCGAAAATATTCCAAATATGATTTTTGTAAAAGACGCCAAAGACTTGCGCTTTATTCGTTTTAACAGAGCCGGAGAAAAAATCGTCGGTTACAAACGTACGGACTTGGTGGGAAAAAATGACTATGATTTTTTTCCTGCGGCAGAAGCAGATGCGTTTACCGAAAAGGATCGCGCGGTCTTAGCCGGTGGAAAGGTTGTGGAAATTGATAACGAACCCATCACAACAACCCAGGGTCTCCGTTATCTGCACACCAAAAAAATTCCGCTGTTTGATAAACACGGCGCCCCCCTGTATTTGCTAGGAATCGCCGAAGACATCACACAAAAAAAGATCGCCGAAAAGCAACGTATGGAGTTAGTGCAGGCCCAGGCCGCCCGGTCCGAGGCGGAAAGAAGTGCTGAACGATTGGCCTTTATGGCGGAGGCCAGCGCGTCGCTGAATTGTTCGCTGGATATGGAGTCCATGCTGCATTGCTTTTCCAGTCTCCTTATTGATAAGATGGCCGATTGGTGCCTGATCGATATTTACGAGCCGTCAACAAACCTCATTACAAATCTGATTTGTCTGTCGAATGATTCTAAAAATGTGCATCACACCTGTAATGCCGATGCAGATCACACCGGCATGGAAAACACTCTAGATTCCAGGGACACCGATGGCATCAATGGAGTGATTCTTACAGGCAAATCGCAGCTGCATCAGCAGCCCGATCGCGACCTGCTTGCAAAAACATTTTTTTCGAAGTTGATTTTGGAGCAAATTGTTGCGGCAGAGCCGAGCTCCATCATCACTGTTCCTTTAACGAGTTATGGAAAAACCTTTGGTGCGATGACTTTGGTCTCTAAAAAATCCCAACCCAGTTTTACCGTCATCGACCTTTCGGTGGCTCAAGATTTGGCAAAACGCGCGTCCATCGCGATCGAAAACGCACAGCTTTTCAATCGCGCCGAGTTGGCAAATCGTGCGAAAAGTGCCTTTTTAGCCAACATGAGCCATGAGATCCGAACGCCGCTCAACGCCATGCTGGGCTTTGCTGAGCTCCTTTTGGACAATCAAAATTTTACCGAAGAGCAAAATAATTATTCATCGACCATCGTTAGAAATGGGCGCCAGCTGATATGCCTGGTGGACGAGCTTTTGGATCTGGCCAAGGTGGAGTCGGATCGTATTCAGATCGATAAAATTTCGTTTTCGTTAAAACGTTTGCTCGAAGAAGTGAAATCGCTTTTGGTGATCAAAGCGGAAGAGAAAAATATTGGCCTCAAAGTGACAGTGGCCGACGACATTCCCGACACCATCAGCACTGATCCTTTAAGACTGCGACAAATTTTGCTAAATATTGTGGGGAACGCCGTTAAGTTTACCGATAAAGGCTGTGTGAGCGTGCACCTAAAAAAAGAAAACCTTTCGAATCCGGGCAAAGTGGTGCTGGTGTTTCATATTTCCGATACGGGTATCGGCATAACACCCGGTCAGTCGGCAAGACTGTTTGAGCCTTTTGTGCAAGCGGACGATTCCACCTCGCGAAAATTTGGCGGCACTGGTCTTGGGTTGTTTTTATCGCGAAAGCTTGCGCAGCTACTGGGAGGCGACGTGGTGCTTGAGGAAAGCCATGAAAATCGCGGAAGTCGATTTCGTGTATCGCTGAAAGTGGATCTTATCGATCAACCGGAAGTTCTCGCTCAGTCCGCGCAGGCCACTGACCGAAAAATTCTGTCTTTGCAACCCAAAGCGCGCGGAAAAGTTTTGGTGGTGGACGACGCCCCCGATAATTTGATTTTAACGCAAGCGTATTTACGCATGATGGGCTTGGACTCCGAAGTGGCCCACAACGGCATCGAGGGCGTGGAAAAGGCCACTCACGATAAGTATGATGTGGTGCTGATGGATGTGCAGATGCCAGAGCTTGATGGGTTTGGGGCTGTGCACCAGTTGCGAGAGCACCAGTATTCTCGACCGGTGGTGGCACTCACGGCCCATGCCATGAAGGGCGACCGTGAGCGCTGTTTGGAAGCGGGGTTTAATGAGTATCTATGTAAGCCCGTGAATCGAATTAAACTGCAGGAGTGTTTAAGCAAGTTTATCGAGTTTTCTTCCTGAAGAAAAAATTATTAGTGAATTCGTGGCTGATATAAAAAGTCAGCGAGCAATAATACAGCCACAGCAAAAAAATAATGGCCGAGCCTGCGGCTCCATAAATCGAGGCCACTGCAGATCGTCCTAAATAAAGACTCACCAGTTCTTTGCCGATGGCAAAAAATAAGGCGGCGATAAAGCCCGAAACAAAACTTCGCGCCCACGTAAAGCGCTCGGTGGGGATAAAATGAAAAATGCAGGCGAACACCAAAGTTTGTAAGGCCACTGTGATCACAAAGGAAAATGTGAGATAGACGAGGGCCTGCGTTCCCTCCATAAAACTATTTACAAAGGTGCTCACCACAAGGGACGTGAGCATCAGCACCACCATGCCAAATAAAAAAAATAAAAATGCCACTCGCTCTTTAAGGAAAACTAAAAGGCTCCAGGGTTTTGTACTACTCTCGGTGCCATTAATTTTATCCATTCCATACTGCAATTGCGAAAAAATCGACGAAGCAGAAATCAAAATCACCACTAACGAAATGTATCCGCTGATCCCGCTGTAATACTGATTGTTTTCGGCGCCGCGAACAATCAAGCCCATAAAGGTGCCAGCATCGGGACCCAGCATGTTCTGCGACTCCGCAACCACGAGGGATTTGTAAAACGCCGGCAAAAGCGCTGCGCCAATCAAAAGAAGAATTAAAAACGGCGCCACGGCGAGCACTAAATTAAAGGCGAGCGAAGAGGCCAGCATGTAGATATCGTGCTCGTTGATTTGCGAAATTAGATTGGAAAATCTTTTTTTTAAAAATTCAGACCCCATGGGTTTTAAGATCTTCCAAAGTGCACCGTGGTTGAGTGCACCGTGGTTGCAGGTGGGATGGACTTGTGCGTATTTGGAGGGATTTTATTAAAAGATTCGACATGATGTCTTCCGATCGAGATGTTTTTTTGCGCACGAATTTCCTTGTTATTTAAAGTCCAACATTCGCCGGAGTTGTCCAGAAAAACAACCCAATAGAGATCATGCTCAACGGAATAATCTACCAAAAAATGAGCGATACCAGGACCCTTCGAGGTTTCCACTGGAATGGGTGGATTTAATTGTAAAAACATACTTCGTCTCCTTCAACTTTACAGGCAAAGTTTTGCCCTCTCGTTTCAAACTAACAAAGCAAAGCCGAAGCCAACTTTAAGAATGAATACGGTTATTTTGAGGAGACTTTAAATTTTGATGCGTCCAAAAAACGAACGTTAGAGATAATGGAGCCACTTATGAGTGTCTTTAGCGACGCCGGTTTGAATCGCTGTGATCTGCTCATACAGCTGGGCTGCCACGGGCCCCATACCTTCGGGATTTGAGGAATTAAAATCGATGGTAAAGGTTTCGGACGTTAGATCGCGAATGGGAGTGATCACGGCGGCGGTTCCCGTGCCGAAGGATTCGGTTAAATCTCCAGTGCTGTAGGAGTTACGAAGCTCTTCGATGGAAACTAAACGCTCTTGCACGGCATAGCCTGATTTTTTTAACAGCTCGATGGCGATGGCCCGCGTTCCGCCCTCAAGAATGGTTCCATTGAGTTTTGGTGTGATCACTTTGCCGTCGATCACAAAAAACACGTTCATGGTGCCCACTTCTTCGATGTATTTTTTTGTAACATCCAACCACAACACCTGCGCGAATTCTTTTTGTTTAGCGATGTGCGCAGCCTTTAAACTGCCCGCGTAGTTCGCACCTGCTTTGGTCGCACCCAGTCCACCCGGGGCGGCGCGCGTGTATTCCGCTTCCACCCAAATGCGCACGGCTTGCGAACCTGTTCCGTAATAATTTCCCACGGGGGAGAGCACGATAAAGAAAATATATTCCTTTGAGGGCCGCACGCCTAAAAACGCTTCGGTGGCAATCAGAGTAGGACGAATGTACATGGACGTTCCAGGCTCGGAGGGAATCCAATCTTGATCCACTTTCAAAAGGGCCTCGAGGCCTTGCATAAAAAGTTCTTTGGGCGGGGCTTCCATACAGAGGCGGTCTGCGCCGCTTGTCATCCGTTGCCAGTTAAACTCTGGCCGAACCACCGCAATGCGGCCATCGATTTGTTTAAAAGCTTTTAAGCCCTCAAAAAGGGCCTGGCCATAGTGCAGCACGCTGGCGCAAGGATCGATGGCGAGCGGCGCGTAGGGAACAACCTCGGAGCTGTACCAGCCGCCTTTGGCCTGCGAATAGCGGGCAATGTACATGTGATCTGTGAAGTGACGCCCAAAGCCGAATTGATCTGCAGATGGACGAGATTTGGGAACCGTCGTGCGCGTGATTGTAGGTGTCATGCAAAGGGAATAGCATAAATCGCGAGCCAGGCAAACCACAACTTTCAAAATTGCCCCCGACTTAAGCCCATTGTGGAAATCTGATTTCTGTTCCAGGCATTTTAGGGCTACAATTTAGACGTGCAGCATTTATCAAAGTCTATTATTATTATCCCCTTGCTCCTGTGTTTTTTTGCGATCGGTATCACCTTCGACAAAATGGGATTCCTGGCCTTTTCGTTTTTATCGCTGGGCGTGACCCTGGTCGGAATTTTCGCGGCTCCCCTGCAAGCTTCGCTGATTTTGGTGCTTATTTTTATTTGGTTTCAGGGGTTTTTTAAAATTGTATCCAACTACCATCCGTTTATTCACGTGGGCGCCGATGCGGTGGTGATTGCACTTTTATTTAAAGTGCTTTTTAAAAACTTGGGAAAACGCAACAAGCCGCCTCCGCCACTTTCGTGGTTGTTTGCTCTACATTTTGCGTGGATCTTTATTGTTTTGTTTAATCCTTACGCGCTCAGTGTGATGTCGAGTATCGCAGGATCGAAAGTTTATATTTCGATGTTCCTGTTGTACTTTTTTGGCTATTATTTAGTAAACAACTTAGCCGATGTAAAAAGACTGTTTGCAGTCTTCGCCGTGCTGGGCGCCGTGCAAACTGTTTTCACCATCTATCAAGGGCTGAGCGGCCCCTCGAGCGTGCTATCGCTTCATCCCGGCTATGCCATTCCGCTGCAAAAAATGGGTGCCTATGCCTTTAGACCCTTTGGTTTGACCAACCTTCCTGGTGGACCTTCAGTTTATATCTTTATGGTCTTACCTTTCCTCGCGTATTTTATTTTCTACTCCCGCTCGCAATGGATACGCTTATTTTCGGTTGTTCTGCCACCATTCATTGGCGTGGCGCTGTTTATGTGTCAAGTTCGCTCGGCAATTGCAAAGGCTGTGATTGCGATGGTCCTATTTATTTTTACCATGAGTACGGGTCGCATCCCCGTATCGCTTTCGCGTCGTGTTTTGTATCTGGTTGGGGCGGCATCTCTGGGCTGCGTGACGTTGTTTGCCATGTTTTCTTTTCTTGGATATTCGGTGGACTCCTACGAAGATAATGAACGATCACTCGAGCGCAGCCTTTCGACTTTCGATCTCGAAGCCATGTCGAACGCAAGACGAGGCTCCTTAAATAGATTTTTGCAATACGCGAGCGACGTGCCGTTTGGTGCTGGATTTTCACGTGTGGGGGCGTCATCAGGGGCTTTCCTTGATTTACAAAAAACGGATCCGCACTTTCCACGAAAATATTTTTTCTCCGACAATTTGTTTGTTCTGTTAGTGATCGAAATCGGTATTCCCGGTCTGCTTATTGTCACCGCAATGATTTTAAGTATTTTGTATGTTGGCTTTCGCGTCTGGCGCACCGAAGAACGGCCACAAATTCTTGGCCCACAAATGGCCATTTTTAGCTCGCTGTTTGCCATCGCATTGGGATCCTACGGTGCGGAAGGCATCGTGTACAACCCCGAGAGCTGTTTTTTTTGGCTCTTCTCGGGAGTCATGATGGCTATGCGAGACCCGCAATTTAAAATCGAAGCCTAGACTGACTCCATAATGGCCGCAACTCCCATTCCACCGGCGGTGCAAATGGAAATGAGGCCGCGCTTTTTGCCGCTACGACTTAATAATTTTGCAAGCACGCCAACGATGCGCGCACCTGTGGCTGCAAAGGGATGGCCTTGGGCCAAACTACTACCCACCACGTTGAGTTTGCTTACATCGACGGGCCCCAGGGGAGCTTGCAAGCCTAAAACATTTTTGCAGTACTCGGCGGATTCCCAGGCTTTGAGATTGCAAAGCACTTGGCCGGCGAAGGCTTCGTGGATTTCGAAAAAATCAAAATCTTGAAACGTGAGTTTATTGCGCATGAGCAACTGCGCCACCGCTTTGGTGGGAGCCATTAAAAGCCCCGCGCCTTTTGGAAAGTCCACAGCAGCTGTTTGAAAGTCTATAAACTTGGCGAGCGGCTTTGCGCCAATGCGGCTTGCTCCCGCGGAGTTGGCGATGAGCACACTGGCGGCTCCGTCTGTAAGAGCGGTGCTGTTTCCAGCCGTTAATGTTCCATTCACTTTGTCGTAGGCGGGTCTGAGTTTAGCAAGCTTTTCGATGGTTGTATCGGCCCGTAAAATTCCATCGCGTTTAAGGCCCAAAAAAGGAACCACGAGGTCGTCAAAAAAACCTTCGTCGTAGGCCTTGGCCGAACGCTGATGGCTGCGCAGAGCTAATTCGTCTTGGGCCTGACGAGGAATTTTCCATTCCTTCACCATTAATTCAGTGTGGTCACCCATGGATAGATGTGTGCGGGGCTCATCCACACTGGGCGCTTTGGGTTTAAAGTGCGATGGGCGAAGATCTTTAAAAACGCTGAATTTTTCGCCGAAGGTTTTTGCTTTGTTGGCGCCGAGGAGGATTTTTTGCAGCTCGTCCGAAACTTCGATGGGGAGATCGCTGTTTGTGTCCACACCGCCTGCGATGCCAAGGTCGATGGAACCTGTGTGCGCCTTCATAGCAATCAGCCAAGCGGCCTCAAGCCCTGTTCCGCAGGCGCGCTGCACATTCACTCCGGGAGAATCTGGATGCACAGCCGTCGACAGGATGGCTTCGCGGGCTAAATTAAAATCAGCCGACCCATTCATCACCGCTCCCAGAGCGGTGTCGTCGATCAACACCCCGCTGAGTTTATAGCGCTCCACCAGACCATTTAAGGCGGCCACCATGAGCTCTTTGCGTTTTGTGTTGCTGTAGGTTGTTTGGCTTTTTACAAAGGGAACCCGTGAACTGCCCAGTACATAAACTTCGTTATTATTCGTGCGCATGCTTTGCCCTCGCTTCCCATTTATTCAATGGGAGTTAAAGGATTTTTTCAAGTTATTTTTCCGGCTGTTTTTGATCATACTTTTTAAAATGTCCCAAAAATTCCAGTCGAGCTTGCCGTCGGTGTATTTAAAATCGATTTGCGCTGCGAGATCGTCGTCTTTGTCTTGAAAGAGCGAATTTAACAAAGACACCGAAAGCTCAACTCCGAATTGACGAAGACTGGTAAAATCCATTTTATCGCCAACAATGTGCAGATCGTGCAAGAAGGGCTTTAAATACCCGGTCACATCTGCGCCTTGGATTTTGACTTCGGTATACACCGTGAGCAAACCTTTCTCAAAGGACAGCGGCAAAAGATGAATCATCCAGGGATTTAGGCGGCGAATGTCGAAGCTCTGAAGATTCATTTTTACGCTGCCCGTTTTTTCTTTTTGAAAGGTATTCAGATCGCCCGCCACCTGCATGATGGAATCGCCCGACACTTTGCCTTGCGCTTCAAAATACATGACCGGGTGTTTGGCATCGGTGGTGAGATGATTGATGGTGGCCGAAAAACCGCTGATGGCAGCCGGAAGCTTTTCGGAAATTCCAAAAAAATCAGCGGTGCCTAAACTCGAATCCAAAACGCGAATTCTTTCTACACCCAGGGGAACCAGTTTGCTGAGCGCGCTTTGCGCATCTTTTTTGTGCACCTGGGGTTGCTGAAAAATCTCTTTACGCAGACTATCGCTGTACAGCAGTTGGGCCTCGCTCACCACAACATCCACCCGCACATGCAGGCGAAGCAGCTCTCGCCACGCCACCGACACATCCACATCGCGCACGGTGGCGAAAGTGAGCGGACGGTCTTTCATGGTTAAACTTACGCCCTCAAACCTGTAAGCTCCTCGCCAGAGGTAAAAGTTCAAATCAGCGATATGCCCTCGGTAGATGGGCGAAAATTCAGCTAAGTATTGATTGGCGAAGTACAGGGTCACTCGAGGCGCGGCGAGGCGCACTCCGAGGATGAAAAGAAAAAAAATTAAAATGGCAAAGAGACGGCGGCGCGGAAGGATCCTCATCACACGCTGCTGTTTTCAACGGTCTCTTTGTACATTTTTTCTTCGCGCTTGTTTTTGCGCTTTTCTCGCTCTTTTCGAAAGACCGTGCCCATTTTTTTACGCGTCGATTTGGCGGAGTAATCTTTAAAAGCTGGGAATAAGTCTTCCTCTTCTTCATCGAGATGGTGTTCAAGCATTTCACAGTAAATTTTGATTCGCACACATTTTTTTTGCAAGTCTTTTGTTCGGTCGATGCGACTGAGGACAGTTTCGTGCAAGCGATGCTCCTCGTAGCCCTCCTGAGCCATGTCGTCAAACAGGGGGTGACCCTTTAGCACATTGAGTAACGATTTTTCTTCGGACTTTACGTGCGGATGCAAAATCATCAACAGCACTTGATAGGTTTTTTCACACACGATGTCGGAGGTGCGCGGTGCTTTTATTTTTTTCATGAGCGCTTTCATTTTTTTATGGTCCTTTAAAAGCTGTGTAATCACGCCCGTTGTGTCTTTTTTCGTCTTACTTTGACTAATGGTTTTTAAATTTGGCATTGATGCCTCCCTCTTATGTTTATGGATTTCCAAAAAAGATGTCGATTCCCACTTGGATACCGGCTAAAAGCTCCCAATCTTTGTCCTTAGGACTGATCACACCGGGGCGAATCGTTAAATAATAGTGCCGTTTGTAGAGCCGCCGGCGATAGGCCACGCTAGCTGTATAGGAGTCGACAAAGTAAACCGACTGGGCCGCCGGGTTTTTTGACAGTGCAAATACACCGTAGGCCAAAGAATGTCCATAGTCGACATTATGAAAAATCGTCATGCCCTGACTGATTTGAAAACTGTTATCAAAGTCTCGATATTGGCTTTCGTTAGAAACACGAAATAAAAATCTCTCGTTGATTTTATAAGTGTAGGCCAAATACCCTTTGTGCTCGAGCCCCTCAGCCGTTTCACCGTAATAATCTTGGATGAGCTCCATTAAATGCTTTTCGTTTCTGGTTTTTAAAATATAATTTCGCAGTTTTACGTTGGTCCATGGAATCAGCTGATCTTTGATGCGCACCCCAGCTGTGAGCCTTACATCCGTGTCGAAAACATTTTGATAAAAGTTAATTCCGGCTCGTCCGCGGCCAACTTGTCTTTGCTCTGCTGTTTGATTTAAGTTTTGATTAAAATTCTGACTTCCATCACCCGATCTAAATTCATCCACGGCTTGGTCAAACTGAAACTGAAGTTTATCCTGACTGCGTGGTAAATTTAACTTAAACGAAAAATCAAAGTCGTTATTAAAACCTTCTTCGTCGGCAACTTTCATCGTATTTGAAAAACGCATGTTCGTGGTGTTTCGGGTGGCCAAATAGTTGGGATTGGCAAAGAGAAGATCAATCTCATTGGATTTATCCACTAAAAATACCGACATTCCCTCGCGCGAGTCCTCTAAATTTGACAGAAGCTTCGAAAAAAACGGTTTTTCTTTTTCAGGCTCGGGCATCATCACCGGCTCGTCGGCACGCACACTCCACGCGCTGAGCATAATGATGGCACTGAAAAAAAGTTTCCGACCAACGGGACTACTCATTTGTCTGATCATTTGTCTGATCATTTTCCTGATCATTTTCCCAACCCAAACTTAACTCCGAAGAGAAAAAATAACGAATTGGATTTTTTTAACTGCGTTTCATCGTACGGTGCATAGTAGTAAATGCTGGCCATTCCTTCGATTTTTTTGGTCACTGGAATAAAAAACTGCAAAGCTGTTACAAAACCGAATTCCAAAAAATCATCCATGGAGCTTTTGGGCGGGCTCAAGAGAGGATTTAATCCTCTTCGGTAGGTTTTTATTTCGTTCAGAGCAACGCCAATGTAGGGGCCGGCGGAAACATAAAACCACGGAAACGCTCTGTAGGAAATCATGATGGGTAAAACAAGCCGGCGTCTTTCAAAAAGGACACCGGTTCCGCCTTTGTCCACAACGTACTGCTGATCGAGCAATGTGAGGGAGGTTTGCGCGGCCACGAATTCGTTGGCGCGGATTTCCACTCCCACGGAGGGCCGCTCGAAAGACCAGCTATCGCCTTGCACGCTCTCTGCAAGGGTTTTGCTTGCCACTACAGCGAGCATCAATTTGTTTTGTGGCTTTTCTGGCTCTGCGGGCTGCTGAACCTTCGGTTCGGGTGGTTGCTGAACCTTCGGTTCAAGAGGTTCCGCCTGCGCGGTTTGAAAATTCAAAAGGCTGAATAGGATATAGAAAAACACTTTTACTGCTTCCTACGAGGACTTCTGGGGCTGATGATGCTTGTTAAAGTTTTGCGAGGCCAGCATGGTAAAAATAACTACCATCGCAAAAAATAAAGCACCCGGCTCAACCGTCACATTCATCCAAGGTTTCAATTTTAAAATGGTTACCATAAGTGCCAGTAAAAAGACATCTAACATAGACCACTTGCCGATCATTTCGACAAACTTAAATATTTTGCCGCGCAATCCCGCGCGCAAAGTGACATCCTTGGTTAGCTCCAAAAACAGCAGCAAACCCAGTTTTCCGATGGGAATCACAATGCTCGCAAGTAGCACGATGATGGCGATAAACCAAGATCCCTGTTTTGAAAGGGAGACCACGCTTTGATAAATTGTCGATGTGTTTTTTATACCGTTGATTTCAATGGTCATAAACGGCAAAAACATGGCCGGCATGTACAAAAACAAAGCGGTGAGTACAAACGGAGCCAATAATTTGTTGTCCCCTTGTTTTTTTTGCACGGAGGACGAACCACAGTTTTCGCAAAATGTGTGATCATTCATAGCGTAAACTCAGATCTGTAGGTTTAACTATTTTCGGAAACTGCGGCTTCCAGTTTTTCCAATCCCCGTCTGGCTCACCGTCGTTCAATGTAAAGGAATTTCCATCTTTCACGTCGGCACCAAACTGAGTGGGCGTTGCGAAGTTAACTCCACCGCGCACAAGGCTTTCCAAAGACGAAACACGTAGCGAAAGTCCCGACCATCCCAATTTGCTATCCACCGCTGATTTGCGCCAAAAAACCGTGTTGGCTTTCACCAGATGTTTGTGCTGAGCTTCCACGCGCACGCGAACGACCGCACGCCCATCCTCTTTTAATTGTACATCTTGAATGGCGCCAGCCTTAATTCCCCGATAAAAAACGGGATCGTTTTTTTGTAAGGATTCAGCATCGTTCGTGATGAGCTGGAATATTTTTGCCTCGGCATCTGTTGATCTTTTGGCTGGCCTTCTCTCGTAGAGTGCAAACTGGTGCCCCACGTGGGCCGCATCGGCGTTTTGATTGGAGCTTTCAACAAGAATACCGCCCTTAAGTAAGGCCTCTAAGGAGGAAATTTCAAAATTCATCCCGCTCACATCCAA
Organism: Bdellovibrionales bacterium; assembly: GCA_031426555.1. Lineage (GTDB taxonomy): Bacteria > Bdellovibrionota > Bdellovibrionia > Bdellovibrionales > JAGQZY01 > JANPLN01. The sequence continues at coordinate 37,785 of JANPLN010000039.1, read as the reverse complement.
GCGAGCGTTCACTGCGGGACGCTTCCAAAAGCGGCTATCGGCATTGATGATATCAACGTATTTATTATCGATCCCAATTTTCACGAGAATGTCTTGATAGTTAAAAACACCCTCTTTGGTGAGACCTTCGAAATCAATGGAGACAACGGAGCCAATTTTTACGCCTTTAAACTCGATGGGCATCCCCACGTTAAGACCCTTGCCATTTTTCGCCCGCAACACGAACGCGGTCGCATCGTGCATGTCGTCTTCTTCGTCGGTAGTGATTCCCTCAAAGTTAGTTTTTATTTTTTGTATAAGGCTTTGATCGGTGTTGCCCTTTTCGATTTTAATGTAGGACCCTTTCAGCAAAGTCTCAAGACCGCTAATCCCGGAAAATCCCACCTTGGGCTGAACAATTTTAAAACGAGAACCCTGGACTGCGAGATCCTTGGCTTCCCTGTCTAGACTTGCACGCACCACAACCCCATGACTTTTTGCATCCAGCTGAACACCCTCTACTAGGCCAACAACAATGCCTTTGTAAACGAGCTGAGTTTTTTGTGGCTCAATGGAGGAGGCATCTTTAAATACAATGCGAAGGTTGATATCGCGTGATGCATAATAGTCAAAAATTAAATAAAACGACAATAGCATTGCAGCCAGGGGTAGCGACCACACGGCGTAGTCGATAAGCTTCCATAATTTAATATTCTTAATCATGGGACTTTGGGTTGGAGTTTCCAAGGGCTTTTAAGTCGTCAGAGGGTTTTTCGAAAGCTTGTGCAAAGCCGCGCTTGAAGAATGCGAAATTTTCTTGAATTTGCAGACCAGCAGTCTGCAGGGGATCCGCCCCATCCTCCGTGCTCCCCGTTTCGGCATTACTCACTTCGGAGTCTTTTGGAGTTTTAAGCACATAGATCGCACCTAAAAAACTCAAGATCGTCACGACGAGGTTAATTAAAAAAGAGGGAGCAAACTTTTTTACGCCATAATCAACAACGTTCATTAGATCGAGGTAACAAAATACACCAAGAACCGTTCCCAAAACCACGAGAGGAATCACCACAACGCTCTTTTTGAGAAGTACACTGAGTTTGTTGATGAACATGTTCGTGACGGCGGAATAGGTTAGCGCTTTTGCTGAATCACTGATCCAGTTGTTTTGCGGGCGCGAAAACTTTTCGCGTAAAAAATAGGTGGCGATGAAGATTGAAAGTTGTCTTAAAATCATATGAAGTCCTTTTTGTATTGAGTCACAGAACTAATGAGCAAGCCCAATGCCAAAGGTGAGTTCGCCCGAAAGAGATTTCAGAGATATGGACATGGAAAATTGGTCATTTTTGGAACGCTAGCCATACTTGCGTACAAATTTTGGACTTAATACAAAAGAAAAAAGTCGAAGGCGTTAGCCTTCGACATAAAGCAGGTTATCCTTCAAAAACTAAGGCATTCACTAAATAGGTCTTGAGGTGTTAACGTGCAATTCTGGCGGAATATTTGATTGCGCCCGAGTCACGGCAATAGCGTCCGTGCGATCAGGGCGATCGTCTTTATCAATATCGGACCCTTTAGATTCTTTTTTAACGCTGATATCAGACGCACCACACTGTTTTAGAATGTCCATCGCAGAATCCTGCAATGTGGAAGTGCCTACATGCACCGACAGCAACATCCCGCCGGCATTGACTAAGGATTCGTAGCGTTTTGCTTCGTACTCTGGCACTCCAAGGCCTACGAGTGCACCCGAAATTCCACCGATGGCGCCACCGATTCCAGCACCCGAAAGTGCTGCGACTATCGGACCTGCGGCGATAAAGGGACCAACTCCTGGAATGGCCAAAGTGCCGATTCCAGCAAGCCATCCGAGCACACCACCCAGCACGGCACCGCCGGCTGCACCACCAGAGGCAAACTCTGGGGATTTTGTGGAGTTTTCGTGGGCAAAAGTCTTAGTCTCTGACTTTGAAGGCATCAGAACAGAAATATCTGCACCAAAAAATCCTTTTTCTTTTAATTTGGTAATACAAAATTCCAACGCGATTTGCGTTTGAAAAATGCCGAAAACTGAGTTTGTTAATTCTTTTTTATTATTTTCCATAAAAACTCCTAATACTGTTAGTTGATTATTCAAAGACCGATGACTCTGCAGTTTTATTCAACAGTTTTATTCATCAATTTTATTCAACGACGTTTAAGTCGTGGACAACCTGAGAATCTTTTGATGCCGTAGTTTTAGCAAGACTCACAACACGGCGAAGCTCATCACTGGAATTCACTGCACCACGAATGGTGACTTTGTTCTTAAGAGTGATTACTTTTACATTTCGTGCGTTCGTCGACAAAGAGCTGTCGTCCATCAAAGCTTGGCGAATCTGCCGAGTGGTTTCAATATCCTTGTCGCTACCCTTCATTTGATCAAGCGGGGTCTTTGTAGTTCCGTCAGCGTCTTTTGCGTTGAGGGCTGTGGAGTCCTCAACAGCGACTAAGGGGGCCGCTAAAGAGTTGTGTGACACAAACAATCCAAAAACGAGAGCAAGTGCCACCGTCATATTTCTAAATAGTCTCATATATACTCCTTTTTAAATAAGAAACAGTAGAGGTTAGCCCCGCTATCGGGGGGAGACGCTTGGGGCCACTCTCTAGGCTGTTACTACACTTTAGATTTTTTATCTTTCGGTTCTCGATTTTTATTGAGCGCATCTGTTTCACGAGACGGAGCTTGCTCGATGCTTTGATCGTCTTCTTCATCTAAATCTTCATCACGGCGTGCTGGTTTTTCGAAGCCTTTATTAGGTTGTTGATCTTGTTGGCCACCGGCAGTTTGTTTTTTTTCTACATCTTTTTGATTGTCGTTTTTCTGTTGCATAAACACTCCTTGGTTGGTTTGCTGTTTCGGGAACAACCACGTTCCGTACTCGCTGACTAACTAAGAGAGCAAACCATGTGCCGGGGGCGAGAGGGCTTAAAAACGAATTTAATATTTAGACGGCTATATTTTCCACGAAAAAACGTGTTGCAGTACCGCTTTTTCCACTACCGACGATCCATTCCACCTTCAAGGGTGATTCCGATTCCAAAACGTTCGATGGTTTTGTTATACTCAATTAACGAATGGCCGTAGCCGTATTTGTAATTCACGTACAGACGATAAAAATCTTTAATCGGATACGAGTAACCAATTTCTAATCCGGGACTTTTGGAAAACGGAAGTTTAAGATCCACCGTGTGGCTTCTTAACGAATAAAAGAGAGCGATATCCCCGTAACCGTAATAATCCTGAATACCAGGGTTCTCATCCTGATTTTCTTCTTCCGGTAGGCGATACCAGGTGGAAAAAACAACCAAAAAATTTTTGGTGCTTAAGTGGGTGCGAAAAAAGACACGATTCCAACTCCTCGACAGGGTTTCAAACTGTCCGTTTGATTCGTGAATATAACCCGCATCCAAAAAAAGAAAACGCTTCACATTTCCCTCGTTCAATTCGATGGATTTTCTAAAAAACAACTCGGGAGCATAATTGGTTTCGCGAAAGGGCTTTGACCACGATGAGTTGTAGAGCTGCCACCAGGCATGGTGTGTGTACGCCAAGAGGAGATCAAAATCCTCAAAAACAACATTCTCGATTAATGGAGCAAAAAAACTAATCTGAAATTCAGCTTCGGTTTTTTCGTAAAAGGGATTGGCTCCATTGTTTTGCGGAGCGATACCACTGTAGAGCTCGTTGTGGGGCTGCCAGTTATAACTGAGAGGTAAAAGATAGTTTCGTTTGTGCAGGAAAAAAGAATAGCGGTTTTTTAAAGTTTTATTAAGAGAAGAACTCCCCGGCATTAAGTCGTCTTTTTGCACCGTTTGTGCTGGTTCTGCTTCTGAGCCAATGGAGGCTGCGTGCGATGTTGCTGGTTTGCAGAGTAACCCAAATACAAAAAGGCCAGTGATTAAACTGACCCAGGAAAGCGATCTCGCCTTAAAAAATTTAATACTCATTGTTTAGAACCAATACTTCGCAGCCACATTGGTTGAAAAAACATTGGGCAGACCACTGGAACTTATAAGATACCGTGCGTTGCCGCCAAGTGTAAAATCATTCTCAGTATTACCACCGCCGAGGGGAATATCAAAGCCAACGATGGGCATAACACCCCAAACAACATCGTCGTCACCGCGGAAGGATTCGAGCATCGGCCCCATGGCGAAACCCACGTAGGATTTTGAAAGCACGGGAATATTGCCCGCAAAGTTATAGGCGAGCTGTGCAAGAACTTTTGTTCTGCGTAGTTCAGCGGAGTCGGAACTCGCCTCGTTGCCTACCGACGACAATTCGAAACCTAAGGAGTAAGGAATGTAAAACTGATACCCCATTGTTATCCCGATTTCAGCACCAGAAGAATAGGCCCCCTCGGGGTTAGAAAGCCCAAGAAGAAATCCTAGATGCGGTTTAAATTCTCCCTCGGTTGCGGGTGCGCGTGGTTCCGAAATGATGGAGCCCGCGGAAGATTCAACAACATCTTCGGCTGACCCTACCGCGGTTACCATCGCAAGTGATGTAAATAAGCTTATGAGAAGAAATATTTTTTTTGTGAACATAGTGGCTCCTTCAGAGCTGTTTAAATTTTTGGGATTTTTATCAACTTAATTCAATGAAGCTTTCCATTAACGAAAGTATGGTTTCCGTCAAAAGAGACCCCATCGATGTCGTAGTTGCCGTTTTGATCACTTCGTCGAGCTGCCTGGAGGCAGTCTTTATTCTTCAGAGATTTACTAAAAAGTCGGTTACACAAATGACAATTTAAGTAATACGAAGTCCTTTGCCAAAACTCTTTTAATTTAAGAAAAATGAAATTTATCATAATGACCTCCTTGATTGCTTACCCAGCTCTTTTTATAGAGAGCTGGGTTTGCAACGCTAAACTTACTTCTTGCGAAAAGCAAAAACGACAAGTCCACCGATTACTGCGCCAACACCTAATGCCATGGCAAGGCTGCGCTCTGGATTTGATTTAACGTATTCTTGGCTACGTTCCATATACTCACGACCCGAAGCCATGTACTCGTCGGCCACAGACTTTACTTGCGAAGCAACGTCGCCAACTCTTTTACCAGCCTCTTCACTAAATTTGTTGATCTCGCTTCCGTATTCCATGGCTTTACCCTCAGCGTTCTTTTTAATGTCTTTCGCTGCTTTGGTTGCACCGTTCATCGTGTCGTTATAATTCGTTTGGTTGTTCATATAATTTTTTCCTTTATTTATTTGATGAGTTTAAAATCACTTCGTGTTGTTAAAATTAATACTGTCCAGTTGTTACAGTTGGCGTCGCCTTGTCTTCGGGCTTGCGTAGGGTGTCCTTAACCGTTTCTGCTACATTATCTTTAGCATCGACAAAACGACCGTAGATCCCATCGAGTTTGTCTTGAAAACCGTCTTTGGTTTCGCCGTATTTTTGCTGAATTAAACCAGCAACAGCTTTCATGTCGCCTTCAGTTTTATCGAGTTCGTCGTTGGTGAGTTTTCCCCACGCTTTTTGCACTTCGCCTTTAATTTCGAGCCATTTTCCTTTTACGATATCTTTATTCATTTTTTTCTCCTCTAAAAGTTAGTTGTAGTTAGTTGCTAATCAAATTAAGTCGCTTCAATTAAAGTGGCCTAAAGTTATCCGCCACGGAATAGAAAAATCACAAACAACAAAGAAGCGGGAACTCCGAGCATCCAGGCCACTAGGTAGCCGATCTTTCCCTGTTGATTATCGATGATTCTTTGAGTGACAGATAATTTTTTGTCTAATTTTTTAAAATTTTCTAGATTTGTTTTGTTCATAACTTCTCCTTTTTGCTTGTTGCTGTTTAAAATTACGCTATGGCTTCAATTTGCTGAAAAGGTTTGGGCTCGCCAAAAGTCTGTTTGAGGTACGAGGCAAGCTCGGTTTTTTTGTCGAGAATTTTTCGAATGCTAAAATGCTTAAGGCGGTAACGACTTCCCAATTTAATTGGAGCGCCAGACATTAGGATCACAGGAATTTTTTGACTAAAACGTTGAAGCTCGGAAAGCGTGGGGTCGATATCAATAAAGCGGTCCACCTGTGTTAACACATTGGAACCCAACATCCCCGGCAGCTTTTGATCCACGAGCACCATATCGTAAGCAGAATCGCTGAGCAGGTTTAGAGCTTCGTACGGGTCGCTGACGATATCGCAGTAAGCTCCACCATAGGATTCAATGCGGTACTTAATGACGGCTGCCATGTCCTTATCGTCTTCGATGATTAAAACTTTTTGTTTGTGCGTGCTCATTTTCGTCTCCCTATGTGTCTTCGATCACGTTTGAATACAAATCTCTATCGCAATACGCAGGCCAACCCTCATCTGCTTTATATTTCATTAGAGGTGTGCTCATGTACCAAAAAAGTACGTTGCTAGATTATTCGAGGGAAATATTCATCGATTTATCCCCCTTACTATTTTAAAAATGTTGGATTTCGAAAAATCACTGTGCTATTGAATATGTATGGACATGGATTTACCTAAAGAAGTCATCGAGACCTACCTGCAACGCAGAGCCATTGATGTGGACACCTTGCAAAAGAGCATTTCCGAAAATTCTGTGAAAGAATTCAATCGTATTGGCCATCAGTTGGTTGGCAACGCCCCCAGCTTCGGTTTTGATGAACTCGTTCCAATAGCTTCTCAAATGGAAGACCTCACGCCGGACACCCTTACGTCGGAAGGTGGCGAACTCCTTAACCGATATAAAGTTTGGCTTCAATCCGCTCAGGAAAAAATCGCTGCCCAAAATTAACTCAGACCAATCATAAAGTAGTCTCAGCATTTTTTACATTAGGTTCGACGAGAGAAAGAATTGATTGAAGCAGTGCGCTCCAATCGATGGGCTTGGAAATGTAGGCATCAGCCCCGGCTTGCAACGACTTTTCTCTTTCGCCCTTCATCGCATTAGCGGTGAGTAATATGATAGGCACCGAGTTTCCACTCATTCTTATATTTTGAGTGGCCTCAAATCCATCCATAACCGGCATTTTATAATCCATCAGAACAATGTCAAACTGCTTGTTATTCACTTGCTCCACTGCCTGTTGTCCGTCTTCTGCAAAGTCAATGGTGGCTCCATACTTTTCGAGCATTATCTGCAGCAACATTTGATTGTCTTTCGAATCGTCCACAACAAAAATTTTTCGATCCTTTAGACACTCTTTTTCGATGGGCGTCCGCGTTTGGATGGGGGAAAATTCTGCAATATGGGAATCCCCAAGCAAGGTGCGCACCAGAAAAGTTGTTCCCTGGTTTGGCTCCGAGCGTTCGAGCAAGATATCTCCGTTCATATTTTGCATTAATTTTTTTGAAAGACAGAGGCCCAAACCCGTTCCCCGCATAGTGAGTTCATTGCAGTCGGTGAGTTGACTAAAAGGAATAAAGAGTTGCCTTTGCTTCTCGATGGGAATTCCAATCCCGTTATCCTCGATGATGATATCTATGGTGGTCTGTGCGATCTGACAATCAATTAGGACCGTTCCACCTTTTGAAAACTTAATGGAATTTCCAATCAAGTTAATTAAAACTTGCTTCAAACGTGTCGAATCGGCTTTTATAACAATGTCTTCCTTAAAGCAGTCTCCCATTTTTAAAGTCACGTTGTTGTACTCTGCGACACTGCTTAAAAAAAGGACCACTTCCTCTATGAGCTTTTTTAAATTTACATTTGCAATATCTACGTTGAGTTGCCCCGCTTCGACCTTTGATAGATCGAGGACGTCGTTGACGATGTCCAGCAAGTGCTTGCCGTTTCGGATAATGATATCAATATAACTGCTGACTTTATCAGGCTCAAGTCGACTATTTTTAATAAGGTCTGCGAAACCCAGGATCGAAGACATGGGAGTTCGAATCTCGTGGCTCATATTCGCCAGAAATGCCGATTTCGCCTGATCTGCTTCTTCAGCTATTTTACGCGCCTCTACTAAGTCCTGGGTTACTTTTTCAAGCATCACGACTTTTTCCTCAACTGCGAGTCGTTTTTCGCGCAATTTTTTGAAGACATCGATTTTTGATTTCAATATTTCTACATTCACTGGTTTAGCGAGGATATCCGTGGCCGCCGCCTCGTAAACTTTAAACTCGTACTCATGCGACGTCATATTTTCTGTTAAAAACATAATTGGAATGTGCCTTGTTTGATCCACATTTCGCATCTTTGTGGCAAGCTCAAACCCATTCATCCCCGGCATCTGTGTGTCTACCAAGGCCAGTTCGATATCTGGTGAACTTGCTAGAATGCGTAAAGCCTCGATCCCGCTGGTCGCTGATATAAACGCGACCGAGGGGTGCTCCAGTGCTTGCATCAACCGAGAGACATCATTCTCTTGATCATCGACTATTAAGATTTTGAACGTGTTCATCGCCTTTCTGCTTTGCAAATGATACACCAACTCCGCAAATCCACTTCCACATACTCTAACTATAGTCCCAGACAGTCTTGAGTTCCAAATTTCCACCTAAAGTACTTTAATTGAACATGAAAATCATTTTTTCCAACCGCAGTTGGCCTTTCCTTGTTTTATGGTTTGGCATTCCAATTGCCTTAATGTTTGATCAATATTGATAAATTTATCAAACAGCAAAAAATAAGTCTTTACAGACAAGGAGCGCCATCATGCAGTCACAAAAAAATTCGCAGCCACAAAAGCAAAAAGATGTTGTAAAGGTTCGAGATGTATTCTTTAAAAAATCATTTGTTGGGTTTATGGCGCTGTGTGTTTGCACGGCATTTATTGTAGCCTGTGCTTCGACAAAGCCTGGCGGGGTTAGCACTTCGGATGGTCCTCGAGAGCCTTACACCAGTGAGCAAGAGGGCGCGGCGATTTCCGAAACCACTGCCGAAAAAGTGGACGCCCACAGTTTTGTCGAGATTAAATTCCCACAAAATTCGTCAAAGCTTACTGCAGAATCCAAAGCATCTATCCGTAATTTGATGAATTTGAGTAAGATGGATAAAAATAAGCTGGACCAAGTGATTGTTCTCGCCTGGGGTGACCAAGAGTACCCTTCAGAACAAAAAGATAAACTGTCTCCAAAACAATTGGATCTTGCCAAAAAGCGTAACGAAACGATTTCTAAATTTGTAAAGACTCTTAAAAATGTGACTGTAGAAACTCATAGCATGGCGCAACAGCCGTCGACAGTTTCGGATTGGTTAAACACACAAGATAGTAAGATTAAGAATTCACTTGTTGCCGCGGGGTTGCCCACTTCTGCAGACAAGATGAAATTCCCTAGCAAAGCCTCACACGCATTAATATTTGCGTTGAGAAACTAGCTCCCACCCGCCCATCCCATCTTAAGAGGTGACCACCCCGTCACCTCTTTCTTTTTGTGCATGCTAGTTTTCCAATGTTGATTCGCTGGCTTTTGACAATCGTTTGTACAGGGTTTTGCGGTCGATCCCTATTTCGCGGGCCGTTTTATCGCGCGCGCCATTGTTCTTTTTAACGGTGTACTCGATGTACCGATTCATCACTTCTTCAAGCGTTATGATATTGTCCGCACTGTAAGGAACGTAGAACCCTTTTGTTTCCATCTTAGATACGTCTAACATTGAGTCTTCGGAAAAATCCACAGATTCAAATTGATCTAACATAAAGTCTTTTTGTAAGATCTCTTCGCCCATGGCAATAACAACGGCTCTTTCCACGGCGTTTTCGAGCTCGCGAACATTTCCTCTCCAGGAATTAGAGAGCAAAAACTCGATGGCTTCCGTTGAGAACTTTTTAGCAGGCGAACCATTTTCTAACGAAAACTTACGCATGAATGATTCTGCCAGAGGTAAAATATCTTCACGGCGTTCGCGGAGTGGCGGCAGATGGATTGGGATCACCTTCAACCGAAAATACAAATCCTCACGAAACCGACCGTGTTTGATTTCGCTGATTAAATCCTTATGGGTTGCCGAGATGATTCGGCAGTTGACGGCGCGCTGTTGATTTTCGCCCACTCGTTTAATTTTTTTCTCTTGCAGAACTCGCAGGATTTTTGCTTGCAAAGGCAAACTGAGATCGCCGATTTCGTCTAAAAAAAGCGTTCCATCTTCAGCTTCTTCAAAAAGACCGATTTTTTTATCTTGAGCTCCTGTAAAGGCGCCCTTTGCATGACCGAAAAGTTCTGACTCCAGAAGATTCTCAGGAATCGCCGAGCAATTGATGGCAACAAAGGGTCCCTTTTTTCGGGCGCTTTCATTGTGGATGTACTTTGCAAAAACTTCTTTCCCGGTACCGCTCTCTCCAGAAATAAAAATGTTGGTTGTACTTGGCGCCACACGTTTCGAAATATTTAAAGCATCGAGAAATCGTGGGCTCTTGCCAATGATCGCTCCGTGGGGATTTTTGAGATTTTTGACATGGGTTCGTAAATCCGAAATATCGCCTTGCAGATTTTTAAAATGCAGTCCGCGTTGCACCGATATATACAGCTGTGGAAAGTGAATGGGTTTTACAATAAAATCGTAGGCCCCTTTTTCGATGGCATCCACGGCCATTTCTGCAGATTTGCTTGTGGTGATTAAAATAATGGGAAGGTTTTGCGTGATCTTCTTTGCCGCCAAAGTAAAATCCAAACCGCTCATCTTTGGCAAGTGCAAATCAACCAAAGCCACATCCCAAACTGCAGGGTCTGCCTCCAATGCTTCCATGGCAGTTTCCGCATCTCCATAAACCAAAACTTTAAAGTCTTTTTGGCGAAAGAATGCCTCCACAAGCTCTTGCACATCAACGTCGTCATCTACCACCGCTACGGTCTTACCAATATATGATTTCATGTAATCCTCCTAAACGCTTAGAATTTAGTTAACACAGGTACAAATAATACTCAAGCAAACGTACTTCTTTTGGACGAAAAAATTCTAAACGGCAAAATAATTCATTTAAAGCCTCTAAATTACTGGCACATTGCTTGCTGATACCAAATTGAATGGATGACGGAATTGATTCGCTTCCAGGGAATGAAAAATAATAAGGAGGATAAATATGGTACGTGCAGCAATTGGGTTTTTTGTAATCGCTTTGGTAGCTTACTTTTTGGGCGCAAGCGGAGTCGGTGGAATGTCCATGGAAATTGGTAGAATGTTGCTTATCGCATTCTTGATCCTAGCGGCAGTGAGCTTTGTTGGCTCCCTCGTCACAGGCCGAAGCTCTACAAAACTTCCTTAGTCAGTAGACTGTAATTAAGTTAACGGCCGCTTGTTGCTAATGGCAAGAGCGGCCGTCAATACAACAAACAACAATAGATAATCAAAAATTAGAAATTAATCTTTAAGTTTAGCATTCACAGAAAGGTGATTATGAAAAAACTGTCCACACTCACAATATTATGTTTAGGCCTTTTCGGTTCTTTTTCGCTTCAAGCAGAAGAAACAAATCTCGAAAAAGCTGAGAACGTTAAAAATAAAGCTGTTGATTCGGTTAAAAATACAGCTCGCGATGTTAAAGACAAAACATGTGAAATGATCAACGGAAAAATGGAGTGCGTAGCCAAGCAGGTAAAGCACACAGGTCAGAATGCAATGGATGCAGCAAAAACGAAAGTGAACGAAGTCGGTAACAAGGTTGATAAAAAATGAATAAGGAGTTTTTCGTGAAATTAATTAAATTTACATCCATTGCAATAGCTCTTTTGACTGCGAATTTTGCCTTCGCAAATGATGACGGCGGTTTATTTGTTGAGCCAGCTGTGACCTACGAAATGGGAAGCGGAGAAATTAACTTTCCTGCACCTCTCGGATCGACCGATGGAGATGTTTTTGGATTCGGTCTCGGCGCTCGCCTTGGCTTTCATTTAAATGAAGCCTTTTTTCTCGGAGCGGATGCGCGTTATTCAATGCCAAAATCAGAATTCGGCGACTGGAAAGAAGACGCCAAGGCCTACAACTGGGGTCCGGTAATTGGAATGCAAATGCCTGACTACGGACTGCGCATTTGGGGTTCTTACATCGCTGGCGGAGAGCTTGATCCAGATGGATCTTCTTTTGATGCAAAATTTAAAGATGGTAAAGGTTTTAGAGTTGGTGCTGGTCTTCGTTTTCAAGCTGTGAGCGTGAATATTGAGTATCAAGAAATCACATATGACACAGCTCAGGTGCAAGAAGCTGGTCCTTTTGGTCCCGCAGATTTTAGCAGCGTAGATCTTGAGAATAAATCTTGGTTAGCAAGCGTCTCATTCCCGATTCAGTTATAACAAGATTTATTTCTCAAAACAGCTACTACGACGCCCAGTAGTACCACAGGCTGTTTTATGCGGAGGCTTCGGCTTCCGCATTTTTTTGTCGGGCACATACGGGGGTGAGTCGATGAGAGTTAAGACATGTCTGCATATTTTAATCGTCGATGACGATTTGGACATGGGAGCTGCTTTTGATCATATGCTGGGAAAGTTTAGTCCCACGGAGCTGACTTACAAAATTGTCGCTAACCCGTACGATGCCCTTTTGGATATGGCAAACAATGAGTATGATCTTATGTTTATAGATATTAATATCCCCGAAATTTCTGGCCATGAACTTCTTTCGCGCATAGATAATTTTATTGAAACAGATCGAAGCATTCAAAACTCGGATCTGTATCAAAACAAAGTTCCGGTAATTTTAATGTCCTCCTCTGCAAACCTTCTTAAACGCAGTGTCGATTTGAAACATTTTTATGTTCAGCATAAAGTTTTAAAGCAGGATATGAAAAGTTTTATTCTTAGCCGACTGGCTCAGTACCAAGGAAAGCTTAATGAAGACGCTCCAGCGCAATGACCATTGGGAAACCATGGTCCACGAAAGCCGCTTCCTCTATTCGTTTTTAGCCATCGCTCTTATTGCGATCATGCTCATCGACTTCATCGCCATTTTTGTACTCTCCACAATTTGCTACATGGCGTATCTCGAATTCCAAAAGAGAATGGCCACCTATAATCCAAAAAAAAGGAGACTCATTATCGGGGGCATCACCGCGGGAACCATTGGTTTTTTAACGGCTGTATTTTTTGGTGTTTCGCATTTTTTTACAACTTTGACTAGACTGCCTGAGGCGGCCAACAAAAGTAACCTCATGGATCAACTCGTTAACTGGCTGACGCCGATGAAACAAACGTTTACCGGTATTGCATCGTATTTTTTAGACAGCCAAGAGGCGGTTAGTTTTGTTGATGCTAAGGTGAGCGAAACTATTGCCAAAGGCGCAGAGCTCATTGTGTCTGGCTTTCTACAGGTGATTGCAAGTTTTCCGGAGATCTTGCTAGGACTTTTTGTTTTTTCGATCTCGTCTTTTATTGTGGCGCGCTCTTACAAAAATGCAAAATTTAAAATTTTTATGTACACCCAGTCTGCAAAGGCTCGAGAGCGATTGAAAACGGTTTTTCAGTTTTGCGAATTGAGCGCCTACGATACCGTGGTTTCCACTTTTGTCGTGGCAATCACTCAAGGAGTCATCATCAGTTTGGGCGCCTTGATCAGCGGGATCGATATGTGGCCGGTTTATTTTATCGTGGCCTTCGCATTTTCATTTGTCCCAGTTGTGGGTCTTTTGCCAATCATCGTGGTTGGAGGCTTACATGGCTATTACCTTTTTGGGCCGTCGTCGTTGATCATTTTTATCGTAGCGGGAGTGATTGCTTCCACCATGGATAACGTGCTTCGGGTACTTTTGCTGTCGCAAGCAAATACCGTCATCAACCCCTTTATCTCGTTTTTCTGTTTGATCGGCAGTATCAGCCTGTTTGGACTTAAGGGCCTTATTCTTGGACCTTTTTTGTTAAGCCTTGCAGGGTACCTCTTAAACACACAATCGCAGCCACACTCAGAAGAAATAAAATAAAAAAGATTCCACCTATGGAGATCTTTAGCGAAAAGAAAAGCATCAGTAAAAGCGACGCTAAGACCATAAAAAATGAATTGCTGATGTTATAGGCCGCAATCACTTGTGAGCGCACTTTCACATCTGACTGCTCTTGGATCAGCGTGTTGAGTGGAACGATATAAAGTCCGCTGGCCACGGAAAGGCAAAAAAGCCCCACACCAGCCACGATCAACGTGCTGTTGAAAACAGCGAGATACAGCAAACAGACAGTCATTGCTAATAAAGCTTTAAAGACAAGTCGCAGATCCACCTTATTTTTCGAAAGACGAGAACATAAAAAGGACCCAACGCCCACTCCCACCGAAAAAACAACGAGATAGATGGTGATGGAGCTCTCTGATAATTTTAAATGCTTTAAACACAAGGCGGGAAGAAGAGATAAAATCATGGCTCCGACAAACCAAAAACAAGAGCCTGCCATCATTGCCGAAAACACCGCGGGGTCTTTGGCGGATAGTTGAAAATGCTTCCACGTTGTACTTAAGGGATTCCAGTCCATGGCAAAATGACCAGAGTGCGGCGATGGCGCCCGCGGAATAAACAGACTGGTTAAAAAACCAAGAATAGAAATGAACACTAAGACGCCGGCAACAATCAACAAACCGTTTGGCATTAACACCAGCACCCCGCCCGAAATCGTCCCCAGTAAAATAGCCAGAAAAGTTCCTGCTTCCACCCAGGCATTGGCTTGCATCAGTTTTTCCGGGGGTAAATGTTGCGGCAGGATGCTAAATTTGGCCGGTCCAAAAAAGGCAGACTGAAGGCCCATAAAAAATAATGTGATCATTAAAAAATCAAAATTTTCAATCCAAAGTGCGGCTGCCGAAAAAAGCATAACCGCAATCTCCAACAATTTTGTTCCTTGCAGCACACGGCTTTTATCGTATTTATCAGAAAGTTCGCCCGCGATTCCTGAAAACAAAAAGAAGGGCAAAATAAAGAGGCCCCCCGCCAAAGCCACCGACTGATCGGAGGGAACACCAAATACGGAGAGGGCTCGCGTGGCCACCACCATCACCAGAGCATTTTTAAGGAGGTTGTCGTTAAAGGCTCCTAAAAATTGGGTCCAAAACAATGGGAAAAATTGACGGTCACGCATTTTAGAGATCTCGGTAGTTGATTGTTTTATGCGGCAGATGCGGTGAACGGAGTTGATAGGATTCTTTTGTCAGCTGCTCATAGTAATTTGTTTCCATCGGAATCTTACCGTAGCCTCCGGGGATTTCCAGTGTGAGTTGTGGGATGAGGTGACCCGATATTCGACCGCGCAGTTGCTGGAGCAACTTTTGCGCCTGATCAACGGAAACGCGGAAGTGCGATGTGCCTTTGGCCCGATCCAACAGATGCAAGTACTGCGGAACTATTCCGCAATCTGCTAAGCAATAACTTAATTCTTTGAGAGTCTCCACATCATCATTACAGCCTTTGATTAAAACGCTCTGATTCAGCAGCACAATGCCGGCCTTGCGCAATTTTTCCATGGCGTTTTTAAACTCCGCAGTCACTTCGCGCGGATGCATAATATGCAGCATGATAACCAGTGGACGGGAAAAGGCGCCGATCCTATTTACGAACTCATCGGTGATGCGAAACGGATTAAAAATAGGAAAGCGTGTGTGAATGCGCACCGATCGCAAGTGTTTGACATTATCGAGCTTACTTAAAACGTCGGCAAGCTTATTGTCTGACAGTAAAAGCGGATCCCCTCCGGAAAGAATCACTTCCCGCAACTGCGGCGTATTTTGAATATATTCGAAGGAGTTTTCCAAGACGTCTGCTGAAATTGAATTTTCAGCTTTGCTCACAATCTCGCGGCGAAAACAATAGCGACAATAGGACGAACAAAGCGGCGTTAAGAGAAGCAAACAGCGATCAGGATAACGATGAACTATGGCAGCTGTGGGACTGTGCTTGAGTTCTTCGGTATAAACACGATCGCCGATAGGGTCCCCCAGTTCCTCTTCGGAAGTGATGAGCTCTTGTAAGGAAGGAATGCAAATTTTTGCTAACGGGTCCTGTGGATTGCTTGCATCGAGCAGGCTAAGATAATACGGCGTCACCTGGAGTCGGAAGTACGCCGATGTGGCTTCGAGTCCGTTCTCCACCCAGGGCAGTTGTTGTTTGAGCTGTGAAAAATCCTTTATCGCATGTGATTGTTGCCACATCCAATCGGACCAGTTTTTATCCATGCCCAGTGTTCTAGCAAGCTCCGGGTTCTAAGTCCAGGTTCTAAGCTCCCGACTACCTTCACCAAGAGAGAATCGGCATACTGATTTCATGGATTTAGCAACAATTCTCGGTTTCATTATTGGTTTGGCAGCAATCTTGGGTGGCAACGCGATGGAAGGGGGTCACCTTGATTCCCTGATGCAATTAACCGCCGCAATCATCGTGCTAGGTGGCACCATAGGTGCTGTGATGTTTTCGAACACCATGTCCGATCTCAAAACCGGCCTCAAATACTTTGGAAAAACATTTTTTGATTCGCATACGGATATGAAAAAAAACCTGGATGAAATTATCCAATGTGCACAGATTGCCAAAAAAGAATCCATTCTCTCTTTGGAAAAAAGACTCAATACCATTGAAAATGATTTTTTTAGAGATGCTATTTCTGCAGTGATCGATGGAATTGATCCCGTTACAGTTCGTGATATTTTTGAAACTCGCATGCAAAAGGAAGAAGAAGTAATTGCTGCAGGCTCAAAGATATGGACCGATGCCGGCGGCTTTTGCCCCACTATTGGAATCATCGGAGCTGTTCTCGGACTCATTCACGTGATGAATAATTTGTCTGATCCCACAAAATTGGGCCCGGGTATCGCGGTGGCGTTCGTGGCCACAGTTTACGGAGTGGGAGCGGCGAATCTTTTCTTTTTGCCGGCTGGTAACAAAATTAAAAAGAAAGCTCACCACCACACCTCTGAGCGACAGGCCCTGCTTGAAGGCGCTTTGATGATCGGCGCCGGCCTCAATCCAAAAATCGTAGAGCGTAAACTTCGTGCCTACACTGGAATAGAAGAAGAAAATGGCTAAAAAGAAAAAGCACGAGGAGCACGAGAACCATGAGCGTTGGCTGGTGTCTTATGCCGACTTCATCACTCTCCTCTTTGCATTTTTTGTTGTGCTTTATGCCACTTCGCAATCCAATCCCGCCAAACAAAAGCAATTTGAAGGATCTATCCGCAACAGTCTTAACTTAGGCATCTACGGCGGTGGTTTTAATCCACTCAATATGCAAGTGGGCTCGGAATTGGACCCCATCGGCAAGCAAATGAAAAATGCCATGCCGATAGACATGCAGAGTTACTATCAAAAAAAAATTAATACGCGTTTAAATAAGGAAGAAAAAGGCAGCATCATTCAAGATATCACGTACGACTCCAAAGGCGTGCGCATTCGTTTGCAGTCGTCGAATTTATTTCAACCCGGTGCTGCCGCTTTGAATCCTGCCTCTTTTGTTTCCCTAGGAAAGCTTGCCATCATTCTTAAAAATTCCAACCGCCCCGTGGTTGTTGAAGGGCACACCGACAATCAGCCACTCAATGGCGACGGAGATATCAAGACAAATTGGGAGCTGGGTGCCATGCGCGCCACAACTGTTGTGCGTTTATTTATCAGCGATTTTAATATTCCACCCGCGCGGCTCTCGGCCGCAAGTTACGCCGACACCAAACCGATCGCGGGCAACGAAACCGCTCAAGGTCGATCCGACAATCGCCGCATCGAAATTTTTATCCCCTCGGGTTTGAATAAATAGAAATAAAGGTTTAAGGAGAATCGGCTGTGCTGAGCCACTCCTGCAACTCTTTGATCGCGCGCTGGCGCACACCCTGATAGTGACTCACATATTCATTGGAGTACAGGGCTTCGCCTTGGGTGAAGCGCTCGGTTGTTAAACCCGTCGTGGGAATATTCACTCGTCCCGCATCAGTGATCGAAACCGATTTGATCTCCCGCTGGAGCTGCGCAATAGCGGCTCGAGCCTCTGCGGAGTCCACCATGCGATAGCCTCCGTCTGGCCTTGGACTTATAAAAGTTTCAATATACCCCTCGTGATTTCCTGCTGAAAGAAAATCGGAGCGCGCATAGGACGTTCGATTATTTTTTAAGGCGTCTTGTGCTCGGTTGTTAAAGAACGTCCGCGCTTGGGTAAATTCCGCAGGCGTGGTCAGTTTCATCAAAGTGAAATTTGGATTTGTTGTCGCGGCAAAAACATTACCCCCGGTCGACGCAAGGGCTCCTCCCGGCGCTGCAAAAGTGACGGAGCCAGAAACATACTGACCTGCGATTCCTTGGCGGAGGAGAAGCTCGGCCTCGGGTCCTTCAATTCCAGCTCGCCCGAGTGCTCGCCGTTTTTCTAAAAGGTCTCGCGGCGTATAAGTTCCAAAACCCCTTGGGTAACCAATCTCATGGGCTTCCTCTAGAGCTAACCTTTGCTTTGGTGTTAGATTGCGGCCAAGGGCGGCCTCAGCGGCACGAACGCGACCTGGAGTATCCAGGCGGCTCGAGGCTTGAAGCATTGCCGTACGCTCAGCTTCACTCATGTTTCTAACTGCCGCAAGACGACTGGCCACAGAGGGAGTTGCTGTTGTTGCTGCGGCTGTTGACAAAAAATCACCGTGCCGTTCCAACAAAGATTGTTGTTCCTGCTGGGACATGGATCCCTTGAGCAAAGCTTCCACTTGTTGCATTTTTTCGCTGGAGTCAAAGTCGGATACATTTAAAACGCGAAGAATGTGTATGATCGGTTTGATACGGTCGGCGTATTGTAAGGCGGTGGACGTGATGAGCGCGATCGCAGCGGCTGTCCCCGCCCCCGTCATGACCATAACGGCACTCAAGGCACGCCTCTGCGCAAAAAATGTAACGCCATCACAAACAAGTCGATTCTGAATTTCCTCGCTGAGATCAAAAAATCCTTCCACACTGTCTGCAATTTTTTCGGCAATTCGTGCAATAGCTTGGAGAGAGCGATCAAAGCCGTCCACAACGTCACTCCAGGCTTGCTCTGGCTGATTCCAAGCCGTGCTAACAAACTCTGTGGTCGCGTTCCAACCGCTGCGAATTTCTTCGCGCGACGGAATTGCCTGCCAGGCCGCGGAAGCTGCAGCCTGAGCACCGGAAGCAAATCCACCCAGAGACGCATTTTCCCAGAGCTGCCGTGCCGACTCTTTGGAAGCCTCTAAAGTTTCGGCCCCCACACACAGAGAAATACTGCCCGCACGACTGAGCCACGACGAACTCGCAGCGGGTGCTGCACGTGCCGTGTTTTGTTCGGTGTCGTAATAAACACTGCCATCTGGCGAAGTCACTACCTCTGCATGGGCGCAGTTGATAAACGGATTCCATTCGGTGACTTTTGGTTGGTCTCGCAGCTGCATTTGCAGTTCGTAAAGCTCTCGATTGTTAAAACCTTGCGCCATATAGGCGACAATGGATTTTCCTTTTCGCAGATGCAGCACTTGGCCTTTTTTAAGTCGCAGCCACCCGCCAATGGGCGCTGCGGAGCTGAGCGAGACATTGTACTTAACAAAAACTTTCTTTTTTAAATTTTTGGATAAATAAACCTGCTCCACGCCCCAGCGCACGTGGGTTCCGCTTTGCCGGCTCATCAATGCATGCAAGGGAGTTTTCCCGATTTTTAAAACTTCGGGCTCGTTCTTTTTTTGCGGAATGTTTTTTGGCAAAAAAGGAAAGGCATTGTATTGCCAATCCGATTTGGCTTCGAACGTCGCTTCGGCCGAGGCCACTAAAAATAAAAAAGAAAAACAAAAAAAGAATTTCACATTATAGATATCGGCATTTTTTTGTTCGACTAGACCCCCTTCTTTTAAACTAGATGGCGTCTGGTTTTGTCTCATTATGAGAAAATTAGGACCTGGACTTAAGAAATATCCAGTCCTGTCGATAAGAAATCATGCGTATTGTATTAGCACTTATAGCATTCATCTTGCTTACAGGCTGTGCGAAGGTCGTAAAAGACTTCGTGGACAACGCCGCATCCCCACGACCTCCGGTCGTCGGCGGTGGCGGAGAGGACGACGGAGCCTTTAAACTGTCTCCTGGATCCGTGCGCAGTGTTGGTAATAATATTTCGATGAAGGCCACCATTACACCCACCAACCGCTTGATGACAGGTACCAATGTGAGTGCCGTCATGAGCTTGCATAAAAGTCGATAATTCGAGCTCTTATTTGATCTCGACCATGGTCCTGACCCCGTCTGGGTTTGACCATTTTCTTGTTTAAAACTTGATCTGTAGTTTAATAGTATTATGTCAATTAAATGGAAGATCACATTAAGTTTGATCATAGTGTCGCTTTGCCTTGTGTCCATCTACATTTTCACCGCTACCCGCGTGTTTGAATCCGACAAAATTAGCTACATTTTTGATGAGCAGCAAAACAAATTGCAACTTCAAGTGCAAAAATTTAACCAAGCCATCGATAGTTCGATCTGGTTTGCTCGCCTGCTGTTTAAAGATCAGGTGATTGATAAAGCAAAAAATGAACAAGAAGTTTTGTTAAAAAACCAAACCTTTATCGAGGGCATTTTTACTTTTAATTACACACAAAAAAGTGTTGAGACAATTTTTACCAAAGCTCCCGAGCTCAGCGTTGACCCCGAGCTTATTTACAACAAAATTAATTATAAAAAGACCTATGTCATCCACTACAACGACGATTTTTTTATAGCCTCCATTCCTCTGCGCCATGAAGTCAACAAGGTGCTTTTACTGTTTATCAAATGGAAACCCGAAGCCAGTGAGTCTGCCAATACGCAAACGTTTTTTTTCGAAAATCTTACACCCGTCAAAACCACAGGTATGGATTACGTGAAGTCCGATCAGGCTTCGCAGGTCGTGAAAAACTTTATCGCCACCACCGAGGGCATTTCGAGCACAACCACTAAGGTAAAAATCGAAGGGTCGTCGTATCTCTCGTCGTTTGTAAAAACCAATCACGAAGGTCTCACCTTTGTGTCCATGACCGATGAAAAAGACGCCTTGTTGGCTTTGAATGAACTTTACAACAAATCTATCGTGTTTTTAATTATCAGTGCGTTGGTGACGTTTGTGGTGTCGCTCCTTCTTTCGAACAGTCTCACATATCGAATCAACCAGCTCACCGATGTGGCTGCCGAGATTGGTAAAGGCAACTTTGATATTGCTATGGATGCAAAGAGCACGGATGAAGTGGGAATTCTTTCGCGAGCCTTTAGCAAAATGGGAACGGAGATCAAAAAACTCTTCGCCGAAAAACTCGAAAAAGATCGAATGGAACGAGAATTAAAAAATGCGGGGATTATTCAAGATAAACTTTTCCCCATCGAAAAAAATAAAAAATTTGGCAACTACTTAGTCTCGGGACACTACCTCACCTCCACCGAGTGCGGTGGTGACTGGTGGCACTACTATCAACACAACAACTCTTTATTCCTTATCATCGCCGATGCCACTGGCCACGGCACGCCGGCCGCCCTTGTTACGTCGGCCTCTAACGCCGTATTCTCCTATATGAGTAAAAAAGATTCCTCCCTCGAGGAGTTAGTGGATGTCTGGGATGACGTCGTTTATTCCACGTCGAAGGGCGAGGTTTTAATGACCGCGCAAATCTGCCGCATTGATTTAAGAACGGGCAAGGCAGAAATTGTAAACTTGGGCCACGAACCGCCTGTTCATTATGCCGCCGACAAAAAAACCGGCTCTTACATCTCGCTTCCGCCCAATCGCAGCTTGGGCGAGCGCAAAAACGCACAGAAGAAGATCCAGACCTTCGAACTGCAGCCCGGGGATCACTTTGTGATGTACACCGACGGTGTGCAAGCGTCGATGTTCCGTGAGAAGCAAGAGATGAGCGAAAAACAAATCCTTCGCATCTACAATGGCTTCTTCCAGTCGGACGAAGGTAAGGAACAGTTCTGTGCATCCCTTTACAAATACCTTCGAGAAAAGTCGGATTCCATCGAGCAGCTCGAGGATGACATCACTTTCGTCTCGATAAGTCGCGACAGCTAACTCACGACTCTTAAAGTGACAATTTTTTGATACGTCTCTCGTCTACTGAGCTAAGTCCATTTCTCACCCACCAGACTTACGCTCCGCAGCAGGGGTGTTAAGATTTAGTTGTGGGAGAACTTCACGTATTTCGCGGATTACAATCTACCGAAAAGAAACTGATTTACATCAGTCTCGTGGGCATCGCTTTTTGTCTTTACCTCCTGCAATTTTATAATTTTTCAAATTCAAAAACTGTAAAATTAGAACGCGAAATTGGTTTTCTGTCCGAAGCGCAATCTGACATTCGCATTAAAAATTATGCGCAAAGTTTATGGCAATCTGCGAAGAGCCAGCAGAAAGTGCGCGAAGGCGACAAGATCTACACTGGCGAAAAATCCTTTGCCAAGATCAATTTAAAAAACGAAGCAAAAATCGAACTCAAAGAAAACAGTCTCGTAGAATTTAAAAAAGTTAAAAACATGAACATTGCGGATCTCGAGGAGGGGGAGTACCGAGTTGCCATTGTGAAGGATTTAAAAATTGCCATCAAAGGACAAATTGCCAACATCGAAGGCCAATCAGAGATCATTTTGAAAGTTGCTAAAAACAAAACCATCAGTGTTGAAACGTTGCAGGGAACACCACGAATTCAATATCAATCCAAGGTTTACTCTCCCACAAAAGAGGCGCCCTCGACGATTGAAATTATGGCCCCTACGAGCAGCCCTAACCAACTGAACTCTGATTTTGCTGATGAGGACAAAGGCTCGCGCGAGCCTTCAAACTCTGAGGTCGAAGAAGCACCACTACCCGTAGCCGTGCAGATCAACGCAGAGTTCAAAACCTTCGACTACAACGTAAAAATGTACGATGTGTACGATCGCCATGGAGAGCAACTTAAGCTCAAACCGTCAGGACGAACTCTTGTTCGCTTTGCAGTTCCTTTAGAAATTTTAACGTTCGATAGCACAAAAGAAATCTTTGTCGACTACTCCAACAACGCCGACCTCTCAGAAAGCCGTCAATATGTCGCCGATTCTTTGGACCGCACTTTGGCGCAGGTGTATCTTGGCGACAACTACTGGCGCGCTTCACAAAACAAGCAAGACTGGTCCTCCACTGGACACTTTGTCGTTCGCGCAGTCACCTTGCCGAGCTCTGCAGTGCAGGTTCGTTTGAACGATAACTCTCTCTATTTGAAAAATGGCAATGCGAATGTGGATCTACAGCTCTCGACAGACATCGACGCCAACGGTTACCTGGTTGAATCCTCGAACACCGCCTCGTTCGATCGAAAATCCACCACCCACTGGGCCTACGAAAGTAAACTGCACCTGCAATTCAATCGCGCGGGAACTTACTACTATCGCTTCCGAGCCGTCGACGAAAATTTGCGTTTGGGTGAATGGTCAAAAACAACACCCATCGAAGTATTGGAATTGGCTCCGCTGAATGCTCCACAGTTTGTACGTAGCGAATACACAACCAATTCAGATGAAATTTTGCTTCTCTCGTGGAGCAATCCCGACCAGCTCGAAAAATTTAAGATCGCAATTACCGATGCTAAGGAAAAAACGATCCTCGAAAAAACAGTTTCGGACCCATCGTTTGAATGGACACCGCGCAATCCCGGGACGTATCGGGCTGAAGTGAGAAGCCTGGGTTCGCAAAATCGAGTTTCTGAACCGGGCCTCGCCGCCGTTATCGTAAAAGCGGCTATCATTCGTCTCTCTAAGCTCACCGACTCATTTACTGGCGGCGCGACTGGCGCAGATGATAACGAAACTGAGGACTCACGCAAAACCGCTTCAAAAGAAGGCTCGAGCCAAGATGTGGAAGTGCGAACAGAGTTCCCCGTGATCAAACTGGGTTACAACGCCGACTTTATTCTTTCGCGCTTAACCTTCTCCACCAATTACTACGACATTGTTTACTCTCCGGTGCTCGCAGCCTCCTCTGAACTTCCAGTGCCAACACCGGGCCTGCAAGTCGCCGCCCTCGGCTGGCGCGGTCACCACGGAGGCGAACTGATGGTGCAAAAAAATCTTTCCAGCAACGAGCCGGGAGCCGCCGATTTTTATTCCGCCGAAGGTCGATACCACTATCGCTTTTACGATAGCAAAGACCGACCTGACATGATTGGCTTTCACCTTTCACCGTTTGTTGGCTACGAAACGTATTCCAACAGCAACAGTCTCTACTTTGTATCAAAGTACAATATGGCGAAGCTAGGATTGTTTTTTGAGCTGCCATTGATGCAAAGCTGGACCATGGGACTCACCGCCGCCTATGGCACGGGCGACTCACTCACGAAGTATGAAGCGCTTTTTGATGTTTCTTACTTCTTTAAAAAACAATGGACCATGGGTGTGGGCGTAAAATCCAGCGTGATGTTTGGTACCACGTCGCAATTTCCCACCTATCCTGATTACCGTGAAGGATATTCCCTCGGCCAGTTCAATCTCCGCTACTTTTTCTAGTGTCCCCTAGACCATTATCTGTTAGTTAAGATAGCCATGAATAGTTTTTTTTCTCTGTCGCCCGATTCTGTCCTGAATGCCATCGAAACCCATCAATTGCGAACCACGGGCGAATTCTATCAGTTAAACTCTTACGAGAATCGCGTTTTTAATCTTCGCTTAGAAACCACTCCGCAACAGCCCCTCTCGCAAGTGATTGCTAAATTTTACCGCCCCGGACGCTGGGACATGGCCGCCATTGGTGAAGAGCATAGCTTTCTGGCGGAGCTTCGAGAGCAGGATTTGGATGTGGTGGCGCCAATGGTTTTAAAAAACGGGCGCACCATCGACGAGCTTGCCGGACCCATTTATTTTTCGTTGTTTCCTAAAACGGCTGGCAGAATGCCCGAAGAGTTTTTTGCTGCGGACTGGAAACGCATCGGCACCATGCTGGCACAGTTGCACAATTGCGGCGCTAAAAAGACCTTTCAACACCGCCCCACCATGGGTTCGGATAATCACATTGGCTGGCAAAGTTTGTCGGTGTTAAGAAAATGGGTAGCGCCCGAGGTGTGGTCGAGCTACGAAGCCGCCTGTTTAGATATTTTGGATTTTTTGGACTCGGAACTGCCCGAGCAGCGCTTTTTGCGCATCCACGGGGACTGCCATCGCGGAAACATTCTGCACAACGGCGACTCCTTTTTCTTTGTGGATTTTGATGACTGTATCAACGGCCCCGCCGTGCAAGATCTGTGGATGCTGCTTCCGGGAACAGTGGAGGATACGCAAGAAGAGCTGGATCTGTTTTTATCTGGGTACACCGAGTTTAGGAACTTTAATGAAGACGAACTGAATCTCATTCCCGCCTTGAGAGGCCTGCGTATTTTTTCGTATGCTGCCTGGATAGGCAACCGGTGGCACGACCCATCCTTCCCCCGCTTGTTTCCGCAATTTGAAAGCTATAATTACTGGGCCGAAGAGCTCGAAGCCCTAGAAAAAATCGCCTGGTCGCTTTAGCGCTGCGAAATCATCAAATCTAGACTTTACGAACCGTAGTTTTACCGTATATTCTCTTTTGTACGGAGAATGTACGGCTTCGTAAATGAAAATGCAGTCAAAAAAACAAGGAGGTTTAATGTCATTGCCCAGTCTCACGGAAAAAGAACAACGAGTTTATGATTTCATAAAATTTTATCTCGAAAAAAACCAACGCCCGCCCACCTATCATGAAATCCAAGATAAGTTCGATTACAGCGCTATTTCCACCGTACAAGATTTTATCTCCCAACTTCGCG
Organism: Bdellovibrionales bacterium; assembly: GCA_031426555.1. Taxonomy (GTDB): domain Bacteria; phylum Bdellovibrionota; class Bdellovibrionia; order Bdellovibrionales; family JAGQZY01; genus JANPLN01. Next base: position 12,155 of record JANPLN010000039.1, on the reverse strand, counting down.
GCAAGGGCTATATCAAAGCCCCCATCGGCGCCAATCGAAAGCGGGCCATCGAGCTTGTGCGCGATTTCGAAGACTCTGACATTCAACGCTTACCCATGCTGGGCAAAGTGGCCGCAGGCTATCCTATTGAGGCCGTCGAAACTCGCGAATACGTGGATGTGCCGCGCTCGTTGTTGCGCTCGGGCGTGGAGTACTTTGCGCTGACGGTGAAAGGCGACTCCATGATCGAAGACTGCATCATGGATGGCGATTATGTTGTGATCAAACGTCAGGCCACAGCAGAAAACGGCGAAACTGTTGTAGCGATTGTGGACAACGAAGCCACAATTAAACGTTACTATCATCGAAAGGCCGGTGTTGAACTGCACCCGGCGAACCCCAAATACAATGTGATCCACGTTTCACCTATTTCGGAATTTAAAATTTTAGGAGTTCTTGCCAGCGTCATCCGACGTCTGGATTAGAATAAATCTTAGAGAGTGTTGTTGTTGTTATCCAGGGCGTTTTGTACTCCAGAACGCCCTGGTTTTTATCTGATTCCCATTGCCTTTTTTGTTGAGAGTGCTATAAGCAATTCATGATTCCATCTCTCTATCTTTCAATCGGAAAATCAGCCCTCTACTTCTCTGAAAATCTTCCACTTATTATCCTTTCGCAGCTCTATCTGCATGGTCGAAATGCCGAAGGGCCAAAAATTGAAGAGCTCAAAATTCTGTTTAAAGAAATCTACGAGTTGCACAAATGGGACGAACAAAACATCCGTAAAAACGTTTATCCCCCCACTGTCATTACGTTAGGTTCACCTCTCGCCCATACGCTGCGCTTGATTCGCGTTTGGGCGGACGCTGTGCAAGTGGCACGACGGATGAAAACAAAAAAGCATCAAGACTTTTCGGATTCGGCAGAACAGTATTTAAAAGACGTTCCCGATTACTACTCACGTAATTTCCATTTTCAGACCGACGGCTACCTGAGCGAAGAGTCCGCGCAGATTTACGAACACCAAGTTGAAATATTATTTAACGGCACGGCTCAGACCATGCGCCGCTTGGCCCTTCCGCCAGCTCGCGAAATTTTTGGACAGCAAGCCGAAATCAATATTCTCGACATCGCGTGCGGCCCCGGAAGTTTGACTCGCGATTTAGCTCTCACGTTTCCCAAGGCGAACATCACCGCTGTAGATTTGAGTTTTCCGTATTTAAAACAAGCGCAAACAAGTCTTAAAAAATTTCCACGAATTAATTTTTTACAAGCCAATGCAGAAACGCTGCCGTTTAAAGATCAGCACTTCGACCTCGTGACGTGTTCGTACCTGTTTCACGAGTTGCCGCACAAAACTCGTCTGACGGTGCTCCAAGAAGCGTGGCGGGTTTTAAAACCTGGTGGAGTTGTATCGGTTGTAGACTCCATCCAGGAGGGAGACGCGCCTCAACTCAACTGGGCCATCGAGCGCTTTCCGATTAGCTATCACGAGCCTTTTTATAAAAACTACGTTCAGCATCCCATCGAAGATGAACTGCGAAAATTCGTAACCTCTCCGGTAAAAGTAGATCGAGGCTTTTTTTCGAAATGCGTGAGCGCTGTACGTGAATCTTAATATTGCGCCTTGCTTCCCACCCCTTTGGGCTCGGGGAGGTCACAAACAAACGCTCGTGGCCTATGGGCTCCCATCAAAGGCACCCGATTCCTCTTTCAAAATTTTAAAAATTCCACTTCCCGATGGCGATCAACTTGTGGGCCGTTATTACGAGGGAACAAGTTCCACCTTGCTAATATTTTTTCACGGCCTCATTGGCAGTGTGGATTCTAAATACATGGGGCGAATGGCCACCATAAGCCAAAAACTAAGACACTCGGTGTTACTGATGAATCATCGCGGCTGCGGCGACGGCGACGGCCTGGCCCGCGGGCCTTATCACTCGGGCCGGGGCGATGATATTTCGGAAGTGGTGGCGTACTGTCGAAAGCAGTTTGCAAAAAAACAATTGATCACCGTGGGGTTTTCCTTAAGCGGTAATGCTGTGCTTTCGCTGCTCACTGGCATTCGCGGCGAACACCTGCCCGACCAAGCCATCGTTGTGAATGGCCCAACGGATTTGAAAGCCTCGTCGGAGAGCCTGAAGCTAGGCTTTAACCGACTCTATGATTTATGGTTCGTTAACGGCTGTCGAAAAGAAATCCGCTCGCGGCAAGAAAAAAACTTAATTTCTCTTAAGTTTCAAATTCCCAAGTGGGCTCACCTGCACGATGTGGACGAACTCTACACGGCACCCTTGGCTGGTTTTAAAAATGCCGACGATTATTATGCACAGTGCTCAACGGCGCCGCATTTGGGAAAAATCAAAACGCCCACCTTTATTTTAATGTCGAAGGATGACCCTTTCATCCCATGGCAGCCTTATCTTTCGGCTCGCGAGAGCTCCTACGTCCATCTGCATCTTGAAGAAACCGGGGGGCATATGGGATATCTAGCTCAAGGTGATCGCCCCTTTGGTTATAAACGTTGGATGGACGACACCCTCGAGCAAGTTATTGCTTCGATGACTTAACGTACGGCTTTTGGGATTGAATGCCGAATTTTTATTCGAACTTTTGAAGGCTTCTTTTTAAGACGCGTCCATCCATGGACTCGCTCGCTGCTCGAAACATCGTGTTTGCGAGAGGTCTTAAAAAGAAGCCTTCAAAAGTTCGAATAAAAATTCGGCATTCAATCCCAAAAGCGTGCCCGCACTTTAACTATTTTTGCCTTAAACGTTTAAAAAGGAATTGCTCATGAAATATTTTTTCTTACTTTCTGCCGTTTTACTTTTCGGTTGCAGCACAACTTCTTCCACAAAATATTCGGGGTTTGGGTTGGGGAGTATTTCGTCGCAGACGTTGGCGAAGTATGCGCCGCCGGTGCCGAATGCGGAGCTTAAGAATCGAATTGAAAAGCTGGTGGATATTCGTGCGCCGTCGGAAGGCATTGTGACTGGTGATGGTCGGTCGTTGTTTATGAATTGGAATGTTACGGGGTCGTTGCAAATTTGGAAATTGACGGGGCCCAAGAGCTTCCCCATTCAGTTGACTGGCGGCGAAGATGCTTCGCGCTTGGCTGGCATGAGCCCCGACAGCCAATGGATTGTGGTTTCGCGAGATTCTAAGGGCGACGAAAACCCTGGTGTTTATTTAATGAAGACTGCCGGTGGCGAACTTCGCAAGGTGTACTACAATCCAAAACATCAATCGAGCTTGCTTGGCTTTACTAATGATTCTAAATTTCTTTACTACCGCACGAATGATAAATCTCCGGAGTCGTATTCCATTTACAAATACAATTTGGCTGCAGACACTCACGAAGTGATATGGAACGAGCCCGGTATCTGGACTCTATCTGATATCAAAGACGACAAAGCCATTTTGACTCTGCTTAAGGGCAGCATGCAGAATGAACATTTTATTTTTGATCTAAAAACAAAAATCAAAGAGCCTTTGATTGGACAGAATGAGCTCGAAGATTTCGAAGTGGCCTTTACAAAAAATAAAGATGAGTACATGGTGCTCACCAACAAAGTGGCTGATTTTCGCAAACTCTACTTGCTCAAAAAAGGCACGCTCACCGCTTGGGGAACCAATGTGGATGCAGACATCAGCGATTTTAAGATGTCAGAAGACCGCAAGTACGTGGTGTATGTGATTAACGAAAAGGGCTACGCCCGCTTGCAAATTGTGAATATGGACAAGTCGTCGGGCACGTCGCAAAAAACATCGCTTCCGGGTCTTGAGCAAGCTCAGCAAGCCTATGTGGGATCCTTCTCTACCAACAACCGCTACCTGAGTTATTCGGCCGAGTTTCACAATGCTCCTCGCAAAAATTTTGTTTATGATCTGCAAACCAAAAAGGCCCAAGAGTGGGTTCTCCCCTCCACGCCCGAGATCAATACTCTTGGTTACGTAAAACCATCGCTTGAGTCCTACAAGACCGAAGACGGCACTGAGGTGCCGATGTTTGTGTGGCGTTCGGAAAAATGTAAAACCGAAATGTGTCCTGTGATTGTGCAGTTTCACGGTGGTCCCGAAGCGCAGTTTATTCCGCGCTTTTCGCCATTGTATAACTTGTACACCGAAAAAGGTTTTGTGTACGTGGCCCCCAATGTTCGCGGTAGCGATGGTTATGGCAAAAAATGGTTGCAGGCAGATAACGGCGCTCAACGTTTAAAAGTAATTACCGACATTCGCGATTGTGCTGAATTTATTAAAAAGAATTGGGCCAAGAACGGTGTTGCGCCAAAAATTGGAATCACTGGCGGAAGCTACGGCGGCTACTCCACTCTTGTCGGAGTGTCGATGTTTGCCGACTCCTATGATGCGGGCCTGGCGATAGTAGGCATGAGCAGTTTGATCACGTTTATCGAAAACACGGCTCCCTATCGACGAGCTCTGCGCATGAATGAATACGGTGATCCTGCAAAAGATCGCGACACCATGCTGAAGCTTTCGCCGGTGAGCTACATCAATCGCGTCACCAAGCCGCTAATGATTGCCCACGGAGCCACCGATCCCCGCGTTCCGGTTGGTGAAGCTGTGCAGTTTTACGAGACCGTCGAAAAATCCAATAAAAATTCCAAGCTGGTGATTTTTCCCGACGAGGGCCATGGTGTAGCAAAACGGGCCAACATCGTGCTTTTAAATACCTACGCGCTTGATTTTTTTGAGAAACACCTCAAATAATAAGAGATGGTGTTTTTATTCACTCTCAGCAGTCTAATACTTTCCGTCACCGTTTCATTCTCTGTCGCATTTGCGGACGAATCGCAAAAGCGCATTGAGGACCTCGAAAAACAAATTAAAGAGCTGAAGCAAAAAGTTGAAAAGATGGAAAACACCCTCACCCGCTCCAACGGTTTTATGATCGTGGCCAATGTGACCTGCGATATTCATACGCCATTTGATGGCGATTTCACCGCCACCGAATTATCGGAAACCGCAGCAAGGCAATCCGTCACGGACAAGTGCTTACAAAAGCTCTCCGACAAATCGCGCTGTCTCCCGCAGTTTGTGATCTGTAAGAAATAGTCGGCCTAAAAACAGTCCTTAAAAGTAATAATGCAATATTAAAAACGCCATATCCTGATCCAAATTGGCGTCGAAACGTGTCCAAAGAGCTTGCAGTTCAAAGTGCGGGCGCGGATAAAAATTCATTCCCAGACCATAACCCACAGACTTGGTATTCGAGACGTCTAAATTACTTTGTGAGCCATTCACTTGCAAAATCGCATGGGCTCCCCTCGTAAACTCATAGCCCAGCTTTTGAAAATAATAAATTCCTTGAGTTTCCGTTTGTGCACCGGCGGCCTGGGTGGTTTGCAGATCCACCTCGGACAGCGCATAGAGCTCGTGAGTAAAACCAAATAGTCCCGAGAGCCCCATGATATTTCTTTTTTTCAAATCCGATTCACTATTCCAATAATTTACACCAACACGATGGGTGTCGGTCAGCGCGTAGTTCACCTGCAACGACACAGCTTTGTCGAGGGGGCGAAGGGCACTTTGCGGAGTTTGACTGTAAGTGGCCGTTGCACTCCAGTTGTCTTTGATAAAGTTCAGCTCTACATTGTCGCGCTCTTGGCCCTGATCGAACATCAAGCCTTTTTTGATATCTGTGTAGTGATCGGCAATCATCAAACCATAAATCGGCAAAAATCGACCCGCTCGCAAAGAGACGTATTCGGTGGCTTGATACATAAGGTAGTAGCGGCGAGTTTCAAATTTGTCATCGTCGTTTGGCAAATACTTGTAACCAAAAGTGCTCACGACTTGTAGCTGATTCCATTTGAACCCGAGCTCTAAATCGCGCTGCATGGGAAAAAATCGTCCGCTCTCGCGCAAATCATTGTTTGTGTATTGCTGCAGATAGCGAATATCGCCACCGACATTAAATCCCACCTCTTGTGAACCATTGAGCCAATTGATCACGGCTTCGTTTTTAATGGCTCCGTGCAGAAGGTTTTCCTCGCCCTCCGTGCTCCAGCGACTGAGGATTTCTTTAGAGAGGGATCTTCCGTAGGCAGTTAAAAGACCGCCCCCTGATGGCGACACGTGGCACGTCGTGCAGTTGATATATCCATGTCGAATCATTTCGGGGAAAGCCCAGAGCTTCGTGGAAAAACTTATAATTAGTAAAAATAAAAACCCGCGCACGACAAGCCTCTTTTAATTCAGTCGTTAATTCGACTGTTAATTTAACTGGGATTCAACAACCACTTTGACATCATCCTTCAGCGCCACACCGGCGTAGGCTGGCATGGGAATCGAGAAGTATGAAACTTTCGTATCAAACTCGGCCTTGATTTGTAAGCCTTCGCCTGATTTTTTAACCTGCACTGTTCCAGAAACGGGCTTGGCAACGCTGTGAATGGTGAGGGTTCCTTTAAACGGATAAGATCCATCGGGCGAAGCTTGTTTGAAGCCGGTGACATCTTCGACTTTTAGCTCGCCATAAGGGTGCTTTGCCGTTTCTAAATACTTTTCTTTCATGTGTTGATTGCGCAAACCGATGCCGGTATCCAGCGTGTCCATCTTGAATTTAAAGGTGCCCACGACAGTGGAGTCCACTTGTACATTTCCCGCAGGGCCCTCGCCTTTTCCCTGAAACTTAAGCCCGATGGCCGTGGCATTGAACACCACTGAACCTTTGGTTGGGTCGGAAGAAAGGGTTTTGGCCACTGCCGTTGGCGCGAAAAATAATCCTATAACGATTGCGATTGTCATTTTGTATCTCCTTGTTGCTCACAGGTTTCGGGTAAAACTACGGTTTCGGGTGCTCCTTGATCAATCCATTTCAACACCAGATCTTTAAGATCTTGGTCCAACGGCTTTCTAGGAGGCATTTTATCGTTCTCGATCATCCACTTCACGTTGGTGACGTGCTGCTTGATATTTGCGTAGGATTCCAGATCCAATTTGGAAGTGAAGTCATGGCAGCGCGTACAGCTACTTTGGAAAACCAATTTGTTCACAGTTTCAAAGTCGATCAGATCACAATTGGCCGGTACCGTGGCCGCAGTTTCTGGAAGGCCAAGAGCCACCCACTGCCGAACGACTTCGATGTGTTCTGGCGGCAGCGGCGCTTTTCCTCTGGGCATTTTTCCGGTGACTAATGAGGTTACGAAGCGACTGTCCGAGCCATCTGCGGGAAGCGCGAAAAGCTTTTGGTAACTTGTAATGGACTGATAGGTGGAAAAATCGTAAGAGCTAAAAATACCACTGCTGTCGTGGCAATCCAAACACTTGCTGGCAAAAATAACTTTGCGCAACGACTCGTAGTTGGGATCCACAGATGTTGGCGCAGGTGGAACTGTCGGAACGGGGGGATCGACCGGTGTGGTGGGATCCGGGTCGATGGTGGTTGCACAATCGCTAGCTACTAATTTAGCATCCGCGATTTCTGGTGCTCCCTGTTCAATCCACGCGTAGAGGAGCTGTTTTGCCGGTGCTGCAAGCGGCGCATTTTTTGGCATGCGGCCTGCGCGAACGGAATCTTCGATTTGTACGAGTTTGGCTTTAACGGCGCCGTACGTGTCTAGCGCCAGCAGAGGGCCACCAGGAACGTGGCAGAATAAACATTTTCCCTCAGGAGCCTTCTGGGTTCCAAAGATTTCTGACTGAACTTGCGCAAACGAAACGGGTTCGCAGACCTTGCCTAAAGCTCCGTCGTCGCCTGTGACTTTGTTGTGCTGAAACGTACAGCCAGCCAGCAAAGACAGCACAGCAATCATTAAATTAAATTTTATGAGTTTCATAATCCGAGCCCCCCCAGAACCTAAGATCGACGATTTACCCCTAAAAATCGACCAACAACATCTTGCACATTTGATGCGATTTGATTTGATTTCCAAAACGAAATCGAGCATCAATCAGGTGGGAACGTAGCAAAGTTCGCAAAATTCGTAAAGCGAGAAGGGGTTGCTTTGAAGGAATTATACAATCAGGAAGTACCGAATCTGTTTCTTGAGGGGCGCTTCGCTGAAGTTTGCGATGCTTTCGAAAGCAAAAAAGCCCCGCAAAAAAACGCCGAGATATTTCCGTTTTGGATTGGAAGCCTCATTTTTAGTGGCCAACTCGAAAAAGCGCAGATTCTGTCGAAGCAGCTGGCACTGACGTCATCATCTCAGTGTGCGTGCCGTTTTTATCTCGCCCTTGGACTGATTCGTAATTCGCAATACAAGGAAGGCCAACGGCATTTGATCGAAAATTTACGTTATCTTAGGATTCATCAGAATTCTGTCAGCGCCCGAGAAAAATTTTTCATTTATCAGGGTATTGCGTTTTACAGGTTTTTTTGTGGTCGTTTCTCCCACGGAAAAAAATATGCGGAGCTAGCGTATGCGAGCGCCGTTAGCGATCGGTTTTTACTTGGTGAAATGTTGAGTAAAGAGCTTTTGGCACATTCTCTCGTACAGACCGGGCAAGTTCACCTAGGTCTTCGTTATTTTTCCGAGACTCTCAGCGTAGCGAAAAAACATAAATCTTGGCTGGCTCCAACGATTGAAATCGCAGTGCTGAAGTTTAGATTCCAATTTGGCATCGAGAACGAGCAGACACTTGGACAACTTGAATCGGCTTTTGCAAAAATTGAGACTCGCGATGTTTACTCCAAAGGCGAACTTTTGCTTGAAATGATTCGCCAGTACATTCTGCGTGGGCAATTTACCAAAGCCGAAGAAACAGTCACCAAGGCCTCGGATATCATTTATAAAAATCAAAATCGGCGGCAGATGGCGCTGTTCAATTTGCGCATGGCATATGTTCTCTTTTTGCAAGGTCAGTACACCCAGTCCCTCCACATCCTTCGTTTTGCCGAGCAAAACGTAGACTCCACCATTGATCGCAATTTGTGGGTGCAAATTACTGGCCTTAAAATAAAACTCTATCGCGACCTTAAAAAAACCGCGGAGGCCCAACAGCTTCTCGCACAGCTGGACGACAAAACCGACGATTCACAGAGCTGTGTGCATAAAAAAATGATGACCCGGATGTCGGGCCTTGCCCACGCATTTGCCAAGGGCGAAGATCCCATCGGTGATTTGCTCGACGAGGTGGCAAACGGAAACCCGAAAGCTCCGGAAATGGTTTTGAAGAGCGGATATTACGGCCTTTTGCACAAATGCTATAATTTACCCTTTGGTACGCAGTCGTTAATTTTTGATCTACACCCAGGAACTTTAATTCTATTGGACAAAGGAAACGTGTTTTTAAAGTCCAAAGGCTTCAACTCGGTTTTGCGAAAAATATTAGTGCTACTCAAGGACTCGCCGAAATCCAAAGAGTTTCTGGTGCGTGAAGTGTGGGGCTATGAATACGATCCTTTTCGTCATGATTCTTTAGTTTACTCCTCTATCAATAAAATTCGTCAACTTTTGACACCGCATGCGGACTGGGTTCAGCTCACAGAAGAGGGATATTTTCTTTCGCCCGCAGTGAAGGTGATTATTAAAAACAACTTAAAGCCTGCAATTTTACCAAAAGATTCAAAAGCGAAAACAGGCAAAATTCCACCTGCGCCGGCAAAAGTTCGTCTTCCCGCAAAGTGGTCCAAGCACTTAAAAGATTTGAACTTTAGACAGATTCAAATCTTAGATTATTTAAAAAATGATCCGTCCATCTCGGTGCTGGAGCTTTCTACAAAACTACACATCTCCAAACCCACTGCGACTCGCGACTTGTCAAAATTGTTCGAGTTAGGTATTGTCTCCCGGGTTGGGCAAGGTCGTGCCACTCGTTATTTTCTTTAAACAAAGGAGTTACTGATGAAAAGTTTCTTTTCCACGTTAATCCTTCTGCCACTTCTTGCAGCCACCTTCTCCTCAGCGAATGCAGAAAGTACAAATGCGAGTTATATTGTTCCAACACCCGCACATCTTGTGGAGCACTCACGCTTTCAAGTAGAAATTGTAAAATCCTACACAGGAATTTCCTCCACCGAAATTTCGTACATCTTTCCCAAGGAACTCACTGGTGACCCCGGTCTGCGCGTTGATTTTAAACGCATCTCTGGCGAGGAAGACACAGGTGTTTCACTTTGGGAAGCCAAGGAAATGACTGCGACATGCACGGATGATGGAAAACAAGTGCAATGCAATATGTACCTTAAAAAAGTACCCGTTATTCGCGAGCAAAGTTTTTTTCAATTATCCTCGCTAGGACAGGACATTCGCGTTTCCGCCCCAGTTTTTGATTTTTCGAAAGCCACCGATTTTATAAACAAGTCTGGTCTTCCTCAGCAAATCATCGATGCAAAACTAGATGTTCTAGATCAGTTTTTAAGTTCCGAACCAGCAGGGATCTTAAGCTATGATTATTAGTCTGTGTGTTCGTTTGTGAGTTCTGATACTTCGCTCAAAATAGTATTTCAAAACGAACATGCCGTAATAGTTGATAAACCCGCTCAGTGGCTTTCCATCCCTGGGCGGACCCAAGCCGACAAGCGCCCCGTTCTCGGTAAGCTCCTTGAGCAGTCCCTTGCAAAAAAAGTTTTTCCCGTTCATCGCTTAGATGCAGAAGTCAGCGGCCTGATATTGTTTGCCCTCACTCCCGACTTTCACAGCGCGGCAAGCTCCCTTTTTGAAAACAAAACTGTGCAAAAAACCTATCAGGCCATCACCGAGCTTCGAAATTTTGAGCTCAACAAGACCATGACGTGGACTTGTAAAATATTTCGCGGAAAAAAACGCTCCTTCGAGGCCGCTCACGGAAAAGAATCCATCACCAAAGCCACCGTTGTTTTGATGGGAGACGCGTATTTAGAGTGGAGATTAATGCCCATCACGGGGCGCTCACATCAGTTGCGCTTTGAACTCGCGCGCCACGATGCGCCTATTGTTGGCGATAGCCTTTACGGCTCAAAGCTTCCATGGAACGAACCCGGAATCGCTTTGCGCTCCATTCAAATCGACCTTCCCGAGGACTTCGCAGGCCGTTGGTCACTTCCGCCCACAGTGAAAACCTCTCGCTTCCCGTCCCCCGAGCGAGTCCTGGACAGAATCTAGACCAAAGATTCTGGCCTAGACAGAATCTAGACCAAAGACGAGATTCGCTTTTCGTAATCTATTGATATGATGTTTATGGACTTCAAGGAAAGGACTCTTATGTTGTCACGTTTCTTTTTAAAAGTATTTTTACTCTCGCTGGTTGCTTCGCAAGTCGTTGCGGCACCAAAACAATTACCGCAAACCCAATTTGCTGCGATGGCCACTGCCAATGCGCTCAACTCATTTAAGTCAGTGGGTGATTATATCACTTGGCTGGGAATGATCGGAAACAAAGAGGACCTCGAGCAAGTGCGCGCGGAACTTGTAAACTTGGGAGTGGATCTGAAAGCCAAATTTCCAAAAGCCATGCACAAGGGCGACAAAGTTTATTTCGACAAAGATAATTATATTATTTACGGCAAAGATTCTCTCACTGTGAATGGGAAAAAAGTTTCGCTCAATCGCCAATCAGCTCAGGGCATCTTTACTGGAATCTGCGCACAGATCGGCTGCAAAAAAACGTCGGCCGACTATTCGATGTTCCTGAAAGCCCACGCTGCTATCAACTGGGGCGGCGCTCTCGCCGGTGCAGCAGCTCTTGGCGGATTAGCCTATTTGTTTGGTCCTCCTGGAGCGGCAGGTAAAGGCGCTCTTGCAGGGCTTGTCCTCGGCGGTCTGTTTATGAATCGTCAGCACAACAACCAGTGTAACAACAGCGGTTGGTTTAGCAGAGGAAACTGCGACGTGGGCTATGATAACAACAACGGCGGCTCATGTGGCTACAGCGGTGGCAGCCGTGGAAATCGCGAACAGATCTACGGGCCAACAAACCATGGCCAATGCGATGAGCTCGCACAACATATCGAAAATCCACGATCCCCTCTCGGCTATAACGGCGGCAACGGCAGTGGTTATCAATCAGACGACCTATACAACGATCTTGGTTCTGCACAGCCCACAAGCGCTGGCACTAAAGACGGCGACGCCAAACGCGGCACAACAAGCGTTCCGAAGAAGTAATCACTCCGCGGAAAGTCTAAACACAAAAAAGAGCACACCCGTGCTCTTTTTTTTTGAAACTTGTAGCATGTAATTTTTAATCCAAACTTTTGCAGGCCTCTTTTTAAGACGCGTCCATCCCTGGAC
>JANPLN010000038.1:0-35562 GCA_031426555.1 Bdellovibrionales bacterium | reverse complement strand
CGCGCTTGAGCTTGGGTATTTAACGTGATGTTTGTGGCAGTTGAAGCCCCACGACCTGTTACAGAAGCAAGTGTGTCTGCTTCGGCTGTGAGATAACCGTTATTAGATGCCATGGCGTCCACTTCGGTTTCGCTCAGCACGAAATTTGTGCGAGTCATTTTACGCAGTGCTGTGGCGCTTGCATCGTAGATCAGGATTTCGTCGGTACCGGCAACTGCTGTTTCGGCTGTGGTTCCGTTGATATTTACTGATAAACTGCGATCGACTGAAAGATCGCCGCCGCCGCTCAAGCCACTTCCGGCTGCCGTATTTACAGCACGTGCGATGGCTACTTTATCGGTATCGAGTTCGTTAATGGCTGCTTGAACATTGGTCGCTGCAATCGTGCCCGCTGCAGTATTTGGAATCACTGCGGAATCCAAATTCGCTTCATTTACATTGATGTCTACTTCTTTGTTTACCGCATCCAACGCGACGCTCACCTTATTGCTGGCGGCATTGATGTTTCTAAATTGTAAATCCACACCCGACTTGGCGTCGTAAACTCCAACGCCGCCGACACCCTGATTGCTTGCGGTATTGGTTTCGCCCACTCCCGCTGGAGTGACCCATGCGAGAATCCCGTTTCCGTCAGTCTGTAGGTATTGTCCGCTGTCGCCGTCGTTTGCTGGAAGAGTAAGGACATAATTGGCACCGAGCGCATCTGGGGAGCGAACGGTTGCTGTGTTTGTTCCACCTGCAGCAAGTTCGGTAAACGCAATGGCTCCGCCATCACCGGCAGCTACACCTTTGGGCCCCATGTTAAGTTGGCCAGTCATCGTGTCGCCGGCTTTGGCGACTTTTTCGGAATTCAGTTCGTCGATGGCTGCCTGAACTGTCACTGCCGCTATGGCACCAGCAGGCACATTATCAATTTGCACAGCATCGTAATCGCTGGCAGCTGCAACAACGGCACCGGTTCGACCAAACACGCTGTCCACTGGCGACACTGCAAATTCTGCAGTTCCATCCCAGAACATCAATTTGTTAGTGGTGGTGTTGTACCACACTGTGCCTTCATGGCCTGCTACAAGTGGTGTTGCAATTAAAGTTCCTTGCTGAATCGTGGTGTATACTCCAAAACGAAAAGTTCTCTGCGCAGCCTGAGTCATGTGGCCAATGTCGGTGATATCGTTGGTGGCCATGTCGATGGCACCCGACATTATTCCACCAGCTAATGGAAGCTTGGTGGGATCGGCACTTCCGGAACTTAAAGTTTGCACAACTGAACCGTCAAAGTAACGCAGCACGAAGTCGTCGCTATCGTACCAAATTTGTCCTGCGGTTGGTGCGCCAGGATTCGTCGCGCGGTTTGGAATCACCGTGCCGTTTGTGGTGTTTTGCAAATACAGGGAGCTGCTGCCGGCAAGCAAACCGCTCAACGTTGTATAACTTGCTCCGAACAATGTGTTCACTTTTGCTTGAGTCACATCGGTGTTGGTTTGTACAAAATCAGAGGGAGTCATACCTTGCAAGGTTTCAGCAACCAACGATTGCGGAACCGAATCAATTTGCATATCTGGTGAGAGCGTACTCGTCACCGCTGTGGTGCTTGGAGTAACTATAAAACGAAAGTATCGCGTGTCGCCAGCCGCCGGAATGTATCCGCAACCTGCACCGCCCGAAGTTTTTCCAGCGATGGAGGCGTTTTGGTTTTGGAAAATCTGCATCATGGAATTTCCAACATCGATGGTGGCCGTCGTACGTTTCAAAGACTCAGCGCCAGAAGTTGGCGAGCCGACTCGTACGTTGAAATAACCATTCGAAGCCAACGTGCTCACCGTTTGTTCTTCCTCGTACAAGATACAATTTTTTGCAGGATTGAGAATTTGGATTTTCATCAACACAGAATTATCTAAGAGCGGGTCTTCGGGAGTTGCGGAATCATAAAGACGCCCGTCCACTGTCATAAACTGCGGCGGCTCGGTTTGTGCATAAGCCAAACCAGGTGCTAAACAAGCTAGAGTTATTATTTTAAAAAAGACGAAACCTTTTAACATCACCTAACTTATCGGTATTAAATACTTTTCCTGTAGGTCCTGCAAAAAACAATTGCTTAGCAAACAAAAAGTTTTTTATATCAAGTTTTCGTCTCAAAAAGAGAAAATCGTGCAAATTTTAAAAGCTCACCGCCTTTAAATGATACACAATGAGCAAAAAAGACGCTGGACTCATTCATTACGGTGCGAGAAGGCACTCCGACCATTGGAGAGGTGATGACCCAGCTGATTGGTTCTTTGGTGTCCCAATCGTTTGGCTTATTGGCTGGCCAGCCGGTTGCGGGACAAACAAACGTCGAGTGTGCAACCGGAACTCCCCCTCCTGCCAAAACTCAAAGCGCGTTGGCTTAAGTCCAAAACCGCCCCAGTATTCGGGGCGTGGAATATCGCGGCCTGCAAATTGTTTTTCGAACTCTTGCACGCGAGATTCTAACTCAGAACGATTTTCAATTTTTTGACTTTGCGGCGACGACCACGCACCGATTTGGCTTCCGCGAGGGCGCGTTTTAAAATAATCATCCGAAATTTTCTCTGACGCGCGCACAATATCCCCTTCAATTCTCACCTGGCGATGCAAAGGACTGCGCCAGTGAAAGTTGAAGCTTGCAAAGGGATTTGCCAAAAGCGCTTTCGCTTTGTTGCTGTTGTAGTTCGTAAAGAAATAATAGGTTTCGTCCTCGGTATGTTTTAGCAGAACCAGTCGCGACGTGGGGCGCCCGTTTTCTTGCACACTGGAAAGCACCAAAGCGTTGGGCTCCACTTGACCGCCCTGTTCCGCTGCTTGGTACCATTCTTGAAACAAAGCAAAAGGCGACATCACTGCATCTCCTTATTCATCAATGTTTCAATCACGTGAATGGGCGCACTGCCAAAGCTTAAGAATTTTTCGTGAAAGGCTTTTAAATCAAAACGCTCGCCCATTTTTTTCTTAAGCTCTTCGCGATATTCATAAATTTCGGTAAAGCCCGTAAAGTAACTCGCAAGCTGCACCTGCGAGTAGGTGGCGCGATTCCATTTTTCCTCGGCCTCCGCTTTTTCTTGAAAAGCTTCTTCCGTTAGAAGTTTTAAGGCTTCTGACCTAGCCATATCCAAATTGTGCAAACTGTAATCCAGAATGGTGTTACTTACCACTCGCAATCGCCATTTGTAATACATCAGCCACAATTCGGGCTCGTTATTTCCATAGCCTTCTTCCAGCATCATGCGCTCGGTGTAAACAGCCCAGCCCTCTACCATTGTACCGTTGCCAAAAACTTTTTTTACCAAACTGGGCGATTGAAGGCTGTACACCAGCTGCGTGTAATGCCCTGGGACGGCTTCGTGGATGTTTAAAATTTGTAGGGTGTAGTGATTGTACTCTCGCAAGTAGCTCTGCTGTTTTTCTGCAGGCATTCCATCCAGCGGAGTGACTTCGTAAAACGTTTCGCGTTTGTCATCGTAGGGACCGGGCGCATTCACTCCCGCTCCCGCAAAGCCACGGTTAAAAACGGGCGTTTCACGCACCACGAGGGGTTTTTTAGAGTCCATGGTTAAAAGCTTTTTGGTCTCGACAAATTTCCAGAGTTCGGGAATCTGCTCGCGCACGGTTTTAACAAAGTCCTCTGGCGTGGTGTGTTTTTGCGAAACATTTTCCAGCACCTTGCCAACCATCAGTAAATTGTTTTTAGGTGGTTTTTGCTGGGCAAAATACTTGGGCCACAGTTGTTGCGCAATTTTGATCATTTCTTGATGGGTGTCTTTTTTTGCCGCAAGAGCTTTTTGATAAATCTGCTCCGCCGTCGATTGCGAATCTAAATCGAACTTAAATTTTTGCGCGTACAGTTTACGACCGATGCGGAAGTTGCGAAAATCTTTTTTCTGCGCCAAATTTTTCTCGAGGCTTTTTAACGACGACACGTACAAGCGCACGGCGGTTGAAGCGTTTTGCAACAGGTCGCGAATCTCTTTTTTCTGCGCAAGTTGAGTGGTCAAATCCAAAGCCTGATCTAAAAATTGTTTGTCCAAATAATCAGCTAGTGCTTGGTTTTGTCGAACCGCCAGGCTTATATGTTCCTGGGTCGGCTTTTGCAGCAATTCAAAGGCGGCTTTGTAATAGGCCGGTACTAATTTTAGCTTTTGCACCACAGCGGCTAACTTTTCTGACCCCGAAAGCTTTTTCGTCTCCAAAACTTCAGTCAGTGTGCTGCCAAGATTGTACTGCGACGGATCCCAGCTGTAGGATTTAAAGGTGTCCAGTTCCCACTGCGATGACTCAATAAAATTTTTAACCAATTCATAATCGGTCTGCTCTTGCATTGTCAGCTCCGCGTATTTTAAGGCCGCGAGTTTTTGCTGATGTTTTACTAAAAATTCTTTTTGTTCCAACAAATACGCGCGATTGGGAATTTTAAGCTGACCGGCAAAATCTTTGTGGCCCAGTCCGAAGGCCCATTTGGGATAGAGGTTCCAAAGATCTGCGAAAAATGAGGTCTCGAAACTTTCCCACGCTTCGGTCTTGGAAGTTTTCGAAAAATTTGCACAACTGGTTAATAAAATAAAAAATAAAACGCGCACCCATATTTGCATAAAACCTCGCTTCATATGACCTTGAGTCGGGAAGAAATGTAAAACTGAGGATTAACAGAAAATGCGAAACCATGCTACAACCGACACTATGAAAGAGCGAGATTTGTTAAAAATCGTACAGGGCATCAGTCAACGCACAGGCGCAAAAAACCTGGATGAGGACGCGGCCATCTTTAACGACCTCATTATTTCCACCGATCAGTTTGTGGAAAACACCCACTTTCGCTGGGATTACCATAAAAATGCTGAAGAAATTGGCTACAAGGGCGTGGTTCAGGCGTTAAGCGACATGGCGGCCATGGCCACGGCGCCCAGCGGGCTCTTGCTGTCAGCGGCTTTGTGTAAATATCATAAAAATAGCTGGGCCGAAATTTTTAAAGGTGTAGAGCAGGCCTGCCTGGAATATCAAGTTCCCTTGATTGGCGGAGATTTAACTCAGTCTTCGTCGCTCACCTACTTGGATTTTGTAGTTTTTGGTTTTAATACCAAGCCCGCCCTTAAAAAAGGTGCACAGCCCGGGGATCTCCTCGCCGTCACCGGTCCTCTTGGCAGTGCTGCCGCCGGGCTTCTCGCTTGCGAAAACCAGTGGAACTACCCCGAACTTGTAAAAGCTTTTATTAAACCAAATGCACAAATTCAAACAGCGCTGGCGCTTGGCCAAAGCAACGTCCTCACCTCGCTCACCGATATTAGTGACAGTTTGGCCCGCAGTGTTCAAGATATCAGCCGCCATTCGCAGTGCGCTTTCGAAATTGAGTTTGCAAAAATTCCTTATCACACCGAGCTGGAAAAGCTTTGCAGCGAAAAAAACAAAAGTCTTAAAAACATGATTCTTTTTGGCGGCGAAGACTATCAGCTTTTACTAACGCTCGCCCGGCAGTCATCAGAAAAACTGATCTCCGACCTAGGTCTGCATGTGATCGGCAAAGCCGTTGCCGGCGCTGAAAACTTTTATATCTCCGATGGCGAAAAAACCGCAATGACCGAAGTCGGTTGGGACCCTTTTGACTTGTAAAACAAGCGAAAGTTTTGTCGAATAGAAATAGTGAGCAGCCAATCAACCGAAAAACTTCACAATCGATCGCCCCGCTACGTTCTGCAAATGAAAGATAAAAAGATCATGCGCTACGCTCCTTACCCCAAGGGGCATCGCGCGTTTTTTACCGAAGTGGTCAATCTTTCTGAAACAGGCATGGCCTTTACCGTACCGTACTTGGATTCGCCACAAATCAACGAAATGATCATGGTGGAATTTGCCGTACCTGGTGGCGAGCCGGTGGCCTGTTATGCCAAAGTTCAGCGAGTGCAAAAATTTACGCTGATAGAGTCAGATTTTTATCAAAAAGACTGTAAACTTGTAGCCGTTGAGTTTCAAAAACTTCCCGCAGCCCAGCATCAGTCGCTGCGACAAAGTTTACAGTTTGAATTCAAAAAAATGAATATGCACTTTCGCCGTCAACAACTATGGCTCAAGTTGCAATGGCACTGGAAGTTTAAACGCAGTCTGTGCATTGCTTTAGGAACTGCCGCAATAGGAGTTCTTGGCACTATTGCCGCCCTCGCTTCTTTGTTTTGGTGAGGAAACAAATGGACTTTCTTTAATATAAAATCTCAGCGGCCAGTGAGCGCTGTCTAATCGAGAATTAAGTCCAATACGCCTCGATTCCACAATTTCAAGACGTTCATTATTTTGCAAATTTTCGTGCGCAATATAAAGTTGGGGCGAAAAACTTTTTTGATTCATACTAAGATCGATAGAAAGCGCTTCACATAGTTTTCCTGGCCCGCTGCAAAGCTGAATTGCAGACTTTGTCGGCGACTGGAGCTGACGGTTTTTATGCATAACATCCAAGCCGTACAGAGGCTCCAGTGCACGAACGAGCACAGCCTCCGGTGTCGACTCATTTCCAGTAATAACATTGAAGCAAGAATACAACCCGTAAACGAGATACACATAAATGGTACCAGCCGCCATGTAAAACGTTTGCGAGCGAGACGTTTTACGACCATGGAAGGAGTGACAGGACGGGTCTTCGAGACCGAGATAGGCTTCGGTTTCTACAATTCGCCCACCTACGGCCTGACCAGCTATATTGCAAACCAGGGATTTTCCCAAAAGTGCTTTTGCAACCTCAATCGTATCCTGTGCAAAAAAACTGGGACTGAGTGCTCGCGAATAGTTCGGAATAAACATGGATTAATTATTTCTTTCTCACTTGTTCGAGATCTTGGCCTGAAACCTTAACTCCCTGTTTTAGCAAAATCACCTGTTGGATAAGAGCTGCCACAGTGTTTTGGCATTCCTGCGTAAACTTTTTATCTTTTTCCAAGGCTGAATGGCTCAAAGCGTAGGGTTCATAATAGCCAATATATCCATCCAATGCACTCCGAGGGCCGGCTGGATATAAGCCTAAATCGATCATCCAGTCGCAAAGATTTCTTCTAACAGCTTCAGCTCCCACGCTGTCTCCGTGAACAATCACTGCGAACGTTCGATCTCGCAAATGAAGAGGGAAGTTCCAGCCTGCCAATTCTATTTTTTTAGCACGTCGGGCGTCTTTTCCTTGGGTTGACGTGGGATCTTCATTACCACCGTCGGCACAAACCATCCGATCCATCATCAGCTTTAGAACGCTTGGAGTTTGGTACCAGTGCACGGGCGTAACGATTAACACCCCGTGGGCTCTTACCCACGAAAGATAAATTTCGGCCATCCAATCATTCACTTGTCCCAAGGAATTATTGGGATAGCAGCTGCAAGGCCAGTGACACAATGGCATCGCCGTTGAAACGCAGCCCTTGCAAGGATAAATATTTTTACCAAACTCAGCCGTTGCACGGCTTAAATCCAAAAACTCAGCATCCATAGAATGCAGAGAAATCATGTCCATTGCCATTTTCGCCAACAAGTAGGACTTGGAAACTTCGCCAGGGCAACTGTGCTCGTTGCGCGGAGATCCATTAATGACGAGAATTCTTGGCCGTGAAGAGCTCCAATCTTTTTGGGCATTTCGCAATTGCTCTTCAGTTTCTTTCCATTCCACGGACAGCGGATAGTGCGGATCTTGAAACCCCTCGCCTGCGGGTTCGGTGACGGGTGCTTTGCGACCATCGGAATAATTTTTCCAAGCTTGGTCGCAAACTTTATCAAGAGCGTCGCTGAGCTCTTCGAAACGAGGATCAAAAAAGGATTGCAGAAATTTTTTTCGAAAATCCTCATGACTAAGCCGAGTTTCGGGCTGACCTTTTACGAGATCCACCTCTTAATGAACCATTTTGATCACAACTTTGATACACTCATTTTTTTGATCGCTGAATGTCTTATAAGCTGTTGGTCCCTGCTCAATTTGCACGCGATGTGTGATCACGGTGGATGGATCTACCTCGCCTGCAACTATTTTTTTAAGTAAAGGCTGCATATATTTTTGCGTATGGGTTTGTCCCATTTTTAAGGTGAGACCTTTTCCGAAGGCTGCACCGAAAGGAACATTATCTAACATACCACCATACACACCTGGGATAGAAACTGTTCCACTTTTTTTACAAGATTGAATGGCCTGCCTTAACGCATCGATTCTATCTGTGGCTAAAAAAGCGGCTGCTTTTACGCGATCTAAAATAGCCGTCGGAGTTGTGCCATGGGCCTCGAGGCCGACAGCATCGATACAGGAATCGGGACCTTTTCCTCCGGTGAGATATTTGATTTCGTCTAAAATTCCCTCACTCTCCTCGTAGTTCACAGGCATGGCACCGTTGTTTTTTGCCATTGCTAAACGACCTGGATAATGATCAATGGCGATCACGCGCTCCGCGCCTAAAAGGAAAGCGCTTTTAATCGCCATTTGTCCAACGGGGCCGGCGCCCCAAATAGCCACGGTATCCCCACGCTGAATGTTACAGTTTTCGGCAGCCATGTAGCCCGTGGGAAAAATATCGCTTAAAAATAAAACTTTATCGTCGTCGATACCCTCTGGTACCACCAGGGAATTGGTATCCACAAAGGGAACCCGTAAGTACTCGGCTTGTCCACCAGCGTAGCCGCCGTACAAGTGGGAATACCCGTACAGCCCTGCTCCGGCGTAACCATAGAGAGCTTCGGCCATGGGTGCATTGGGATTGGTATTGTCGCAGGCCGAGTACTGTTCCACCTGACAATGTCCGCAACTTCCACAGGCGATGTCAAAAGCGACAACAATTTTTTGCCCGACTTTCACATTTCGAACCAGCGGTCCCACTTCCACCACAAGGCCCATAGTTTCGTGGCCCAAGATATCTCCGGCTTGCATCGTGGGGATATATCCATCGTACAAATGCAGATCGGAGCCGCAGATGGCGGCAGATGTAACTTTAATAATGGCGTCGTGGGGATTTAAAATTTTGGGCTCGCTCACATTTTTTACGCTAATGTCGTACTTGCCTTCCCAACATAATGCTTTCATTTTTTTCTCCTAGTTTGGCGGTAGCTGTTAGTTAGTTTGGTTGGACGAGTGTCGAAGTTTTCTCGCGGCCCGACGGTTGGCCGTCCGTGGTTGGCACTTCGCCCGTTTCGAGATAGGCTTTGAGCTTGTGCAAATTTTTTCGCACGATATCATGTGGTGATTCGCCAAAAATTTTATTGGCGAGCTCGGCAAAAGCGCCACCCGCCAATTCATAATCCAACAGAACTTCGATCACCGTTCCGCGATTTCCAGCAGCCGGAATAAGCCGTACTTCGCCGCGGGCCTGCTCACTGGCCCAGACGATCATTTTTTCGGGAACATCGCGCACCACTTCCACATCCCATTCCGCAGACACTCCAGACTCTTGCAAGGTTCTCCAGCGCGTCTGCGTGGTGCGAATGGGCTCGACAGATTTTACTTCTTTAATAAACTGCGGAAAGTTTTGAAAATTTCGTAAAATTTCGTAGACTTTAGCAGGCTTCACCACTGTGGTGAGGGCCATGTGCACCTTGTGCTGTTTGATTTCACGGCTTTTGCGTTCTGCAAAATACGGATCCATGGATTTTTTTAATTCATTAGTATCGTTATTAATTACAAGCTGCATGGGTTCCTCCTAATACGCTTGGGATTTGGTTTGAGCCCCTTGCATCCGCGCACCCATCTTTTCGGAAACAATTTTGCCCACCACCGACTGAATGATGTTCATAAACGAGCCGGCAACCACATGGTCTTTACCAGCCATCAAAGCCTTGTATCCGTCCATTGCCACTTGAGCGGGGTCGTCTTTTTTGGCTTTTCCAGCCTTCGTGTCGAGCATGTCTGCGCGTTTAAAAAAGTTGGTATCTGTGACACCCGGTTGCAGAGCGGTGACAGTGATACTGTGCTCTTTTAATTCAAAGGATAATGCTTCGGAGAAGTGCTGAATAAACGCTTTGGTCGCAGCGTAAACAGCATAATACGGACCCGGCATTTCGGCGGCCAGTGAAGAGGTGAACAGAATTTTTCCGCCCTCTCCCCGTTGAACAAAATCTTTGGCCAAATATTTAGCCAAGTGAACCGCTCCCATAACATTGAGTTGCATCATGTTCATCTCATCCGAGAGATCGGTGGCAATAAATTCGCCACCAACACCGACCCCGGCGTTGATAGCCGCCACGTCGATTTTACGTCCTTTAATGGCAGCGCAGAGTTCTTCAACGCCCTCGAAAGATGCAAGATTGATTTGTAGGGTGGTTACCTCTTTGCCAAGGTTGCGAATGGCCTGACCAGCTTCATTGATGGCGGCATCTTCGGCAACGATGATTAGATCAAAGTTATTATCGGCAAAAACTTTAGCCAATTCAAAACCAATGCCGCTCGAGGCACCCGTGATAAGAGCCAAAGGTTTCGTTTTCTGTAATAAGTTTTTCTTAATAGTTGTTTTTTTGGAGGCTATTTTTTTGTGATTGGTCTTTTTAGACATACAATTCCTCCTTGATAATAGAGTTTTCATCTTCACTCTTGTGCGGAATACGCTCATTGCCGTCGTCCAGGGTGTTATCTTTGGCGTCCAAATACTCGATACCCATGGCTACGCGATCTTCTTTCGTTGAAAATTTTCTGAATTTAGGGAGAAGTTCTTCTTCTTCCTCTTCAATGTGATGTTCTACAAGTTCAGCTAGAACCTTTACCCGTGCCGACCAAAGCTCTTCGTCGGCTGTATTTTTAGTTTCATCGACCAGTTGCTCAGCTAAAATGTGCTCCACATCACCTTCGAAGCCTTCGGTTCGCAGTCGTTTGTCACGCTTCATATGGACGTAGAGAATTTGCTCTTCGGGTTTGGCATGTCTGGCAAGAAGGGGTGCAAATTCCTTGTAGGCACTTTTACGATCGGCCAAGGAGTTGTCGGTGTCTTTCATCACTTCGATAAGCTCTTTCAGCGGCTTGTGATCCTCGAGGATTAAATCGACAATATCTAATTCCTGATCCAATGATTTTGTCATTGAAGTTTTTTTCGCTGAGATTTTTTTTGCTGCCATTTTGAAACTCCCTAAAAATGTTTTTGCGGACTCGCAAGTCTTTATTTAGCAACTCCAGTGCCAAGCAAAACGTGGACGACTGTGGAGTGAAATGGAACTGATTCGAAATTAAGTCCAAAAATCTCCCGCAAGGAGGTGGAATTGGACCTGATTAAGTTGAGACAAAAAATTTTTTACAGAGGCTGTCCGTTGCCAAATTTTAGAAAAATGAAACTCCGTTTCTCCTGAGCACAATTTTGACACATTAAAAATTCATCTCATGTTTCCGATACTTGCAAGACATGGGCTTGACAGGTCGCCCGAGGGAGTCCATGGCAAGCCAATTGCTAAGAAGAGCATGCAACGCTAAAAAATCTATCAGGAGAAATTCAATGAAAAAGACTTTACTATTAATGGTGCTTACATCCACCTTAGCGATGGTCGCTTGCAAAAAAGACGAACAGACGGGACTCGGTGGCTTTGGTGGGGGCTCCGGTGGATCTACCTCAGGCGGCCAGGCCTCATCGGAAGACACCTTTACTTCCGGAGCTGTTGAAAACGAAACCGGTGGTGGCGCTGAAGCCACTGTTGAAATTTTGAGCGATTCAACCACCGTTAGCGAAATGACAATCAAGCGTTTTGGATTGGGCGACACGACCATGGAAACTTTTAACCCAGACCCAAAAGAGACGACTTCGCAACAAGATGGGTCGCTGATTTTAACGGTCTGCGCACCCCGAATAAAAATTCAACATTTGTCGTCACTGGCGGACCTTGCATATCCGATTTTGTTAACTGGAAATTCGCAAGTCATCCTTCGACGAGACAAATCCTACAGCTTCGGCGACGGTTCCAATGCCAGCTCGGCTCCTGGCCAAGTCCTCATGACGTGCGACACCTACGAAAGCGAATCTGATGCAGCGACCACGCCCAAAAGTGCAAATTCCGCAGCGCAAGTTCAAGTTAAAGAGCTTGTCGTTGGGCAGTCGACCATGGAAACCATGAATCCCAATCCACGAGGTACGAACGGACAACAGCCCGGCGTTCTCACACTCGTTTCTTGCGAAAACCGAATAACCGACACCAACATCAATCAGTTTCTGGATGTTTCGTATCCGATTGTATTGACAGCCGGTTCACAAATCGCAATTTTACGGGATCAGACGTATCAATTTCGCGACGGAACAAACGCGAACACCGCGGCTGGCGTTGTTTTGATCACCTGTAGTAAATAAGATTTTTAGGAGCCGGAGAGCGCATCGTTTTCTGGCTTCAGTTTTTACGACTTAATGAAACTTGCGTTGAACCTGACCAGAAAGCATTTCGTCTTCGGTGGCTTCGCGAACGCGCAAGACTTCGAGATTAAAATGTACAACATAGCCTGCCAGCGGATGGTTTCCGTCGAGCATCACCTGATCGTCTTTAACCTCTTTGATCATGGCCGAAATAACTTCGCCATCGGCCCCCTGGGTTTGAAACTTCATCCCAACTTTGAGTTCCAACTCCTTGGGAAATTTATCGCGCAGCACCCACTGCACAAGTTCCTCCACCGGTTGGCCGTAGGCGTCTTCTGGCAAAAGTACCATCTCTTTTTTAAAACCAACAGTTTGTTGTAAAAGCGAGTCTTCTACTTTGGGCAACAACAAACCCAGGCCAAAAACAAATTCCACCGGATCGTGGCGGTCTCTGTGATCCATCAAATGCAGACCTTCGCCTTCTTTGATGTACAGCTCATAGGCCAAGGTGACTACGGTGCTTTCGTCAATTTTCATCAATCCTCCAAAGAATTTTCTTATCCTGGGTTTTTTGCAAACGTGCAAGATACTCTGCGCGCGGCATGTAACTTCCGCCAAAACTTTCTAGCACCGGCGTTACCATCTGAATATCAAACCACGTATGCCCCATTTTTAACAACGCCTCTACAAGAGCTATCACACATTGCTTGGAGGCGGCGGTTTGTGTGTGAAACATGCTCTCGCCACTGAACACGCCGTCGATGTACACGCCGTAAAGCCCGCCGACTAACTCGCTGTTATTTCCATTGTCTTCTCCATTGGCGGTCCAGCACTCCACGCTATGGGCGAGGCCGGCCTTAAACATCTCGGCGTAAACGGTTTTCATCTCTGGCGTAATCCAGGTGCCGCGCTGACCAGAGCGTTTTTGCTTGGAACACTCTTCGATCACTTTCTCAAAGCAAGTATCAAAGGTCACCTTAAACTGCGCCCGCCGGAGTTCTTTCTGAATGGTGCGCGGAACGCGAAAGTCAGAAAAATTCATCACTCCGCGGTCTTCGGGGCAAAACCACAACAGAGGTAAACCTTCGTGGGGCCACGGAAATATTCCACGGGAGTATGCCGTTTGCAAATTGTCCACAGACAACATTCCACCCACCCACACAATGCCATTCTCGTCTGCACATTGTCCCACTTGTTCCACCGAAGGAAATTGCATCTTCACGAAAAATACTCTTTGATTGTTGGGCTAGGGTCTGGCACTTTTGTGAGCTCGATCATTTGCAAAAGTTTTTTTTGTTGCTGCACCAAGCGTTTTTTATGCAGCTGCTCATCCACCAGTTCGCCATTAGGATATTCCAAGCAATTCCAGGTTTTCGCATCTTTACCCTCAATAAAACCAAAACGCTCGAGCTGGTTTAAAGCGGTCTCCAAACGAAAATCCCGTTGATGATAAAACAAAAGTTGCCCGCGCATATAATCCAAACCACCGGCGCGAACTTTGTCCATGTTGTATTCTAAAAGTGAATACACGCGAAAAATAAACTCGGGCTCGGGGCTGGACCATTTTAAAAAGTCCATCTGAATGGCAACGTCATCGGCGTCGTAAAGCAAATACCCATGGGCCGCCAGACCATCACGGCCTGCTCGCCCCACCTCCTGATAGTAGGCTTCGATGGAGGACGGCACCTCCCCATGCACCACAACGCGAATATCTGATTTGTTAATCCCCAAACCAAACGCCGGAGTGGCGAGAATTAAACCGTTCGGATCGTGCAAATACCCTTCCTGCGAGCGGCGTCGCAGATTGTCTGGCAGTTGGCCGTGGTAAACACTGTGCACGATGCTGAGTTTTTGCAGATCTCGCGAAAAATTTTCCAGCGTTGAAATCAGCGCAAAATAAATAATTTTTGCACCGGGGTGTTGGTGATGAATGCCAACAAAGGCTCGCACCTTTTCGTCATGCCCATACACTTCCACGGTTTGCAGCAAAAGATTGTCGCGAAACGCTCCTGCAGCAAACACCTGGCCCGCCGCAATCTGCAATTGCTCAACGATATCCTTTTGCACCTCTTTGGTGGCGGTGGCCGTGAGCGCCAACGTGCACGGGTTACCCAGTTTTTTGCGAATCTCTCCCAAACGGCTGTAGTCGGGTCGAAAATCATGGCCCCACTCCGAAATACAGTGGGCCTCGTCGATGACAAAAAGTTCAACTGGTTTATCTCCTGTGTTTTTCGAAAGAGCTTCCCAAAAGTCGTCCTTGCGAAAGCGCTCGGGAGTCACATAAAGCAGTTGCAGCTCGCAGCGAGCCAGCTTTTTAAGCACTTTTTCCCGTTCGTCTCGGCTCATCCCCGAGTGAATGGCCGCCACTTTGAGGTTTTTTTGTAGCGCGTCATCCACCTGATCCTTCATCAGCGCGATGAGCGGCGAAACCACCAGTGTTAAACCCTTAAAAACTATAGATGGAATTTGAAAGCACAGACTCTTGCCAAAGCCCGTGGGCTGCACGGCTAAGACGCTTTGTTTTTGCAGGATTTGCTCGATGATTTTCTGCTGTTCCCCGCGAAAGCTTTTATAACCCCAGCGGGACTCAAGAATTTCTTGAATATTCATGCACTTACATGCTAACTAAGTCCTTTCAAATTGTACATATATTGTAGCGGGCAAATTTTTTATTTGCCCGGAATTTCAAACGACGAGGTAACGAATGGCTAAAAAATGGGTCCTAGAGAACGTACGTAATATTGGGATTTCAGCCCATATCGACTCGGGCAAAACAACTTTGACTGAGCGTATTCTTTATTACACAGGAAAAATTCACGCCATTCATGACGTGCGCGGAAAAGATGGCGTCGGCGCGAAAATGGATTCCATGGAGCTCGAAAGAGAGCGCGGGATTACAATTCAGTCAGCTGCCACCAACGTTTATTGGCACGACACTCAGATCAACATCATCGATACGCCCGGGCACGTGGATTTCACCATCGAAGTGGAAAGATCTTTGCGCGTTCTCGACGGAGCCGTTCTCGTTCTCTGCGGTGTTGCCGGTGTTCAATCACAGTCCATCACGGTGGATCGTCAAATGCGTCGCTACAACGTTCCGCGTGTGGCCTTTATTAACAAATTGGATCGCTCGGGCGCAAACCCCTTCCGCGTGACAGGACAACTTCGCGAAAAACTCCATCACAATGCGGCGATGATGCAAATTCCAATTGGTGTTGAGGACGCGCATGATGGAATTATCGACTTAGTTAAAATGAAAGCTTACAAGTTTTTGGGTGAAGACGGCGATGACGTTAAAGAAATCGACATCCCCGCGGAATTTGCTGATCAAGCCAAAGAGTATCGCGAAAAACTCATCGACTCCGCTTCGATGTTTGATGATGAACTCGCAGAGAAGTTCCTCGAGGGGGCCGAAATTCCAGAAGAGCTTTTAAAGCGCGCCATCCGCGTAGGTTGCATTAAAATGGAATTGACTCCCGTGTTTATGGGCTCTGCCTTTAAAAACAAAGGTGTTCAGCTGTTACTCAACGGTGTTAGGGATTATCTTCCAAACCCAACGGAGGTTGTAAACAAAGGTCTTGATGTGGATAAGGACGAGGCGGAAGTCGTCGTTATCAACGATGAAAAGCTACCATTGATTGCTTACGCGTTTAAACTGGATGATGGTCGCTATGGACAGCTCACTTACATGCGCATTTATCAAGGAACTCTCAAAAAAGGCGAGTTCATCATCAATACAGCCGATCGTAAAAAGGTAAAAGTTCCTCGCCTGGTAAAAATGCACTCCAACGAAATGGAAGACATCGATCACGCCTACGCGGGCGACATCGTGGCTCTGTTTGGTGTTGATTGCTCAACCGGTGACACCTTCACTGATGGCACCGTGAGTATTGCTATGAGCTCGATGCACGTTCCAAACGCGGTAATTTCTCTGGCTGTATCGCCAAAAGATAAAGCTGGCGCGAATAACTTTTCAAAAGCCTTACAAAAGTTCCGTAAAGAAGATCCCACATTCCGTGTTCACCGCGACGAAGAGTCCAGCGAAACTATTATTTCTGGAATGGGTGAACTCCACTTAGAAGTATACATCGAGCGCATGAAGCGTGAATTCCAGTGCGAAGTGATTGCCGGTAAACCACAAGTTGCTTACCGTGAAACCATCGGTAAAGAAGCAGCGTACGATTACACTCACAAAAAACAAACCGGTGGTTCGGGTCAATTTGCGAAAGTGGTTGGAAAAATTCGTCCACTGCCTGCGAACTCCGATGTTTCCTACAAATTTAACAACAACGTTGTGGGTGGTCGTATCCCGCGCGAATTTATTCCTGGTTGCGAAAAAGGCTTCGCAGAACAATTAGCTAAGGGCCCACTCATAGGCTTCCCGATCGTGAACGTGGAAGTTGATTTGGATGACGGCTCTTACCATGATGTGGATTCATCAGAGATGGCCTTCCGTATTTGCGCCATGGCTGCCATGCGACAGGCGTACGAAAACGCGTCGCCAACAGCCCTTGAGCCCATCATGAAGGTGGAAGTGTCTGCTCCCGAAGAATTCCAAGGTAGCGTGCTCGGTCAGATCAACCAGCGCCGTGGAATCATTCAAGGAACCACCAGCGAACAAGGCTTTGCCATTACGCAGTCCGAAGTTCCGCTCTCTGAGATGTTTGGTTACTCCACAGATCTGCGCTCTGCCACG
This sequence comes from Bdellovibrionales bacterium, assembly GCA_031426555.1. GTDB lineage: Bacteria > Bdellovibrionota > Bdellovibrionia > Bdellovibrionales > JAGQZY01 > JANPLN01. Next base: position 18,591 of record JANPLN010000038.1, on the reverse strand, counting down.
CAAGGGAAGGGTGAATTTACCATGGAATTCTCGCGCTACGCACCGGTTCCGCGCAACATCCAAGAAGAGCTTGCGAAGAAGTACCAAGAACAGCGCCTCGCTGATCAGAAGAAGTAATTTTATATCTCGGACTTTGTGTTCTGAGAATTGAACTACCAATTCCCTCGCTGTCCGCAGCGAGGGTTTTTTTTGCCACTAACACACGGAGACACCATGAACCTAACAAACATGAACAGATCAGACCTGGCTCAAAAAATATTCGAAGTAGCTCACCTGACTGGAACCTTTTTGCTCCGCTCGGGAAAAACCTCCAACGTTTACTTCGACAAATATCAATTCGAAGCGCGCCCCGAAATTTTAAACGCCATCGCCGAACAAATGATTCCGCTTCTGCCAAAAGGCATTGATCTATTAGGAGCGCTAGAAATGGGCGGTATTCCCATCGCCACAGCAATTTCGTTAAAAACAGGAATCCCCGTGGCGTTCCTTCGCAAAGAAGCCAAAGAGTACGGCACCTGCAAATTTGCCGAAGGGCCAGCCATCAAAGGTAAAAAATTAGTGTTGATCGAAGACGTCATCACCACCGGCGGCCAGGTTGTACTCACCACCGAAATGCTGCGCAAAGAAGGCGCCTTCGTCGACGACGTGCTGTGCGTGATCGACCGCAGCGAAGGCAAAACCGAAAAGCTTGCCGAAGCCCATCTGCGTTTGCGCCCGCTGTTTACAATGGAAGAACTCATTCCGACGGCCAGACCTACGGAATAACCTGTTGGACTTCTACAACGGATTTTGAGACATCGTTTGGCACCTTCGGCATTGTCATAGAAAATGAAATAAATAAAACCATGGACTGCAAATTCACTAAAAAATAGAAAATTTGGATCGCCCGCTCATCATCTTCCTCATTTCATAAAAGCCCAGGGTCACTGGGCTTCTACTTATTCGTCGTAGCTATTCCAATCGCGTCATTACAAACCTTAAAGAATAATCATTTTCCTTTTCGAAACCGGAAATCAGTTCTGACGTGAGCAAACTTCCATCACTGAATTGAATCTTTTGATTCAACAATTGAGAAACCTGCGCGTCAATGGGCACACTGTACTCTAGGAGAACAGTGTTTGCATCGTAGTTCTTTTGAACCGTGTAAGTACCAATGTAACTTGTTGTTCTATCAGAAACTGCCGCACACTCAGTTGAGTAATAACTATCGATGTGCGCTTCAAAATTAATGTTTGAAAATTTTAGAGTCACGATTCTGCGACCGTAGAATGCTCCGAACTCACTGTCGATGCATCCGCTGGTCCAAGCTCCATTGAGCCTTTCTATGGCTTTTGTCTGTGGCTTGTTACCAAAGACGTCTTGCACCTCATCTTCACCGCAGGCGACAAGATTCAAAACCAATAGGCTAAAAAATAAAAACTTTAACTTCATGAATACTCCTTTGTTGAGTCTGCTCGACTCTTTGATTGAACGAGAGCAGTAACCCGAAAGGATTTAAAAAATCTATTTAATTTTATGTTTACGGAAATTCAGAGGTCACCGTTTGTGCGCGTTTTTTTTATTTCAACACAAGGGATAAACTGTAGTCTTCAAAAAAACGAGAGAGATGAAGATCACTTGGTTTTTTGAGTTCTGTGACAGAAGCTATCAGTAACCCCGTCAAGTTGTTGTGAATTGTTTTAGCTGTGGCGCGAACATCGACTCTTTTAAAAAAATCATCATCGATGCCCGCTTGAATAATGTTGGCAATGCGCTCCTGAGCCATCGTTTTAATGTCAGAATTAATCACCTTATAGCGTGCGTTCACTGCCGCAAGGTAATGGAGCATCAAATAGATCTTGCAAATATCAGGGTGTTCAAAAAAAATATTCACCGATACTTTTAAGTACCGACGGAGCTTTTCTTCTGGCGTGCCAGGCACATCCAATTCGGTTTCGGTTCTTTTTCGTGCATGGGCCAGCCAGTAGTTTAAAACAGTGGGAAAAATATTATCGACACTTCCGAGGTATTTCACGACAGAGGCCTGGCTCACTTGACAATGTTCGGCGATAGCTTGAAAGGTCGCGCCCCGCTCGCCGTAGTGACAAAGACAGTAGCTGGCACTTTGGATGATCTTCAATTTTTTAGCCTCACCCTTCTTACCAACAGCCATTGCAACCCTTTTGAGCAGTGTTTAAAAGTAAGTATACACTCATATTATAAGTTTTTCAATAAATATAAGATATTGTATTATATAATAAATTACGTATTTGTTCATTAGTATGTGAGTATTTGCTTACTTTTTGTTCTCAAGATCAATAACTTCAGCTATGGTCCGCGCATGAATCTTTACGAAAACAAAGACTTTTCCGAGTTGATCCGTTGGCTTTGCCAGCAAAGCAACAACAAAGCCTGTCGCTCCTATGCGGGTCTGGCGAGGCGACTCAAAATAAAATCGCCTCGCACTCTGGGAATGATCGCCAAACGCCAGCGGGCGCCCAGTTTTTCTCTGGTCAAAAATATTGCTCATTTTATCGAAGCCACACCTCAACAGAAGGATTTTATTTTATTGCTCGCAGAAAAATCAAAATGTCTTTTAAAAAAAAGTTCGATTGATGAAATCGAACAAAAATTAAATCGGTATCACCAAATGAAACAAATTAAATGGAATGAAAACACGTTCATCGAAGGAGTTAAAATCGAATTCGATTCCCACGTCGAAAAAACAGTGCGCAATAAAATTGAAGAAGTTTTGCGCTTCCTCATTATCGACCACCAAGATTCAAAGAGTGTCAGGAAGTGACATCAAGTATTGCGAGGTCCATGATCCGTAATGCAAATTCCCTTTCATTGATCGAAACATCCCGGGGTTTTCTATTCCCCAAGCCATGATTTGCCCGACGGAAAAAAAGTTCATTTCTGCATCACGAAAAAGATAGGGTTGAGAATCAATCAAGCTCTGCGGCACAGAACCTTCGACAATGGTGCCAAGGAGGGGTACGGAGGCCACCGGCTGTAGATCTCGAATCTGTTGCAAAATGACTGGCGAGTGAGAGGTAACTCCAATTTCTATTTTATGAGTCCTGAGAATATTTGCAGTTTCATCGTAAGCTGCTTGCGAAGACCTGCCATCAAGGGTTTGAATCATTCGCGCTAATGTGGCCATCTTATGATGGAGCGTTGAAAAAAGAGCTCGTACAACAAAAAATGGATCATTCTGCGCAAGCACGGGATCGAGATTCGAAATCTCTATGGCATTCCTTGCTGCGTATTCAGAACGACTCAGCCATGAATCGGCTGCATTTTGATACTTATCTAAGTAGTTATAGCTCGCTCCGGGAGGAGGCTGGTTTGAAAAATACTCGTAAATTGCTTGGGCTTCTTCGGGAGTTAACCCTAAGCTTCGTGCCGCTCCGTGCGTAGCGAAAGCCAACCACGCCGAGCTGTCTGTAAGTATCACAGGAGATCTTTGCTCACCAGCACTTGAAAAGAAATGCATTTCCGACTTGCGATGGAGCACACCACTGATGATGAGTTCAACAGCTTGAACTGGCGTTAGCTTCCCATTTGAAAGCTCCATAATTTTACGGACGTGCTCTGAAGCACGAGCAATTGGATATTTTTTTAGAGCCTCCCTCAATGGAACAAGAAAAAGCGCATCGTCGAGATTTTTCCAACCTGGAGGATACAGTGTGTCGGGATGCATTCGCGAATATAGACGCGTGTTCACCTTATCAAAAGAATGAACCATCACATAGGCATCATCTACAGAGCCTTTGTAGGCAAGAACCTGAACCAGACTGAGTAAGGTATTGGCAGCATAAATATGTTCAATGTCTCCAGATAGGTCTTGCGCAGCACGACCCCACTCAAAAACAAACTTATACTTTGTACGATCAAGGGCGAAATCCTTTCTCGCCTCTTCCAATTCCCATGGTAACTTTAGAGGAGTATAAAGTTTTCCATGATCCCAAACCTGCCCTGCCACATTCCACATTGCCGCCGTTTTTGCAGGCCAAAGGCTGTTGTCTGACAGCTGAATGCCTGCGGAAATATTCCGAAATCGATAATCTGCATAATTTTGCGAGATTTCTTCAAACGTCGCCTCACGATAAACCTCCCAAAAATAAACCTGGTTCGGGTGGAGTTTGAGACCAAGATTGCGAAAGTACTCAGCCGCCTGCGAGGAAATATAACCAGTTTCAAACATTTTATTTAAAGAAAAATCTTGTTGGTCGCCGAGCATTTCTCCATCGTGAGCAGCATTCCCACGCATAGAGATATAGGAGTCAACGTTGTCAAAGCTCTCTCCATTAAACCTTCGCTCACTGACAGTCCCCTGATTAAATGTACCGTCGTGCATGTTGTAATTTGTGAGTCTAAGAATAGGCGGATTTGCAAACTGCAGTTTTTTTGTCTTCGGCGGGGAGCTAAAATCATATCGACTCACGACCTGAGCAAAAATATCAAAACATGAAGACGAAGAGGCCTTGACGGGAATGGCATGAAGGACCAAAAAAGTGCACAGAGGCGCACAAACAAAACTCTTGGTAAAAGCTTTAACGGACATAGGCATGCTAAACATGAGAGCAACTTTTGTGCCCGATCAAGACAAATTTCAACAAGATAGCGACGAGCACATCTAAAAATAAGGTATGATTTTCATTGTTGTCAAAACACCATACGAAGAAACCCGTTATCCTGAGCGGAGCGAATACTCTTTCGGGCCGAAGCCCTCAAGATGAATGGGTGGCCTCCAAAAAAGCCGTTCGGCATTTCGAATGGGTTTACAATTTGGTTTTGTTTTTTCCTCTTCCGCACTCGTAGGAAATCTGCCATTCTTTTACCGCTGTCGTTGTCGACGTTGTGGCCGTGTTTTTACTAGGATCGCTAGCCCCTGACACGACTGGTACTCCAAAAAGACTTCCCAGCTTCAACCCGTCCGAACCCGCATCTTTGGTTTCTTTGGCACTACCTGATGTTGTTTGTCCAACAGTCACTTCACCCTCCTCGTTGATTTTAACCCCTGCGTTCCCGCAATTTTTTTTCATCATCGATTCAGCCTTTGTGCGATCTTCATCTCGATGTTCTGTCTTCAGCGCAATCACTCCGCCTTGATTTGGCAACCGTTTTACGTCTCTCGCGTAGGGTTGATAGGGCATTGTCTGACAAGCTGTAAAAAATAATGCCACTGTGGTTAAAAATAAATACTTCATTTTAATTCTCCTTCTTAAGATCTCTGTGCCTTCTGCAAGAGCCTGGTTCAGTCATGTTTAAAGCCAGCATCGTAATATTTGTCAATTTTTTGATGATGGTTTTCACTTTTGGAAAGAGCTCATTGCAGTTTTGCACGCACACTTTGTGCGTGCTCCGCCATTACGACTATAAAATAACGTAATTCCTTAATTCACTAAATTAAGCTTTGGCAGGAACTTTTATTGCCTTCGGCGGCTTCCGCCCCAACTGTTTTGAACTATAAATTTTACTTGTTTACTGAGAGTTTCTTGTCGAACACAAATACACAATTGTTACTCGAAGATAAATCCAGATAGTATATGTATCAGATTGGGATTTTACAGACCTTCCTCTTATCTCGACGCGACCAACGACCGATAGCAGAGCTGTGAAAACAATGACAGGAGACACCATGAAGATTCTTCTTTTTGTGCTAACCATCCTCTGCTACTCAGCCGCGTCGAACGAGAAGTTCAACGACATCTACGCCTTCGAATCGACTCAAAATTTAGTAGACTAACGCCGATAGGGAGAGATGCGTTTGACTCTCCTCACTCTCGCTCTAGGGCTCACTACAAGCTGTAGCAGTATCACTGCTGAACGCGTCCCTGCTTCGTACGAGGGCTTAGATGCAAAAATTCTTTTCAACAAACTAAACCCCTTTGTCTCCGACGGATGCCCTCGACTGGCCAAGATGATTTCCTACCCGCGCGAGGACAACTGGCAACTTTGCTGCGTCGAACACGACAAAGCTTACTGGAAGGGCGGAAGCCTGGAACAAAAACAACAGGCCGATTCTGCGTTCCACAGCTGTGTTTCCGAACGCGGCTCCCCCGACGCTGCCCGCCTGATGTATTACTCTCTGCGCTCGGTGCAAAAAGCGTCGCAAGTAAAAAACTGGGGCTATGGCTGGGTGATCCCCCACAACACTTCAGGCCACACACCTGAAGAGATTATAGAAATTAAAAAACACGAAGAACTTATCGATAGAAATCGAATTCCCACAAGCACCCGTCACGAACGAACATCGCATGCGGATTCGTTAACCCAAAACCGCTGCATGGACGCTTCAATGACCGTCCTACAACGGGACCTCAACAAAACCGTGACGCCTACCCAAGTTTACTACGAAAGTAAAAACCTCGTGATCGGCTACGAGGACACCGTAAAAATCTCCAGCCGCGAATGTCCGCTTCCTTATGTGTTTCGCTTTCATCTAAAATCAAAACAAGATTGTAAAGCCAACAGAGCATCTCCAGTTCAGTTAGATTCCTTCGAAATTCCCGCTCAATGCGAATAATTCAATTCCACCGTTTGAATCAATTTGAGAAAATAAAAATGTCTAAAATCTCTTCACTGTTAAGATCATAGACAACCTAAAGCATCGCAAAAGTTTAAGTCATTCTTATGACAGATGAAGGGTGGTGTGCATTTTGCTTAGCTATAAGAAGTAAACGGGGGTCACAAATGAAGGTTACCGTATTTTTAATATTACTTTTACCGAATCTCGGACACGCTGTGGGCTGTTCGCAAAATCTTCCAGTGGATTTATATATGCGTTGTATCGAACGCCTCTACGGCGGTGGAGGAAGAGTTCATCGCGATGAAGTGATACAACACCCCCAGATCATCACTGTCTCGCAAAATTGTTCACAACACATCGAGATAGATACTTTTTTGACTTGTTTAAAAAACTATATTCACAAAGCGAACTTTACAGGAGAGTCTCAGGATTCTGAGGAAGACGCCACGGAGGCCCCCGTAGAAATCTAAAATACGTCCCAGTGAATTTCGCGTTCGTCTACTTTTTGAGAAAACGTGAGGCGAAGTTCCAATCGAGACCAACTGCGCGGCCAGTTGTCGTCACTGATTCTCTCCGCCCACTCTACAAAGATTAAAGCTTCGTCTTCGCGAAAGAGGTCCCAAAAGCCGGTGGAATCTACGTCGGCTTCGGATTCCAAGCGGTAGAGATCGACGTGGTAGATTGTTTTATCTGCGCATGGGTATTGGTTGATAATGGAGAATGTGGGAGAGTCTGGCATTTCGCCGCCCATGGAGGAAACCATGGATTTGACCAACTGGGTTTTACCTACACCCAAGGGACCGTTGAGTAAAACTAACTGCTTCGGTGTAAATTTGTTTTTTAGTTTTTCGCAAAATTCAGGAAGCATTGGAAGTGCAACGATCGCTTCCATCAGCCCAGACTTTTTTCGACAAATTTAGCGATGGTCTCTGCAAACTGCGCAATCATTTTACGATCCGAGCCTTCCACCAAAATTCTTAAGACGTTTTCGGTTCCCGAAAAGCGCACCAGCACCCGACCTTGACCCTTGAGACTTTTTTCGATGTCTTTGATCAATTCCTTATAGCCTTTGATAGTATCAAGCTCCCTGCGGTGTTTCACTTTCACGTTGATCAACACCTGAGGAACGTCTTCCATAATTTCGCGAAGCTCGCTGAGCTTTTTATTTTGCTCTTTCATAATAGCGAGCACATTCAGAGCTGCCACACAGCCATCCCCCGTTGTGGAGTGATCCAAAAATATAATGTGCCCCGACTGCTCTCCGCCCAGGATAAATCCGTTCTGGCGCATTTCTTCAACAACATACTTATCGCCAACCGCAGTCCGCACCACTTCAATGCCATGGGCGTTAAGCACTTTGTTTAAGCCATAATTGCTCATGAGCGTTGCTACGATAGTGTTTTTTACCAACTTGTTTTTCTTTTTCAGGTGAAGCGCACTGATGGCAAGAATATGGTCGCCGTTCACGATGCTACCTTCTTCGTCCACCAAGATCACGCGGTCGGCATCGCCGTCTAAACTCACACCAATATCAGCCCGATATTTTTTTACACTGTCGGCTAATTTTTCGGGATACAGCGCGCCGGATTTGTCATTCACATTAAAACCGTTCGGAGCATTGCCCATCACGATGACTTCGGCACCCAGCTCTTCAAAAACCGCCGGTGCCAGTTTGTAGGATGCGCCGTTGGCGCAATCCAAAACAATGCGCATGCCTTCGAGCGTGTACTCCAGCGGAAACGAATTCTTAATATGCACAATGTAGCGGCCCATGGCATCTTCGATGCGCTTGGTGCGACCCAAGCGCGAAGGTTCCGACAACAGCTGATTAAGGTCTTTGTTTAAAACTAAATCTTCGATTTGCTTTTCGTTGTCCTGCGAAATTTTATAACCGTCAGGTCCAAATATTTTGATGCCGTTGTCATAGTAAGGATTGTGCGAGGCCGAAATCACAATGCCCGCATCGGCGCGCATGTCGCGAGTCAGAAAGCCAATCCCAGGTGTGGGAAGTGGGCCAATCAGCCGAACATGAACCCCCATGGAATTGAGCCCACTGGTTAATGCGAGCTCCACCATGTAGCCCGAAAGACGCGTGTCTTTGCCAATCACGACTTTTGGTTCCTGATTCCGCGGAGGGTTGCTGCGAATCATATATCCCAGCGCCTGCCCCACTTTCATGATCATATCGGGAGTCATGGGATAGGTGTTTGCCGTCGCGCGAATGCCGTCTGTACCAAAGAGTTTTTGTTCCATAGGGTCTCAGATTAACTGAGTTGCCAAAAGACATCAAGAGATGTACGAAATCTCTTGGACGGTCGCAAAAGGGGTTTACAGAATGCACTCAACAGCTCACAAACCTCAGATCACAGATCCAGTATTAAACAAAAAAATTATGCTCACGGTGATCGTGGCCGCCTTGGGATACTTTGTCGACATCTACGACCTGTTGCTATTTAGCATCGTTCGCGTGAACAGTTTAAAGGATATCGGCGTTGCCGATGCCGATTTACTCGATCAAGGGATGTTTTTAATCAACATTCAAATGTTGGGACTTTTGGTCGGAGGTATTATTTGGGGCGCCATCGGCGACGTCCGTGGCCGTCTATCGGTTTTGTTCGGCTCGATTTTTCTGTACTCCACTGCCAATATTGCCAACAGTTTTGTCACCAGTGTGGACACCTACGCCATTTGGCGCTTTGTCGCCGGCGTGGGCTTGGCGGGAGAACTGGGTGCCGGTATCACGCTCGTTTCGGAACTGTTGCCTAAAAACAAGCGCGGTATCGGAACCACCATCGTCGCGAGCATCGGCATTTTAGGCGCCGTGGTGGGCGGCGTGATTGGCGATCTTACCCACTGGCGCACGGCCTATCTCATTGGCGGAGGGCTTGGCTTCAGCCTCCTGGCCCTGCGCGTGGGTGTCGCGGAGTCGCACCTTTTTGAGCAGGTCAAAGACAAAGCAACCAACAGGGGAAACTTCTTTTTGCTTTTCTCGAGCACCAAGAATTTTTTGAAGTACCTGCGCTGCATTTTGATTGGTGTGCCCATTTGGTTTGTCATTGGAATTTTAATCACCTTTTCGCCCGAGCTCAGTCAGCACATGGGAATGGGTGATCTTGTTAAAGCTGGACACGCGGTGATGTGGTCCTACTTGGGGCTGTCCCTGGGCGACTTAGCAAGTGGCTTGCTGAGTCAGTTTTTAAAGAGCCGCAGATTTTCGGTTTTTGTTTTTTTACATCTCACGGCGATCACAAGTTTTATGTATTTAAATCTAGAAGCGCCGTCGCTTGTGATGTTTTATTTTGTCTGCGGACTTCTTGGTTTTTCAACCGGCTACTGGGCGGTATTCGTCACCATCAGCGCCGAGCAATTTGGCACGAACATTCGCTCCACTGTCGCTACGACAGTACCTAACTTTGTTCGCGGTGCCGTGATCCCACTCACGTTTTTCTTTCAGCTTTTTCAAAACCACACCGATTTAAAAACCGCCGCCATGATCGTCGGCAGCAGCTGCCTGGCGTTGGCCTATCTTTCCACGTGGCACATGGAAGAAACGTTTCACAAGGATTTAGATTACTTGGAGTCATAGAATCGGCGAGGTTTTGGTCTCGCTGATTTACCTCTATTACTCCGAGTACACATTTGTTTGATCGAGGATGGCGCAGCTCTTCGGTTCAACAAGTACCATGTCAATGCCTGTTCCACCCATGTAGTTTCCGGTGATTTCAAATAAATCGCCGCTCTCTTCGAACACTACATCGGTAGAGTAGAACTCGAGTTTGTTTCCTGCTTTGTACGATTGAACAAACATCACAGAGTTGATTTCGATGGGACATTCGGATGAATGATTGTCCTCAGCCCAATCGATTGTGGCGCAATAGTTCTTCGTAATGGTCTCAACGTCACAGATGTTATTGGCCAACGAAACGCTTGTTGATAAAATAAATGATGCAAAAATAAGTGACTTCATAATTCCTCCTTAAAAGAATATAAACGGATTGTTACCGTGATCGGACAAGAGTTCACAGCACAAAGATGCCTGAAGCTATTTAAATGAAATAGTTACAGTTTATATTCAGTTTGTGTTGCCGTCAGCAACAGCTCAAAAAGTACAAGATGCGAGGCGACGAGGTTAAAGCGCACGGAGGTGGACTTCACGTCCACCGAGTACGATTTTGCCGAAGGCAACGAAGCAGATTGTGCTTTTTCAGCTGTTGCTAGCTATTTTTGAAGTCCTAGATGGTGATTGGATCGGGGTCGCCCAGTCCGCCGCTCCCACCTTTGATGGGTTTTTTCACAAGCTCTTCGCGCTCGGAGTTTTCCTTCTCGCGCGCCTCTTCTTGTTCTTTGGCCATGGAAACTTCGTGGTCCTTCATTTTACGGCGCACATCTTCGATGCTACCACCCTTAAATAACATATCCACGTCATCGCCATCGATGGTTTCAAATTCTAGGAGAGCCGCAGCCACTTCGTGCAGAACCTTGATGTTATCTTGAATCAAACGTTTGGCGTGGTTGTAGCCTTCCATCACAATGCGATGAACTTCGGCGTCGATCTCTTGCGCCTTGGCGTCCGAGTATTCTTTGGTTTGATTGCTCTGCATTCCCAAAAACACGGGTCCTTCGCTCTTCGCGTAAGCCAACGGACCCAGCTTTTCGCTCATGCCCCATTCACACACCATTCGGCGCGCAATGGACGTGGCGCGCTCAATGTCGTTGCCTGCGCCGGTGGTGGAATCTTGAAAAATTAATTCTTCGGCGATTCGTCCACCAAACAGAGTCACAATCATCATCTCTGCTTTTTTCTTTGAAATATTTAAACGATCTTCTTCGGGTAAAAACTGCGTGAGTCCCAAAGCCATACCGCGTGGGATGATGGTCACTTTGTGAATGGCGTCGCCACCCTTTAAAAGTTTTCCAACAAGGGCATGCCCAGCCTCATGGTAAGCCGTGATTTTTTTGTCTGCATCGTTAATAACCATGGATTTTCGTTCAGCGCCCATCATCACTTTGTCTTTGGCGTACTCAAAATCTTCCATGGTGACTTTATTGCGCTCGTGTCTTGCTGCCGAAAGAGCAGCTTCGTTGACAAGATTTGCAAGGTCAGCTCCAGTAAACCCAGGAGTTCCGCGTCCGATTTTTTTAATATCTACGTTCGAAGCCAATGGCACTTTTTTACTGTGCACAGCGAGAATCATTTCACGTCCTTTTAGATCAGGAGCACTCACTACCACGCGGCGATCAAATCGACCGGGTCGCAATAAAGCTGGATCTAAAACATCGGGACGGTTAGTCGCAGCAATTAAAATCACACCTTCGTTGCTTTCAAAGCCATCCATCTCCACGAGCATTTGGTTCAGAGTTTGTTCACGCTCGTCGTGACCCCCACCCATCCCAGCGCCACGGTGGCGACCCACAGCATCGATCTCATCGATAAAGATCAAACAAGGCGCGCTCTTTTTACCCTGCTCGAAAAGATCGCGAACCCGGCTTGCGCCAACGCCAACAAACATTTCGACGAAGTCAGAACCTGAAATGGTAAAGAACGGCACTCCTGCTTCGCCGGCCACCGCGCGAGCAAGCAACGTTTTTCCGGTCCCCGGTGAGCCAACGAGCAGTACGCCCTTTGGAATTTTTCCACCAAGCCTCGTGTATTTTTTTGGATCTTTTAAAAACTGGACGATCTCGCGAAGCTCTTCCTTCGCCTCTTCGACGCCGGCTACGTCTTTAAATGTGACCTTGTTTTTATTTTCAGTGAGAAGCTTTGCACGGCTCTTTCCGAAGGACATGGCTTTCCCGCCACCCACTTGGATTTGTCGAAATAAGAAAAACAGAAACCCTGCGATCAACAAAAATGGCAGAGCCTGAACCAAAATCATCATGTAAGGAGTTTCTTGGTTATTATCGAAATTTGGAATAATGGAATTGCGCTCTAAAAAAGTAACTTGGCGATCGCCCGTATCGCCGTCGATGGAAAACTTTTTTCCGCCCAGCTCTTTCACAAAAGCTTCTTTCACAACGCCAGCAATTCGGCCCAGTGGCGGTGTCAGCGTGACAGACTCCAGCTTTCCACCTTCAACAGCTGCGTGATACTTTGAATAATCAAAATCTTGAATGTAAGTGTCTTGCTTTTGCTGGTAAAACTGAACTGCAATTAATGCGACAACAATCGCTAAAGCCCAGAAAGCTGCGGTTTTTTGTGATGCGCTCATCAAGTCTCCTCATTGAAACGGTCCCGAAAATCAGAGACCCTGGCTTACTATTCTAACGTGTTTTTGGATTCACACCAAATGTGCCGTGCGTTAGCTAGCCATCTTTTTTCTAACAATATAAATGTGAGATCTTTTTGTTCCACGTCAAGGCGCTTCACCAGCTCATTTATGTGCGAAAGTCCGTAATTTTTAACGCCTTTTTGTTTTAGGTACTGCGCCCAGACCCGCTTTTTTTCAGCACTTGACAGCCCGATGTACTCAGAACGCAGAACCTGCATTTTATCATCAAAACAAAAGTCCAAGGAGGGCACGGTCTGCAGCGCTTCCAGGCAAAGATCTAAGGACTGCTGCAAGCTGTGCACGGATCCTGGACGTTTTTTTTCCAAGGCTGGTAGCCATATTTTACGCAGCCAATTCCGTAGATAGCGCGTTGAATCGTTGGAGGGGTCGGCAAAAAATTCGCCGTCTGCCAAATACGCACTTAACTCCGCTTTTGACGTTTGCAAAAACGGCCGAAGAAAACGCCCCTTTTGAAACGACATTGCCACAAGCCCCTGGGGTCCAGTTCCGCGCAGCATGCGAAGCAAACGGGTTTCAAACAGGTCTTCCTGGTGGTGCGCGAAAACGACAAAATCAAACGGACCTCGCAGGTCGAAAGCTTTAAAACACGCCTGGCGGTGCCGCCGGAATTCGGCCTCGGAATCTATAAGAGGCCGAAGCCCTTGCAAGTCTGCAAGCTGATCGATATTGCACAAAAAAGAAATCTTGCGGTCGTGGCAGTGCTTTTTTAAGTATTCGAAACAGCGGTTGCGAAAGGTAACTTGGTTTTTATCGTCGCTGGCACCATGGTGAACGTGCCCCACAGCCAATTGAATCTGCAGCTTCGGAGCTAGAGCTTCAAAAACCTTGAGCAGGGCCATGGAGTCGCTCCCGCCGCTGATGGCGAGCAGAAAGTTTTTTCCGCGAAGTGGTTTTAAAAAATTGTAAACCTTCACTTCGAGCGCGAAACCCATTTTGTTTAGCTCTTTTCAGATTTATTTTTTTCGGGCTTCGATTTTTCTTTCTTCGAAAATTCAATCTCCGCCGAGATTTTAATTTTATTCTCCCGCAAAAATTTAGCCATCTCCTCGACCAGATCGATTTTCTCGACAAGTTTTGAAAACTCAGTGCCCACGCGGGTCGCGATTTCCTCTTTGGACTTGGCAATGCCTTTCACCAGATTGCCGAGCGCATCCTTTGGAAGCTTGAGCTCCTGTACATACTGGCGGACCCCTTCTTCTGACATCAGCACTGCCGAAATACCGGTCGTTAAAATCTTTATCAAGCCCTCACTGAGGCCGTCAGTGAGACCAGCAGATACGCTGGTCTTTTGCGCTTCGGTTTCCCAGTTAAACTCGACGTTACTATTTTCTGATTTATTATTTTCCATAAATTTCCTTCACACGTTGTTGATAGGCCTTCATCATGGCCGGTAAATTTGCAGAAAGAGCCGTTTTTACCATGAATCCAGGTACGAACAGCGAAAATTCCGCACGGATGATATAGGTGGCCTTGGTTTGCTGGCCGTTTTTTCCAGCCACTTCTTCCAGCTTCCAGCCACCTTCCATGGATTTAAAAAGATCGCCCTTCATAAATTTCCAGTGCAACTGGTTGGGGGCTTTTTCGAATTGTTGATTCGTGTACGAAAAATCCTTCACCACCGAAATCTGGTACTCCACGATTTTTTCGGTGCCCTTGTCTTCGATAATTTTACAGGATTTTACTTCTTTTAAAAACTCAGGGTATTTTTCGTAGTCTTTAATAATATTAAAAAGCTCTTGCGGACTGCAGTTAAAAGTTTCGACATAATTGGCCTCTGCCATTACTGGCCTCCTTTTTTAAAAAGTGCTTCTGCCGCAGCTAAAAGCGAATCGCGTTTATTTTTTTCGGCGGCTTGTCCATTGGGCTGAAAAAAATCACAGTAATTGGCGCGCTCTTTTTCGCGCACCACATCCGCACTTGTTTCGCGGCACTCGTTGTAAACCTTGGGATCATAAAACGAACAGCACTTGCAGGCGTGCAGATCGGCGCCGCAGCCACACTCTTCGCGAAAGCCAACGCGCTCGATCACCTCGACAGATTTTTGACAGGAAAAACAAATGACGTTCATAGCTCGCCCGAAAACATAATTGGTTTTCGCGAAAGATCATGATGCGATTCCAGCATGCGCACTGTGCCGGTTTCGGAGCGCATCACCACCGACTGCGTTAGCACGCGGCGATGGGCCAAATAGCGAACGCCTTTTAACAGCGCGCCATCAGTTACGCCGGTCGCACAAAACATCACCGGTCCCTGTGCCAATTCATCGCGCTTGTAAGCTCGGTCTAAATCGCTGACGCCCATTTTGCTGGCTCGACGGCGCTCATCATCGTTGCGAAATTTAAGTTTGCCTTGAAAATCTCCACCCAGACACTTCAATGCGGCTGCGGTAATAACACCTTCCGGGGCTCCGCCCGTGCCAAGGAGCATATCGATTCCGCTGTTGGCCCAACTGGTGGCGATTCCAGCGGACACGTCGCCGTCCGAAATTAATAAAATGCGACAACCCATTTTGCGCAGACTGGTGATAATATTGCTATGTCGAGGGCGATCCAAAACCACCACGGTGACTTCGCTGACTTTTTTATCGAGAGCCTTTGCAACGGCAGTGACGTTGTCTTCCACTGACGCATCGATGTTGACGACGCCCAAGGCCGCTGGGCCCACGGCGATTTTATCCATGTAGGTGTCTGGAGCGTGCAAAAACTTTCCTTGCCCAGCAACGGCAATCACCGAAAGCGCTCCCACGATTCCATGGGCACACAGACTGGTTCCCTCAAGAGGGTCTAATGCAATATCAACTTTTGGCGCTCCAGGTTTTGCGGCGCCCACTTTTTCGCCAATATAAAGCATGGGGGCTTCGTCGCGCTCGCCTTCACCGATAACCACAGTCCCTTCGATGTCGATGGAGTCGAAGGCTTTGCGCATGGAATCCACGGCGGCTTGATCAGCGGCATTGGAATCCCCGCGTCCTGTCCATTTGGAACAAGCCAGGGCGGCAGCTTCGGTGATTCTAACAAACTCTAGGGCTAAATTGCGATCCATACATCATCCTCAAGTGAGATTTTTCAAAACATCGGGAAGCCGGATGGGCTTGCGGGTTTCCATGTCCATAGCGATGTGTACGGTACTACCAAATGCCGCAGGAACAGGGTATCTTTTTGTTCTAATTTCGTAGCGAAAGCTCATTCGCAACAGGTCGGAGGTGAGGTCCACCACAACTTCGATTTCGTCATCAAAATAAAGGGGTTTTTTATAGCTCACTTGGGACTCTAAAAGTGGATAATTGATCTGATCCAAAGACTTTTGCTGGAGAAAGCCGCTGGCGCGCAAAAGTTCAACTCTGGCATCTTCAAAAAAATGCAGATAATTTGCATGGTGCACAATTCCCATGGCATCGGTTTCGTAAAATTTAATGCGTCTTAAATAAGAAAAAATCACTCGGCAAGAACCTTTTCGTTGACGACCTTTTTAAAAACAACGAGCAAATCCACATTGGAGCGCATCTGGCTTAAAATTTCGGCAGCCAAACGCAGCAATCCTTCTCCCAGTGCGGGCCCTTGCAATTGAGTGCCGCGATTCATCTTATTATCGATATTAAATTTTCCATTTTCCCAGTGCAAAGCCACGTCGGGGAAATCCATGGTGGCCTTTTGTAAGGCTCCGTTGTTTTCCCATAAAAATAAATTTGTTCCTTTGGGACCATGGAACCAATAGGCAAAGCTTTCTTTTCCGCGATAAAATTGCGGGTCCACCAGATTCATGTTGAGCCCCACCATGCGGTTAGAGATCAACTGATCGACAAACGTTTTCATATTTTTACTGGCTTCAACAAACTCCACAGCAAACATCTGATCGGTGAGACGTGCCACGCGAGCCGTTAGAGTATGCCCTTTTTTGCCATTCATAAAAAAATCCAAATTAATAATCTCTCCGGTGAGCGACACGCGCGCTTTCTCGGGTTGTGAAAAGGCGGCTCCGCCGTACCCCAAATCCACCAGCTCCACAGGGCCCACACCCACCAGCTCCACGCTGAGGCCGGAAATCATGGCGCCCACGCCTTGCATCTGCACTCGACTGTATCGCCGTCGCTCTTCTCTCTGACTCATCCTTTAGGTCCTTCCGTTGGGGTCGACTCTTCGATCCAGGCGCGCATACTTTTGGCCACATGTTGCACAATCACTTCCAACACAAAGCCTTTAAAAATATGCGGCAGGGGGATTTCTTTATCTTCAAAACGCGAGATTAAAATCGCCTGGGTTTTGCCGGCCTCAGAACCGCCCCCTAAACTGGTCAACTCCACACGTCCCATCATACCCTGAAAGCCACCCCAGACAACATTCCACACAAAAACCGTTCTATCGTCCTTCTCCTGCACTTCATATTTAATCAGCAGCCTCGCCTGATACCCATAGGCCTCTAGAAGAAAATAAACCCTATTGTACTCAGGCTGATGAGTGACTTTTTTAAAGTAGTGACTTACTTTTTCTAACTCCTGAAACGACAGAATTTTTTTCAGCGTATGGGCAGGTGTAGCCTTCACCACCCCCGCGCCCGTCATGTGATAATAATTTTTGGAATTTTCGCTTTTGCTGTTGATAGAAATAATAACAGCCCGTTCCTCGCGAATTCTTTTTTGCGTGCTTGGCTTAAGCCACCACTCCGTCTCGGCACCATGACCGAAAGTGAGGCACATAGAAAAAACCGCGAAGACGAAGAAACTCATTCCTAATTATCAACGGAATGGCTGCAAATGTCTATGGACAGACCGCAAGGCTCTCCGGTAGATTGTTTCGATGAACGCGCTTCCCTACTGGAAAAAACAACTCCCACTTTGGCTGACCCTGTTTCGGATTCTGTCCGTGCCTTTTATCGTGGCTCTTATATTAATGGCACCGCCTTTGTGGAACTGGTTTTCGGCGGGACTGTTTATTCTCGCATCGCTCTCCGATTGGCTCGATGGGTACTTTGCCCGTAAATACAAAGTGGAATCAAACCTGGGACGACTCCTCGACCCCATCGCCGATAAGTTTTTAGTTTCCACGGTGTTGATTTTATTAATTCCACTGGGTCGCATCGAAGCCTTGCTGGTAGTTGTGCTGTTAAACCGCGATATAATTATCAATGGTCTGCGGTCGTTTGCCGCCTCGGAGGGAAAGATTATCTCCGCAGGATCCTTAGGAAAATGGAAAACCGCGCTGCAAATGGTGGCCATCCCGGCTATCCTCATTTACGAATCCGTAGGGCCACTTTCTGGACAATGGATTGGCTACTGGGGGCTTTGGGCCAGCCTGGTTTTGAGCCTGATTTCCGCTGGTCAGTATCTCTGGGGCTACCTAAAAAGCTTGTAAATATCTGGCAAAAAATACTTTCCCTTTCAAATGACCTCTGATACTCTGGCCCCGCTTTTTGCTGAGGTAAGGGGTCTTCGAGGACTCCGGTAAAAAGTGAAAAATAGAATCCTAATTAATAGGAAAAGTAGTGAGGAATCATGGGTAATAAATTGTATGTAGGAAATCTTCCTTTTTCAGCAACCGAAGAAGCTTTAACAGAAGCTTTCACGAAAGTTGGAAATGTCGATAGCGTAAAAATCATCAGCGACCGCGCAACTGGTCGGAGCAAAGGGTTTGCCTTTGTTGAGATGAATTCAGAAGAACTAGCTATGAAAGCTATCGAGTCTTTGAACGGACAGGAT
Organism: Bdellovibrionales bacterium; assembly: GCA_031426555.1. GTDB lineage: Bacteria > Bdellovibrionota > Bdellovibrionia > Bdellovibrionales > JAGQZY01 > JANPLN01. The sequence continues at coordinate 92 of JANPLN010000038.1, read as the reverse complement.
TTTGGCGGTCGCGCTTTAAAAATCAGCGAAGCTCGTCCACAAGAAAGTCGTAGCGGTGGCGGAGGCGGCGGTTACGGTGGTGGCGGCGGCGG
>JANPLN010000037.1:0-23765 GCA_031426555.1 Bdellovibrionales bacterium | reverse complement strand
CCCGGCGGAGCCAAAGCGGTCCTTTGCTGTGACGAACTAAATCTGTGGCGTCGACAACTTCGAACACAATCCACGGAAAGCGCATATGATGGATCACGTGATGGGCTTCGCCATATCGGGTGTAAATATCAAACCAAAATTCAGCCCGCTCGCGCAAGCCGTCAGAAATTTTAAACTCACCACTCAGACGATTGCTAAAATCGTTTAAAACTTTTGCCTTGAGCTCATTCCAACTTTTTTCCGACAGCTGCTCCGTTGGCAGGGGTCGCTGTTGATTGAAAGGTATTTTTGTTAGCGGAAAAACCTCTCTCGTTGTCTGCATGGGAGCTGCTGAGTGCGCAGGTACAAAAGTCGATAAAATTCCAGTTAAGATTAAACTCTTAATAAAAGTCTTGTTTTGCATAAGCATTAACAAAGCAATAACGAGGCCGCGCCGGGGTCGCACGATTGGGTTATTACTGTTATAAAGTAGACAACTGCCGAAATTCGGCACTTTCAAGGGCCGCTCCCTTTACAGCTCTCGGGTTAGCCTTTATTCTAAAATCCATGAAAACAATAGGAATCAATCTGCACGGTGGCGGAGCACGGGGAAGTTATCAGGCCGGAGTGCTGATGGCCCTTGGCCAAATTCTTAAAAAACGAAGTCTTCTGGGCGACAAAAATCCCTTTAAAATCTGGTCAGGCACCAGCGCTGGCGCCATTAATGCCGCTTTTAGCGCCTCCCAGGCCACCGACTTGGAATTTTCTGGAGAACAGCTGGCAAAAATTTGGCAAGAGATCACTCCCGAACAAATATACCGCACGGATCTACTGAGCCTTAGCAAAAATAGCGCGAAATGGATCCGCGATTTGAGTTTTGGGTCGTTGTTTCAGAAGAAGTTGGCTCAGTATCTCCTAAACGCCACCCCTTTAATTTCTTTGCTCAATAAAAAAATCCATTTTCAGCAGATTCAAGAAAACATTGAGCAAAACATTATCCAGTCGTTATCCTGTACGGCCTATTGTTTTAACACGTCAAAGACTGTCTCTTTTGTTCAGGGCAATAGTCCCTCATGGAAGCGTTCCAACAGGCACTCCGTGCACGAGACCATTGGCGCTTCGCATATTCTCGCCTCGTGTTCGATCCCTATGCTGTTTCCTCTCACGAAGATAAAAAATCAATACTTCGCCGACGGAGGGTTTCGCAACACGGCACCGTCGTCGTCTGTCATCCATCAAGGGGCACAAAAAATCTTAATGGTGGGTGTGCGATACCAACCCATAAATGACGATCCACCTGACGATCAACCTACAGCCGACCCCACTGTTTTTTTATCAGAACCCGGCGTGGCAAAAGTTGCGGGCTCCATGCTGAATGCCCTATTTTTCGACAACATTGATTTGGATCTGGAACGCTTGGAGCTGGTGAACGAAATCATCCAAAGCGTGCATCGATCCATTCAAACGAAACGTTCGGACTACTCAGCCCTCGATTACCAGCTCATTCGACCCTCGCAGGACATCGCAAAAGTTGCCGAAAGTTGTTCGCAACAGGGCTTTCCAAGGGTGCTGCAGTTTTTAATGGATGGCTTAGGCTCTCGGCAAGACACCGCTGACCTATCGAGCTATTTGCTTTTTCATCCAAGTTTTACAAAACCGTTAGTCGATCTGGGTTACAAAGATACAATGCAAAAACGCGAAGAGCTTGAAGATTGGATTTGTAAGGACTCCGGAGGGTCCCACTAGTTGTGTCAAGAAATCTCCACTTCAGCTGTATTCTGGTTCGGGATATCTTAACCAGTTAGGGATATATCTATGAAGACATTGTGGCGAGATCTTTCAGTTTCGAAAAAATTGTATGCAGTGGTCGGACTAATGGCCATCCTTATCGCGCTGGAACTCTTCACTCTGCTTTTTGCTATGAACACCCTTTCCGCCGTACGCGCTTTCGTGAACGCCGAGGGAGTTTGGTCAAAATCGCAAAAAAATGCGATTTAATCTTTGTATTTGTATGCAATTTATCAAGATGAGCAATATTCCAAAGAGTTTTATAAACACCTCGAGGTCCCCCACGGGGATCGTCTTTCGCGCCTCGAACTGATGAAACCCACATTCGACTACGAAACTGTAAAAAAAGGATTTATCCAGGGAGGGAGCCACCCAAGCGACATTGACGGCATGATTCATCTACTTCGCCGCTTTCATCGTATCAGTTACATTAGCGATGCCATTGTGGCCTGGACAGGCGCAGATGCTTTGATGGATGAGTTGATCAGGGTGTCAGATAATATTCATCAAGAAATTCAAAATGGAAGTTTCGATCGCGAACGCTTGCGAAAAAGCCTGAGCCGGGTTTCGGAAATTAATACCGAAGTAAGCAAGCTGGAGAATGCTTTTTCTGAATCCCTCGGTGCTGGTTCGCGCTGGCTTGAGAGTGTATTAATGTGGATCCTGATATTGACGGTTCTCACCATCGAAAGCACGGGCTTGTATTTGACCTTTCGTTTTGGAAAAAACCTGAGCGTCGCGCTGAAAGAACTCATGCAAACAACAAACGCTGTGGGCCAGGGCAATTTCTCGCAACCCGCAACGGTTCGCTCGAATGACGAACTGGGACAGCTCGCGCGCTCGGTAAACAACATGATCGAGGATCTCAAAAAAAATATTGGCGAACGGAAAGAGGCTGAAAGCGCAAACCAACTCAAGTCGCTATTTCTTGCCAATATGAGCCACGAAATCCGCACACCCTTAGGAGTTATCTTAGGATTCGCCGAGGCTCTGAAGGACCCAGAGATGAGTGCCGCAGATCGCACAAATTACCTGGAGGTCATCGAGCGTACCGGGAAGAATTTGAGTCGTATCATCAACGACATTCTCGATATTTCTAAAGTTGAGTCTGGACATCTGGAAGTGGATAGCTCGACTTTCCCGCTGCAAGAATTGATCGACGAGCTGCAGATTCTGTTTCAACTGCAAGCTAAGGAGCGTGGTAATACAATGCGATTTCTTATCGATCCCGCAGCACCTCTCACTATTTTTTCCGATCGAGTCCGCCTGCAACAAATTTTGATGAATCTGATCAGCAACGCTCTCCGCTTCACCCACCAAGGCGAAATCACAGTGACCTGCTCGTTTCATAACAACACTTGGCAGTTTCGTGTCACTGACACCGGCATTGGTTTAGATCAAGAGCAAAGAAAGAAGTTGTTTACACTTTTTTCGCAGGCCGACCAGTCCACCACGCGCAAGTATGGAGGCACCGGACTTGGCTTAGTGCTTTCAAAACGGCTGGCGCAAATCCTGGAAGGCGATGTGATCTTAGAAACCACCACCCTCAATCAAGGATCGGCTTTTGTAGCGACAATCAGCGAGACAAATATCGCAAAGAATCAACTGACGAAAACTGAAAAGACTCTGACGAATGGATCGGTGGAGAATCTTCGCGGCAAACATATTTTGGTGGTAGATGACAGCGAAGAGAATCAAATTTTATTGCGATTTTACCTCACCAAGGCCGGCGTTAACGTAGACAGTGCGGCCAACGGCGCCATGGGTGTTGAGAAAGCGTTAAAAGACGATTTTGATTTGATTCTTATGGATATCCAAATGCCGATCATGGACGGTTACACAGCGACCAAAACCTTGCGGGCTGCTGGCTACAACAAACCGATCATTGCCTTGACCGCCAACGCCATGAAGGAAGATCGCGAACGCAGCATCGCCAGCGGCTGTCACGATTATCTCACGAAGCCGATCAATTCCTCTCGTCTGCTTGCGGCTTTGGCCGAACATATTTCCTAGCCGCCTTGACCCGCTGGTCACCGCCCGTTACCATCAAACAATGAAAACAATTTTACTTCTCCTCTTCATGTTGATTTTGACAAACGCACCTGCGGCATTCGCAGCTCCCCCGTCTGACTTTGGCGCGGGTTTGATGATTGGAAGCATGGTCTCGGCGACTGGCAAAGTTTGGCTCGACGAGCAAAGTGCGGTGGATTTTGGTTTGGGTTTTTCGGGAAGTGACGATGTGGCGATCTATGCCGATTACCTGTGGCATGCTCGCGGCGTTTTTGGTTCAACCACCCAGTTTGGCCGTGAAACCACAGGTTACATTGGTGGTGGTGCAGGAATTAGTTTCTGGGACGACTCCTACGATTGCGGCCGCTTCGGTTGCGATCGAAGAAGGGATGATTCTGGCACGGGCGTTTTTATCCGGGCGCTCCTGGGATTTGAGTGGGTGCCAGCCACCACACGTTTTGGAGTTTTTGCCGAGATCGGTCCATCGTTTTTAATCGTACCCGATGTGGATGGCGATTTGGATATTGGAATTGGCGCTAGATACTACTTTTAGGAGTTCCTGTTGAGCTGGGTAATCATTGGCTTAGTGATTTTTTTTACAATTTGTTACGTGGTGATTTCGATCCTATTTCCTGAGTGGGTGGGAATGACCGGCAAAAAAGCACTCCAGATCCAAAAAGAACAGGAAGAAGAAAAAAAATCCAACGTCCCTAATCCTTAGATTGCAACCAGCCTTTTTGGTTAAACCAACTGTAAACACCCATAGTGCTTGCGATCATCACGATAAGAATGATCCAAAAGCCGATTTGGTCGTTTAAAAATGGCATCCACGGAAAATTCATTCCATAAATACCTGCCAAAAAATTAAGTGGCATAAAAAAGATCGAAACAATGGTTAACGTGCGCATGACTTCGCTGGTCTTGTGCGAAGCTTCGTTGGTGAGCTGCGAAGCGAGAGAAATTTGCAGCGACAACAGAGACACGAGGTTATCGTGCACCACGTCCGTTTGATAGGACATTTTATCGACAAACTCTTTGGTATTTTTGTAGTCTTGTCGGCATTTCGGAGGTGACGCTATCATCAGACCAAGGATCGGCTCCTTCATTAAGCTCAGCACTCGTCGCATAATATTGATTCGACGTTTTAAAAGATAACTCTGGACCAATTTTACTTTTTTATTCTTATTAAAAACATCTTGTTCAAAGGAATCAAAAAGTTTGTACATTCCGTGCAGAGCAACTTCGTAGGTTTTCGTCACTCGATAAATAATCTCGTTGGCTAGTGCAAACGTAGAAAAAATTTTGTCTTTGCTTTCATTTTGCGTTTTTTCAAAAAGCTCGCGAATATACGGCTGTTCTTGACGATGAATAGTGATCAAAAACTGTTGCGAGATAAAGATGGCGACTTTTGTGGTGATGGTCTGCACGGAGTCGGATTTTCGATCAGCTTCGAAGTCGTAGGCCCGCAGGATAACAAAATGCACGTCGTTGAGTATCTCGTGTTTGGGCAGATGCTCGGGCTCCATACAGTCATGTATTGCTGTGGCATCCAAAGAAAATTGTTTACCAATTTTTTCCAGATCCGCAGCCGTTGGGTCGGTGATATCCACCCAATGAAAGGAATCTGTTTTGATTTCCCGAGTCTGCATTTACGCTTTATTTTTTGCTGCGTTGTTTTGCTTTGATCATTCTTTTCTTTTTAAGAATTCTCTTGGCATGCAGACGGTTGCTCTTTTTTTTCTTTTTAGTTTTAGCCATAGCGGTCTCCTTGTTGTTTATTTAGTATGGAGGGGTTCGCGCCGTCAGGCAACGAGAATGTCACTTCGGAGACAGGGCTGTTCTTTTAAATTTTTTGAGCACTATTTTTCGAAAAAGCGCAGGCATATGGTGAGCCACAAAGACTCCCACCGAGGTCATCCCCGAAGGGTAAAGATGGGGCTGATCTGTTTCCACCGCATTCACCACTTTTTGTGCCCACTCAGAGGCTGGAATGGAACTCAAAAAAGAGAGATCGAGATTATCTCCGTAGTCCGTTGAAATTTTATCGTACATGTCGGTTTTTACACCGGGCGTGATTAATAGCAGCGTGGTAACCGGCGTCCCCGACAGCTCACCTTGTAAACTTTCGGTAAGCGCCACAACACCGGCCTTGGCAGCCGCGTAGGTGTTTGCGCAAGGAATAAACATCTTTCCCGACACGCTGGCATTGTTAACGATTTTGCCTCTTCCCGCCTTGATCATTCGAGGAATAAAAAAGTGACACAATTGAATCACCGCCAACAGATTCACTTGAATCATGGCGTAAATGTCGTTGAGGTTTTGCTTTTCGAGCAAACCACCGGTCAGTAAACCAGCATTGTTCACTAAAATATCCACGGGCTGTTGCGTAGACTCAATCGTTTTACAAAACTCATCCACACCTTTTTTACTCGAAAAATCGACGAGAATGGTTTTTACCGAAAGAGCTCCACACGTTGTGAGCTCTTTTTCGAGTTCTGAGTCTGGACTGCGAAGAGTGATGATGATGTGCGCTTGCTTTCGCGCAAAGCTCACCGCTAAAGCGCGACCGATACCCCGGGACGCTCCGGTAATTAGCACATGGGAATTTTTAATTACTGACACACTCCAACCCTCACTGTATCTGCGGCACATTCCGTGGGAGTGGCCGTGGTCGGCAACTTCCAAAGCCCATCCGCTGAGCATGTAAATCGAATACATTGCGAGTTCTTAGCTTGTCCACACTTTTTATCTTTTGCATTACCTTTTCCACTGGAGCCAAAACATTTCCAGGCGCAACTTTCAAAATGACCTGCTGGCAAAGCACACAGTTCTTGACTGGATTTTTCACTGCTGGCCACCCCTCGGTGGCTGGACTGCCTATTTATTGGCATTTCAAACCGGTTCTTCGCCGCTGGTGCTTGCTGAGTGTCCTTCACTGCCAAAATTCCATCGTCTGAACTTAGTTGGATTAATTTTTTGGGCTCTATCAACTGAGCTGTGGATATCAACTCATTGCGCCGCAAGTAGCCGGGTCCCTCGTCGTTAAGAATGCTATAGACATTTTGCTGCACACTTACGCCAAACACACCTTCGCGCTTCGCCAAGCGCCACAATCCTGCATCCACGGCATGCACAAGTTGTGTTTTTTTGAGAGAGACAACAATGTCGCCTTTCTTTAAATCCAACCACAAGACGTCGTCGTCCGTGCGCGCCGACCACTCACTGCCTGCTGTCATCTTTACTGTAAAATGACTTTTAGCGCCGGCAATGCTGATTTCACTTTTGTCGCGGGCTTTTATCGAAAACGAGGATTGAACAGGCACTGGTTTTTTTAAATTCTTACGATTGATTTCCACTTTTCCATACACCGAAGTGACTTGAAAGGAAATCGGCTGAGGCTTTGGCAGCATGGAAGCGAGAGTGCGCACGGGCTCGTCTTTTATTTTTGGCGAAACTTGTTTTTTAACTGCGGGGGCGACCTCGTCATTTTGTAAATTGATCTCAGCCGTCTCGGAAATTTTTTTAAAATCGATGGCTTGAGGTTTTTTTTCGGCGGGATCTTGTGGTTCGGTCAATCGACTCATAAAATCTTTAGGAGATGCATGCACCGGACTTTCGCCAGCTAAACACTGGAAAAAATTGTCCACGTTTTCGCAAATATATTTATTGCACGAGCCCTTACCAGTGGCTCCACACTTGACGTCTTCCACACCCAACAGAATCAGACGCTGACAAGGCTCACATTGGAATTGCGGACACAGACAGTTCTCCGCAAAAGAAGATGTCGAAAACAACAGCAATAATAATACAAAATTGACTCTCAACACCATAGTTCTCTATCGGTTTCATTGAGGGGCAAATTAAGACGGATTCAGAGAATAGACTTTATTTTTGCAACTCGTCCCACTACAATGGTCGAGTCAGGGAGAGTGGTTATGAATAAGTTTATGAAAAAATTGATAGTTGTCCTTATTTTATGTAGTTCCTTCAGCGCAAGTGCTTACCAAAGTCTAATGACCAGTGGTGATCTGCTCCAACCAGAAACCTTTCAGGTATTGCCTTATTTAGAAAGTATTTTTGACAATCCCATCGACGGACTCAACCTTAATGCCCGCCTTACGTATGGACTCAATGACGAACTGCAAACTGACTTCGAAATCGGTACCGGCGAATTGGATGTCATGCTCGGCGCCTTTTTAAAATGGGTTCCCATTCCCGATTACGAAAAACAACCAGCCATCGGTGTACGCGGCGGAATTAGCTACATCGACACGGATGCGTACTCACAAACCAGCATTACCGCCATGCCTTTTATCAGTAAGGGCATCGAGACCAAATACGGGCGCATTGTTCCTTACCTAGGACTTCCCATCGCGATGAATTCCAATAAAGACGACACGTTCTTTTCGTCGCGCTTGGCCCTCGGAACCGAGTGGACTCACCCCGATCACAAAGTATGTCATGCTGTTGCGGAACTCGGCCTCGAGCTCAGCAAATCCTTCAGCAGCCTCAGCATCGGCGCCGCCTACGACTTCTAAAAGGTACGGGACCGGAACGAGCTTCGCTCGTGAACGAGCGCCGTAGGCGCTAGAGTCCCCTTGCAAGTACCTTTACCGGCGGCAAAGCGTTATAATCTTTTCTAATAATCGGAGATGGCTCGAGGATCACGGTCTCTCGATTTTGATCCTTGGGAATTTTGAAGTACCGCTTTTTCAATGCCACTTTAATTGCTTCTTTTTGCGGCGAATGAAATCCATGATTTAGCCAAGCTAAGTCGACCTCGAGGGTTTTTGTTTGGTCGTAGAAGAAATCTGACAATTGAAAAAGCGCGTGTCTATATTTTAAAGAAGAGTAGGCGTAATCCTCAACTTTAAAGCAGATTCCCGCCTCCACCGGATTTCGAAAAACATATTTAACGGTATTAAAAAAATGGTTCTCTTGTGAGATCACACACCATTTGTATCTCCCGCCAAAAAAGTGATTGATCCGTTCGGACTCAAAATTTGCGCGTTTGGCAACCTCCCGATGGAAATAAAGCATACATGTACTCAGATTTTTTTGAGGCGTATGAATAACCAGATGATAGTGATTTGACATTAAAACTAACTGTAAAATTTTGCAGCCGTATTCGTTTGTTAAAACAAGAAGAACTTCTAAACAGAGGCATATTCGAGAGTATTGCAATCCTCGAGGTCACCCACATAAAAAAAAGGATGAATAGATCCCTATTCATCCTCAATTCGAATACGTTGCCGGAAAAGGTACTTGGTACCTTTTAGTTGACGTCTTTGTAGTCGGCGTCGATGACGTCGTCGCCGCCTTTGGGGGCGTCGCCGGGGGCATCTGAGGCTTGTGTGGCATCAGCTCCTGCTGCGCCGGGAGGCGGTGCCTGCTTGTAAAGTTCTGCGCTCATTTTTTGTGTAATGGTTTGCAGCTTTTCAAACTGGGCTTTTAAATCGTTTAACGGTGCATCTGTTCCTTTAGAAACTAACTTTTTAGATTCTTCCAGTTCAGTTTGCGCGGCCTTCACATCATCCGCAGGAAGCTTGGCTTCGTTGTCTTTGATCAACTTCTCCGTTTGATAAATCATATTGTCGAGTTCGTTTTTGGAAGTGATCACTTCTTTTTTCTGCTTATCCGCCTCGGCATTCATCTCGGCATCTTTCACCATGTTTTGGATTTCTTCTTCAGTCAAACCAGAGCGCGCTTTGATTTGGATCGCCTGCTCTTTACCTGTGCCCATATCTTTTGCAGACACATTCAAAATCCCGTTAGCATCGATATCAAAAGTCACTTCGATTTGCGGAACTCCGCGGGGTGCCGGTGGCATTCCCACAAGTTCAAAACGTCCCAGTGATTTGTTGCCCGAGGCCATTTCACGTTCGCCTTGGAGCACATGCACTTCAACACTGGTCTGATTGTCGGAGGCTGTCGAGAACACCTGCGATCTCTTTACAGGAATTGTCGTATTGCGCTCGATCAAACGAGTCATCACGCCGCCCAAAGTTTCTAAACCGAGAGAGAGAGGCGTTACATCTAAAAGAAGAACATCTTTCACGTCGCCGGCCAGAACTCCACCTTGAATCGCAGCACCCATGGCCACAACTTCATCAGGGTTCACTGAACGGTTTGGTTCTTTGCCAAAGAAATCCTTTACTGCTTTTTGCACAGCCGGAATCCGCGTTGATCCACCAACCAAAATCACTTCGTCGATATCGTTGGTTGTCCAACCAGAATCTGCCATGGCTTTTTTGCATGGCTCAAGAGTTCTCTGCACCAATTTGTCTGTTAGCTGATCAAACTTAGCGCGCGAAATTTTCATCATTAAATGTTTTGGACCCGTTGCATCTGCCGTAATAAACGGAAGATTGATTTCGGTTTCCATGGAAGAACTGAGTTCGATCTTCGCTTTTTCGGCGCCCTCTTTGAGGCGCTGAAGAGCCATTTTGTCGTTTTTCAAATCGACGCCTTGGTCTTTTTTAAATTCTTCGATCATCCAATCCAAAATCACTTCATCAAAGTTATCGCCACCCAAGTGCGTATCGCCGTTGGTGGATTTAACTTCCACAATACTGTCGCCCACTTCGAGAACCGAAACATCAAACGTTCCGCCACCCAAATCGTAAACGACGATTTTTTGCTCTTGTTTTTTATCAAAACCGTAGGCCAAAGCGGCCGCTGTGGGCTCGTTGATAATGCGCTTTACATCGAGGCCGGCAATGCGGCCCGCATCTTTGGTCGCTTGTCGTTGCGCATCGTTAAAGTACGCAGGAACCGTAACAACTGCTTCGGTCACTTCTTGACCCAAATAGTCTTCGGCTACTTTTTTAAGTTTTGCGAGAACCGTTGCTGCCACTTCTTCGGCAGAAACAGTTTTCTGCTGACCCTTTTCCATCACCTGAAAACCAATATCATTGCCTTTTTGCACAACCGTGTAAGGAACTTTTTTGATCTCTTCTTGAACTTCCTGAAAACGACGGCCGATAAAACGTTTTGCCGAATAAATAGTATTTGTAGGATTGGTGACAGCCTGGCGCTTTGCAATTTGCCCAACAAGACGGTCACCGTCTTTGAACGCAAGAATTGAAGGCGTCGTTCGCGCTCCCTCTTCGTTCACCAGAACTTTGGCTTCGCCGCCCTCCATTACAGATACGCAGGAGTTAGTTGTTCCTAAGTCGATTCCGATAATTTTACCCATTTGATGTCTCCTTCATGATTTACAAACTAAATATGGTGGCCCAATTGCTGCCGTCAAGGTCCACTAACCGTTAGGCCCCAAAAAAGCCCTTCTTATCGAGCACAGCCTCATCGCGACTCTTGGCGATCTCGCGCAAAAGCTTCTCCTCATCCTTGCTGAGCTTTTTGGGTATTAAAATCTTAATGCCCCAACAAAGATCGCCGCGGTTTCCACCGCGAATGTGCGGGATGCCTAAACCCTTCATTTTTAAGAGTTGCCCCTGGGACGTGCCCGGAGGAACAGTGATTTTTTTGCGACCGTCCATGGTGTCGACTTCGACCTCAGCACCTAAAAGAGCCTGCACATAGGAAATTTCGAGGGCTCCATACAGATCGTCGCCCTGGCGCTCATAACGAGCGTCATCGCGCACGCGAATTTCAACATAGAGATCGCCGGAAGGACCGCCCATGTAGCCGCCCTCACCTTCACCAGAAATTCGCAAGCGAGTCCCCGTGGCCACGCCCTTGGGAATGGTGACGCGAATTTTGCGATCCTCCATGGTGCGCCCTTTGCCTTTGCAAGACTTGCAAGGATGGCGGATGAGTTTTCCGTTGCCTCGGCACGCCGGACACGAGGTGGCCACCGAGAAAAATCCCTGGGAGCTCACAACCTGACCAGTGCCACCGCAAGTGGGACAAACTTCCGGCTGCTTGCCGGGTTCGGAGCCATTTCCCGAGCAAACCCCGCAGGATTTTTCGGAATCAAATTCCAATTCCTTTTCGGCGCCCGAAATCACCTCAGCCAGGTTCACTTCGAGCATATAACGCAAATCGGCCCCGCGCCGTTGACGCGATCCGCCGCCGCGCCGAGCGCCGCCCATGTTGCCGCCAAAAAAATCGCCAAAAATATCGGAAAAGCTCGAGAATATATCTTCCACATTATCGAAGCCCTGATTATATCCACCGCCGCCAGGTCCTTGAACGCCAGCATGGCCAAAGCGATCGTATCTGCTTTTTTTATCAGCATCGCTGAGGACACTGTAGGCTTCAGACGCCTCTTTAAATTTATCTTCAGCGGCCTTATCCCCGGGGTTTTTGTCCGGATGATATTTCATGGCCAGCTTGCGATAAGCCTTTTTAATCTCGTCCGCAGACGAGTTTCGATCTACACCTAAGGTTTGATAATAATCTTGTGACATGACTCGCTAAAATTGAGTCTAAACGCAAAATGGTCAAGGTGAATTATTGAGAGCTCTATTTTTTATTCGCCTTAAGCACGGCTTCTACTTCTTTGAGTCGATTTTTGATCCGCTCTTCCACTTCTTTTGGTGGACCCTTTTTAAGGGCGTCGACCAAAATTTCATAGGCATACTGGGCCTGCCCTAATTCTGTATACAGGCCGGCAATAAGTGACGGTAGGTAGGCTGGCCCTCCACTTTTCAAAGATTGGAACAGGAGCGCCACCGATCGATCAGGATCCTGCATCTCCCAAAGGTAGTGGTAGCCAGCTGCGTAGGATAAACGCCAATCTTCCGGGTATTGTTTAAGACCTTTTTCAAACATCAAACGTGCGCCCTCGCGGTCATCCACCGCGACACTTAAAAAAGGCGCTCCAACGTCGTAGGCAATTTTGAACTTTGGTTGAATTTCTGTGAGCACGTTCAGCATGCTGTAGACCCAGCCCTTGTCGCACTTAGATGCCTTCAGTTTACGCAGCAACACACCCTGGAGTTTGTTTTTTGCGTCTGCTAACGGCGGAACGTAGTCGGCATCTGAGTATTTGCCACCCTCACAGTAATCAAAGTTTTGTAAAGCCCGTATCCACAAAACACTGGCGAACATATCGTGGTAGCCGAGGGTGAAATATTTTATGGCTTCAGGAGGTCGCAGAAACTGAGGCTTCGCCTGCACGGAAACTGAGTTCCATTGCAGCAGAACACACACTAAGAGCAGGAGGCTTAATGAAAAATAAGATTTGATAATCATCATAGAAAGATTAAGACGACGCTAAATAAATAGCGCCGTCCAAAAAAATATTAGTTCACACCACTGTTTACGTTGAGCAACGTTTTGGTCTCAGTAATGGACCAAGTGTCGATATCCGCGGCACCGTTACTGCGAATGACAGCGCCGGCACAAGCTCTGAAAGTCGCAAGAACTGCTGTAGCCGACAACCGAGCGCAAGCTGCAACTCCGGCTGCAGGATAAAACGAACCCACGGGAGCAACTTCTTGCCACTGTGCTACATACGGACCGGCAGCAACAACGGCTGTACCTGTCCACGATGAAGTAGCAGCGTTGCACGTAGGCGGTGCAGGAGCGTTAGGCCCCGTAGTGATACAAGCTGCAAGAAAAGGAGCTCCGTTTGCCGGATAAGCACCCCCAAGAGGAATGGCTTGTCCTGCAGTATCGATGCGATAGTGTAATTGACCAGTTGGGGCAAAACCCGCAGTCACGAAATTGGCCCAAAGTACGCCGCCATCCGCTTCTGTTGATTTCATTGCAGTGAAATACGACCCTAGCAATGTCTGCCCTTCTTTTTGGCGTGCGCGCGATTGAAAGCTCGCGTACTGCGGAATTGCAAAGCTCGCTAGAATTCCGATAATGGCCACAACCACCATCAGCTCGATGAGCGAGAAACCTTTATTATTTTTTAACATACGTCCTCCGTTTAAAAACCGTCTTGGTTCTTTTTTTGTTTTTATGCACGATCAGGTTAGCAAAAATCAAAACAACTTCAATGAGATAAAAATAAAATTAACTTTATTTTGTGTCTCGCTCGGCATTTTTTTCGTCTCGTTCTCTTTTTTGGGCGTCCCGCCAATGGTCTAGCCGCGCCAATGAACCAACGAAATGTCTATTTTCGATACAATGAAGCAAAAATTTGTTACATTCTAGGAATGAGCCAACAAGTTAATAATCAAGACGACACTCAAGACAACAATCAAGGATCGACGCAGGTTTTAGACAGGGTCAAAACTCAAGAGCCGGCTCTCTACAAAGTCCTTTTGCTCAACGACGATTACACACCCATGGATTTTGTGACGCATATTTTGCAAAAGTTTTTTCAAAAGACCAAGGAAGAGGCCGAAAACATTATGTTACAAGTGCATAAAGACGGTCGAGGAATTGCCGGGGTTTTTAATTTTGAAACCGCCGAAACCAAGATGCACATTGTGAACACGTACGCCCAACAGAACAAGCACCCTCTGCAATCGGTCATAGAAAAGGAGTCCTAACATGCTAAGCCCACAAGTTGAGCACGTTTTAAATCAGGCGATCCATTACTGTCACCAGTACAAAAACGAATTTGTGACCTTGGAACATTTGATGTTGTCGTTGATGCAACAGCCGGTGATTCAGCAGGTGTTGCAGCACTTTCAGGTCCCGCAAGAAAAGCTCACCAACGATCTTGTGGAGTTTATGAATCTCAAGCTCACCCACGTGGACAAACCGAAAAAAAATCCTGAATTCACGCTGGCGTCCCATCGCCTGCTTCAACGCTGTATCATTCAGGTGCAAAGCGCCGGCAAAACACAAGTGCAAGTGGAAAACCTTTTGATTGCCATGTTTGAGGAAGAACAGTCGCATGCTGTGTTTTTTTTGAAGAAGTACGAACTCGAGCAAGTAAATATTATTCGTCACGTAACTCATAATCTCAGAAAAGCTTTAACTATAAATATCAAAACGGGCGACGCGCCCTCCGACACCGCCGCGGCAAAAACTAAATCCGCTTTGGAACAGTTTGCTGTAAATTTAAATGTTCTCGCCGAGAACGGAAAAATCGACCCATTGGTGGGCCGCGAAGATGTTATGGAACGAGTGATGCAAACGCTCTGTCGACGAACTAAAAACAACCCCCTCCTGCTCGGCGAACCCGGCGTGGGAAAAACGGCCATCGCCGATGGCCTTGCCTTAAAGATTGTGCAAAAAAAGGTGCCATCGCCGCTCGAGAATGCCGTTGTTTACAATCTCGATATGGGCTCTCTGCTTGCGGGCTCTAAGTACCGCGGCGATTTTGAAGAGCGCATCAAGGCCTTGCTCAATGAACTCGAAAAGATTCCATCTGCCATTTTATTTATCGACGAGATCCACTCTATTGTGGGCGCAGGCTCCACCAGTGGACACTCATTAGACGCAGCCAATTTATTAAAGCCTTACTTGGCTAAAGGAAAAGTTCGCTGCATTGGTGCCACCACGTACAAAGAATTCCGCCAGCACTTCGATAAAGACCGCGCCCTCTCCCGTCGTTTTCAAACCATTGATATTCACGAGCCAACACTTGAGCAAACGGTTGAAATTTTAAAGGGCCTCAAAAAAAATTACGAGGATTATCACCAGGTCAGCTACAGTGACGATGTACTCCAACATATCGTTAAACTTTCCAGCAAGCATCTTTACGACCGAAAACTTCCCGACAAAGCCATCGATATTATGGACGAAGCCGGTGCTTATTTGCGACTGCAAAAAGCCCACAATGTGGATATAGAACCGTCCATTAGCACCGCGGTAGTGGAAAAAGTGGTTTCCAAAATGGCGCAGATTCCTCTGCAATCCGTGTCGTCGGATGAAAACGAAAAGCTGCGCAACTTAGAACTGCGTTTGAAGTCGTTAATCTTTGGGCAAGACAACGCCATCAAAAGTTTGGTGAATGCGCTTAAAAACAATCGCGTCGGCCTGGGTCGAAAGAACAAACCCATCGGTTCGTTTTTATTTGCCGGTCCAACGGGGGTTGGTAAAACCGAAATCTGCAATCAGCTGGCCCATCACTTAGGCATTCCACTAATTCGTTTTGATATGAGCGAATACATGGAAAAACATGCCGTGGCCCGGTTGATCGGCTCGCCTCCTGGCTACGTGGGTTTCGAAGAGGGCGGTCTCCTCACAACGTCGGTGCAAAAAACACCCTATTGCGTTTTGCTACTCGACGAGATCGAAAAAGCCCATCCCGATCTGATCAATGTACTGTTGCAGGTTTTTGATAACGGCACGCTGACAGATCCCCACGGCCAAGTGGCGCATTTTAGCAATGCCATCATTGTAATGACCACCAACTGCGGCGCCAAAGATGCTTTGAAGTCGCAAATTGGCTTGTCGGCAAAGACGCAGGTGAGTGTTTCTGTAGAATCAATTAAGCAACACTTCGCTCCTGAATTTTTAAATCGTTTGGACGACATCGTTTATTTTGCCGGCCTCAACGAAGAGATCATAAAACAAGTTGTGGAGAAATTCCTCTTTGAACTCAAAGAGCAGCTGAAAGAAAAAACCGTCACCATGGACATCGCTCCCGAGGTGAACGCATTGCTGGCGAAAAAAGGCTTCGATCCTCTGTATGGCGCCCGCCCCATGGCCCGCACCATTCAGAAACAACTCAAAGACCTCCTCACCGACGAATTGCTTTTTGGTCGCCTCAAACAAGGCGGCCACGTGCACTTCGTGGTAATAAAAGACCCAACGGGCGAGGAAAAAGTCGAGGCCCAGTTCGACACCCCCACCCCAAAAAGCAAAAAGACCCCCGAAAAGGTCAAAGCGTAAGCAAGGTACGGCAAGGGGCAAGGCGCCTTCGGTGCTCGTTCGCGAGCATAGCTCGCTCCGTGCCCACAAAGAAGAAGCAAGGTAAGGACACACTTTTGGGACTCATTGCATAAATTTTTATCTAAATTAGGGAAGGCTTCTTTTTAAGACCTCTCGCAAACAGGATGTTTCGAGCTGCGAGCGAGTCCAAGGATGGACGTGTCTTAAAAAGAAGCCTTCCCTAATTTAGATAAAAATTTATGCAATGAGTCCCAAAAGTGTGTCCGTACCTTGCTGTTATCCCGGCAATGCTCATAATATCTCTTAACGGAGGTTCTATGGGTTTTATGCGTGGAGCGTTTTTCTTTGGGTTGGTAAATATTTTCGTGATGCTCACAGTGTCTGTGATCGCTTCTATTATCAGTTATTTTGTTTTCGGATCGGCAACACCGTCGACGGGCTACATGCCGCTCCTTCTTATGAGCTGCGTGTGGGGAACAGGTGGAGCGTTTATCTCTTTAATGATTTCTAAATTCATGGCGAAAAGATCCATGGGCTTAAAAATGATTGATCCTCAATCCTCTCAAGGTCAAGAGCGTGAGATTTTAGAAACCGTTCATCGCCTGGCCCGCGCGGCACACCTTCCTGGCATGCCTGAAGTGGGAATTTACGAAAGCGCTGACGTGAATGCTTTTGCCACGGGCCCGTCCAAATCCAATTCGCTGGTTGCTGTTTCAACAGGTTTGTTAAATACGATGAACCGCGATCAAGTGGAAGGCGTCCTTGCCCACGAAGTGGCGCACATTGCCAATGGCGACATGGTGGCTCTTACTTTGATTCAAGGCGTGGTGAACTCTTTTGTGATTTTCTTCTCGCGCATTTTGGCGTCGGTCATCGCTGGATCATCCAACGACGACAACCGTCGGGGCTCCAGTGGGTCTGAGTTTATGTTGATCATGTTGTTCCAAACTGTCTTTGGCCTCCTAGGCAACATCGTGGTTTGTTACTTTTCTCGCATGCGTGAATTTCGTGCAGACAAGGGTGGAGCCAATTTTGCCGGCAAGGGAAAAATGATTTCGGCGCTTCAGGCGCTTCAGGCCCAGAGCGGACGACATTTGCGCGCCACGGAGAACGAAGAGCCCAACGACACCTATGCCGTGGCCAAGATCTCTCACATTCGTGGCACGGGACTTCTGTCGCTGTTTAGCACCCATCCCGCACTGGAAGTTCGTATTCAAAAGTTGCAACAGGCCCAGTAAAAGACATAGACTTGGTTTATGTCTTTTTTCTCGACTTTCTATTCTCGTTTTTTAACCGCAGGAGTCGTTCTTTTTTGCTCCTGCTCGTCACATCCTAAACTTGCTCCGGAAACTGCGGATCTCGTTGATTATACCAAAGCGAAACTTCTAACGAGCACCGAGCCCGAAAAGGCCTGTGAGCTTTACACTTCACTCACCAACCGCGAAAAATTTATTTTAAAAGACGCTGCTTATGTTCGCTCACTTCAGACCTGCGTAGTGACCGAAACCACAGACTGGTCAAAACCTGTGCCGGTGTGGCTCGAAAAAGAAAAACAACTCACGCACTACAACAATTTAAAAACCGATCTTGAGCGCGCTCTGTTTGTAGAAAAAAATTCTACTTATTTTTCGTCACCCGATAAAATTCAAATTTACCAAAAAGGAATCGCAAGTCCTGATAGTAAGGACGAAGACAAAATTATTTTAAAAACAGCTCTGTACAATCTTGCGCCGCGGTTTATGGAAAAACCCACGATCAAGGATCAGTTTCGTATCGTAAAAGACTACCGCTCTGTGCGCCAGTTCGATAAGGCCAAGTCCTACCTTAAAAAAATCATTGATAACCCCAAAGTGACCATCGACGAAAAGTGGACCGCCTACAAAGAGGCCTTCCTCACCGACCGCCTGCTGAAAGGTTCTAAGACAGATCAATATATCCAAGCCGCAAAAAAATGGGCGCAGTTTTTAAAACCCGAGATGCTCTCCTCGCCAGCGTTTATGCAATCGTACCTCGAAGCGCAGATCAACTACGCTCGCGTCCTTTGGACCGAGCGCGGGACAGAACCCGCCCTTCCCGTGCTCGACGCTACGGAAAAGGTTTTAAAAGGCAAAATCAGTCTGCACGATATATATTGGTTGCGCGCACGAATGTTCGAAGAAAAAAAGCTGCATTCGCTTTCTGTGGGCGAACTGGAAAAAGCGCTTCTCGAAAAATCTACGCTGTGGCGCGACCGTGAAAAAATATTATGGACCCTCGCATGGTCGTACTTTAAAGAAAAAAAATTCGTCGAAGCTGAAAAGCATTTGAACACGATGATCGAGAACGCTGAAACCACACCGTTTGGCAAATTTAAATATTTGTACTGGCGTGCCGAAGCCGAAAATCGCAGGGGAGCAACTGAGGTTGCACAGAAAACCTGGCAGCAAATTTGTGATGAAGATATGTTTGGCTACTACACACTGATTTCCCACTTCCAATTGCAAAAGCCTTTAAAAAGCTACGTGGTACCCGACTTTAAACCGGAAACTGTTTTACCATCGGAAGACGAAAAGATCTTTGATGCTCTTCAACAGGTGGACGAGATCGATCTTGCGACACGCTTACTTGCCATGAACAGTCCCGATGCCGGTAAACTTAAAACAATGGACGCGCAAAAGGTTTCCAGTCTTTTCTCCCTTTATGCAAAGATCAAAGACTACCGGTATATTTTTTCGGTTTTCAACCAATTGCCTTATAACCTGCAAAAAGAAGTTTTTTCGCAGATCCCGCGGATCCTTTTTCCCGAAGTTTATGTGACCGAAATGAAAGATGCCTTTGATAAGACGGGCGTGGAGCAAGAGCTGGTGTATTCGATCATGCGCCAGGAATCGTCGTTCAATCCAGAGGCGCGAAGCCCCATGGATGCCTTTGGACTATTGCAACTCCTACCCGAAGTGGCTCGCCGCGTGGCTCGGGAAATCAAAGTTCCTTTTACAAATTACGAAGATCTTTACGACGAGAGCAAAAATATTCTGCTGGGCTCGCAACTTCTTAAAAAACAAATGAAATCCTTCGATAACAAATTTAGTTTGTACGTGGCTTCGTACAATGCCTCGTCCTCGGCTGTGCGAAACTGGCACAAGCGCTCGGTGGAAAACCAAAACGACGACATCATGTTTATCGAAGACATCCCCTACGAGGAAACCAAGGCCTATGTAAAGCTGGTGATGCGTAATTTTATCATTTATAAAAAGCTGAAATATGGCGATGAGTATAAAAACTTCCCGCGCGAGCTTTTAAATATCAATTAGATTCTGAATCATTTATCTTCGCCCGCATGAAATTGATGAACGCCCTCGCCTGCTTTTCGTTTTTTGCCAGCGCACAAACACCCGCGGTGCAACTCGACTCTCTGACTTATAGTGAGGCGGCTCAACAGCTGATTCCCATTTCGTTCGAGCAGATGGTGCCGCATTTACGATCCATCGGCAGCAAAACTCTTCCCCATCAGGTTAAAAAGCCCTTGGATCTGCGCAAAGAAGTCTTAAAGATTCGCGACTACCTGGATATTTTTGCTTACGCCATGCCAGAGGCAAAGATTGATAAAAAGGACGCGTTTGAGCGCCTCCGACGGGACCTCGATGTAGGGTACGAAGTTTTGGGAGCCTATAAAGACCTTTTTGATATCCAGGGAAAATCGGAGCTGGATATTGATTACGATAAACAAGACGTCAAAAAGAGACGAGAAGACCTTTTGCAATGGCGCGATCAATTTTTAGCTCGAGAGGACTAATACCTTGCTTACTTAAATTCCATCGATGGCACCGCGCTGGTAGACCGCGACCGTGGCGATTTGTCGTCGTTCTATTGGGGCGCCACCGAGCTTCGCCCATTGGCACAGGCCACGGCCCACGCCAACCTCCACTTGCTTCTGAAAGACTTACTTTTGCATGCGCAAAAGGAGTGGCCGCTCGTTCGGCAAATTTCAAATCCCGCACGGGATCCAGACAATATCGAAGTCTTCCACGACTTTCGAAAACGCGTTCGCACCCTGGTTAAAGTAACCATGTATTTTCCAGAACTTGTGAGCTGGAAACCCGAGGATTTGGCTTTCTTACAAGAAATCACTCGACGCTATGGTGTGATCAGCGATCAGGTGGCTAGAATTCTGCTTCTTGAGGACAAAGGGAAGGACTCTAAGGTCAAAAAGCTGAAGGAGGACACCAAGGAACTTTGGAAAGAGCTCCAGGCCTGGGAAACAAAATCAGGTGTGGAAGCCAAACTAGGGGGTTTGCTGGAATATTTTTAGTCTTTTTTCACTATCTTAATAAAATCCTGACATTTGAATGAGCTCATTTCGGGCAAACTGCTTCGATGCGTTTTTTAAACCTGCGGTTTTTGGCAATTTTAATGTTGGTTGCGACCAATATATTTTGCAGCTCTTCTGCGAGCGCACTCCAGTGCCGTGAACTTTTCGCATCGAAACAACAAATCTTGTCTGTTAACTATGACCAAGTCTACGGTGGACAAACTTTGATCGGAAAAGCGTATTCCGTTTTTAAAGCGCTCCGCGACGCTGGTCTTAACCCCTTTTCGAAGCTGAAATCCCTCAGCAAAAAAGAACGAACAACTTTAGAAAACTCGGTTTTCGCGGATCTCAAAGATCCAATCCCCGCCGTGAGAGATCCCATGGGAAGAATCTTTTTGCTCGACGGGCATCACACTGTGTTTATTGCCACCATTTTAGTGGGAAACATTAAAGATCTGCGCATCAAAGTAGTACTGGTTTACGATGCTTTGGCCACGAATATCCCCTGGGACCCTTTTGTCGACCTTTCTATGCAAAATAATTGGTTCTACGCACCTACCGCAAAAACCATTCTTGAAAATCCATTGCGTATCCACGAACTGGCAAACAGTGTTGAACGTTCGATGCTGGGTTTGTTTTTTATCTCCATTGAGGACACCTTCAAAGTTCCTATGAAAGGTAAACATTTTAATCCCTTCATTCAGTTTTATCTCGCTGATCTTATTCGCACTGAACAGATCTTTACCTTTTCACCTGATGTGAATTTTTACTCAGTGGTCGAGCTGCAAGCCACGCTCCTGGGCAACCGAAACGTCATCGAGTTTTTAAAATCGCAGCTGCGACCCGAAGCCCCTGCTGAACTGAAAGCTTTTTTCGAAAATCTATAAAATTCATATTCAGACGATCTGTTGATCGCAATCCTAAAAGATTCCATTTTTGAGACACAACTCGCCTCGAAGTAAAACAGATTCCGTGGTTTTAGTTTTTAAACCTCAAGAGACATCGCCATGAAACCGAACTCTCTAAGAGCGGGGTCCATGGATGAATTACAATTCTAAGTCGCGGAGAATGTTTTTACAGGGAACCGGTAGCAGTCTGGCGATTCCTTTTTTGCAGTCGCTGTTACCACGGGAGACTTGGGCGCAAACCGTCACTCCGGCAAAACGCTTTGTGGGCGTGATGACGAATTTCGATATTGGGCATATTAGTCATTTTTTTCCGAGCTTAGACAAGCCGGCTCAACAGCTGTCTCCGGCAATTCCATTTCATCAGCCCGTTCACTATACAAATTTGAATTCGTACTTAGGGAGTAAAACGCAAATTTCGCGCATGATTGGACCGGAGTTTAATCCGTACTTACGCAACATGAATATTTTTCGAGGTTTGGATTTAGGCATGGCCTCACATCGCGCAACGATTGGTCACAACATGTCTACGCAACTCGGGGTGTTGAATGGTCCTGCCAATGAGGCAGCTCTTTACAGCGATCTTCCTAAGATTCTTAGTATGGACCAGGTTCTCAATAACTCTTCTAAATTCAATCCCCTGAAAAGGCCATCCTACTTTTGGTATCATGGCAGCTCTGGTGGTGCTCTCAGCTATCAAAGAGATAGCTCTGGGCAAATCGTGGCTACAGGCCCCACAACAAGAAGTGTGTTATCAGCCTATAATAGTGTGTTTAACAGTGGCGCCTATCCCGAATCGGGAGAATCAATACCGCCACACCCTCGCCGAGATATTTTAACGCGTATCATGGACGACTATACTCGGGTGAAAAATGGACGACAAATCAGTTCGCTGGACAAGATAGTCCTCGACAATGCTCTTGATAAAATTTCCGATCTGCAACGCTCTTTGGATGCGTCCATCGTCCGAGTTGGTTGCTTTCACAAGCATATCGACAAAACCTCAACGACGACGTCTCACTACTTTGACGGCCGACAATCGCTGAAAAATTTTGCCGATCTCATAACAGCAACCCTTATGTGCGACCTTTCACGAACCATGTTATTTTCGACGGCCATTGGAGCTTCTTCAAAATACGACACCACCACGGACGGAAGTGGCTTTCACCAAGGACACTCCCACGGCGCCTACAACGTGGTGAACGGCAAAGTAAATCATGAACATATGGCAGACACCCATGCCGAATTCATTCGTTATTTTGTAGCTCCCCTCGTGCAAAATCTCAGCGCGGCCACCGATCCCACAACGGGAAAGTCTCTGCTCGAAACCATGGTCGTGCACTATTCCACAGAGCATAGCATGACACACAGATTTGACAGTCGCCCCACCATGATGTTTGGCAACGCGGGTGGTGCCATAAAAACCGGTTACTTCATGGACTACGTTAACTACAACGGGATTTTACCAGCTGATTTAAAACCCACTAGCGATATCTCATCTTCGCATCTTTACACCGGCACCTTCTACAATCGCTTGCTCATTACCTATTTGCAGGGGTTGGGACTGTCGCCGAGCGATTATGAAAATCCAAGTTTAAACACACCACTTTCAAATCTCACGAACCCGGTTTACGGCGCTCACAACTTAAATCTCGGAACGATCGGTGGGTTTGGTCACACTTCCAAATCATCTTTTGGAGCCAATGATTACAAAACATTTGCGAAACGCTTTTATGGCCATTACAAACATCCGCTCACCTTGCCAGCCGTGAACGGGACGTAAAGGTGAATATGAAAAAGATTTACTTACTTCTAAAACGTTTTAAGCAGTGGCATCTCCTCACGGGTGTGACTATGTCGATATTTGTAGCTCAGAACTGTGCTCCCACGAAGATGGCGTCTCTTGACTCTTCGAACCTTGCCTCGTCGCAGGACACACCGGCCTTCATGGCTGCAAAATCTGTCCTCGCTGCAAAATGTTTAACCTGTCACAGTGCTGGGGGTTCGGCTGCATTTTCGTCTTTTGATTTAACCTCGGCCCAGTCGTTTGTAAGCCAAGGCTTCGTTTCGCCAGGTAAACCCGA
>JANPLN010000036.1:0-74594 GCA_031426555.1 Bdellovibrionales bacterium | reverse complement strand
TTCAATTTCGCCGTTAAGACGCAACATGGGCGGGGCACCTGTGGTTAAGTGCAAATCTGATGCGCCTTGTTTAACCATGATTCTGAATAAGTCATCAAGCTTTGCCATAAAACCTCGATTCAAATACCTTTTCGGTAACTTACAGATTACAATGAAGCCCAGACAGGAGAAAGATGATGGTAAAATCAGAAATTCTAATTCAATCCAATCGTCTAGAAACTCGCGTGGCTTACCTAGAAAAGGGCGAGCTGGTCGATTATAAAGTTGAGCGTAAGCTGACTCCTACCTTGGTCGGAGCCATTTTTTGTGGTCGAGTGGTGCGTGTGCTTCCGGGAATGCAAGCGGCCTTTGTGGACATTGGTCTTGAGCGGGCGGCGTTTTTGTATGTGGGCGATGTGCGGGAAGAAGATTTTGTTTTCGAGGGCGAAAACGAAGAAGTCTCCAACGTCTGGGTTCATAAAGAAAAACCAAAAATCCAAGAACTATTAACCGAAGGACAAACGATACTTGTACAGGTGGCTAAAGATCCCATCGGCACCAAGGGTGCGCGAATCACCACACATATTTCGCTCGCTTCGCGACGAATTGTTTATTTACCGACTTTAACTCATTTTGGAATTTCTCGAAAAATCGAAAACGTTAAAGAGCGCGATCGCCTCACTTCAATTCTTGAAAAAAATGTATCGCAGGGTGG
This sequence comes from Bdellovibrionales bacterium, assembly GCA_031426555.1. Taxonomy (GTDB): domain Bacteria; phylum Bdellovibrionota; class Bdellovibrionia; order Bdellovibrionales; family JAGQZY01; genus JANPLN01. The sequence goes on along the minus strand of JANPLN010000036.1, from coordinate 73,900 downwards.
AGTGATTGTACGAACCATCGGCGAAGGCATGCAAGAGAACGAGCTCAAAACAGACATCGAGTACTTGCAAAAACTCTGGCAGGAAGTTCAACAAGAATATCTTGCGAATCAAAGTAAAGTTGGCGTTATCCATTCGGAAGTGGAATACAGTCTTCGCATTTTGCGAGATATGTTAAACCCCGATGTGGACAGTGTTTGGGTGGAAGGTGCGCAAACCCATCAAAAGATTGCCAAATTTGTGCAGCAGTTTTTACCTCAGTATCAAAGCAGAATTCATCACTACTACGAAAAAGAACCTCTGTTTAGCCACCGCGGTGTGGACGACGAGGTAGAAAAAGCATTGGCGCGAAAAGTGTGGCTGCGCTCGGGCGGTTATTTGGTGATCGACGAAGCCGAAGCCCTCGTGGTCATCGATGTGAACACCGGAAAGTTTGTTGGTAAAAAAGATCTCGAAGATACAATTTTTAAAACCAACATGGAAGCCGTCAAAGAGATAGCCCTGCAAATCCGTCTGCGCGACTGCGGCGGTATCATCGTGGTAGATTTTATCGATATGATGGAACAAGAGCACAAGGACAAGGTCCTGAAGGCACTGACCGAAGAAGTAAAGCGCGACCGCGTTCGTGTGTCGGTGGTTTCGATGACTGGACTGGGGCTCGTCGAGTTAACGCGAAAAAGAATCCGCTCAAGTCTTCGCAGAACTCTCACCGAGTCGTGTTTTTATTGCCACGGCTTGGGCTCTCTAAAAAAGAAAGACACTGTGGTCTGCGAAATCTTCCGCGACCTCTCTCACCGTGTCGCCATAAAAACGATGTCCCAACCCGTTATCGTCAATTGTCATACGGATATCGTAAACTGGGTTTACAGCGAAGAGAGCGAAATGATGCACACCTTCGAAGAAGAACTGGGCGTGCCCATCATCTTCCGTGTGGATCCTAAAAAACATCTCGAGGAATATTCGTTTGAAATGTAGGCGTTGTAGAGATCATTTACGGAACTCTGAGCATTTTCGTAAGCCATGCGCCATGAATAGAAAGTGGAGGAGTTTCTTCATATCCAAACGAAGCCACGCGGCTGCCTATATCTGATAATCCAGCTGCATTTGTATTTACTTTTTTATTTTCACACCAGTCACTACGATAACCCCCCGAGATTACACCTGCAATATAGAATTGACCGTTAATTTCAGCAAACACTGGTCCTCCAGAGGAACCAGGACAACTATGTCTGTCAGTAGCACTTGGGTACAACAGAGCCCTTCTACTAGGATCTCTTTCATCTTCGAAAAATTCATTAGCGGTGCCGATTTGAGCTTTTCTAAAAACATCTCGAACGGCACTTTGATCGGCAGAGTCTGGAAAAGCGTTTTCAAAATTTGTTGGAATTCTTGCTTCATTGAATTTGAGAGACTCTCCTGTTTCCATCCAACTATACCCGTAAGATCTCATAACCGCAGAGTCAGGGACAATTTGATTCGGAGCTATTATTCTTGCTATTGGAGCTACAATAGGTCTATCAAGAGTAATTATAGCAATGTCGTTGGTGCGGTCACCAGTTCCCACGTAAGAAGGATTTGAATTAAAATTTTTTGGGGTAAACGTGATCGCTTTACGATCTAAGTGTGACTTTTGATTTGGACTCCGTGTAGGGGCAACTACAAATTTGACATAATTTGAGATGTCTTTTTTCAAATCAAAACCTCGAAACATATCCAACATTTCTCGGCAATGTGCAGCAGTTAATACTTTTTTTGATGCTACAACTGAACCAGTGCAAATAGGGTAGTATTTGTTAATAGGCATTTGTGTACGTGCTGCTTCAGGCAAAAAAGAGTTATCTAATAAGTAAAATCCGATTGACACTATGGAATCTGCTAATAAATCTTGTTGTAGAGGCACGCGTGCAGGAGAAACAATTTGGTTAACAGAGATCCCTAAATTATTTCTTGTCCACGTTGGTTGTTCAATGTAAGGAAAATTTTCAGGTGAATCGGGTGTTGTTACTGTCTCTGCGAAAGATAGAAATAATAGTTGAAAACATAGAATGAACGCCATGGCTGTTTGTCGGAGTATAAACCTAAAAACTTAAGTCCGGGGATTATCGTTTTTTACTCTCTATTTCGTCGTCGAGAGTTCCATCAAAAACCCTCCATTAAAGAAGAACTAAATATTACAAAGAGCCAAGAGCTAAAATAAATTTTTCAACTGCGGGTTGAGTTGCGCGATATACGCGCCCGAGAAGTTGTCTGGAAATTTAAAATTGTCCACATTGACGAAGATGGCGGTGGCGCAGCCGTTAGGTAAAGCGTTGCGCGAAATTTCTAAGAGTTGGAAGTCTTTATAGGCGGAGTCGGTGAGAACATTGGCGCACATGTCAGATAGTTTTTCACACTCCACTACCAAAATGCCATGGATTACCGAGATTGAATTTTGTTTGTGGTAGGCTTTTAGAAAGCGTTCGCCAGATCCCTGATGTGTAAAAAAATCGTTACAAATGAGTGGGCGCGCTACCGGCGTCGTTGATTGCACAAATGCGATCACAGACCCACGGTGTAGCTGTCCGCACTCCACAAGCTCACAGTCTTGCTGTAGGGAGTTCACCCACGTGTAGAGTCCGGAAGTTTTAGCAAAGGACACAAAACTAAAATAGGCCATAGGTGCTTTTACAAGATGCGACTATTTCTGACAAGAAGACATCACGTTTTTATATTTATTGTGCAATGGATAATTGGAGCGGAGCTCGCCGGTGGCATGTTTAAATTCGCTGGCCAGCGTGCGGGAGAGGTTGCAGTTTTGTTTGTATGCTTCGAGAGCCTCAAGGTACTTCTTTTGTCGAAATTCACATTCGGCAAGGAGGAGAAATGCATCTGGGTTGGAGGGATCGAGCTTCGTGCTTGCCCGATAGTGTTCGGCGGCTAAGATAAAATTGTTTTCCGAAAAATAGTTATCGGCAAGAGCCGTGTGGGCTTCAACAGCTTGTGGAAAGCGCGTCACGAGGGCCTTGAGTGTCTTTTTGCTATCTTGCAATGACTCTTTCACTGCCTGAGATTTTGCCAAGTTTACGTAAGTCTCAATCTTCGGGCTGGTTTGTACAATGCCACGTTTGCAGGTTTCGAGGGCCTGATCCCAAAGAGCGGCTTGAACATAGAGCGCGCATTTATCGTCCAAGTAGCCGTTTGTTTCTTTGGTGGCAGACTCTAGCTGATAATAGACTTGCAGAGCGTCTTCCGCATAGGATGTCCAAAAGGTCTTTAAAACGTCGATCCAGCGGAAGTAGGCGGTTTTGTTTAAAGGATCTAAACGAATCGCCTCACGCAAAACGGTGATCACGTCAACGCCGCCCTGTTTGCGGGCCACTTCGGTGGTTCCTTTTAACGCCAAAAGCAAAAGCGCATCGGCTTCGAGCACTTTGGTTTCAGAGCTTGGAGGATTTTGACTTTGATAAAAACCAATTACGGAAAGAGCGCTCTTTCCATCCTTCAATAATAAATGCGCCTGAATGAGTTCCAGCTGAATTTTTGCCGGCAAGTCTTTCTGAATTGGTTGAGCGGTCACCACATAATCAGCCCACATTTTTTCGCGGGCGTAGTGATCCATTAAAAAGCGGCGAGACATTTTATTTGCAGGTTCAGCAGCAAGGTTTTTTTTAAGTTTAGCAACTTCTTCGCGAGTGAGGGTTCGATCCAACGCATGGGCCATGCTTATCTGAAATAGAAAGAAGAGGCAGAATCCGCCAAAGATTAAGAACCACTTCAGTCTCATGAAAGCTGTGCCGATAAGAAACATGTATATATTATCGGTAAACATTCGAAAAGCCTTGAGGATACAGGTGTTTATAAAGTGTTTAAAACAAAGCCACGCATCATCTTCGCCCGACCATAGTCGAGGAGTGTCTCATCTTGGGTCACAATCAGGTCAGGCTGTTGTGGAATATATCTTGGTGCTTGTGGTGGTAGTGGGAATTGCTTTGGGCGTGATGTATCAGCTCAACACCGCTCTTAAAAAATATGTGCAAAGCTACTTTGGCGATTACGTCGCTTGTTTGTTAGAAACCGGCGAGCTCCCTAGTCTCGGCGGAAGTAGCGGCGCCAATGCTGAAAGCTGTGCTTCTCTTTACGAACCTTTTTCCTTACAAAATGGAAGACCACTGATCGCGAGTTCCGGTGGCGGAAATGGCGAAGGCAGTAGCAGCGACGCAAGTTCACGCGGTTCCTCCCGAGGAGGTTCAAGTGGCTCGCGGGTTACGCGAAGTGGTTCATCCTTAAATGCCGAACGGGATCGCGGTGGGCAGGTGGCGGCAGGAAAAATTGAAAATAAATCCAAAAAAGAATATCAAGGTTCCGGTGGTGGTGAGGATACCTCCGCCAGTTACCGAGCCAATGTGCAACGAGGCGGACCCGGCAGTCGCATCTACACAAAACTCAAAAACGAAAATAAAGAAACTGTACTGAACAAAAAAATCGATCTGTCGGGAAAGCTAGCGGGGCGCTCAGCACGCAAGATCGCCGTCGACATGGACAAGTTCAAACCAAAGCCACCCGTGTCGGACACTTCGTTTAGTTTGTCCATTGGCGATTATATTCGCTACCTGCTCATCCTTGCGATCATCGTCATTATTGTGATCTTCTTCGGCGGGCAGTTGAACCAACTCCGCAAGGGGTGGGACAGGAATTAAGACTGGTTAATTGTAAATCCAAAATATCACACTCAAAAGAGCAATATTTATAAGTCCGCCGATCGCACAGCAAACTAAATTAGGAATTGTGGGCCACTCCCGTTCGATAAATATCATAACGTCTACCTGATCGCGTTTGCGCATAAGCACCAGATGCCCGAAAGCAATAAAGAGTCCCATCAATGAGCTTGCCGTGGCCCCTCGGGGCTGATTTAAAAAATCCCGCAGGTAAAAGGGGGCCGGTAAAACTTGGGCGATGGAAGAGTAAATTGAAAGATGAGCAACTAAACCTAAAAGAAGTGCGACAAGTCCAAAAGCAAAGGTGCGCGTACGAAGAACGCGAGAGTAGTAAAAACACAACGCCACCGCCGCGAAGGTTCCTCCCACTATGGGGAATAAAAAATAAAAAAAAGAGGAACGCAGTTTATGCATTCCTCATTTATCTGATTCTACTGTAAATATGTCAAATTAAGAAGTTTTGGCTCCGGCTCCACTGCCGCCAAGTACACGTCTCTTATCTAAGCCATACTTTTCCACTTTCATAATAAGACCGGCACGGCTGATTCCAAGTTCTTTTGCTAACTTCGATTTGTTCCAGCCCGTACGACGCAGACCTTCGCGAATAAGATCTTTTTCGAGATCCTCGATGGCGTCTTTTAAAGAACCAGCAACGCGAGCGCCTTGAATTTTAGCAGCTTCGTTGGTTTCGAAGATTTTAGGAGATAGCATATCGGCCAAAAGTTTGTTTTCAGTCCCCGAAAGAACCACGGCGCGTTCCATTTCGTTTTGTAACTCGCGAACGTTTCCAGGGAAAGGATAGTCGTAGAGTTTCTCTAACGCTCGCTTTGTAAGAACCTTTTTCGGCAGACCAGCTTTTTTACAAGCATGCTCGATAAAAAATTCAGTCAAAAGTGGGATATCTTCTTTGCGCTCTCTTAACGGTGGCACACGAAGGTTGATCACATTCAAACGATAGTAAAGATCTTCGCGGAACGAGCCGTCTTCGACCATGGCGCGAAGGTCACGGTTGGTAGCGGCAACGATTCGCACATCCACACGCTTCATTTCTAAGCCACCCACTGGGGTGAAGGTTCCCTCCTGAAGAACACGGAGAAGCTTTACTTGCATTTGCGGAGACGTATCACCAATTTCATCTAAAAAGAAGGTTCCCTTGTCTGCAAGCTCGAAAAGTCCTTTTTTGTCTTTGTGTGCGCCAGTGAACGAGCCCTTCGCGTGCCCGAAAAGCTCGGACTCCAAGAGGTTGTCGTTAAAGGCAGAGCAGTTTTGAATAACAAAAGCTTTTTCCTTACGAGACGAATTATAGTGAATAGATTTTGCGATAAGTTCTTTACCAGTTCCGTTTTCACCTTGAATCAGCACTGTGCTATCCGCTGATTTGATTTTATCAAGCAAAGCATAAAGACTCTGCATGGCCTTGGACTTACCGATCATATTGTCGTACTTGTAGCGGCTGCCCAGCTCTTTATTGAGCTCTTTAATACGCTCTTCACGGCTGGTGATTTCGAGGTGCAGAGTGACGATCTCGCGAGAGATCAGCTCCACGAGGTCTAAAAAGTGATTTTTCTCATCGACAGTTAAAAATTTAATTCCTGCAAGGATTTGATGAGCATCAGCGTCGGCAATGCTGTGCGAACGTAAATGGTCCACAATTTCGTGGCCACGGTTGGCTTCAGAAGGATCTTTCACAAATCCCAACGCTAAAACTGTTCCCATAAATTCGCGCTCGATCTCGATAGGGAAGACGGCCACATCGAGACCTGTGTTTTCCCACTTTTTAATCGCATAACGGTTCTGTGTTTGACGGAGCTCTGTTAAAGAGTGATTCACAAGCTCAGAAAGGCTTTCGCGAGCCGGAGAATTTTGCAAAGCATGAAACACAGCTTTATTCACCGGATTCATTTCGATCTGATTAAATCCACGCATCGCACCGGTTTCGTCGGTAAAAACAACGTCGATATTCCACCAGGTCGCCAAGATTTGTTTTAGTTTTTTAATGACATGTATGTGCTCAAATTCATCCCAATTAATCATCATGCGATCTCTCTCCTGTGTAAAAACTCTAAACAACGTATCGTCAAAATTTTAAACAACTTGAGTCCCCAGGACTTTGGTCAGCCGAGATCTCGACTTTCAGCAAGGCACCCTCTAATCTAGGAGGCATGGACAAGCGTTTTTGGGGTTTATTCATCGTACTTTTGGCGTGTATTTTTGCCGCCTACTCTAATGTTTACGACATGCAATATGTCTATGACGATGAGTTTTATATTCAAAAAAATCAGTTTCTGAATTCCTTTGCAAATGTTTTTAATATTTTCGCAACCAATGCGACGGCAGGAGCTGGATTTCAAGACTCATTTTATCGCCCCATTCAGTTCTTTTTCTATTTGATCACAGCTCAGACCTTGGGGTCCCATGAATGGTCTTACCATTTTTTAAATGTTTTTTTACATGCGATCAATGCGGCACTTTTGTTCTTGCTCTCGCAGCTCTTAGGTTTTAAAAAAGAGTGGGCCTTCGCAGTGGCTTTGATCTGGGGATTACACCCGGTTCACGTAGAAGCCATTTCTTACATCAGCGGCACGGCAGATCCATTACAGTTCTTTTTTATTTTCCTCACGCTGATTACCTTTTTTAAAAAACCACGGGGCTACTTAGGGTTGTGTGCTTTCTTTTTCACCTGCGCTTTTTTAAGTAAGGAAGTGGCCATTGTGTTTCCTGGCTTGTTAGTTTCGTTGTTGTTCCTTACGCAAGAACACCGCTGGAAGTTGAAAACGTATGTTCCCTCTTTGTACTTTTTAGGGATAGCTTTGATTTACGTCGCTCTGAGGGCCACCGTTTTGGACTTCAACGGCGATTTCCAGTTTTACAAAACCGAAAACATCTACACGCAAAATATGCACTTTCGTGCGTTTACTTTTTTGGCAACACTACCGAAATACTTTATATTGCTTGTGTATCCGCACGATCTGCACATTGACCGAGCCTTTCCGGTCTACATTGATTTTCTAAGTTGGGAAGTTATTGTCGGGTTTTTCATGGTGATGACTTTGGTTTTTACGAGTGGTTATCTTTTGTATAAAAAACAGAAAAGTGGAATCTTTTTGACCGCCATGACCTTATGGTTTTTTGCCGCCCAAAGCCTGCATTCAGGAATTCTAGTTCCGATGAATAGTTTATTTTTGGAACATTGGCTCTATGTTCCGTCGGTGGCGGCGATCTGGGGATTTATTTTTATCCTGCAAAGAGTGCCGATAAAATACGGAATGGCGGTGGTGGCAACAATCGCCGTTGTTTGTGGAGTGCTCACGTACCAACAAAACCGCATGTGGGAAAGCCCGATAACTCTGTTTTCGCGCATTTTGAAAATGAATCCAAAAGCCACCCGGGTAAGACATAATCTTGCCATGGCTTACAGTGACCAGGGGCAAGATGATTTGGCCCAAAAGGAATACGAAACAGTTTTGAGCGCCGACGAGCGACCGTATCCGCAAACCTACCACAATTTGGCGCTGCTTTATTTAAAGCGCAATCGAATCGATGAGGGCGAAAAGCTATTGTTAAAAGCTATCGAAATCTCGCCAAACTTTCATCCCTCCTACCACTATTTAATCCAGCTGTATCAATTTAAAAATGATGAGACTAAGGTTCGCGAGTGGACAGAAAAAAAAGCCAAACTCTCTCTTTAGCTCGGAATGGAGCCGCGTGAAGCAAGGTGGGCTTTTAAAAACTTTCCGGTGTGGGTCTTTGCCTGGGCCACCTCAAACGGTGAACCCTGAGCGACGATCTTGCCGCCTTTTTCACCAGCCTCGGGACCGATATCAATAATATAATCCGAACGGGCAATGACATCGAGGTTGTGTTCGATCAATAAAACGCTGCCGCCCATTTCCACAATTTTATTAAGAACGTTCATCAGCAAATGAACCTCACGAAAGTGCAATCCCGTCGTGGGTTCGTCGAGGATATAGAGAGTGTCTTTATGATTGGAATCCAGGAGCTCCCGCGCAATTTTTATCCGCTGGATTTCACCACCGCTAAACGTCGATGTGCTCTGACCAATCTGTAAGTACTCCAGACCAACTTCGCGCAAAAACGCGAGGGGTCTGCGAATCTGCGGATGTGAGATAAAGAAATCCAGGGACGACAGTACAGTCATTGCCAGAATTTCATGCACGTTTTTTCCTCGGAGAGTTACGTCCAAAACCTCTTCGCGGAATTTCTTTCCTTTACAGCTCTCACAAGGAATTTTTATGTTGTCCATAAAAACCATGTCCACTTCTTCGTAACCTAAGCCACGACAAATGGGACAACGGCCGCCGTCGACGTTGAGGCTAAAAGTTCCAGGTGTATACCCGCGCTCCTGCGCTAGGGGGGTGCTGGCGAGCAAATCACGAACTAAATCATAAATTTTTAGATAAGTGAGCGGATTGCTGCGCTCTGTTCGACCGAGAGCATCTTGATCGATATAAAGAACATTCTTAATGGATTCTACACCGGTCATGGTTTTAAAGGGTTGCCCCTTAATATGTTCCACATCCAGAATTCGCGCCAAAGCAGGGTACAATGTTTGTGTGACAAGTGTCGACTTCCCGGAGCCGCTCACTCCCGTCACAATGACAAGACGGTTGAGAGGTAAGTGAAAGTCTACATTTTTTAAATTGTTGCCCTTGCAGCCGGTAATTTTAATTTGATATTTGTAGTTAGCAACGTCCACGTATCGGGGTTGCAAAAGTTCTTTGGTGGATTTTTTCGGATCCAAGTAGCTTGCAGTGAGAGAATTTTTATCTTTGAGAAAATCCTCTGTTAAACCGGCAAAAACGATCTCTCCGCCAAGGGACCCTGAGCCAGGACCCATTTCGATTATTGTGTCGCTCGAACGGATCACGGCCTCGTCGTGCTCAACGACCACCAAGGTATTGCCATAGGAGTTTAGTTTTTTCAGCTGCTCAATCAAGCGATCGTTGTCTCTGGGGTGAAGGCCAATGGTGGGCTCATCGAGGACGTACAAAGTTTCCGACAATCCCATGCCCAATTGTTTTGCCAGCATCAATCGCTGAAATTCTCCACCCGAAAGAGTGCGGGTGGGGCGATCGATAGTTAGATAATGAACGCCAATATTCACTAAAAATTCAAGTCGCGAAAGAAGTTGGTTGTACACCTCGAGCACCGTCAGTTTTTGTGCCGGGGTGATATTCACTGAGCGGAGCCACTCGAGTGCTGCGGAAAGAGTCATCTTTGATATTTTTTGCAAAGATTGATCTTGTACTTTAATATTCTGAATAAACTTTTTCAGTCGTCCGCCTTCGCACTCTTTGCAGGGAAACGAACTTTTAAAGCGCGATAAAAATACTCGCACATGCATTTTATATTTTTTGGTTTCCAAGTATTCAAAAAGTCCAACAACACCCCAAAACTTAGTATCGCCGTTCCAAATGGAACTCTGTTGTTTTTTGGTCAACTGATTCCAGGGGAGAGTAACATCGATTTTTTTGTCGCGACAAAATTTTAAAAGTTCTTTTTTATCTTGAGCGGCACTGGGCATGGTAAACGGGTGCAAGGCGCCCGAGTAAATAGACAAATTGGGATTGGGAACTACTTTCTCCTCGTCGAGAGTGAGAATATTTCCAAAGCCGGCACAAGTGGAACAAGCACCCACGGGAGAATTAAAACTAAACAGCTGGGGAGAAAGAGGTGGAAACTGATAGTTGCAAACCGCGCAGCTGAGGGAGTCACTGTAGGATGACATTTCGCCCTCGACAGTGAGAATCTTTAAGCGCGAAGCAGTAGCACCTTTGTTAAGGTGCACGTAGGTTTTGTAGGCCTGGGAAAAGGAATCGATCATGCGACCGGTGTCTTCTTTTTTCACAGCGAGTCGGTCGACGACGACATAATAGCTTTTGTTGGGAAGTTCTGTGCCTTTCGTTTTTGCCGAAACTTCCAAAAATTCGCCTATTTTATTTTTTGCGCCGGGAATATAAAGACGGGTCAGTCCCTCCGCCAGAAGTAGCTTTACAAATTTCGCATCCGGTAAAAGTTGTGCAGCTTTATCAACTGGCGCAAGAATATAAATTCGACGGTCTGCAAGCGTGCTGAGGGCGATCTCTGAGATGGCACCGGGAGTGTGTTTTTCGATGAGACCATGTCCCTCAGGGCAATAGGAATGCGCGATCTTTGCAAAAAACAAACGAAAATAATCCAACACATCGGAGCTTGTTCCCACCGATGAGCGCGAGTTGCGCACAGAATTTTTTTGTTCCAAAGCAATGGCAGGAGGAATATTGTTGATGAATTCCACATGGGGCTTAGGCGCCTTATTTAAAAACTGCCGTGCATAACTGTTTAAACTCTCGATGTAGCGGCGTTGTCCTTCAGCATATAAAGTTTCAAAAGCCAGTGAGCTTTTGCCAGAGCCGCTGGGACCACAAACAACCGTAAAAGATCCCACCGGGATTTCGAGATCCACACCCTTGAGATTGTTTTGTGTAATGTTTTTTAGAGTGATATTTTCCACAGCCCCAAAGGAATAACGTGTTTACGTCAAAAAAGGTACGCCGTACCGTTTAGTTGAGAATCGCGTCATTTCCCTTAGAAGCTCTCGCGGAGGAAGTCTTTTTCTTCAACTTGTTTTTCTTCATACGTGCGTGCGGAGGCGCTGGGCTCTGTGCCATGCACAAAGGGCAACATGATCCCGCCCGACGTTGCGGGTTTGCCCGTATCTTTGTCGACCATAAAGAAGGAAATGTTAACTGGCATCTCAAACTGTTTAACCGGTAGAGATTCATGTACATATTGCATATAAGGAAGCCAAATTGGGAGTGCTGAATCACCGCCGGTTTGACCCTTACCCAAGGTTTTTTCGGTATCAAGTCCCACCCAAACACTTGTAGCTATCTGCGGAGTGTAACCCAGAAACCAAGCGTCGTAATATCCGTTTGTGGTTCCCGTTTTACCAGCGACGGGGCGACCCAAAGCGGCGGCACGTCCACCGGTGCCATCGGATTCAGTGGCCACGCCTTGCAACATGTTGGTCACAAGATACGCTGTCTGTGGAGAAATAATTTGATTGGGATTGTCGTAAAAGAATCCATTCACTGGCGGTTTTTCTTTTGTACTTTCATCACCGTCGCTGTTGGTTTGTGTAGACGAGCCTTTTTGGTGGAAAGCGGTGAGGGCTTTTTTATACTCTCCTCGGCGTTCGTCAAATTCGTTCTCGAGGGCATCGAGCTTTTCCTTAAAACGTTGATCCAAAGAGAAGTCTTTGATGATCACTTCGCCATCTTTATTTTTCACTTCGCGCACGATGATCGGAGAAAAGCGCTTTCCGTTGCGTGCAAAAATAGCCATCACTTTGTTCATTTCGTAAAGTGAAACGCCGCTGGAGCCAAGTGCCAAGGACATATCCATGTTCAGCGGGCTAAAAATTCCTAAGCGCCGCGCATAGGAGGCAGCGTAAGGGATGGTTGCTTTTTCGAGAACACGAATTGTCGGTGTATTGAGGGAGCGTTTCAGTGCCGTACGCATCAGCACATCACCCGTAAACTTCCCGTCGTAATTTTCGGGCTTCCATGCTTCGTCGCTTTCTTGCTCGGAAACAGTCTTTGCGGCCTTTTTTTCTTCTTCGGTTTTCGCACCGTAAACGATGGGCGCGCCCATGATCGGCGTAGCCACGGTAAGGCCTTGCTCAAGACCTGCGGCATACACGATGGGTTTGAAGGCCGAACCTGTTTGGCGAAGAGACTGATACGTTCGGTTGAATTTATTTTTTGTGTAGTCAAGACCACCGATCATCGCCGTGATGTCGCCCGACTCCAGGTCAAAGGAAAGAAGCGCGCCCTGAACTTCGGGTAATTGCTCGAGAGCTAATGAGGCGTAATCTTTAAAGGCAGGCGGCGGTGTTTTACTTTTCGCAGTGGTCTTTGCCGGCGCATAAATATTTGCCAAAACTTTAATGTCGATAACATCACCGGGCTTGAGTGCCTGAGATGGGCGCTTAATATTGAGATGCTCTCCGGGGTGGAGGTCAGGGTTAAAGGGGCGCGCCCAAAGCATCTCTCCCAGAGGCAGAATTCCCTGGGACTCCGCGAAGCGCACATAAACCAAACCTGCGGGGTCGTCCACCTTGGTAACGAGTCCCTCGACAACTTCGTTCACCTGAATGTAAGGTGGAATGTTTTTGACGTCCTTACTATTCTTTTTAATCTCAGCGAAAGGTTCAAAAACAACCAGTGTGCCGTCAGCCTTTAAATAAAGCGTGGAGTTTTTTTCCTTGATCAATTTTTCGCGAGACTCAGATAAAAACTTTTCAACAGCTTCAGCGTCCTCGAGTTTGATTTGCGATTTAGCACCGCGGTAGCCGCGCTTCTTATCAATAGCACGCAATCCGGCGTTCACCGTTTCAATGGCCTTCACCTGCGCCTTCAGATCCAAAGACGTGTAAATTTTGAGGCCTTGCTCAAGCAGCATTTCCTCGCCAAGCTCTTTGACCAACAGTTGGCGAATCGTTTCCACAAAGTAAGGGCCAGTGTCTTTATAGATTTTTTTTGCCTGAATTTTTAAAACTTCTTCGCCGGCTTTTTTAGTTTCTTCAACACTTGCAAAACCCTCGGTGGCCATTCGGTTAAGAACATACAGCTGACGCTCTTTAGCGCGCTTTGGATTCACCACAGGATTAAAGCGGCTGGGGGAAGTGGGCACTCCCGCAAGGAGAGCCATTTCAGCCAGCGTCAGATCTTTGAGTTCTTTACGATAATACGTTTCAGCGGCGGCCGCGATTCCGTAGGCGCCCTGTCCAAGGTAAATTTGGTTTAAGTAAAGATAAAGAATGTCCTCTTTACGAAGATTGTTTTCCATCTTGTAAGTGAGGAGAGCCTCTTTGATTTTTCGCAAATAGGTTTTTTCGGAGCTTAAAAAAAGCGTTCTCGCCGTTTGTTGCGTAATCGTTGAAGCCCCTTGGCTCCTTTTTCCAGAAATCGTGTTAATCCAAACGGCTCGCAAAATAGCCATAATATTAAAACCTTTGTGCTCAAAAAATGAATCGTCTTCGGCGGCGAGAAAGGCCTTTGAAAGAAGCGGCGGAATATCCTCGTAAGGTGTGAGAATACGAACCCCTTGTTTGCTGCTGTACAGTTCGCCTATTTTTTCTCCACCACGCGCATAAACATCGCTGGAAAGGAGGGGCTTGTAATCTGCCACCGTAATCAGCTGAGGGAGTGTCGAGTACGTGTAATACAAATACCCAAGGCCAGAGAGAAAAACAATAAACGCGAGAGCAAGATTGATTAGAAACAGGCGCATGAGAAATCGTGACATTTCTCGAGAGTAATAGACTGGCGATTTTCAGGCAACTGATATTCTATATTCAGTCGTAAAGTAGGGCCTTGAGCTACCGCTGACTAGACGTTGCGCGATTTGCATTTTGCAGCTCAGTGCTCGCAGCCCCTGAATTTTTAAAGCACTGAACGCTCGCAGGCATATTGGCTGGGCGGCAGGCTTCATGAATGGGTTGCATCGCCGAGTAAGCATCGGATGGAACTGAGTCGATATTGGGAGCTGAGCTCGTAGCTGTATCGAGCCCTGTACAGTTTTGCGTGATGCGAGCCCAATTATTTAGAATCGTGTTTAAACTGTTGTAACTATCACGCACTTGTTGCTGGCCCTCGGCGCTAGCTGATGCGGTTGAACTTGCCATCATCATGGCCACGCCGCTCATGGCGATGTTTTGTATCGCTTGGTTTCGCATCGGCGCGTATTGCGCGTCGATTTGTTCCTGGCGAAGTTTACAGTGATCGTTCATACGAGTCATTTTTGTATTTTCATGATATTCCAAGTCGGAGGCGAATTCTGTCGCCATCAAACTAAAGTTTCGCATTTTAATATCTAAATCTCCTTTGCAGGAGCGGATGGCTTCTTGAGTGGCCGGGCTGTTAATACACTGATTATAAAAATTTGAGCGCAAGCCTTCGATGTCTTTTTTACTGCGAGTGGCGCCATTCACAGAGCCCACGGTGCGATTTACATATTCTGCCAACCGTCCAATTTCAGCTTGAAAAAGCGCCGAAGCCTCTTTCCAGCAGCCCTGGCGTATTTCCGCTTCCTGTTTCATTTTTTCGCCCTCGGCCATATTAATTTGGCGGAGGCGGTCGTATTCTTTTTGGCGAATGTCGTGGCATTTATCACTGAGATCTTCAAATTGCTGGAAACACTCGTTTTCAACTTGCGACTGCGCCTGGATTTTTTGTTGCTGCGCTTGCGCGAGATCACTCTGCGCTTTATTCAAGCTTGCAAAGGCGTCGGTCACGGGATTGCCTGTGGTGACCGGTTGATTGCTGGCGCCATCCACCGCGTGAGGCGGATTGGCGGCAATTGTGTTTTGATGGCGTTTGATATCGTTATCTAAAGTGGCTCTTACAGAGTCGATGGCATTCGAACAAGCGGCATCGCGGTCTGCTTGTGATGTTTCCTCGGCGCAAAACGCGTTCAACGAAAAAACAGATAAAAATAGAAAAAGGAAAAAGCGCATCAGGCCCCCTTGTTGCTCAATCATATTATCGGCAGAAAAGTGTCTCAACTTTAGACCTTTGTCAGAACATCCTGAAGGATCCAAAGACCGCCAAACCAAAGGCAAAACAGCGCGATAGGACGATGCTGTCGCAAAATGAGAAAATAGTTGGCATGGGTTTCCTCGAGTTTTTTTAACTGCGGGAGTTCGAGAACGAAAAAAAGAACCGCGCCGTAAATAAATGCCAACCACATTGTTAAAAAATCCAAGGATTCAAAACTCATAAAATTGGTATCGGAACTGCATGCCAAAAACCAAAGTCAAGTTTGAGCAAAAAACATCGACTTTTGGCGCAAATCGAAAATTTTTGTACTCTCTCAACGAAACTTTGCTAGTATTGAATCTGGGTTCTGTGGCGTAAAGCTGAGAATACAGAAATCCTACAAGCATACTAAGGGGGCTGTCCCTGACAATGGTGTGCAGGCCCAGTTTAAGCTGGGAAGCCTAAAGTTGTTATATGGCCACCCACCTGCTGATTTTTGGGATTTCATTGTTTCTCCTAGCTGCCACAGAATTTCTTTTTTTCTCCTATTGACCCTGGACAAACCCACCTCTAATCTACCTCCGTGAAAAATAGCACGTCCTCGAGTCATCAATCAGACGACCAAATGAGTTTTACTAAGTGGAACACTCTTCTAGAGCCGGGCCCAGACAGCGTGCGTAAAAAAACGCCCGAGCCTTCCCCAGTTGTGCTCACGCCAGAATCCACGCCCGAGGCCGCAACACCGCCCGAGCCCACTGTGCTTTCTGTTTCGAATTTAAATCAATTGATCAAAGAACAGATCGAAGGCGAATTCAAATCGATTTGGCTTCAGGGCGAAATTTCGAATTTTAAAGCGCACACTTCGGGACATTATTATTTTAGCTTGAAGGATGATAAATCACAAATTAGTGCGGTGATGTTTAAAGGGTTTAACGGCCGATTAAAATTCCGTCCTGACAACGGCATGGAAGTCATCGTTCGCGGACGAGTGACGGTGTATGAGCCGCGCGGAAATTATCAAATATTTTGCGAGACCATGGAGCCGGTGGGCGCGGGTGCTTTGCAGCGCGCCTACGAACAACTTAAAAATAAATTGCAGCAAGAGGGATTGTTTGACCAAGAACACAAACAAAGTCTTCCGTTGCTACCTAAAAGCATTGGTGTGGTCACCTCGCCAACGGGCGCGGCCATTCAAGATATCTTAAATGTACTCAGTCGGCGTTATCGCAGTGGTAAAGTTACGGTGATTCCTGCGCGTGTGCAGGGTGAAGGTGCTGCGGACGAAGTGGTGCGCGGAATCCAACTTGCAAACGCGATTGGTGGCTTTGATGTTTTGATTGTGGGTCGCGGCGGTGGATCTATCGAGGACATGTGGTGTTTTAACGAAGAGCGGGTTGCTCGCGCTATCTTCGCCTCAAAAATTCCCATCATCTCAGCCGTCGGCCACGAAATTGATTTTACCATTGCCGACTTTGTCGCGGATGTGCGTGCGCCCACACCCTCGGCTGCCGCCGAGATTGTTGCAAAAAGCGCTGGGGAGTTGTCTGAACGCATCCGCAGCTTGCGAAAAAACATGTATCAACGAATTCAATTTTCGTTAAGCCAGCAACAAGGCCGCTTGCACCGTCTTCAGGGACAGCTGGTTGATCCGAAGAGGCGTTTGCAGGATCTTGCGATTCGCTGTGACGATCTTCATCAGCGAATGATTTTAAGCTGGCAAAGATACGCGCGAGACCAGCGGATGCAAGTTCGCCTTTTACGGGAGCGAATGAAAAGTCCACGCGTGATTCTGAACGCTCGTCGTCAGCGGCTGTCTTATCTGCAACAAACGCTGCAAAAAGATGTGGGTTTTCTTTTGCAAAACCAAAAGCGAAAGCTTTCGGGTATCGTCTCCATGTTGGATTCCCTTAGCCCGCTCAAGGTAATGGGCCGCGGTTATGCCTTAGTCTTTAGTGGAGAAAATATTATCAAAGAAGCAAGCCAGGTAAAAGCAAATCAAGAGTTAGATGTGCGGCTAAGCAGTGGCGCTGTTCGCGTTAAAGTCATGGGCACAACAGAATCAAAATTTGCTGCCGAAACCACAGGTAAAAACTGCAGCTAAAAACCGCAGCTAAAAAGGAGAAGTCATGGATTTTGAAAAAAAATTAAATCGCCTCGAAGAGATCGTTGCAAAAATGGAAGGTGGAGACATTCCGCTGGAAGATTCACTCAAACTTTTCGAAGAGGGTGTAAAGCTTTCGAGAACGTGTCAAACAGAGCTCGATGAAGCGGAACAAAAAGTAGAATTGCTTTTGGGACAAGATGCTCAAGGTCAAGCAGTGATACAACCCTTCAAACCATGAGCCAAGATTCTTTTGGCACTCACGAAATCCTCAATGCCACAGAAGCCGTTGAGGTTTTTTTAGAAGAGTATCTTCGCTTGCGCGCGGGCGATGTGGAATCGTTATCGCCGCAACTTTTAAATGCCATGAAGTACTCCTTGTTCTCTGGGGGCAAACGCTTTCGCCCCACTCTTGCACTCGCAGTCTCACAAAAAGCCACGGCGTGGGCGGCGGCCATCGAAATGATTCATACTTATTCCCTAATTCACGATGATTTGCCGTGCATGGACAACGATGATGAACGCCGTGGGCTACCAACGAATCATAAAAAATTTGGCGAGCCTTTGGCGCTTTTGGCGGGCGATGCTTTGCTCACCGAAAGTTTTTTGCTCATCGCAACAGCCTATGCCGAAAGTCCCGACATTGCCCAAAGATTAACAGCACTGCTTGCGCGGTCTGCCGGAGCCAGTGGAATGGTGGGTGGACAAGCCATGGACATGATGCTGGGTCAGCCGCTCGCAAATGTGGACGCGGTTTTAAAAGTTCATACCAACAAAACAGCAGAACTCATCGCAGCGGCCATCGAAGGTGCAGCCATCGTTGCGGGGGAACCGCCAGAACTGTGTGGAAAACTCCGTGCATTGGGTTTAAATCTCGGCCTCTGTTTTCAAATCAAAGACGATCTTTTAGATGGCGTTCAGGATCAAACAGCAAAAAGTTTGCTTTTCTTCATGAGTGAGCAAAAGCTCACAGAGTTTTTAAACCTAAAAACTCAGGAGGGGCTCAGTGAGCTCGAACAACTTCCTTCCGTCTTCCACGAGCTTCGGCAATTTTTTCAATACAATTTAAAGCGGACGAAGTAGCGTGAAGCGAGCAGATAAAGTTTTGTTAGAACTGGGTCTCTTTGAGTCGCGCAAAAAAGCGCAGGTCGCCATCGAAAAGGGGTTGGTCTCTTTTGTTCGAAACGGCGAAACCATTTCTATTCTTAAGGTTTCGCAAGAGATTGAACCGCAATCAAGCGATCAATGGAAAATCGAGGCCAACCTCGAGCTGGAATATGTTTCTCGTTCTGGAGCCAAGCTGCACGAAGCCCTAGAGTTTTGGAAGGTTTCTCCCAAGGGGTTGAATATTCTAGACATCGGACAATCCACTGGCGGGTTTACAGACTGTTTGTTGCGTCATGGCGCGGAGTTTGTGGTGGGGCTCGATGTGGGAAAAGACCAACTCCATCCGCGTTTGCGCGAGCATCCACAAATTTTATCCATCGAAAAAATCAATGCGCGCAATGTGATTGGAGACGAAACATTAGACGCCATCAAAGTCTCCATGGAGTCGTGGCCCTTCGACATGATTGTTTGCGATGTCTCTTTTATATCTGCTCAGACGGTCCTTTTAACCCAATGGGAACTTCTCAAACACGGCGGGCAAGCGCTTGTTCTTTTTAAGCCACAATATGAGGTGGGTCGCGGTGTGCACGGTAAAAAAGGAACCATTCCCGATGAGGAAGGTTTGCGTGTTCTCGAAAAAACAGTTAAAACTCTCTCAGAGCAAGGAAAAAAAGTTCTAGGAACGCTCAAATCAAAAGTTCGGGGAGAAGATGGAAACCAAGAGTATTTTATATATTTGCAAAAGAATTAGTTTCGGCGCTCTTTTGCTATTGTTGGCAGTTTCTTGCCAAACCAAACCGACATCCGCTCCCCATGATCCCGTAATTCAAATGCCAACGAGTTCTAATACTCCGGTCGTCGATTCTTCCAGCGAATCGGTAACAGTCCCACAATTTGTAGGGCAACGGGCTCCGCGCATTGGTTTAATTTTTGGACCCGGTGGAGCAAAAACTCTGGCGCAAATTGGAGTTCTCCAAGAAATCGAAAAAAATAAATTGCCGATCGCGGCCGTGGCGGGATTGGAATGGGGAGCGCTCGTCGGTGGTCTTTACGCCCACAACGGACAGATTCACGAAATGGATTGGAAAATTTCCCAATTGCCAAAGTCGACCTTTTCGGACAAAGGTTTGTTTTCAAAAAAAATGAAGCCAGCAGCCAGCAAGGACTACGATCTATTTTTGGGAAAAGTTTTTACCGAATCGCGAATTGAGCAGACTAAAATTCCATTTGCTTGCACGTACCTGCGCGCCCCTTCCGGTCGAGTGTCCCTGGCGACCAAAGGGAGTCTTAAGAATTCCATGCGCGGCTGTTGGTACTTTCCGCCGATGTTTAGTTATTCCGACGTTCTCGCAGCGCCGTTTGCACTTCAGGAAGCGGTTCAGTTTTTAAAGTCTTCTGGTGCGGAACTGATCGTGTTGATCAACGTTTTAGACAGTGTGGATAAAAAGCAATTTGCAGACTGGGATGACACCAATGGAATTTGGTTGGCGTGGGCCGCCTCGCTTCAGAGTGTAAAAAATGCGAAGATGATGGGCGTGCACGAGGTGATCAATGTTGAGACCTCCGCTTATAAAATCACCGACATCGAACAAAGACTACGCCTTATTCAGCTGGGCAGACAAAGTGCGGCAAGTCCGCTTAAACAAATTATCGAGAAATACAATTTTTAGTTAGGGAGTTTTTTTGAAAAATCGTACTTTTAGTAGCCTGCAAGAATTTAAAAACCGGCGAGATGCATTTTCACAAAAGGCACCACATTCCGCATTGATTTTATTTTCGGGCGCGGAATCTGGTTGGGAGCGCTTTCGAGCGCAAAGTGATTTCGTTTACATGACAGGCTTCGAGGAGCCAGATGCAATTTGTGTTTTTTTGCCGGGTCAAAATAATCCTTTTAAATTGTTTGTCCGTCCTCGCGACCCCTCTAAAGAAATTTGGGATGGTTATCGCTATGGCCTCGAAGGCGCAAAATCAGTTTTCGGCGCGGATGAAGCTTTTGATATTAAAGAGTTTCACAGTAAGTTGCCCTCGCTGCTTTCCGGTGTCGATTGCGTTTATTATCAGCTTGAATCTTCTGAGCGCGATTGGTTGGTGTTGCGCGCTATCAAAGAGTTCGTAACCACACTCGGTCGCTCAGGACGCGGCATGCTGCCTATTCACGATCCCAAAGAAATCATTGGCGAAATGCGTATCGTCAAGAGCGCGCAAGAGATCGACTGGCATCGTGAGGCCTGCCGCTTAAGTGCCGAGTCCCACCTGGCCGTGATGCAAAAAGTCCGTGCGGGGATGAACGAAAAAGAGATTCAAGCCATACTGTTTAACGAGTTTTTTTCGCGCAATGCCCACCGCGAAGGATATTTTTCTATCATCGCGGCTGGCGGAAACGCGACTATTCTTCATTATCGTGATAATAATTCGTCGAGCAAAGATGGAGACCTTTTGTTGATTGATGCCGGGGCCGAAAAAAATTATTTTACCGCCGACATCACTCGAACCTATCCATTGAACGGCAAGTTCACAGCTGCACAAAAAGATGTCTATAGCCGCGTGCTAAAGGTGCAAAAACATTTAATCACCATGGTCAAACCCGGCCTGCGCTACGAGGATTTGCAAGAGGTGGCGCGCACACAGCTCACCAAAGAACTTATAGAAATGGGATTTTTAAAGGGCACGGTGGATCAGAATGTTCACTCCATGGCCTACCGCAAATACTATCCGCACAACATCGGCCATCTTTTGGGAATGGATGTACATGACGTGGGTCTGTACAAGATCAAAGGGCAATCACGCTTGCTCGAGGCCGGTATGGTGATTACGGTGGAGCCCGGTCTTTACATTCCAGTGGATGATGATACCGTACCTAAAGAGTATCGCGGCATCGGTGTGCGCATCGAGGATGATGTGCTCGTCACAGCTAGCGGGCACGAAGTGATGACGAGCCTTGCTCCTAAAGAAGTAGTAGACATCGAAGCCGTCATGGCCAAGAAAGGACTTTCCTAATGCGTCTATTTTTAATGAGTCTGTTATTTAATTTTGCTTTTACAAGTTTTGCTGCTGGAGGCCCTCCTGCAACGAAAGCCAAGCCAAATGCCGATGATTTGATGCAAGAGATCCTCGATCTCAACTCCGATCTGTCGTGTACAAGAACGGAGGAATGCAAGTCTGTGGCCTTGGGTGCGCGCCATTGCGGCGGTCCTGCGGGCTTCCTCGTTGTTTCGACACACAACCCGAAATACGCCAAAATCATCGAGCGGGCTCGACTGCATGAGGCGATTAGCAAAGAGAATCTTCAACTTAATGGCGGCAACACCATGGGAACTTGCCAAGTCCTCATAACCACAACCACGGTCTGCGACCGAAAAAAGTGTGTCGAGTCGCCGCTTTAAGACGGACTGAATGTTATCAAAGAGCTCTAGTTATCTTTCTATCTTGTTGTTTATTGCGGCACTTCCGGCTGCAGCGCAATTTGAAGAGTATGGATATTTTTCTGAATCCGAAATTACAGAAATAAATAGGCCTTCTCTTCTGGATTCAGAGTATTTTTCTGATATTTTAACTTACCGTATTCCGAACTCAATGCACTCTTCATTCCTGAGATCTAGCCGAGTTTACGATTTATCAATAGGAAGTCTGAGTCAGTCACGGTTCGCCACACAACACCGTTTAAAGCTCGATACACAACTTAACAGTCATCTCGTCTTCCGATTGGCTTACGCCGAACAGAAAGATTTAGAGCAAAGTGTGAATCACTCCATATTAGAACTCCAGTATCGAGTGAGTTCATTCTTAAGTTTAGTGGCATATACAGAGCTTAAAAGCGAAAAAAAATGGAACGACTTTGGTGCTGCCATACTTATCGATGCAGGGAAAAATCATCAACTACGATTTTACACGACCTGGATTGATTTCTCCTTCAACAAGCGAACTGATCGCAATGAGTCGGATCGTCGTCGTGCAATGGCTTACGGATTTGTAGGACGTTTTCTAAACGATGAAGATAGCTCCTTCTTAGAGTATTATGGACGAATTCAGTCGCCACTGAATCGAAATTTAGATACGGGAGAACATTACAGTCATAGGGATGCGAAACTGGGCCTCCGGGGAACAAAGGTTTTCGCTGGAGATAACCAGCAAGTTCATTTCGACGTCAGCTATAAGTATCGCCATGAAGGGATTCAACAGCAGGGGGTGGTTGATAGTAGTTACGGACTTTGGCGCAATCAATACACTGATGCGCTCCTTCAATACGAGAATACATATTGGACCTACGGGATAGCCAGTGTCAGTAGACGCTGGGAAGTCAACTCCGAAGCAGTTCGTTCCCTTACGCTTTCGCCGCATATTTGGTACACTTTAATGGGCAATCAGTTAAATGTAAATCAGCTACGCCTTGGCTACGAGGCGTCTCTCTATTCAATTTCTGGGCCTGAGTTTCTGCGAATTCCTCCTGATGTTAACAAAGATGTCGAGCACAGAGGAAACCTCCGCTACACAATTCACTTTAATGAAACTTCCTTTTTACACCTGTATTTGACAGCAGATCTGGATGCTCCCAGCTGGGAAGGTGGCAACGGCACCTTTCAGATCATTTTCTAAACTTCGATTTAAACGATGCAGAACATACTTATTATAACTTTCATCAATGCAGATGAATAGCCGATAATAAGTAGAGAGGTGTTCTATTAAAAAAGTATCTTACGAAGACGTACTTTTCGCGGGCACACAAAACCAGGATTTTTGTGCGAGCTTTTACGTAAGCAATTTTAAGGAGCTTGAGAGGTTAATTGAGGAAGCTCAACGAGTGGCCCGGCAAGATCTTAATGCAGAACAGTTTCTAGCGCTATTTGGATCCATCGAAGCTGGGAAAAACCTTATAGAGACGTTTCCTGCGGCAGTTTTTTTGAGTAGCCACGCAAAAATGTATGTGCCACTTATTAAATGCGAAGAAGAGCTGTTCGTAGTTTCTACCAGTTTTCACATCAAACCTCTCATCAAAATGCATCAGCGAAACAAAGACATTGCGATGCTCGTTTTCGCCGATAGCAACGTAAAATTCTTTCAAGTGAATATGAAGACCTTAGTTCTTTTAGATATTTTCAAAGTTCCACAAAACCAAGTAGATTACTTAAAAATTGACCACTATGTAATGAACATTCTTGCAAAAAGAAAACTCTTACTCGTTTTCACAGGTAACCTCGATCAGATAGATAGATTTAAATCAGTATCAAACTATGACAATTCCTACAAAGATCCCCTACTTATTTCGCAGAAATTAAAAACCAGAGAATTACTGCGACATATCTTTAAGCATATTGAGCCAGTTTTTAGAAAATTAGAGGCGAAAATTTCCGAGCAGTTTCTGGCTGCAAAAATAAAAGGCAAAATTATTTCGCGCATCGAAGACATTTTTAACCATGCAAAGCGAGGCGAAATCAAAAGTCTTTACATAGCAGGGGACAAAAAAGTTTGGGGCTATATAGATCCAAGTAGGGAAAAGATCACAACCCATTTAAAGCAAGTAGATTCCTACGATGACGATATTCTAGATGATCTGTCGGAGCTTGTAATAAAGCATAAGGGGACCGTGACTGTGGTGCCCCAAACGGATATGCCAGAAAGTATGGTGATTTTCGGAATTCTACGGGACGAATATAAAAGTACCATATAATCGCGTCCAAAGTTCCTTTTCAGATAGCATAAGTTAATTTTTGTTTTCTCGATGAAGTTCGTCGACGAACGCGCACCTTGTCTCCTTTTCGATTCAAAGTCTCCTGCATGACAAGTAGTAAGTCGTCCAAGGCAACGTACAGGTTTATGTTTTTCTTTTCTACAACAAGTTTGCCGTACTTTTTGCCAGTGAAAACAACGTTCACGGCAAAAAAGTCACGTCCTACTTGTGAAGGCGAGTTTTCCATAGATAAATAAACTTCGATATTATGGTCTTCCAGGTCAGGGAACTTTTTTAATAGCAACTCGAATCTTTCCGTAACTATGTCGGAAGCAAGTTGCGATTTGTCTAAGTTTTTAAAGGCTATTTTGAGCATTGTAGCACTCCTTTTTTAGTATTTTTTATCGTGGCAGCAATAAGTTCTCCGAAAGGCATTAATTTTTTCTTCAAAAGCAAAACCTCACCGCCAGATTTAAAAACATTTTGAGCGATATCATCAAGGAGGTCGTCATCGATATGGTCCATGTCTGCCTCTTGCACTTTTACTTCTCCGCTTATGTCATCAAGCTTCCCAAACACGCTATCATCAGAAGCGATTAACAGCTTTTTTACGTGCCCACGCTTCGCAGCTTTTGAAATTTCGTTGAGGTCATAAGAAACATACGTAGTAGCAAGTCTTGGGAGGTTTGGCTTTTCAAAATCGCTCAGAGATAGATTCAAAGAAATGACCTTTTCCAAGTCTAAAGTGGTATGAATCGTCTGCATGGTAGACTTTTCGTTTTCTGGATGAAACTTTTTCGAGACATTTCTCCAGTAGACCTGATTATTTTTTAAAGCATCTCTGAGAGTTTTAGTCTCCGCTGTGTTTGCCGAAATAAATATTGAATACGATTGGTCCCTGTCGATGGCCAAAATAGCTTCTTCAACCCAGCTTACGTTTTTTCGCAGAAGATATTTTTTTCTCTGAGCGGCAGTTTTTAAATTTTTGTATTTCACATCACTGGCGAAAGAATCATCGGTACGAAACAGAAACTCCTTAACTAAATGATAGGACTTTTTCGAGCCTTGATATAAGTATCCTTTTTTGCCGTCAGATCCAAAAAATAGATACTTATAGTCTTGATTAATATAAGCTAACAGTGGCTTCACGTGAAAGCTGTCGGCAACATGCACAGAGAAATTAATGTCAGTAGGCAAACTCACTAACCTCAAATATTCAGTTGTCCTAAAAATTGCAATATTCGTGTTAAATCCAGATATCATTTTGGGATTGTTTATCAGTCCTTTAATAGGTCCCAATAGTTCCTCAGTTTTCTCGGCAGTCAGATTGGTACCAATCTGATTTAGACATTTCGCCAGCGACGCTTGTACCAGGCTCTTAAAGTGAATGTCACTGGTGGGACGTGGAATGTAGATTGAGATGTGAACACCTTTTTTGGAATTAATTAGAGCAGTAATGTTTAAACTATCCGCAGTCATCCAAACCTCCTGTTGTAATTAACTTACGGAGTTTGTTGAAAATAATAAACTCGATAAAAACATAAGGGTTGATTGCTTTAATCTATACGTAGTTTTTCTAGGTAAGTGGCTGGACTTCGAAAGCAAGGCTGAACACGAAGCAAAAAAGATGGTTAGGCTAGGGAAAACCATCTGAATAGTGGGCGATTTTGCTTTCGTGTTCGCCTTAAACAAAGTCCAAGCGGTTGAGAGCTAAGACATGACAACTTAAATTAGAATGCAAGTATTTTAAAATAGATAAAACTGCTACTTTGCAATGCTAAAAGCTATACAATAAAAGAGTCTCTCAGTTTTGAAGCGATTGAGTTTTCAATCTTTCTTTGAGCACTTACCAAGAAAAGCTCTTCGTAAACTCCCTGGAGTTGGCCAATTTCAATCAACTCGCCCCGCAATACTTGTCCTGTGACTGTGTGGGTGGCAGTGGGTATCAGTCCGAGCTCATTAATCGCCATCAATTTTTTTACGGATATATCCTGGCTTTCAGTAATAATGTTGAGTTCAATATGGTTGATTTTTGCCCAATGTTCCAGATCTTGACGGAGTCGACTGTCGTATGTGGGGAAAATCATCGGTTCGCCGGAAATAGATTGAGGAAAATTTTTCCTCAACCGTTTAAATTTTGGAGCCGCAAAGAAAGCGACATTTTTCTTGGTTATAGATCTAGGATAAAGTCCTTTAGCATCAGTGCCCGTCGGCAGAAAGTTTGTCACCACTAGGTCCATACGATGGGCCGAAAGTTCTCGCATGAGCTCATCTGACTTGCCCTCGGACAGGGTGATCTGGCAGAGCGAAATTTTGAAGGCGTGTTTGACCAGCTGAAGAACAATTTGTTTTGGAACACTGTCGAGAGCGCCCAAATGAAGAGAAGGTTTTAGAGGCTTGATCCTGTCGTGAAGCACCTCATACATTTCAGAGCCCATTTTGAAAATATTTTTCGCATAATCTAGGGCTACTTTGCCCTGCTCCGTTAATATTAACTTCTTGTGAGCTCTTTCGAAAAGTTTAACGCCGAGAGTTTCCTCAAACTGTTTGAGTTGGGCCGATAGTGTTGGCTGCCCCAGTCGAAGCTTTTCGGCGGCCTTGGAAACCGTGCCCTCTTCGGCGATGGTTTTAAAGTAAAAAAGATGGTGGTAATTAATCCAAAAATTCATTAATACTCCTCAAGTCAAATTGGTATTGCTTAAATAGATGCAAGTCAATTCTATTATCGATTTGTAAGATAGTGCATTTTAGGAGGATACTACCGGTTTGAGTAGCACGTCGAACCAGCCCGCCATTAAGGGAAACAAATATTCACTTTACCTGTGTTAAAAAAGCATTGATACTGAAAATTCTGCGGAGGATCTATGATTCAAGAAATGATTGCCTATTTTAAGGCAGACAAAAAAAGTATTCGTGCAATGCTTATTTTTGCAACGGCAAGTAGTTTTTTGATACTGTCTATTCCATTTTTGATTCAAACCTTGATACAGCAATACACTTTGCTTGTTTTTCAACAATCAACAGTTTTTTTGGTTTTTTCGATTGGACTTTTTCTGGTTGGAATTACAGTTATGCGAATTTTGCAAATGCACCTTTCCGAATATCTCCAGCGCAGACTTTTCTTAAAGGCAATTGAAGATACAAAAAACTACGCGATAAAATCGCAAGAATCACAAAAATCGATAAGCAAGAAAAAATTAAATTACATATTTGAATCGGTTTCTCTTCAAAAAAGTATAATTCCGCTTTTTTTTGATGGGTTTACCTTCTTATTGCAGTCTGCTTTGGTAATGATTCTCATCAGTATATACCATCCCTTCTTCGTTATTTACTGTGTTGTTCTCGTTTCTGCTTTTTATTGGGTAACCATAGTTATGGGCAAAAAAACTTTAAACCTTGCGATTTTAGAGTCGAATAAAAAACACCAGTTAATCGAAGAATTGCAAGCCGACTCTCTCGAGCGACCAGGAGACATCGACGTTGAAGCAGAAGTCCTTGAGTATTTTAGTCTCCGGGAACAAAAATATGCGAATTATATGAAGCAATCCATTGGGCTTTTTATTATCAAAATTTTGGCAGCTACATTATTGCTTATCGTCGGTGGTGTTCTCGTGTTTCAAAATCAAATGACGATTGGCCAGTTGATTGCCAGCGAACTTATCGTGACGAGTTTATTGATTTCACTTTTTAAATTTTCTAATATCCTCGACTATTATTACGATTCCGCCGTGTCCATCAAAAAACTAAAGCTGTTAGAGATGGGGATCTAAAATGAATTCCCACCGTTCCCTAGAGGCTCTTATAAGCGATCGGCCTATCTGGCACAAATATTCCAAGTACACGATCTATGCTGGAATCTTTTTTCTGCTCCTCTGTGGGTTTATGCCCTGGATGCAAACGGTGCAAGGGTATGGACGCGTTATTGCGCTCAATCCCGAAGAACGTCGCCAAGAGCTAACGGCCCCCATTGAGGGGCGTATTCAAAAATGGTTTGTACAAGAGGGTCAAAAAGTAAAAAAAGGCGAACCCATTGTCGAGCTTTCTGACAACGATCCACAGATCATCGACCGCATGAATAAGGAGCGTGATGCTTTAGAAAAAAAATTCGAGGCCATCGAGCTGGGGCGCAAGACAGCCTATTTGAATGTGACACGTCAAAAAGAACTGTTTCGACAAGGACTTAGTTCGCGAAGACAGCAAGAACAAGCGCAAATGGAGCTAGCGAAACTGGAATCTGATGAAGCCACCTCCCTTGCAGATTTATCGCGCTTTGACGTCCGGCTTTCTCGACAAGAGCAACAGATGATCGAAGCACCAATCGACGGCACTGTAGTACGAATTTTAAAAACTTCTTCTGGCGGAGTTGAGTATATAAAAGCTGGAGAACCCCTTGCTGTTATCGTGCCCGAGACCACCTCTCGCGCTGTCGAACTATGGGTATCTGGTAACGATATGCCCTGGGTCTACGAAGACCACAAGGTGGCTTTGAACTTTGAAGGTTGGCCTTCGGTATTTTTCTCCGGAGTGCCCGATGCATCTGTGGGTACGT
Organism: Bdellovibrionales bacterium; assembly: GCA_031426555.1. Classification (GTDB taxonomy): domain Bacteria; phylum Bdellovibrionota; class Bdellovibrionia; order Bdellovibrionales; family JAGQZY01; genus JANPLN01. The sequence continues at coordinate 45,242 of JANPLN010000036.1, read as the reverse complement.
TTTTTGGCCGTGTGGCAACGATCGATGCTTTGGATGACGGGCAGGGAAATTTTCGAGTGATTGTGGTTCCGGATAAAAACGAATGGCCTGACGCACGTTATTTGCGCCAGGGAGTTCGCGCAAACTCCTGGGTGTTGCTAGGCGATGTCCCGCTCGGGTGGGAAATCTGGCGGCAATTTAACGGTTTCCCGCCAAGTAATTTGCCGATATACAAAAAAGCCAAACTGAAAGATGAAAGCGATAAAAAGGAATAAATTATGTTAGCAGTTATTCTTTTAGCTCTTATCACGCGGGCCGACGTCACAGAGTCAGAGATGGTTAATGAAGTCATTTCACAGTTTCCTGCCGTTCAAATGAGTCAACAAGATGTGAAGGTTTCAGAAGCTCAGGAGCTGACAGCAAGAGGGGCTTTTGATATAGTGATCGAGGGAGAATGGAAAGATACGACAGGAGACTACGAGTATTCTGTCTTTGATTCACAAATCAGAAAACCAACGTCGCTATTTGGCTTAGATCTCTATGGCGGGTTTCGCGAAAGCCGAGGGCTTCTTCCGATCTATTACGGTGACCAAGAGACTCTGGACCGGGGAGAGTGGAACCTGGGGGCGAAGCTTCCTCTTTTGAGAGGATTTTTAACCGATTCTCGTCGTGCCACGTTCAATAAAAGTAAATTGCAAGTCGAGAGGCAAACGCTTCAGCTTCGCGCCACAGAACTACGGGAGATTGAGAAAGCACTTTTTGCATATTGGAATTGGAAAGTGTCACTCGGAAGATGGAGAATTCAGAAAAGTCTTTTGGATATCGCTAAACTTCGCGATCAGTGGCTGGAAAAACGCACTCGAGCTGGCGACATCCCAGTTTTTGAACGCAAAGACAATTTAAGAACAGTGCTATTAAGGCAATCTTCTCTATTGCAAGCTGACTTAGAGCTAAAGGCGCGCGAATCACAACTGGCGGTATTCATATCCAGTGAGCTTTTACAAAAAAAAGTGGTGTCCTCCTCGCTGTCAGACAAAAATATCGAGTCTCGTTGGTTTGTGCCGCAACAGACGTCTGAATTTAAAAGGCCGGTTGATGAACTGATGAAGAGAGCGCTGAATGACCGTCCGGAGTTTGCGGCCATTGCGACGCAACTGGCACAGCTTAATATCGACAAAGATCTGCAGCAGAACCAATTCTTGCCAAGATTGGATTTGAAGGCAGAATATTCCAAGGACAGCGGCTTTGGGGGAACCAAACTGGCCGACGATAATACGACCGTCAGCTTGCAGTTCCAGGTGCCACTACAGTATCGAAACATTAAGGGTCAGCGAGATCAGGTTTCAGCCAATATACGGAAGGTGGAGTTTGAGAGAGAGCTTTTAGAACGTCAGTGGAAAGCAGAGCTTGCGGCCCTACAAAAAAATCTAGAGGTTTCGATAGAGCGAAGAGAGCTGTCCATCCAGGAGCATGAATTGGCTCAATATTTAGAAAACGGTGAGCGCACACGCTTTCGACAAGGCGACACCAACGTGCTCATCGTCAATTTGCGAGAACAGGCGTCAGCCGAAGCCTCTCTTCGCATTATAGAAACAACAGCCGACGTGCTTCGCGCCTATGCATCAATGCAAGTGCGTTTGGGAAAAATTCCGTTTATTAACGCAAATTAAAATTATGTGTAAGCCATCCACGCTCATTAGCAACGCCTAAAAGTTTTTGTTCATCCTGAAAAAGCCCTGCATGTTTGGATGAGGCCGTTTGCGTTTGCACCGCCAATCGAATCAACGACGAGCACTCGAGTAAGTGCAAGTCTCCCGAAGAGTTTCCGGAACAAAAGATGGGAGCCACTCCCTGGGTTTTTTCGAGGAGTGCCGTGCGCTTTCCTTCGCGCCAGGTGATGGAACCCTCTTGCTCTTTAGTTACCAGACCGTTGACCACTTTCGTTTTCACTCCCAAAGCACACTCTGGTCCAAGGCCAACAAGCGAGACCGCCGCTTCCACAGCCCAGTGGGTCGAGGCGCTCACAACAAAAATCTGAATTTTTCGTTTTAGTAATTCCGCGATAAGCACTTTTTGCGAGGCAAGAACCACGGGTGGAAAAGACGTCAAAGTCTCCTGGGCCCATTCGCGAACCTCTTCCAGTGGATACGGCGCACAAAGTTGTGCAAGCCAGAGATAAGCGTCTGGGGGGTAATTTTTTTTAAGACTTTCATAATGTTTCCAAGGGTCCAATGACTTCAGCGGAGCGAGCTCGCAAAAGTCAATTTGGTATTGAAAAAAATTCTCACCCACATCGGAGTTCCAAAGCGTTCCATCGGCATCAAACGCGGCGTAGTGGGGCCCTTGATTTGTGGCAATAAAAGCGTCGATTTGAGAGAGTATTTGTTCGGTGAGTTCTTTTGAAAAAGGCTTGACCGTCATATTCAAGAGGATATCTTCAGCCCATGACGGAAGTAAAGATATTAGCGCCGCAAGATTTGGAATCGATCCTGACTTTCGAAAAATCCAAACTGGTTGGTGAAGACTTTGATCGCGAGATGGCTTCGTGGCATGCTCGCTGGCGCAGAGAAGCTCTGGAGCACTATCTCCCTCTCGGGTGGTCATTTTGTAAGCGAGAAAAAGGCGAGCTCGTGGCTTATATTCTGTGCCAGCCGCTGTTGTTTTTTGAAGGGTGGACGCAGAGCCTGTGGATCGAACATGTTTCGGCGTCGCGTGCAGATGATGCGCAAGAAATGATCGATATCGCCTACCGCTGGGCTCGCGACAAACATTTACAAAAAGTTTTTTTCAATACACAATTGGATTTTATAAAAGAAACAAACGTAGCTCCTATTCTCGCGTCCATCGAAGTGGGAAGTTTCTCGAGTACTAAGTTGGGTTCATAGCAGCAGGGAATTAATGATGTTCAACGCGCACGCCAGGAAAGATGCTCTCGAAAGTGCTCAGCAAGACGAATTTGATTTGCTGATTGTTGGTGGAGGCATTAATGGCGCGGGCGTGGCGCGCGATGCGGCGATGCGCGGCCTTCGCGTGCTTTTGCTTGAGGCCAACGACTTCGCTTTTGGAACAAGTTCGCGCTCCAGCAAATTAGTTCACGGTGGAATCCGTTATTTAGAAAACTTCGAATTCGGTCTTGTGCACGAGGCTTTGATGGAGCGTCGCCATCTTTTACAGATGGCACCGCACATGGTGCATCCGCTGCGCTTTTTGATTCCTGTGTATAAGTCCTCGCGCGTAGGTTTATTTAAAATGGAAGCGGGCATGATATTATATGATCTGCTTTCGTTCTTCGAGGCCCCAAAGGTTCATGAGTTTTTGCGGGCTCGAACAACGCTTCTTCGGGAGCCGACTTTAAAAAACGAAGGCTTGTCGGGTTCGGTGGTTTATTCCGACGCCTACATGGAAGACGACCGTTTGGTTATCGAAACTTTGCGCTCTGCCCACCGCGAGGGGGCGCAAATTGCCAACTACGTCACCGTCGAAGGTTGTGATCAAAGCTCTGATGGGTATTTGGTTCGTGCGACAGACAATCTGACAGCTAAAAAGTACTCCATTAAAGCGCGACATGTCGTAGGCTGCGTTGGTCCGTGGACCGATATTTTTGGATTGAAAACCAATCCGCAGTGGAAACCGGTTTTGCGACCCACCAAAGGTATTCATCTTTTATTCCCACGCGAAAAAATCCCAGTGAATCAAGCGATCGTCATGGCCGTGCAAGAGCGAATCGTGTTTGTGATCCCGCGAGAAGATGTAGTGATTGTTGGCACAACCGACACTGATTTTAAAGATGATCCCGCACAGGTTTCGGTGAGCGCCGACGATGTTGATTATCTTTTAAAAACCACCAACGATTACTTTCCAAGTTTGCATCTTAAAAAATCACATGTGATTTCTTGTTACAGCGGTGTGCGCCCCCTGGTTCAGGATGGTTCGGGCAGCGAAGGGAAAACCAGCCGGGAGCATGAGATTTTTACGCCAACCCCCCATCTCACTCTTGTTGCTGGCGGCAAATATACCACCTACCGCTCTATGGCTAAAGAGATTGTGGACGTTTGTTTGCGCAGTTTCTCGTTTGATGAGCGGATGAGCTTAAAAAATGCCGATACTACTCAGCCTTTAAATCCAGCAGCCACCGTTGCCAAATCGGAGCGACTGCGTTTTCAAGTGGAGAGCCTTGCGGAGGAGTCGGGATTTTCGCAGAAGGTTGTTGAATATTTAATCAAACGACGGGGCGAAGAAGCCATCACCGTTTTGAATCTGATGAAGCAGATGAAAGCAGGACAGGACTTCGAACGGATGTGGCAGGCAGAGGCTCAGTTTTGTATTCACAATGAGATGTGTTTAAATCTCGTCGATTTTTACTGCCGTCGAAGTCCGCTTTTTTTGTTTCATCAAGATAATGGTCGCTCATTGGCTCCTCTAATTGCTCCCTTGTTTGCCCCCAAATCTCCCGAGGAGCAGATAGAGCTTTTGCAGAAAACAATTGCGTTCGAATTGAAATCACTCTCGTAGTGCCATCCCATCTGAGGGGCACTGCCAACTTTTCGCGCAAGGCGCAAGGCCGCAACCTAACGTATTGACTCTTATTTTGTAAAACCCTAGTCTTAGTACACGCTCTAACAACGGGGTCGGCATGGCATTTTGGCATAGATTTTCAGACATGTTTTCAAACGACATTGCAATCGATTTAGGTACTGCAAATACACTGGTATATTCGAAAGCTGCAGAAGACATCATCATCGATGAACCTTCCGTTGTGGCTGTGCAAAAAAACTACCGTGGAATGCAAAATCGAGTTTTGGCCGTGGGAAAAGAAGCCAAAGAAATGTTGGGAAGAACTCCAGGTACCATCGTTGCGATCCGTCCCATCAAAGATGGAGTTATTGCCGACTTCGAAGTGACGCAGTCCATGCTTAAGTATTTTATTTCGAAATCCATGGGGAACAGCCGCAGTTTTATTCGTCCACGAATCATCATCTGTGTTCCTTACGGAATTACACAGGTTGAGAAAAAAGCCGTGCGTGAGTCGGCCTTGTCTGCCGGAGCTCGGGAAGTATTCTTGATCGAAGAACCCATGGCAGCCGCCATTGGCGCAGGCTTGCCGATCACTGAGCCTATTGGCAGTATGGTTGTGGATATTGGTGGTGGAACCACCGGCGTTGCCGTTATTTCATTGGGCGGGATTGTTTACTGCCGCTCCATCAAAGTGGCTGGCGATAAACTGGATGAGGCCATTATTAACTACGTTCGCCGCCAGTTTAACCTTCTTATCGGCGAGAGAACTGCTGAGCAGATCAAGATCACAATTGGCAATGCCTATCCGTTTGATGAAATGCGAAAAATGACGATTAAAGGTCGCGACCTTGTGGCCGGCGCTCCTAAAACCATCGAAATCACCAGTGAACAAATTAACGATGCGCTGACCGATCCTCTCAGTGAAATCGTCGATGCTGTTCGCACAGCCCTCGAGAAAACTCCGCCAGAACTCGCTTCAGACATCGTCGATAACGGCATAGTTCTGACGGGCGGTGGTGCTGGTTTACATAACTTAGATGTTCTTCTTCGCGAGCGCACAGGGTTGCCTGTTTCGATTGCCGAAAACCCGCTCACCTGTGTGGTGATGGGGTCGGGGAAAGTTCTCGCAGAACTTGATCTTCTCAAGCAAGTGATCACAGAATAGAAATGTGAATAACAAAAAGTATATTTCTTTAAGAACACTTTTCATCCGTTGGATTGTGCTTTTTTCGCTTTTGCCATTAGTTCTCGTGGTGATCCTGCTAGCACAACAATTTAAAACCGCCGTGCAAGATGAGATCTTCGAAAGACTCATTGTCTATACCAAACAGGTCCAAGACCTTTTCGACGAGTACGAAAGCTTTTCACGAGCCCGACTCAACGAGATTTCCGAAGATAATGGAATTCTTTACCTTCTCAAAACATCTTCCGTCGAAGAACTCGAAGTGGCTCTTAAAAAACGACTCGAAGAGGAAGTCCCCTCATCTTTTGCGGTTTATAGTGAGGATGGAACTCTCCTTCTTAGAGTTGGAAGTCGGGAATTTGCTACGGTGGGGCCGTCGACACTCGACGAAAAGTTATTGGACCGACTGATCGAAACAGACACCACCTCGCACGCCTATTATTTTTCAAACAATGCGAAAGTGCATCTGCAGTTAAGTGTTATTAAAAAAATTAAAGACGAAAAACTCAATTGGACAGGATATCTCGAAAAATCAATTGTGCTCGAAGACGAAATTACCAAAACCCTCAAGAATCAGCAGGGAATGGACATTGTATTTTTTGGGCCCAAAGGGGACATCTTCGTCACCAGCCTGCCCGAAGAAAGATTCACTCGCGAGCAGCTTTCACAGGATTTTTTAAGGGGTAATAACCACTTTTTTGATATTTCATTAAAAGGACAAAATTTTGGTTTTATCTCCACGGCTGTGAAGTGGGGAGAGCAAAGCTTTTTGATTGCTATCGGCGCCTCAAAAAACGCTCTCACAAAAAGCTTTTCGCGCGTCATGTATTTGTTGCTCATGGCTTTTGGTTTTTTAATTTTGTGTCTACTTATCTTTAGCTATTTCTTCACTCACCAAATTATTCAACCCTTGGCGCGACTGGTAGACGCGATACAAAAGATGAAAACGTACAGTGAGCCCATACAAGTCGAAATCAAAAGCAAAACAGAAATCGGCTTACTTTCCGAAAGCTTTAACGAAATGTCGCAAACGATTTACGGCTATCGCTCCGACTTAGAGGCAAAAATTATAGATCTCGAAAAAGCCAACACAGAGGTGCAGGCCACGCAAACGCAACTGATTCAGTCGGCGAAATTGGCGGGTCTTGGACAGCTTGTGGCCGGCGTAGCCCACGAGCTTAATAATCCCATCGGATTTGTTTACAGCAACATGCAGCACTTGCGCGAGTATACAAACTCACTGCTTGGTATGATTCAGGAATTAAGTAAAAAAAATGATAATTTTGAAAAAGTAAAAAAGAAGTACGACTACGAATTTATCGCCAAAGATCTTCCAAAGCTCATTGCCTCTTGTGAAGAGGGGGCGCGGCGAACGCGCGATATCGTTACGGGCCTGCGAACCTTCTCGCGTTCCAGCGACAAGGACCAGAAAAAATTCAGCGTTACAGATTGCATCGATTCCACCCTGGATCTTTTGCGTGGGGCGATTAAAAATGACAAGATCACCATCCAGAAAACCTACGATGACTTTATTCCTCTCGTTGTCGGTAACCCCAATCAGGTCAGCCAAGTGTTTATGAATGTGATTTCGAATGCTTTTCAGGCGATCTTCACCCGCGAAGGTACCGTTTCTATTCAAGTAAACTATTTGCAGGCAGACGAAATGGTCAGCATCAAAATAGCCGACACCGGGGTAGGAATCGAAAAGACCGACATTGATAAGATTTTTGACCCCTTTTACACGACCAAAGACGTGGGCCAGGGAACAGGTCTGGGGCTGAGCATCTCCTATGGGATCGTTAAAAGCCACGGTGGTGAAATTAAGGTGGACTCCGAAGTTGGTCGCGGGACTCAATTTGAGATCCTATTTCCTGCTTTAGAAGATGAAAACACCAACCGATAAGCAGGGATGGAAAAGAATAAGCTTAATTATATAGTCGGTGGTGGGGTTTTGTTGATCGCAACCGTGGTAGTTTTTATGGGCGGGAATCCCGACCCCAAAGAGCCCTCAACGGTCCGCTACGGCGAAGTGGACAAGATACGTAAACAAGAGCAAACAAAATCCAAACTCCAGCGCGAAAAAGTGCACGTAGAAAACTATCAACAAGCACCGCAAATCAACGAAGGTTATCAGCCTGTAGGAGCGTCAAACCCATCGGAAGAAGGTTTACGTTTAGAGGCGTCGGTTGGTTCTGCTGCAAAAGACATCGCCGAAAGTGACCTCAGAGGTATGGCCGTTGAAAGTCTTGAAAACAAGATTAACCAAAGACTTTTAAACGAACAGAAAACCGCACAAATGAATGCCATGCAAAAAAAGCAATTTGCCGAAGAGTATAAAAAGAAGGCACTTTCCATGGGCTATTCTGTAGAGCTCAATGATAAGCTGGAGGTGACAAAGGTTCAAAAGATCGAACCCGAGCAACCGCTCATCAAATCCAATCCCGTTATCGACGTCGACAGTATGGAAGGCGACGAAGAATACTAACAGCAGAATACTAACCGCAGAATACTAGCCGCAGAGTACTAACTGCAGGATAACACGACTGAGTGGAAGGGATCCCACTGAGTCGCTCTCTACGCTGTTATCTACTCTGGCCTCTACTCGTCGGGTCGACGGTAAAATAAGTTCGCATTTCCCAAATAAGTTGATAAATTTAGGTCAAACCAATGGAGGTTCCAATGAGATCTTTATTTGTGATCGCACTTGTTTCAAGCATGCTGTTTGTTCAAGGTTGCGGCACACGCCAATTTACAAAAGGCTCCTACGACGACGTTAACAACGAAAATTTACTCGACGATTTATGGTCGGAAACCGACATGCAGAAGGCTGTGAATGAGCTTGTTGCGAGTTTATTGAAAAACCGCACCATCGGCGAAGCCAAACGTCCACCACTCGTCATGGTGACCAAATTGCAAAACAAAACTGCCGAAGTGATCGATGGTCAAAACATTATGGATATGGTGAAGGTCGACCTTATGTCTTCGGGCAAAGTTCGCTTCCTTGATAAAGAAGCTCGCCAAGACATCGCCGACGAGTACGAATATCAAAATTCGGGCATGGTATCTGGTGAAACTAAAAAGGGTCCTGGTGGCCAATCGGGAGCTGACTACATTATCAATGGTCGTTTGGATTCCATCGTTAAAGAGGTTGGTAAAGAAAAGACAGTTTATTACAAACTGACATTGATGCTGACGAATCTTAAGACCAGCGAACATGAGTGGGCAGACCAAAAAGAAATCCGCAAGAAATTCAAAAAACGCCGCGTTGGCATTTAATGGATGACCGTAAATAAGGTTTTAGGGCGCTTTCTTTTATTAAGCGCCTTTTGTATTTTAGGCTGCGCTTCGTACCAGAACTATGTTTCTAGTGCGCGAGACTCTATGCAGTCGGGCCAATACGACGAGGCTATCAAAGCTTTTAAAGAAAAATACGAAAGTGCTCAAGGGGATCAGTTGGCCTACTTGCTTGAGTACGCCACCGCACTTCATCAGGCCGGTCGTTACGAAGAGAGCAACAAAGCCTTTGCTGAAGCCGAAAAAGCGGCGGAGCTCAATGACTACACTAGCGTTTCTCGCGAGACCGGAGCCATGGTGGTTCAAGAAGGTCTCACTCAATATAAGGCCGAGATTTTTGAATTTGTACTCATCACGGTATATCGCGCTCTCAATTACTTGATGCTTGGGGATTACGACAACGCCCAGGTTATGGCACGTCGACTCAACGAAAAACTAAATAAATTAGCCACCGAAATGGATTCAAACACCAAAAAACGCCAGGCCTCCTTTGCGGCCTATCTTGCAGGTCTTCTTTGGGAGGCGCAGGGAGATTGGGACAACGCTTTTGTTTTGTATGCCAAAGCCCACGAAATGGCCCCCGAAGTCGACGTGATTAAGCGAGATGTTTTGCAATCAGCAAAGCGCTCGGGACGCGAAACAGATTTTAATAAATTCCAAAAGAAATGGCCACAGATCGCACAAAATTTGGATGCCAAAAATATTAAAGGCAAAGGCGAGTTTGTCTTTATTTTCCAGCAGGGGTGGATTGCGCGTAAACAGACTCGGCCTGATAATAGAACTTTCCCAATGATGGTGCCGGTGCCAAAATCCGTGGGCTCTGTCGACGTAACTATCGCTGGCCAAACGGCACACTCCGAAAAAGTTTATGATTTGGATTTAGTCTCGATTCAAACAATGGAAGCGATTTTTGGAAAACTTGTGGCTCGAGCTCTGGCCCGCCAAGCCAGCCGCATCGCAGTTCGTGAGTCCGCGCGCCGAAACGACAATTCGGCGTTACAAGTTGCGGCCCTTGCGACCTTTGTTTTTGACGCCATGGACACAGCAGATCTCAGACAGTGGTCCACTTTGCCTTCAAGCTTTCAAGTGGCCAGAATGTATTTGGCCCCAGGTAAGCACCAAGTGAAAGTTCAAGCGTACAATTCATCGCAAATTGTTTGGGAAGGTGAAGTTACAATCGCCGCGAATAAAAAAAGCTTCGTCACTCAACGCGCTTATTAAGGCACAGCCTAAAAAAAAACCCGCAAGGTGCGGGTTTTTTGAAGCTAACTCAGGGTTTAGGCTGATTAGAACTTGTTGTTTGGATTTGGCAAGCTTGGCGTTTCTTCAGGAACTGGAAGAGTTGTGTAGCCAGTTGTATTTTCTTGGGTTGCTGCCTGTGCAATTCTATTTTCGATAGATTGTTTCACAGTGTCATAAGACTGAGCAGCTTTATCGATCACAGACTCTTGTTGAGTTGATTTCGAAGTTGAAGGCTGAGCAGCTTTAACGATGTACTCTTTAGGAAACGCACCAAGTTTTGCAAGATAGCTAGAAATGCTGCCGTTAGCGTATTGGATGATTTCGCGAAGCGTGAAAAGAGGAGCATACTGAGAAGCCTTCTTTTCAGATTCAAAAATGATCTGCGTCAATGTTGCAGCGGTGATGTCGTTTTTGGTTTTGTTATCAATAACCATAACTTCTTCATCAGAGCGGATCATTTTGGCGATATCGTCCAGCGTCACATAGCAACTTTGCTGAGTGTCATAAAGCTTACGGTTTTGATATCTTTTAATGATCTTCACTTTTTTATCCTGAGTTGTATTTAACAAAGGGTCCTCCCATCTCGACTAAAAACGAGTTAAAAATCTATAGCACAGCGCGAACATAGAGCTGCCGCCATGTGTTGTCAAGCAGTCGAATAATCAAGCAAATCTAACAATTTGTCGTAAATTTAAGCTCCTAAAACGGAACCATAAAAGTTCTTCATCAAAACTTATAGGAGGCATAAACTATTGTAATTACTGTAAAAAACAGGACTGTACCTAAGTTTAGATCTTAGAAAATCACTCAATTTGCAAGCATCGTCTTCCGATAAAAACATCATAGGAGACGTAATGCGTCTAAATAAAGTTCTAAGAATTACACTGCTGTTTTTGGGGGTCTCTGGATGTGCCTCATGGGATGTTTCGTCTCCGGGTTTGTTTAAGAGTGAAGCCTACAATGTTAAAGGCGATGCACCAGAAAGTCTGTCTCCACCCACAAAACATGAGGAGATGCAAAATGTTCAAAATCAGAGTGATGCCGACTATCATTTCACAGTTGCTGAATCGTACAGCATGCAAGGTGAATGGGCAAAAGCGATCGAAAGTTATAAATTAAGCATCGTTCACGACAAGACTTCGTTTCGCAGTCATTTTAGACTCGCCAGTGAGTATGTTCGTGCCGGGATGGTGGGACAAGCCCTTGAACACTGCGAAGAGGCGATAAAAATCAAAAAGGACTTCGCAGAGGCGCGAATTCTTCAAGCCAGCTTAAATTCCGTTTTGGGGTTTCATGATAAGGCGCGCAAGGGTTACGAGGACCTTCTTGCTCTGGATCCTAAAAATCAAGAAGCGCAGATCCTTCTCGGAGCCACTTACCTGGACGAAAACAAAATCGACAAAGCGGCGACATACTTTGAAGTTCTTGCCCGTAAAAACCACAAGTCGCACATTGTTTGGTACTACTTGGGCAAAACCTACCTGATGAAAAAAACGCCAGCCGCCATGGCCAACGCCGAAACAGCGTTTAAAACCTCGCTTCGTTATGAGCAAGACTTTGTTCAAAGTGTTGTTGAGCTTGGCTCGATTTATGAAAAACGCAACCAAATGGACAAAGCCATTGCACTTTATGAGTCCTATCAAAAACAACATGGACCGGAAGTATCCATCGCAGAAAGTTTAGTCCAGGCCTACCTTACCAAAGAAGATTACGACAAAGCGTTTGAGCATCTAAAAACGATCAACGAGCTGGATCAAGGCAATTTAAATGCTCAATTGAAAATGGCGTTTATTTTGGTAGATAAAAAAGACTTTAAACAGGCCATTCCTCTTCTGGAAAATATTTTGCATCAAACGCCTGAGTCCGATCGCGTGAGATTTTATTTGGGCGCGGTTTACGAAGAAATCAAAGATTTTCCGGCAGCCATTCAACAATTTAAAGAAATCCCGAAATCGAGCAAATATTTTGCAGATTCAGTGATGCACATGGCTTATCTTTATAAACTTCTCGATAATCCCAATGCAGCGATTGCACTTCTTGAAAGCCACATTGAATTTTTAGACGACAATGCGAAGATATTTTCGCTCTACGGATCGTTTTTAGAAAACCAAAAACAATTCGATGATGCTAAAAATCTCCTTGAAAAAGGGTTCGCTAAATTTCCAGGCGATACACAGATTATTTATCAATTGGGTTCAGTTTACGACCAGCTGGGGCAATCGGATAAGACAGTGGTAAAAATGGAACGCCTTCTCGAAATCGATAAAAACCATGTCGAAGGACTTAACTATCTCGCTTATTTGTACGCCGATAAAACGAAGAATTTAGATGTGGCCGAAAAACTGGCACGCCGAGCCTTGTCTCTGCGTCCGAATGACGGTTTTATCTTAGACACATTGGGATGGGTTTTGTTTAAGCAAAACCGCCTTGATGAGGCCGTGAGAACTCTCGAGAAGGCATATCAAATCGAAGCCAAAGAGAGCATCATTGCTGAACACTTGGGAGATGTATATTTCCGAGTTGAAATGCCTCATAAAGCGCGGGAGATGTACAACCGTGCAGCGGAATACGAAAAAGATGCAAGCAATGCGCAAAAAATACGAGCTAAAATTGATACCGTCGAGCAACGCATTCAAACAGAAAAGCGGATCGAAAAACAACGTCGGCTTCCTGCGAATCAGTAAGTGGCCCACGAGATGGCTAGCTGCTCTTTTATTTCTTCCGGCTTGCGCCACAGTTCCTAAAGTCGTAATTCCAGAAAATACAAAGTTTTTTTCGGGGCGAGCCGAAGTTCTAGATAAGAAAAAGAATAAAACGGATCACATTCGATTTTACCTAGCCACCTCGCAGCCGGAGCTGTTCCGCATTGATGTTAACTTCGGAATGTTAAATATTCCACTGGGCACACTGATTTTGCGCAACGAAGAGGCGCAGTTTGTAAATCTTGTTGAGGGGAAGGACTATCGATCCAACGATGGTTCGCGAGCCCTTGAGAGGTTGTTAAAAACAAAACTCACACCACATCAAATCATCGCGATATTTTCTGAAACTTACCCGCTGCCTCCGCCGTGGCAATGTCGAGGGATGGACACAGAAAAAATGAATTGCGAAACAGCCGATTTATTTTTGGAACTGCAACGCAATGAAGGCAAGCGGTACCTGAAAGTGAACAGTGAGCGCTCGTCCATCACGATGGAATACACCGTGGATAAAAAACGAAAAGTGAGTTTTGAATGGCTTTCGCCAAACGGTTTCGAAAAAATAACTCTCTAAGAGCTTGAAACAATTCAGGCATTGGTTAACTGAAGGTTTGAGTCTCTCCGTATAACAATTGCTTCTATAGACCATAACAAATCTCAATGTTTCTTTATGCCTAGACCAGTGTCTAAAGATAGAGCGAAAAGCGAGACACATACGGACTAAAATTGAGTCTCAAATGCAGATGGTGCATAATAAGACTAAGAGCTTGTGTCGGAAGCTTCCAAACTACACCAAGGAGGGACAATGACAATCAGCCTAACGGATATTCTAAAGGGTTGGAAGGGCAGTGAAGACTTCAAAGACCTCACTTGGCATGGAAGTTTCGACGACTATTTAAAAATGATCAAGGTGCAGCCGAAGATCACCCGAAATGCTTATCAAAGAATGTACGATATGATCGTGGAGCACGGCTCTTCAGATTATGTCGATACAAAAAAGAAAGTTTCCCGATATCACTTTTTTGATGATTTAGAAAACGACGGCAAAGACGGCGTCTTTGGTCTCGATATCCCGTTGATGAAACTTGTGAATGTGCTTAAGGCAGCTTCCCTAGGTTATGGGACTGAAAAGCGTGTCATCCTTCTTCACGGACCCGTGGGAAGTGCAAAGTCGACAATTTGCCGAAGACTTAAAAAAGGCCTCGAAAAATATTCTCGCAGCGAATCGGGCGCCCTTTATACATTTGAATGGGTGGACGAAGCGGGAACCCTAGATGGCTTGTTAGGCGCCAACGTTAAGAGCATCGTAAGCCCCATGCATGAGGAGCCACTGTTATTAATTCCCATGGCATTGCGCGGAAAAGTGGAAGAAGAAATCAATCGCGGAATGCAAGGCGAATATAGAATCAAAATCGAAGGAGAGCTATCTCCACCAAGTCGCTTTATTTTTAGAAGCCTAATGGAGCGCTACAATGGCGATCTTTCCAAGGTCTTATCGCACGTTCGCGTTAAGCGCATGGTGCTCAGCGAATCTGATCGAATCGGAATTGGTACTTTTCAACCAAAAGACGAAAAGAACCAAGACAGTACCGAGTTAACTGGCGATTTGAATTACCGAAAAATTGCAGAGTACGGATCCGATTCGGATCCACGCGCCTTTAACTTTGACGGTGAATTTAACGTTGCAAACCGCGGGATGATCGAGTTCGTTGAAGTGCTCAAGCTGGATGTTGCCTTTTTGTACGACCTTCTCGGCGCTTCGCAAGAGCACGTTGTAAAACCAAAAAAATTCGCACAAACGCACATTGATGAAGTGATTATTGGTCATACGAACGAACCCGAATATCGCAAGTTGCAAAACAATGAATTTATGGAAGCCCTTCGCGATAGAACGGTAAAAATTGATATTCCGTATATAACGAAGCTTCGCGAAGAAGTAAAAATCTACGAGAAAGATTTTAACAAAAAGCGCATTCGTGGAATTAGTATTGCTCCGCACACCATCGAAGTGGCAGCAATGTGGGCGGTACTTACGCGTTTAGAAAAGCCAAAAAAGGCCAACCTCACGCGTTTACAAAAAATGAAGTTATATGATGGTAAAACGTTGCCTAACTATACCGAAGACAACATCAAGGAATTGCGAAAAGATACAATTCGCGAGGGACTTGAGGGTATTTCTCCACGCTATATTCAAGATAAGATTTCAAATTCACTGATTCAGTCGCAACAGAACAATCGCGGCTCGGTGAATCCGTTTATGGTTCTCAACGAGCTCGAATCGGGCCTCAAGCACCACTCGTTACTTTCTAACGAAGAGCTTAAAAAAGAGTATCGAGAACTGATCGACGTTGTCCGTAAAGAATACGAAGAGATGATCAAATCGGAAGTTCAACGGGCGATCAGTGCCGATGAAGGAGCCCTCGCGCGTCTGTGTGGAAACTACATCGACAACGTGAAGGCCTACACGCAGCGAGAGCGCGTTAAAAATCCTTTCACCGGTCGAGATGAAGAACCTAATGAAAGACTCATGCGCGCTGTCGAAGAGAAAATCGATATTCCGGAATCACGCAAAGACGATTTTAGACGCGAAATTATGAATTACATTGGCGCCAATGCTCTCGAGGGTAAAAAGTTCGATTACAAAATGAACGAGCGTCTGCACAAAGCTTTGGAACTTAAATTGTTCGAAGATCAAAAAGATAGCATTAAACTTACATCCCTTGTTACTTCCGAAGTCGATAAAGAAACTCAAGAAAAAATCGACATCGTCAAAGGACGTCTGATCAAGGATTTTGGCTACGACGAAATCTCGGCAACAGATGTATTGCAGTATGTGGCGAGCATTTTTGCTCGAGGAGATGTGAAAGAGAACAAGTAGGGAGAGTCGATGTCTATCCGACGCGATCAGGGACGTTTTCGAGATATCGTGCGTGGTAAAATTCGTGAGAATTTTAAAAAA
Source organism: Bdellovibrionales bacterium (assembly GCA_031426555.1). Lineage (GTDB taxonomy): Bacteria > Bdellovibrionota > Bdellovibrionia > Bdellovibrionales > JAGQZY01 > JANPLN01. The sequence goes on along the minus strand of JANPLN010000036.1, from coordinate 29,371 downwards.
TACGTCACGCATGATGAACTTATTGGAAAACGCGAAAAAGACTATGTTAAAATCCCGGTGCCATACATCGATATTCCGCGTTTTAAATACGGCCCCAAGCAACAGGGTGGCGTGGGCCAAGGCGACGGCAAAGATGGTGATCCTGTGGGCGGCGAGGCGCAACCTGGTCAAGGCCAGGCGGGAAGCGATCCCGGTGAACACAGTCTCGAAGTAGATATTTCCTTTGATGAACTTGCAGACATTTTAGGTGAAGAGCTTCAGCTTCCGCGCATCGAACCTAAGGGCGGAAAGATCCAGAGCGAAAAGAATAATTACACGGGCATGGCACCAACGGGGCCTGACTCTCTGAAGCACTTTAAGTCGTCTTACAAGAGGGCACTCAAAAGGTATATTTCCAGCGGAATTTACGATCCCAAAAATCCAGTGGTTATTCCAATTCGGGGAGACTTTCGTTACCGTTCTGCTAAGAAAGTTGAGCAGCCCCAAGCTAATGCTGTGGTGATTTATATAATGGATGTTTCGGGTTCCATGGGCGAAGAGCAAAAAGAAATCGTTCGCCTTGAAAGCTTTTGGATTAATACCTGGCTTAAAAAACATTACAAAGGTTTGGAAACTCGTTTTATTGTACACGACGCTGCAGCAAAAGAAGTGGATGAAGACACTTTTTTTAAAACAAGCGAGTCGGGCGGCACGTTGATCAGCTCTGCCTATAAGCTATGTTATGAAATGATCGAGCGTGATTACCCAGCCGACCAGTGGAATATTTATCCATTTCATTTTAGTGACGGTGACAATTGGAGCAGTGACGACACAAAAATGTGTATGCGTTTTTTGCAGGAACAAATTCTTCCAAAAGTTAATTTTTTTGGTTACGGGCAGGTAGAAAGTAAATATGGCAGTGGACAGTTTTACAAAGATCTGGAAAAAGAATTCCCGGCTGAAGAAAAGGTTGTTTTAAGTCGCATCAAAAACAAAGAACACATCTTAGGGTCCATCAAAGACTTTCTGGGAAAGGCACGCTAATGGCCAATCTCACGCCAGAGCTTGAAAAAGCACGTTTAAAAATTCTTAAAATTTCTGAGGACTTTGGTCTCGATTGTTATGAGACTATTTTTGAGCTCATTAATTACGATCAAATGAGCCAGTTTGCATCTTACGGAGGATTTCCTGTGCGTTATCCGCACTGGCGCTTTGGCATGGAGTACGAGCGACTCTCTAAAAGCTACGAATATGGACTTTCTAAAATTTACGAAATGGTGATTAACAACAATCCTTGCTACGCCTACCTGATGGAAGGCAATCGGCTTGTAGATCAAAAATTGGTGATGGCGCACATGTATGGCCATTGCGATTTTTTTAAAAATAACAAATGGTTCGAACCCACCGATCGCAAAATGATGGACACCATGGCCAATCATGCCACGCGGATTCGCCGCTACATCGATCGTTATGGTTTGGACGAGGTCGAAAAATTTATTGATCATTGTCTGAGCATCGAAAATTTAATTGATCGCTATAGTCCGTATAAGCCAACTTTTAAATCCAATGTTGTAGAGCTTGAAGAGCAGCAAAAAACTTCACTTTTCACGAGTGGTAAGGAGTTTTTGGACGAATATATTAGTTCGGCGGCTAAATTTCGGGCGGGTGCTGAGAACCACGACGAACAGGGTGTGGACGAACGAAATAAGTTCCCAGAGCGTCCCGAGAGAGATGTGCTCCTGTTTTTGATGAATCATGCCCCCTTAAAAAATTGGCAACAGGATGTGTTGTCGATTGTTCGCGCGGAAGCCTATTACTATGTGCCGCAAGGGATGACTAAGATTATGAATGAGGGCTGGGCTTCTTATTGGCATTCCAAAATGATGACTGAAAAGATTTTGGCCGATAGCGAAGTGATTGATTACGCAGACGCTTGTGCAGGAACGTTAGCTATGTCACCGACGAGCTTTAATCCGTACAAAGTTGGGATTGAATTATTTCGCAACATAGAAGAGCGCTGGAACAAAGGTCAATTTGGTAAAGAGTGGAACGATTGTAATGATATCGCCGAGCGTAAAAATTGGGATAAAAAATTAGGTTTAGGACGTGAAAAAATATTCCAAGTACGGCGCGACTACAACGACGTAACATTTATTGATGAATTTTTGACTGAAGAGTTTTGTGTACAAAACAAAATGTTTGTTTATCGCTTTAACCAAAGAACCGGGCAGTACGAGGTGGACACTCGACAGTTTCCGTCGGTGAAAAAGCAGTTATTGTTTCAGCTAACAAATTTTGGGCAACCCATTATCCACGTTGAAAACGCCAATCATAAAAATCGCGGAGAGTTACTCCTACGCCACCTGTTTGAGGGCGTTGAAATGCAGCAGAACTACATGGAAGAAACACTTCGCAATTTACATAAAATCTGGAAGCGTCCCGTGCATATCTCTACAAGTTTCGATGGCAAAGACACCATCGTCTCCTTCGACGGAAAAGCCTTTAGCCAGGCCTAGCGCTTGGCGCGGTCGAGGCCGTGGGCGCCGCTTTCTTTTTGCGAAGCTGCTGTAATCACATTGTATGAGAGTTTGCGTTGAAGCTCTTTCACATTTACTGCACCGGCATAAGTAAGCCCAGAGCGAAGACCTCCACGGATATCGGCCATGATGGACTCGTGGTTGTCGCGGTAAGGTACCTTGAAAGCCACGCCTTCCGCAGTTTTCCACTCGGGCATGGAGCCAAATTGGTCCTCAACAGCTTCAAGCGACGCCATTCCACGGTAGGATTTGACTTGGTCGCCATTTGCAAGTGTCTCAACAGCGCCCGGAGTTGGAGTTGTGCCCGAGAGCATTCCACCGATCATCACGAAATCAGCGCCGAAAGCGAGAGCTTTAACAATATCTCCAGGAGTGCGCAAACCACCATCAGCTATGATGGAACGATCCACTCGAGAACATTCTTTAATACTTTGCAATGTGGGCACGCCGAATCCTGTTTTGATACGGGTCGTGCAGGCAGAACCTCCACCGATTCCCACTTTAATGATATCTGCACCGCAAGCGGCGAGATAATCGGCGCCGGCGTAGGTGGCCACGTTGCCGGCAACCAAACAGCGGTCTTTAATCACTTCGCGTAAATGTTTAATTTGTTTTCCCACGTACTGGGCATGGGCGTGGGCCACATCGATTAAAAAATAATCGGCTCCAGCCTCAACAAGAGCAACCGCTCTTTTTAGTTCATATTCACTCACTCCGACAGAAACAAAAGTTGGAAATTTACATTTTTTAAATTCTTCGACGTTTTTTTCGATGTCCATAAAGCGATGGAGCGACCCCATGGCTCCGTTTTTTCCCATGAAATTGACCATTTCACTTTCGGTGATGGTATCCATATTGGCGGAGATGACGGGAAGCTCGAGAGTGAGTTTGTTGGATTTGTCGGTGACCTTGGTTTCCACGTCTCTTCGAGACATGTGATGGTTGTAGCCAGGCACCAATAATATATCGTCAAATGTAATAGCTTCCATGATCTCCCCTTTTTTGATGTCAGATCAGAGGTAACGTACTATACAAGAGGCATGCAAGAGATTTTCAAAGGGCGCATTCGCGACATTTCGTCTGAGGGACACGGCGTTGTAGACCACCCCTCGGGCATGGTATTTTTCGTGCGAGGTGCGTGGCCAGGCGATGAGGGTGAGTTTATTGTTGAAGCGCGACAAAAAAAATACGGCACCGCTCGCCTTGCGCAATTAACTGTGCCATCGCCGGATCGGCAGGAGCCAGCATGTCCACACCTAGGATGGCAGGACGGCCTCTGTGGTGGCTGCTCTTGGATGATTGCCAACTACGAGTCACAACTTTTTTATAAACAAAAACGAATCCAGTATTTGCTGGAAAAAAATCAGCTTCTCAGTGAGCTTACAAAAGTTTTACCGATCCAGCGATCTCACAAAACGTTGGGTTATCGCAATCGCGCGCAAGTTAAAACAAATGGCAAAAGCCTAGGTTATGTTTCTCCTGGCAGTAAAGTGATTGCGGACGTGCAAAACTGTGTGATTCTCACAGAGAAAAATCGTCAAACTCTCAAAGAACTTCGCACGTCCTTGCCAAACCAAAACTGGCAACCAAAGCCGCCGTATTTGTGGAATTATATTGATATTGATGAGGACGTTGATGGGACGTCGGTGATTTTAAATCAACGCCGGGAATTCCGTCAGGCCAACGACGAGCAAAATCAATTTATGAAAACCTGGTTGCAACAGAAACTTCGGAGCGAAAATAAAAAAACGCCGGTTGTAGAATTGTTCGCGGGCTCGGGCAATTTTACCCGTGTCTTTGTGGAAGAAAACTTTGCTGCGGTTTTCAGTGCAGAGATGGACCAGCAGGCCGTGCAAAATCTGCAAGCGCAGGGCTGGCAAGGCGTTCGCGGTTTTACTTTGGACTTGTATAATCCTGCGCAGTGGACCCACATGCCCTCGCACGTCAAGTCTGCAGAGCTGATGTTTCTAGATCCTCCTCGTGAGGGATTCAATCTGTTGGAAAAGTATGTGGAAAACTTTCCGAACCTTAAAAAAATTATTTACGTGTCGTGCGAGCCTTATCAATGGGCGCAGAATATCCGCGGTCTGATTCAAAGGGATTGGCGTCTCAGCGAAGTCCTTCCAGTGGATCAATTCCCTAACACTCCACACGTTGAATTGGTCTCTGTTCTTGTAAAGAAGTAGTCTTTTGCCATTTTTATGTAAAGTATACTTGACCCAATAAAACGACAAGTATACTTTACTTTTGTGAAGCAAAAAGTAAAAGTTCTTCGAGAAAAACTCAATCTCAACCAAAATCAGTTGGCCGAAGCCTGTGGTGTGAGCCGACAAACAATCTACGCCATCGAGAGCGGGATGTTTAAGCCATCCGTGCTTCTGGCATTAAAGATTGCGAGAGAATTGGGAACTTCTGTGGAAGATATTTTTGCATTAGAGAAAGGCGATTAAAATGTTTACGGACAAGGACATGATTATTTTTTTATTTTTATTGATCCCACTTATTTTAGGCGGCGGAGTCTTTTTCTTAACAACTATAGCGGCCAATAAAATACATAAACTACCCAAGTCTCCAGATGAGTTCGAAAAGTTAATTATTTTGGAATCCCATCGAAACATGACAGGCTATTGGATCTTTTCGCTAATACTTTTAAACTTTCTGGTTTCGGATCGATGGATGATTAGTAGACTCAACCTAAGCGCACTTATCGTGGGACTTTTTTTCGTGGGTATTTTCCTGCAGCGTATTCTTATGAAGCGGATTTCTCGAAAATACGTAGGCAATCAATAACAAAAGGCCACTCACTGAGCAGCCTTTTTGACGCAAGTCTCAACTAAAAGGTACGGCGTACCTTTTAGAGGTCGTAGTACATGTGGAATTCGTAGGGTGTTGGGCGCATTTGATTTGGCAACACTTCCTTTTCCATTTTGTAAGTGATCCAATTTTCGATGAAGTCTTTGCTAAACACTTCGCCTTTTAACAAGAAGTCATGCTTCAGGGAAAGGTTGTTGAGGGTTTGATCCAAAGTTCCAGGAATCGACGGCACTTTTGCCGCTTCTTGCGGTGGAAGGCCGTAGATGTCTTTATCTAAAGGATCACCCGGATGAATTCGGTTTTGAATTCCATCAATGCCCGCCATTAACAAAGCCGCAAATGACAGATACGGATTGGAACCAGAATCTGGCGTGCGGAATTCAATGCGTTTTGATTTTGGATTGTCGCCAGTGTTTGGAATACGAACCGCCGCAGAACGATTTTTAAAGCTGTAAGCCAGTTTAATGGGGGCTTCGAAGCCGGGCACCAAACGCTTGTAGGAATTTGTAATCGGATTGGTAAAACCACAAAGCGATGGCGCGTGTTTTAAAATTCCGCCAACAAAGAAAAGGGCAGTTTCTGAAAGTCCCGCGTACTGATTTCCCGCAAATAAGTTTTTTCCACCTTTCCACAAAGACATATGAACGTGCTGCCCAGAACCGTTGTCACCGTACAAAGGCTTCGGCATAAACGTTGCTGTTTTGTTGTGACGGCGAGCTACGTTTTTCACAACATACTTAAACCACTGGAGATCATCGGCAGATTTCACGATTTCGTTAAACTGATAATTGATTTCGCATTGTGCACACGCCACTTCGTAGTGATGGCGCTCGACAATCATGCCCAGTTTTTCGAGCTCTAGGCAAATTTCTGTGCGCATGTCGTGGAGGTTGTCCATGGGCATGGCTGCAAAATATCCACCTTTGTGTCGCGGCTTGAATCCAAGGTTTGAACCACCTTCTTCGCGACCACTGTTCCACTCACCGGCTTCCGAATCAATTTGATAAAAACCACCGTACTGTGTTTGGCTGTAACGAATGTCATCAAAGATAAAAAACTCGGCTTCGGGGCCGAAATAAGCTGTGTCGGCGATACCTGTTGAGCTCAGATAAGCGAGAGCTTTTTTTGCGATCTGGCGGGGGTCGCGATCGTAGGGAGTTAAGGTCTCGGGCATCACAACGTCGCACAACAACGACACGGTTGGGATTTCTGCAAACGGATCCATTTTTGCGGTGCTTGGGTCAGGCATCAGCACCATGTCGGATTCGTTGATCACACGCCAGCCACGACAAGAGGAGCCATCAAAGCCCATTCCTTCTTCAAACATACTATCTTTTAATTGGTGAAGCGGAATTGTAAGATGCTGCCATGTACCCAGCATATCGGTGAACTTGAGATCCACCATTTGGGCGCCTTGCTTGTGGGCGTAATCAATACTTTCTTGCGGTGTCATTCAGAACTCCTTGGTTCGAAAGGTTTAAAAATCTAAATAGCATCTTCATCCAAATCCCCAGTGCGAATACGAAGAGCCGACGCCACTTCGTAAACAAAAATCTTGCCGTCCCCCACTTTGCCGGTATGGGCCGCATTTTTTATAGCCTCAACGGCGGGTTTTAAAAGAGAGTCGTTAACAACGGTTTCGAGTTTGATCTTAGGTAAAAAATCGACAACATACTCGGCCCCACGATAAATTTCTGTGCGACCCTTTTGCCGGCCAAAGCCCCGAACCTCTGTGATAGAGATTCCTTCGACACCGATCTCCGATAACGCTTCTACAACATCATCGAGCTTGAACGGCTTTATAAAGGCTTCGATTTTCTTCATTATGGAAGTCAAAAGTAGTCGGGAATTGCGGTCCTGTCAAAGGAAGACCGGGTCCGGTAAAATATTGTCAACACCTCCTGCGTTGACTGCGTCGTTTGCGGTAAAATCGGATCTTTGTTATATACGCCCCTCTATGGTGGGACTTAACTTTTTTCTTTATGGTGTTTACGACGAAGGCGGAGCCTGCTTTGGCCGCTTTAAAAATTTTATTCGGCAATCACGTCCTGCTATGGCCAAGGGTTCCCTTTATCAACTGCAAAGTGGGTTCTCCCTTATTTTGAATCAAGGGGAGCGCTTAGTGCGAGGCACTTTAGTGCAATTGGATATACCGGAGACGCAGTGGGCGTTATTTGACGCTCTGAACGGTTGCGGTCTGGAAAAAATGTCGGCAAAGAGCTTTGTGGTTAAAGATCGAGTTCGACTCAATAACGAAGAATTTGCGGAGCTGTCTGTTGATGCTTACTGTCTAAACCCAGAAAAAACTCTCATGACCTCGGGTGAGATTCAACCAGAGCTGTTGAACGAGTCTGCCGTTGTGCCAACATTGGTTGCGGGGCTTACGGATCGACAAAAACTTTATATTCAAAAATTATCGAAAACCAAAGGTCGCGAGGTGGTTCCCATAGATTTGGCCATTGCTAGGGAACTCATTTCGAAAGAGCTCATCGTGGACAAGGGGCGAAGGCTGGCCTTGACCAATCTCGGCTCCGAAGTGAGTTGTTTTCTTTGACGGATCTTTTTCATGTGGTTCTCGTGGAACCCGAAATTCCCCATAACACAGGAAATATTGGCAGAACCTGTGTGGCCATGAATTGCCATTTGCACCTTGTCGAACCGCTGGGCTTTTCGCTCAAGGAAAAGCAAGTGCGACGAGCGGGTTTAGATTATTGGAAAACCCTCAGCTTGACTCAGTATAAAAACTACCCAGATTGGCAAAATGCATTTAGCCAAAAGAAGTGTTATTTTTTCACGACAAAAACTGAAAAGTCGCTCTTTGAAGTGAATTTTCAACAAGGTGATGCCCTTGTTTTTGGTCCAGAAACTCGCGGTCTTTCTGCAGAGGTCTTGGAGCAAAATCAAGAGAACTTGGTGACCATTCCCATGCTCGGATCGGTTCGGAGTTTAAATCTTTCCAACGCTGTGGCCATTGCTGTTTATGAGGCGTATCGAAAAGCGAAACAATCTCTACCCTATTGAAAATAGTATGGGTAGACTGGGGACTTATGTTAAAAATCATCGCAAAAATCATTGGCACCAAGCACGACCGCGAGATGAAAACCATTCAGCCGGTCATCGATCAAATCAATAAACTCGAAGACCGCTTTAAAGCGTTTTCAGAATCTGAGCTTAAAAGCCTGACCTCCCAGTTTAAGGAACGAGTTGCGAAAGGCGAAAGCTTAGATTCCCTTTTACCCGAAGCGTTTGCTATGTGCCGAGAGAGCAGTCGCCGCTGTTTGGGAATGCGCCACTACGATGTGCAATTGATCGGCGGTCACGTGCTCCATAGGGGCGGCATTTCGGAAATGCGTACGGGTGAAGGAAAAACACTCGTCGCCACACTCCCGGTTTACTTAAATGCCCTGAGCGGAAAAGGTGTGCACGTTGTAACGGTGAACGACTACCTCGCTAAGCGCGATGCGGAGTGGATGGGTCGTTTGTATAGCTATATGGGCATGAGCACAGGCATCATTGTCCACGATCTGAGTGATGCTCAACGACAAGCAGCTTACGGGTCGGATATCACCTATGCAACGAACAACGAGCTCGGTTTTGATTACTTGCGCGACAACATGAAGTTTCGACTTTCTGATTATGTCCAGCGCGACTTAAACTTTGCAATTGTAGATGAGTGCGACTCTATCTTGATCGATGAGGCGCGCACGCCACTGATTATATCTGGCTCGGCTGAAGACAACACTCGCATCTACCAAGAGATTCACGGTTTTGTGAAGCATTTGAAACTCGAGGAGCATTTTACCATCGAAGAAAAAAACCGCTCCGTGGCGATTTCCGAAGAAGGAAATACCAAGCTTGAACAGTTGATGGGAATCGAAAATCTTTACGACCCACAACACATTGACAAACTACATCACGTCTACCAGTCGCTAAAAGCCATTCACTTATTTAAGCGAGATGTGGATTACATGGTTAAAGACGACGAAATCGTCATTGTCGATGAGTTTACCGGACGCTTGATGGAGGGCCGTCGCTGGAGTGATGGTTTGCACCAAGCTGTGGAGGCTAAAGAGGGCGTGCATATAAAAAACGAAAGCCAGACTTTGGCTTCCATCACATTTCAAAATTATTTCCGAATGTACAAAAAGATTTCGGGCATGACGGGAACAGCCGACACTGAGGCCGAAGAATTTCGCAAAATTTATAAGCTCAATGTTTCTACGATCCCAACCAACAAGCCAATGATTCGGAAAGATGTTGAAGACGTTGTTTACAAAAGCGAAAAAGGAAAATTTTCCGCCATTATTAACGACGTTGTTGAGCGAAAACAAAAGGGCCAACCAGTTTTGGTAGGAACCGTGAGCATTGAAAAATCAGAACTGTTGAGTTCGGAATTGAAAAAGAAAAATGTGGCCCATACCGTTTTGAATGCGAAATACCACGAGAGAGAAGCGGAAATCATCGCTCAGGCCGGGCGCGCAGGTGCGGTGACAATCGCTACGAATATGGCCGGTCGTGGAACAGATATTATTTTGGGCGGAAACGCTGAATTTATGGCTCGGGCTGCTGGCGTGGATACCGAAAGCGAAGCCTATCAGCAAACCGTGGAAAAATTTAAAGCCCAGTGTGACGCCGAGAAAAAAAGCGTACTGAGCGCCGGTGGTCTGTACATCGTCGGCACAGAGAGACACGAATCGCGCCGGATCGATAACCAATTGCGCGGTCGCTCGGGACGCCAAGGGGATCCAGGCGGAACCAGATTTTATCTCTCTCTCGAAGACGATCTTATGCGCAAGTTTAATGGCGATCGCATCAAGCGCATTATGGACAGTCCGCTCTTTAATATTCCAGACGACGAGCCCATGACCGCGCGAATGGTGACTCGTTCCATCGAGGGTGCTCAAAGAAAAGTCGAAGGTCATAACTTTGATATCCGCAAGCACTTGCTTGAATTTGATGATGTAATGAACTTGCAACGAACTAAGGTCTACGCCGTTCGCAGAGCCCTTCTCGAAGAAGATAGCACTGGGGCCACCACGTTTGAAGAAAAAATCAAAGAGATGATGGGCGAAGTGACGTCGGATCTTCTCGACCTTTACGCCGACGAAAACGTGAAGCGCCAGCAGTGGGACCTTCCGGCTTTGGCAGTGGCGTTTGAAAAGCAGTTTGGTGTTGAGATTTCTTTTGAAGATAAAATCACCGGCGAAGATTTGCTGAATAAGGTAAAAAACACCGTTCAGCAAAAGTACGAAGAACAAAAGCGAATCATGGGCGAACTGTTTGATGACATTCAGCGAAGTCTCCTTCTGGGCGCCATTGATCATTACTGGAAAGAGCATTTGTATCGTGTGGATCGCATCCGCGAATCGGTGAACTTAAAAGCCTACGCCCAAAAAGATCCGTTGATGGAATACCGCAAGGAAACCTTTCAGGCTTTTGAAGAAATGAATCAACGTGTTCGCGCGGACGTGGTCGAAAAGTTTATGAAACTTAAAGTTGTAATGGAACAGCAGCGGCCCGACGAATCCGTGGATACCGAAGAGGCTCGCGACGAGATCTTAGAGGCTTTGCGCCCTAAGCAGCCGCAAAAAATGACGTTATCCTCGGGCTCTCAAAGCGACGAAGACGATCGGGCCAATCGCAACCAGAGACGACAGGTAGAGAAAACCGCCAAAAAGAAAAAGAAACTCTTTTAAACTAACATGGAGGGCGCAAGGATGGCGCGATGTCCAGAGTGTCAAACAGAACAGAGTGCTGACTTCGGCATGACCACATGTGCAAAGTGCAGTGCCGTGTTTATGATTGGGATCGACGGTCAAGTTGACAGCGCAGAGGCTCCCTCTTACGACGAATCTATCGATGAAGCGGCTGAAGAACTATCGAGTGCGCCATCCGATGAACCGACACCTCTCCAGCCTTACGAGCCGCAAAGTGATGATTTTGTAGAAACATTTGCTGCAACACCCGAGGAAGAAGTGCCTGAGGAAGCCGTCGAAGATGGCGGTGATTTTGACGGCGAAAATGATAGTGAAAACGACGTCGAAAACGACATTAAGACAACAGACGAGTACTCCGAAAACTTTCTAGATAATCTGTCAGACAATAAAGTCGTCGCCCCCCCCTCTGCGAAGGACCCGCTGGACATTCAACGGTTTGATGAATCCGCATCTTCGCAAATGGACGATGGGGAGTACGTTTACGAAGTCATAATTACTGGTATCGACTCGGCCGACCTTAAAAAAGATATTATCATGGCCCTGTCCGAAAAAAGATTCTCTCTCATTGTATCGGAATTGCAAAAAGAAATTCAAAAAGGCGAACTCGTTGTTCGGAATTTGAATCCCGTGCGAGCCATGTTAATTGTTCTACGATTGCAAAGCCTCGACGTGATCGTGGAGTGGAGACAAAAACACTTTACCCAAGATGCAGCTGCTAAAAAAAGTGAGGCGCAGATATGATTTTTTTAATCGCAGTATTTTTCTTTGCCACTGGCGAGCCGATGGCTGTGCATAAAGCCCAAATGCAAGTTCACGATCAAAAGATTTTAGAACACGAGGTGCGGCTTAAAGAGCTTTTAAAGAACAAAGAGATCGTCAAAGAGGGCGAGCATCTGGAGGAAATCCTCAGCGAAATCGCCGACACTCATAAAGAGCTTGTGAATATTAAAAAAAAGCGTGAAGACATTCGTGAGCACTTACGCAAAAGCCACTCTTCGGAGGAAGCTTTTTCTGATTTGAGTTTCTTTAAACAAACAGAACTCAAAAAAGATAGTAAAAAGCCTATGACAGACGTGATGTTGGATAGAAAATTAGATGAGTTGCTCACCTTAGTGCAAAGACAATACGTGCGCACACTCAGTGAGGACTTTAAGGTTTCCAAAGAGCTTCAAACAGAGGAAGACGTTAGAAAAAAGCTAAAAGATCAGCGAGTTAAAGTGAACAAAGCGAACAAAAAAAAGTATATTCGTGAGGAGTTAGAAACAACAATCAAAACCGAATAAGATTCTTTACATATCCTGTGCTCATATCATAAACCCATCCATGTAAACGTATTTGAGGATTTTCAGAGATGAGCTCCTTGAAGACCTCGCTATTCTTGAGATGGTTCACTTGTGCGATAACATTCAGTTCAACCAGACGATCGGTGCGATCTGTTGTGTTCGTAATATTTTCGAGCTCATCTTTATTTTGGGAGACCACGACTTTGATATTTTTTAACCATTTGTCGATGAGTCCAAAAGACTGATCACCCATTGCAGATATAACTCCGCCGCATCCGTAGTGTCCGCAAACAATCACATCGCGAACTTTCAAGTAGCGAAGAGCATACGTGACAACTGACATCAGATTCAGATCGTCTGCATGAATCAGGTTTGCGATGTTTCGGTGTACAAACATTTCACCCACAGAAGTTCCCGTTATCTCATTGGGTAGAATGCGTGAGTCAGAGCAACCAATCCAAAGATACTGTGGTTCTTGAGTCCTTGAGTTGTTCTCAAAGTAAGATGTATCACTCTGCAGTTTTTCAAGAACCCAGGCTTTATTTTCTAGAAAAATAGCTTTTATGTTCGGCAAGGGTCACTCCTTGAAGTACGGAGAAAGTGCAAGACTCGATTTTCGAATTCGTACTTTGATATTTTTTTTCTCTGCTGACTCTACAAAATCTTCTACCATACCTATGATGTCGGCATCGATAAAGACAGATCGTGACCCATCAATTAAAAGTTCAGATTGTTGGGGTACAGAAGAAAGCAGTCTTTTTACAATCGGCTTGTTTAGAAATGAAGTGTCTTTGTTAAATCGTAAAAGGTAACTGTTGTCTTCATTCACAAGCACAACAGAAGCATGAATGTTGGTTTTAAACACATAATAGAGGCCAACAAAAAATCCGATAAGCACACCGACAAGAAGATCTGTAAATAAAATAGCAAGGATAGTTACGATAAATGGTATAAACTGCGACCAACCCATCTTGGCAAAAGATTTATAGAGTTTTGGCGTGGTGAGTTTAAATCCAACAAAAATCAGTATTACAGCTAAACAGGCGAGAGGAATTTGATTCAATACGTTTGGCGCAAAAACAGCAAATAGAAAAAGCCAAAGTGCATGTAAGATTCCTGAAAGTCTCGAGGTTCCGCCAGCAGAGACATTAGCGCTTGTGCGTACGATGACGGCGGTGATTGGTAGGCCGCCAAGCAGACCACTGACAATGTTGCCTGAGCCTTGGATGAAAAGTTCGCGCGATGTGTTTACATTCCTTTTGAGGGGATCGATTTTTTCACTGGCATCAACACTCAAAATCGTTTCTATGGAACCAATCAGGCACAGCGTTACTGCGATTACAAAGTGATCCCAGTTGAAGACGGAAAATAACTTTGATGGAGAAACCACAGAAAACAATTTTGTTGAAGGAACCTGCACAAGGTGTTCTGTTGAAAGTTGCAGCCCTATCTCCGGTAAAATGATAACATTTAAAAAAACCCCACAGGCGACAGCTATCAATGCCGCCGGTATTAATTTTAAGGTTGCAATCCTTGCGCTCAGCCAGTCCCAGCTCAAAATTGTAAAAACAGAAAATAAAGAAATTATCACAGCTCCGTAAGTGATAGACGAAATCGCATGGGAAAGAGCACTGAATGTGTTGTCACCATCGTTCTGTGAAAACGACTCATCACCGAAAAAATCAGCGTCGAAACCAATGGCATGAGGAATTTGTTTAAGAATAATAAGAATTCCAATGGCTGCAAGCATACCCTTAATCACGGAAGAGGGAATTAGGGCTCCAATGACTCCAAATCGAAGCAGCCCGAGGAGGATTTGTAGGGCGCCAGCAAGTGCCGTGATAAGACAAAAAATCTCAAACGAACCTACATTTTGGATCCCAGAAAAAACAACTACAGTGAGGCCCGCCGCGGGGCCAGAAACGGAGATTTCCGAGGGGCTCAAGAGACCAACTAGCAACCCCCCCACAATTCCAGCGATAAGCCCGCTAGATGCAGGCGCTCCTGAGGCCAACGCAATGCCTAGGCAGAGAGGAAGTGCCACCAGAAAAACAACAAAAGAGGATCTAAGATCTTTGGAGTTGAATCGGATCGATCGAATTTGGTTCAGGGCAATTTTCATAAAAGCCTTTATCTAGTTTACGGGTTCGTAGGGAATGGGCTCTTTTTTGGCCCGAGGAGCTGCGTCTACAAAAACAACTTTGCCATCTTGGAACCAAATTTCCTTATCCACAGCACTTGCTTTGGGTTGTTTGAGCTTATAAACCCAGCGTTGCGTGCTCTCTTTAAAATAAGTACGGTCGGGATTCCCAAGTTTATGCAGGACCGAACCCTTTTCGTCCCCAATGGAGATTTGTTGGAGGTCGATAGGGGGTGGCGACGAGCAGGCACAAAGTCCAAAACAGATCACCGTAAGCAGTACTTTTTTCATGGAAAAAGCATAGAGGAATTTTCGTCTGAAATCCACTTGTTTCAAAATGCCATGGGGAGTATAAATAAGATTCCCAAGGAGATGTGCATGTCGGAATACCAACCCGGTGACTACAATCGTGCAGGATACCTCTCATTTATGTTTTGCATGTCGTTTACTATGACTTTTTTCGTCTACATTGCGTTCTTCCATCCAGGCGTGGATTTAAAAGAACTTAAATTACCTGATGCCGTTAAGGAGACAGTCGGTGAAAAACCTACAGTTGAGCCACCTACCGCTGAAACGCCCGCTGCTCCAGCCCAGTAAAGCAGTCGCGTTTTTATTTTTTGTTTTATCTATTTCAAACGCCGGCGCCTACGATCCTGCGGAATCGGCCTCGCTTAACAATGATTTGCCACGACAAATTAAAGACGTAGGTATCACCGAACAACTCGGTAAAGATCTGCGCCAAATAGAAGCCCAGTTCGTCGATGAAAAAGGACGATCACAAAGCTTGGGGCAGTGGATCTCGCCGCAGCGTCCTACCATTTTGAGTCTTGTCTATTTTAATTGCCCCAGTCTTTGCAGCCTCCATTTGAACGGAGTCCTTGATGCTTTAAAACAACTATCGCTGGTTGCTGGCAAGGATTACGATTTGCTGGCTGTGAGCTTCGATCCCAGCGAAACTTCTGATCTGGCGGCGGCCAAAAAGTACAATTATCAGCAAAAATATAATTTCCCAAACGACGGCGAGGGAATTCACTTTCTAACGGGTGATGAAAACTCCGTGAAAACTCTTGCTGATACGGTCGGTTTTAAATATAAATGGGATGATAAAGCAAATGAATGGGCGCACGCGTCTGCGGCGGTGCTGCTAACCCCCGATGGGAAAATTTCGCGCTACCTTCACGGCGTGTATTTTGAACCAAAAACGTTTCGACTGTCTATTGTTGAAGCGTCTCAAGGGAAAGTGGGGTCTGTCGTCGATTCGATCATGCTTTTCTGTTACAGGTACGATCCAAGCGGGAGTCAGTATGCTCTCTATGCGTTCAATGTAATGAGAGTGGCTGGCGCGATTGCGGTCGCAGTACTGTTTTTTTGGCTGTTTCTGTTTTGGAAACCACGTAAGAAAAAAGAGGAGTAAGCAACATGTTTTGGTTCGTTCCGTCGGCACAAGCGAATACCTTCATGCCACCTGCAGCTTCGGAAGTTGCTCAGCAAGTCAGTTATCTTTACGGATTCATGCTTATTGTGAGTGTGATTTCTTTTGTCATACTTATCGGCGGGATGCTTTATTTCCTACACAAGTATAAACGAAAAACGGCCAACGATAAGACGCCGTACATTTCGCACAATCACACTCTCGAGTTTATTTGGAGTTTTATTCCTTTTGTGATTTTTTTAGTCTGCTTTGCTTGGGGAGCCTACATTTACCTCGAAATGCGAGATTTCAAAGAGAACGCTCTCGAAGTGCACGTTTACGGAAAAAAGTGGGTTTGGGAATTCGAATACAAAGATGGCCGAAGAATCACTCCGACCGTGGGAGATCAAGGGCAACAAGTTCCTTCGACAATGGTTGTGCCTATTGATACCCCGATCAAACTTTTAATGACCTCCATCAAGGTCACGCCAGAAGACAAAGCCGTGCTTCACAGCTTTTACGTGCCAGCCTTCCGGATCAAACAAGATTTGGTACCTGGTCGTTTCTCGGCCTTGGGATTCACGGCAACAAAACTCGGAACGTTTCAGGTTTTCTGTACTGAGTTCTGCGGTACCGGTCACTCCACCATGATGGCGCTCATTAAAGTGGTGTCGAAAGAAGACTTTGATAAGTGGGTCCTTGGCGACGACTCCTCGGGCGGCGGCAAGGAAGTGACGTTAGTTGATAAAGGCAAGCAGGCTTACGCAAAATGGGCGTGCATCGGCTGTCACACTTTGGACGGCAAAGCCGGAACAGGTCCAACTTGGAAAGGGCTTTACGGCGCCACTCGGAATTTCAACGATGGAACGAGTGCCACGGCCGACGAGAATTATATCCGCGAATCTATTTGGGAACCCAACAAAAGAATTTCTAAGGGTTACGAGCCCAATAAAATGCCTGCTTTTAAGGGCATGGTCAGTGAAGAAGAAATTATGGCGATCATTGAATTCATGAAAACTGTGAAATAGGAGAAGTTATGGCTGGATCAGGAACAAGTTATTTACAACACGGAAAAGGCTTGTGGTCGTGGTTAACATCGCTCGATCACAAACGCATTGGACTACTTTATTTTTTTTCGGTTTCGTTTTTCTTTTTGCTGGGTGGGATCTTTGCACTTCTTATCCGCTTGGAGCTTTTTAAGTCGGGAGCCTTGTTTCCCCCAGATCTTTACAACAAGTTTATGACTTATCATGGCGCGATGATGGTGTTCTTTGTGATCATTCCAGGGATTCCTGCAATTTTAGGAAACTTCTTTTTACCCCTGCAAATCGGGGCCAAGGATGTAGCTTTCCCGAGAGTCAATTTGATGAGCTGGTACTGCTTAATGGGTGGTTTCTTTTTAGCAGCTTCGACTCTCCTTATGGGTCGCAATGGCGGTTGGATTGGTGGCGTTGACGGTGGGTGGACCTTCTACACCCCCTATAGCATTAGCTTTAAACCAGCGACCGTTGTGATGGCGCTTGCCGTGTTTGTTGCCGGGTTCTCTTCGATCCTCACCGGAGTTAACTTTGTAGCAACTGTGCATCGTCTCCGGGCTCCGGGTATGACGATGAATCGCATTCCCCTGTTTGTTTGGGCGATTTATTCCACGGCGATTTTACAAGTTCTAGCAACACCGATTCTTGGCATCACAGTTCTTTTGTTGGCCATGGAAAATATTTTCAACATCGGGATTTTTGATCCAGAGCTTGGCGGCGATCCCGTGCTCTTCCAACACTTTTTCTGGTTCTACTCGCACCCTGCGGTTTACATCATGGTTCTGCCTGCAATGGGAATTATCAGTGAAGTTATAACGGCCTTTTCTAAAAAGACAATTTTTGGTTACACCGCCATTGCGTACTCTTCTGTGGCCATTGCAGCCATTAGCTTTTTAGTTTGGGGACATCACATGTTCACCAGTGGTCAGTCAGAAGTAATCGGAATTACCTTCTCGGTTTTAACGATGCTTGTTGGAGTGCCGACGGCCATCAAATTGTTTAACTGGATTGCCACCCTGTACGGCGGCTCCATACAGTTTGCTAGCCCCATGCTTTATGTTTTGGGCTTTATGTTTATTTTCACAATCGGCGGGATCACTGGAATTTATCTTGCGACGCTTGCCACAGATATTCACTTCCACGACACCTATTTTGTGGTCGCGCACTTTCACTATGTGATGGTGGGTGGAACATTGATGGCGATCATGGCGGGTGCCTACTACTGGCTGCCAAAAATGATTGGCAAAATGTATAAAGAGTCGCTAGCTCGCTTGTCTTTCGTGTTTATCTTTATTGGCTTCAACGTGACGTTCTTTCCGCAGTTTGTATTGGGGAATATGGGTATGCCCCGTCGGTACCACGATTATCTTCCTGGGTATGAATCTTTAAATAAAATCTCCACATCAGGCTCCTGGTTGATCGCTATTGGTTTCATCATTGCCGCGTACTCCATTATCCAGGCTATTTTATACGGTCCCAAGGCGCCAATGAACCCTTGGGGTGCAAAAACTTTGGAATGGACTACACAGTCTCCGCCTCCCCATGAAAACTTTGAAACAACACCAACCGTAACGGCAGGTCCTTATGAGTACAGATAACCATCACCACTCCCATCATTTCGACAGTGCAGAGCACGAATACGCCACAAGCAAAGAGGGAATTTGGCTCTTTTTGACGTCCGAGATCTTAATGTTCGGTGGGCTTTTTGTGGGTTACATTATTTATAGCAATATTTATCCGCAAGTTTTCCAGGAAGGTGCGAAGCATCTTGATTGGAGATTAGGTGCGCTGAACACGATTGTGCTTTTAACAAGCTCGCTGACTATGGTTTTAGGAATTCACTATAGCCAACACAACGACCGCAAAAAAGCTGTCTTCAATCTGGCAGTGACTATCCTTTGCGGAGCTATTTTTATGCTCGTTAAGTACTTTGAGTACACGCACAAAATCCACGAAGGTCTTTTGCCGGGAAAATGGTATCATGGCCCAGTTCCAGAGGGCATTAGCAACATCGGGTTGTATTATTCCTTCTACTTTATGATGACGGGTCTGCACGGGATTCACGTGCTTGCGGGAATGGGACTTATCCTTTGGGTTCTTTTAAGAGCGCAAAAGGGAGAGTTTAACTCTCACTATTATACGCCGGTTGAGGGTGTCGGTTTGTTTTGGCACTTAGTGGATTTAATTTGGATCTTTTTATTCCCTTTACTTTACTTAGTGGGCTAGGAGAACACATGGGACAAAACGGAGAACATCACGCCATTTCATTAAACACTCACTTAAAAGTGTTCGCGGCCCTCATTGGCTTCACCCTGCTCACGGTGGCAACGGCTAAAGGAATGGATTTCGGTTCCTTCAACTGGGTTGTTGCGTTTACTATTGCCACGGCAAAAGCTTTTTTGGTCATGGCTTATTTTATGCATCTTAAATATGACGAGAAGATTTTCAAAGCGATCATTGCCTTGAGCTTCTTTTTTGTCTTTTTGTTGTTTATTTTTTGTGTTGGCGATTTAGCGACGAGAATTGTACAAACTAGCACGCTGTAAAAAAATAACATCAGGAACAAATAATTTATGAGATAGGTTCCTTGTGAAAGCATTTTTTGACCTCACCAAGTTCGGTATTGTTTGTTTTGTCCTATTTACAGGAGCCGCAGCTTATTTTCTTGGTTTAAATCCCTACGAAAAACTCAACACCGCCCATTTTTTTATTTTCATCGGCGCCCTTTATTTTTTGAGTTCTGGAAGTTTTGCTCTTAATCAACTGCAAGAAATCGACATCGATCGAAAAATGCCGCGCACCCAAAATCGTCCATTGCCCAGTGGAATTTTTTCAAGCCACACGGTTCTCATCGTCGCGCTGGTGTGCTTACTGTTGGGTTTTGGACTTGGATATCTGGTTTCGTTTTGGTTTCTTATTTACGGAACGTTGACTGTGGTTTTGTACAATGGGTTGTACACCATGTATTGGAAAAAGAAGTGGGCCTTTGGCGCGGTACCTGGAGCCATTCCTGGAGCCATGCCGATTTTGTTGGGCTATGGAGCCCATAACATCGCCTTCTCTCGCGAGAGCTTCTATTTGTTTGTTCTTATGTTTTTGTGGCAGATGCCGCACTTTTGGGCTCTTGCACTTCGTTACCGAGAAGATTACGCCCTCGCCGGTATTCCCGTATTGCCTGTGGTGATTGGCGAACAGAGAACGCTGTACCATATTGGGCTATACGTTTTTGCCTATGCGGCTTGGGCCGTATGTTCACCTTGGTTTATCAACGTTTGGATTGGTTATCTCTTGGTCATTCTTCCTTTTGTGGCAAAAGTTGTTATTGAATTTTGGTCTTACTACAAGGACTCCAGCAAAAAGCGGTGGTTGTCTTTTTTTCTGTGGACCACCTTCAGTGTACTGGTGTTCGTGATTATCCCCGTTTTTGATAAGTGGGGAGAAATGGTGTTTAAATGATCGAAAAAAACTTTTCTAAAATTATTGGCTTTTTGATTTTTTTAACCTTCGACTTGATGTTGTTGGGAGCGGCAGTACGGGCTCTTGATGCGGGACTTGCTTGCCCTGACTGGCCTTTGTGCTTTGGAAAAGTATTGCCCAAATATGACCTGCAAGTTTATTTAGAGGTGATACACCGATTTATCGCGGGTTTTGTGGCCCTCATCTTTTTTGTTGCCTATGCAGCGGCTTTTATTTACCCGCGCTTTAAACATCTGCGCTGGACTTTGTCCGTGGGTTTACTTTTACTTCTTGCCCAAATTGTCATGGGTGGCCTGACGGTCCTTAAAATTCTCGAGCCAGGAATAGTGACGGCCCATCTTAGCCTGGCCACTGCGTTTTTGATTTCGTTGGTGGTGGCGCAATACCAATTGGAAGAAACGCGATTTCAGGTTTTAAAAAACCCAACCTTCGAGAAGCTTTCGTTGATCGGTGTGACGCTTGTTTGTATACAAATTGTTCTAGGCGGTTGGGTGGCTTCGAATTATGCCGGGATGGCTTGCGTTGATTTTCCACTTTGCAATGGACAGTGGTTTCCTGCGTGGACTGGGCCCATCGGGGCGCAGGTGATTCATCGGCTAACGGCCTACATTCTGGCGCTCTTTTTTGTTGTCTATTTTTTCTATGCACTCAAAGCCGCGAGCAAAGCCCAGATAGCATTGGTGCAAAAAAAGACAGCTTTTCAATGTTTGCTTCTGGTTTTTTCACAAGTGACTGTTGGGGTATTAAATCTGCAGCTACAGATTCCAGCATGGATGACGGTCTTGCATCTCGGGTTGGCGCTGTACTTGCTCTTGACGATTTTAAGAGTGAACCTGCTACACATCTTCAATAAAAAAGCCTAGCAACGACTTAAATTCTTATGACTTTGCATCTCTCAACTTTTTTTCCAGTTCGGCAATTTTTTTTAGCATTTGATCTTGGGCATCTTTTCGCTTTTTGGCTAAAAATGCACGCGCAATGAGATCCCCCAAAATTCCAGAGAAATAAATTTCATTGGAATCCCACTTTCGCATTTGGGAAACACTCTCCGTACAGACAACACCAACCACTTCGCCATACTCGCGAACGGGTGCATCAATCATCGAAACTATAGAGTTCGGTATCATGTAAGTTTGTAAAAGTTCTGACGTGCGACGATCCGTTTTTACGTCTTGGATAGCTAGAACACGCTGATATCCAAGGGCTTCAAAATAAATGGGGTAGTCTTCTGTCGAAATTTCTGCTCCGTTGTTAATGTGAGAAGAGGAGGATTTTTCATACAGACTAAGACACTTCAGCTTTGTTTTGTCGAGATTATAAACCCAAACACTGAGGCGTTGGACGTTCAGGCAATGAGCTGCGGTCTCGAGAACAAAATGAATAGTTTCATCAAGCTCGCCGCTGTCCAGGATGGGACTTCGAGAAAGTTGCAATAATACATCATTAAAATTTGCAAACTTTGGATTCGAAAAAGACATCACCGTTCTCCCTCTGTTTAAGGTTCAAAATCAGGCTGTCGCTCTGGAGATGCCCTTAAAAAGTCGGTGAGCTTCAAGCAGCGATCATTCACCTCAACACATTTTTTGAACGGGGAGATATCAACTTTAAAACGAAGTGAGCTAAATATTTGGGGCACCAATAGACAGTCTGCCATGGTGATTTGATCACCAAAGCAGTATTTGCCTGAATACAGTTGTAAAAGATCTTCGAGGCTTTGTAAACCACGGCCGACCCACTCTTGAATCCATTTTTGCCGATCCTCGGTAGAGACTTTGCTTTCGCGCTCAAGAAATTGCATCACACTGAGGTTTTGCAATGGCTGAATTCCGCTATTGACGATCTCAGACATCTGACGCACAAGCGCGCGCTCCGCGGGAGATTTTGGAAGAAGTGGCGGGTGAGGAAATTTTTCTTCAATGTATTCCAAGATCGCCATGGATTGCCCGATGATCATATCCCCATCGGCCAGAGTTGGTACCTGTCGAGACGGGTTCACGATTTTGTAGCGCTCGCCGTGCTGGATGCCGCCGTCCTTTAAAAGATGAATTGGCACCAGAGCGTAGGGCGTGCCTTTTAAATTGAGGGCGATACGGACACGATAGGCGCAAGAACTGCGAAAATACGAGTAAAGAAGTAAGTTAGGTTGTGCCATGGCCGCATCATATTCAGGATGGTGGGACGGCGCAACAACTAAGATGACTTATCCTAGAAATGCTCCTACAAAGAAGGCATGAAACTAGGATCACTTAAGACAGCAAATTGGGGCGACGGAAAACTTGTCGTCGTGAGCAAAGATAATAAAACGTATATCGAAGTTCCAACTATCGCTAAGAGTCTTAGAGAGGCCTTAGAGTCCTGGCAAATAACGAAGCCATTGTTAATTAAAACGTTCGACGACCTCAACGCAGGTTCGCTGCAGAATGCAAAAGCGATGGATGAAAAGCTTTTTCATTCACCACTGCCGCGCAGTTTTCAATGGGCGGATGGCTCGGCTTTTTTATATCACGTCAAATTAGTTCGCATGGCCCGCAATGCAGAAATGCCAGATTCACTTTATAAAGTTCCACTGATGTATCAGGGCGGGAGCGATAACTTTTTAGCTCCCACAGAAGATATTCCACAGATTGATTTTTGCCACGGCACCGATTTTGAGGGAGAAGTGGGCGTGATTACAGATTACGTTCCCATGGGAAGCACACCACAACAGTGCCTCGAAAAGATTTTACTATTTGTAGTTATCAATGATGTTTCGTTGCGCGGACTTATTCCCGAAGAATTAGTCACGGGCTTTGGATTTTTTCATGGAAAGCCGTCTTCATCCTTCGCTCCCTTCGCCGTTACGGCAGATGAGTTGGGAGAGGCGTGGAAAGAAGGGCGCGTGCACTTGCCGCTCCATGTAGAATACAACGGCGAGTTTTTTGGCAAAGCCAATGCCGGAGCTATGCATTTTCACTTTGGCGATTTAATTTCCCACGCGGCAAAAACACGCCACCTTATGCCGGGAACTATCATTGGGAGTGGAACCGTTTCTAACGAAGATCACGCCATGGGATCGAGCTGCCTGGCAGAAAAGAGAATGATCGAAAAGATCAATGAGGGTGCCATCAAAACCCCGTTTATGAAAGAGGGCGACACCATCAAGATCGAAATGAAATCCACTGAGGGTAAAAATATTTTTGGTACAATTTTTCAAAAAGTTGTTAAGTACGCCCCATGAAGCTCATACAAGTTGTAAGTAACGGTCTTAAACTGGAAACACTTTTAATCAATACATTAAATGCCCTTCGCCATCTTACGAAGGCGACGTCAGAAAAAATGGTTGAAGAGTCGCATATTTATTTGCGCGAGAAGAAAATCGTCAGACATCAAATTTTTGTAAAAAAGGGAACTGTGGTTTCCATACTATCCCCTGATTCTTTATATGCAAAAATGCCTTTTCAGCTAAATTCCGGGCACGTTGTCTACGAAGATAGTGACATTATAGTTTTGGACAAACCATCGGGACTGTCGACTCAGTCAACGCAGAAACCGGGTGAGGATCACCTTTTTGCAGCGGTGATTGCCTATCTTACGGAACAGACGCCTTCGAAGTTGGCCTATGTGGGTCTTCATCATCGCTTGGATCGTGATACCTCTGGTCTCGTTTTGATGACTAAAAAATCATCGGCCAATAAATCCATCTCAGATCAGTTCAAAGACCGAAAGATCATAAAAAAGTATTTAGCTATCGTACAGGGCGACAAGCCCGCGCAAAACAAATGGAAGGTGGAGGCCCCAATTCGCCGACTCCATGGCGCAAAAGATTTTCGCTTTGGAATTGACCACAAAAAGGGTGACGAAGCGGTGACCCTTTTTAACTATCAAAAGTCCATCGATCAAAACCATCACTTGATCGAGTGTCAGCCCATCACCGGCCGCACTCACCAAATCCGCATTCATCTTGCCAGTTGCCAAAATCCCATCGTCGGGGACCGCCTCTACGGCATCAAATCCGACAAGCGCCTTCAGCTCTACGCACATAACTTGCAATTCGAGCACCCAAAGACCGGCGAAAAAATGAACCTCTCCTCAAAACGCTCACTCGATATATAACAAAAAAACTATTTAATTAATTTGTCGGAACTTCGCGAGGTCTCCTTTTTAAACACGGACTCCTGTCCTCGCTCGTTTCGGCGGTAGCCGATCGCATCACGCTAACGAGAGGTTTAAAAAGGAGACCTCGCGAAGTTCCGACAAATTAATTAAATAGTTCTGTTTGCGTGCATAGGTGTAACGGGCAAACGTTTTTATTTACCAGCGTGAAAGTGATTGGACTGGTGGCATCGATTAAAGACAACTTTTTTCTGTAGCGGTTTCTGCGTTCTTAAATAATGTAATTTGTTTTGTTTCTTTGAGATTTGAAAAGACTTCTTTTGGAACCTCTCGTTAGCGTGACGCGATCGGCGCAGCCGAAACGAGCGAGGACACGAGTCCGTGTTCTAAAAAGAAGCCTTTTCAAATCTCAAAGAAACAAAACAAATTACATTATTTGCAGAGGTCAGTAATTTTAGTGGTGTAGAAAAGTTTGTTTTTCCCATCGCAGTGGTTACGACCATCTGGGTTGTTACTGCTCTTCAGGGCGTCCCAAGAGTGGTGGGCGATGGTGAGGGTGGTGTCGGAGAGGGTGCTTTCTTTGTCCATCACATCGAGGTCACACACGGGGATGTTTATTTTTTTTGTGGGGTTTTTATTTTTGCAGGTCACCATTAGTGCTATTTCGAAAGGCTTACTTACGGGCTCAGCTTCTGGGCGCTGCACCCGCTTAAACTCCGCGTGCAGGAGCTTGTTTTGCAGGACTCTCGTCGGGGTACTATCGGCAGCAAAAACAATATTTAAAACTAGGATGGCGTAGATCATATCAACCTCTCGACGTTCTTTTAGTTTAAGTCGCTGTTAGTAGAAATCAAGTTGGTTCGCGAGTGGTCTCTGCTTTAATCTAGAGGGATGACGATTTTTACCTTAGGAATTCTGCTGTTTACAAGTTTTATTCAAGCCGGCGAGGTTACGAGTCGAGGACGAGAGATTCAGCAGTACAACGTGGACGAAGTAGCCATTGCGAATGGAGCACTCAACAATATGTCGTCGCAGAATCTTTGCAATGGAGATCAGTCTTTTTCTGTCTATGCCGATCGAGACGCCATTTCGCGCAATGGCCAAGCGCTGCAGACGTGCGAGATGCTTCTGAACCCGTACTTTGCGCAACTTATCAAAGCCTTCATACCTAAATGCGCGAAAGAAGCAGCTGTAAAAAATGGAATAAGTTTGCCGACGAGTGTTTCTATAGAGCAAATGGGTGGTTACGCAAACCGAGATGCACGCAACAGCACCAAGCGCAGCCGTCACTCCCACGGGATGGCTTTAGACGTCTCTGCAATTCGACTTCACACGAGGGATATGTTGGGGCGCGAAAGCACTCAGCGAATCCAGCTCACCGACAAAACTTCCAACCAGCCATTTTACGATTCCTTTCGTACTTGTTGGGATGCCGCCGTGGCCGAAGTGAACGGAAAAAACTGCACGTGTTCCATCGGGCATCAACACACCCATGATCCGTCGAACGCTTTACACAATGATCACATGCATATTTCGTTATCCTGCCCGCCATCACCAGGTACCGTTAATTGCGAAAATGACAAAGAGGTTCTTAACTTTGCCAAGCACGACTAAGCGTTGAGCACAGAGTTCTTATCTGCCTCTGAAGCCTCATCTTCTCTTAAGATGCGTTCAAGTTCGCGATTGGCGTTGCGAGTGTAACTCCACATTTGCTCTTTATCGTCACGCAGCTCGAGTTGCTTCGTGAGAATTTTCTCATCATGTATACGAAAATTTCGAAGTGCGCGCTCCACCGCAGCCTCGGTTTTGCCGCGCTTAAGCATGACTTCTTTGGCCACATCCAGACTCGTCATGTAAGTTTCGCGGTGAACAGAAGTTATACCTAGTTCCATGAGGTCGAGAGCGTGCTGGCGATTGCGTGCCCGGGCAATAATCTCGAGATTTGGATAGTGTTTGCGTACTATTTTTGCCGCGGCGATAGACTGGTCGGGATCGTCAATGGCAAGAACAAAGTACTTCGCCTTTTTAGCGCCAGCAGCTTCAAGAATATCATGTCGGGAGGCGTCCCCATAGTAAACCTTATTGCCAAACTCCCGCGCTGTTTCCACCTGGGCTGCATCGTGATCCAAAATCGTATGCACCACATCTTCAACATTTAAAAAACGGGTTACGATCTGTCCAAACCGACCGAAGCCAGCAACGATGACTTCAACGTCCGAGGGGAACTGATCATCGTAAGGTCGCTCGGAAATTTCCGAAAATTTTCGCAAATACTTTTGGTTAAAAGAAAACAGAAAAGGAGTCAAAGCCATACTCAGGGTCACGGCGGCACTCAGCAGCGAAGAGGTTTCGGGGTCCATCAAACCTTGAGCGATAGCAGAGCTAAATAAAACAAACGCAAATTCTCCGCCCAGTGATAAAGCGAGAGCCGTGTTGCGGGCGGACTCTCTGCCTCGACCAAAGAAACGAGCGATAAGAAAAACTATGAGTCCCTTAAGTAGCATAAAAACAACGGTGAGTAGGAGAATCCAGTGTGTCTTATGAGCAAGGACAACAAGGTCCAAGGACATTCCC
The DNA here is from genome assembly GCA_031426555.1 of Bdellovibrionales bacterium. Taxonomy (GTDB): domain Bacteria; phylum Bdellovibrionota; class Bdellovibrionia; order Bdellovibrionales; family JAGQZY01; genus JANPLN01. The sequence continues at coordinate 2,310 of JANPLN010000036.1, read as the reverse complement.
ACTGCCATAAAAAATAAACCAAGAAGTAGTCCTTTAAAAGGTGCAAGATTGGTTTCCAGCTCATGCCGGTATTCGGAGTTTGCTAAAAGCACCCCAGCAAAAAAGGCACCAGTTCCCATGGAAAGTCCGGCGAAATCCATAACAACGGCGGCTCCGATGACAATGAGCAAAGACATTGCGGTGAAGACTTCTGGCGTTTCTGCACTGGCAATCAAGCGTAAACCATGACGAATCAAAAAGTTACCAACAACAACAAAAGCCAGAATGAGAACGATGGCCTTACCAAAAAGATACCAAGCGCTTTGTGTAGTTGTAGATTGTGCTGAGAAGAGGCTGAGGGAGGCCACAATCGGAACGACGGCCAAATCTTGAAACATAAGTACAGAAAACGTATCTTGCCCGTGAGCTGTTTTTAGTTGGTTAGTGTCTTCTAGAATTTGAATACTAAAAGCCGTTGAAGAAAGTGCAAGACCAAAACCGGCAATGTATGCAAGGGCTGGTGTGAGGCCAATGAAGTAAACGCCAATGAGATAAAATAACATTCCTGTCAATAGAACCTGCAGAAGCCCCAACCCAAAAATTGAACGGCGCAAAGCCCAGAGTTTATTTGGCGAGAGCTCTAGTCCAATTACAAATAACAGAAAAACAATACCGAGTTCAGAGAAATGCAGAATCTCTTGAGTATCGGAAATTAATCCAAGCACGAAGGGGCCAATAATAATGCCCGAGAATAGGTAGGCAAGAATAGCACCCAAACCAACTTTGCGGAAAAGTGGAACAAAGACAACAGCAGCAGTTGAGAGAGTGATAAGTTCAATTAGAAGAGTTTTCATTTAATTATTACCTAGCTTTAAACCTTGTTTTTTCATCTTTCCACGGAGGGCGGTATCCATCGAAATATACTTCATCGTATCCAACACCATAATATCAAAATTATAGTTCCTAACCCACGGTTGTGCAACCACGGGACGGATACGGTGTATTTGAAAAATCCAAGGACAGTCTTCAATGAGTATTTTTTCCATTTCTGCATAAAGTTGAGTCCTCTCTTTGCCTGGCGGTAAGGTGAGGGATTTTTCGTAGAATCGATCGAAGGTAGAGTTTTGATAATTGGCAGAGTTTGGTCCTGGAGAAATATTTTTGCTATAAAACAACTGCAAAAAATTTTGCGCATCTGGGTAGTCGGCGTTCCAGGCATAATCAAATAAATCTGCCTTTTTCTTTTTAATTTTCTCGTTAAACTGTGGCCAGGTATTTGCTGTTAAGCGTATTTTAACACCGAGGAGCGCAAATTGATTCTTCACAAACTCGGCCAACTGGCGAGCCGTCGTATTACTGGAGGCCATTTCATAATTGAATTCAGGAAGACCTTTTGCATCAGGATATCCTGCTTGCACCAAAAGTTGACGAGCCTTCGCGAGATCGTAAGTGGGAGTAAGGTCTTTATGCTCGGAAGTATAGCCATCAATTGTGGGAGGAATGGGACCGTGTGCGGCCACGGCATTAAAGTTATAAAAATGCTCTATGGCAAAAGCCCGGTCAAACACCATGGAAAGTGCTCTGCGCACGAGTTTGTTTTTGAGGAAGGGATTTGCGTTATTGAAAACTATAAACGTGATATCCGGGCTCGGCGTAAGTAGTAATTGATATCCCGACTTTTCAAATTGCGGGAGCAAACGATTCCTTTTCATAAGAAGGTCCTGTTGGCTTTTCAGTGGTTGAAGAACGTCCAGAGCGCCTGTCCAAAATAACAAGCGTTGCGGTTGCGCTTCGGTGATTTCATAAATAACAAGAGCCTCAAGATGGGGGAGGGACTCATTATTCATTTTAAGAGTTTGATAATTATGATTTTTAGAAAATCTCAGTTGAGATCCGCGAATCCAAGAATCTAGTTTAAAAGCGCCAGTGCCAATAGCTTGGTTGCCAAAATCAGCTCCGGCGGAGTCCACCGCTTCACGCGGCACTACAAAGGTTCCCGCCATGGTGAGTGTTTGTAAAAACTGATAGTTCGGCGCCGTTAATTGAATTTCGAGCAGGTGCGGAGAAGGGGTGCGCAAGCCGCTGATGGGTGTGGAATAGTCTGCCTGACCTGTGGATAACTTTTTTCGCCACTCATCAAGCCCTGCGATTTTATTTTCCACAATCCAAAAGAAAGGGCTTTTATTGCGCGCGTCCGCCAGGCGACGAAGCGAATATATAAAATCTTCTGCAAAGAACATTCGCGGATTGGATTTGAAGTAAGCGTGTGGGTGAAATGAAATATTCGTCTTTAGAGGAATTTGGTAGACAAGGCCATCGTTCGAAATTTTG
>JANPLN010000035.1:0-42441 GCA_031426555.1 Bdellovibrionales bacterium | reverse complement strand
GTATTTAATAACTTCACTATTACTCGCCCCGCAAATCGTGTTTGCAGGCTTTTCGTTGAACCCGTCCTACGGCGTCTACAAAACAGACAGCGAAAATAGCATGTCGCAAATTGAATTGCGTGTGGGCTATGAATTTGAAATGGGACTTTACTTGGGTGGTTTCTACTCCCTCACATCACAAAAGTTCATCGATGACTCCAGCGACTACTACGTGGGTGTGCAAGCTGGTTATGCTTACAAGGGCGTTTACGGTCTTGTGGGCTACGTAATTAACGGCGACCAAGACTTAACCTCTGGTGGAGTTAAATACTCTGGAGCGCATGGTCTGCAAGTGACTGCCGGTTATCGCGCTCAGTTGATGGAAGACGTTTTCATCGGACCCGAGCTGACTTACAGAAAAGTTTCTTTTGAAGACGTCGAAGTTTCTGGCTTGGCAAACACGGCCAGCCGCCGCGACGAAATTATTATTCCATCACTCGCCGTTTACTTCGCATTTTAATTTTTTAGATCGAAGCGTCAGCACATTTACAAGACTCTGTTAAGGCCTCCACACGAGGCCTTTTCTATTGGCTCACCCTGCTAAGCATGTTACACCGAATTTCAATTTTGGGGTTGGGAGTTGCCGTTGAAAAAGTTTTTACTGACGTTGAGTTTCCTTTGTCTATTTTTTTCGGCCCACGCCCAGGACCAAACCATCGACGAAAGCCCCAAGGTTCTCAAAAAGATCGTTGTTACAGGATCCTACATTAAACGGACTGTGGACGAAGGAGCTCCGTCCCCTGTCTCTGTCATCGATAATACCAAAGCGCAAGAGGCTGGAAGTTTTTCGGCTTCGGGTATGCTAAAGGACAATGCCGTGATCTCCGGAGCGTCGAGTAATTTTTCGGGCAACACCAATATTTCTTTTCATGGACAGAATTCCGCAAACAACCTTGTCCTGCTTAACGGTCTGCGCCTTCCAAAAGGGGCCGGTGAAGAGTCCGTTAACATCGACTTTATTCCTGCAAGCGCCATCGAACGAGTTGAGATTTTAAAAGATGGTGCCTCTGCACTTTATGGATCCGAGGCTCTCGCCGGTGTTGTAAATATAATTACAAAAAAAGAGTATGAGGGAGCAAACATCGCGGCCCGCGGAACTTTGCCAGAAATCGGCCGCGGATCCGAAGCAAATATCATTGCCACTTACGGTAAAAATTTTAAACGAGGAAATATTCTCTCTGTTTTTCAGTATCGAACCAACCAACGCTTAATGTACCCAGATACGGAATATGGAATCAAAAATGTAAAGCTCGGCGGAAGTTTAACGAGCAATCCGGGGAACCTTCAGCTCGGCACGGACACTTACTATCGCGCCGCTGATTGCCCACCCGCGCAGGTGGATGGTAGCGGACGATGTCGGTACAATCACTACAATACACTTTCACTCAGTAACCCCCGCGATCATTACAATCTTTTACTCAGTGGGGGCTACAACCTCCCCAACAATCTGCGCATCGAAGGCTCTCTGCTACTGGCTCACCAAAGAGTTGAAGGCTACAACACGCCAAAAATCATTAATCTCGAAGATTTCAGCGCGGGCGGCACAATTCCGGGTGCGCCTGACTACTCTATTCCTGGATCCACTGCGAACACATTTCTTTCATCGTTTTTAAATGGTTCACCAACATTTAACAACGCGGATAAGCTTCGACTTCTTTACAGCGCGGACCAAGAGCTTGGTGTGGAACGTTCCAAGCAAATTACCAATAACGGAACAGCTCAGTTTAAAATAGGTCAGGAGTCCGAAAACTTCGACTGGGATTTTTCTGTCGGTTATGGTTTGAACACTTTTAGGAGCGACGTTTACGAAGGCAATGCTCGGATGGACATACTTCATCAAAAAATTCTCAATGGAACGTGGAATCCGTTTAAACCGGCTGGAAGCAAAGATTCTTTGAGAGATGCCATGGTCGACACCTGGAATAGTAATTTTTCGGATGTATGGAATGCACGCCTCATCGCCTCCGGCCGACTCTTAAACTTGGGCGAAAAATCCATCTACGCGGCGTTTGGCTCCGAAGGACAATTGCAGCGCTATAACTTTCGGGCCGACTCGCTTTCGTTGCAGAATCTTCCGTTAACGGGTTTGGCATCAAACCAAGATGGCGAGCGCGACGTGCAATCCTATTTTTTAGAGTTCACACAAAATCCAACCAAAGAGTTACAGCTCCAGGCTGCAGTTCGCATGGACAAGTACTCGGATTTTGGTACAACCCTCAATCCCAAACTTGCGGTTGGATACCAAATCAATAAACAACTCGCGTTTCGCAGCTCCTTTGGGACTGGCTTCAAAGCACCCGATCTTCGCTCGCTGTACCAAGGGAACATCACCCGTCCTCAGCGTTTTCGCGACAATGTGATATGTACAAGTAGCCCTCTCGGCGATGATGATCCTAACTGTAATAATTTATTCTCCACCACGACTCGAGGAAATCCTAATCTTGATGCCGAAAAGGGCAAACACTGGAATTTCGGTCTTCAAATGCGTCCCAAAAAAAATTGGACAATTGGTCTTGATCACTGGCGTGCGAGCGGAACAGACGCACTTAACACCATCAACCTGAGTAATTTAACTGCCGCCGAAAATCAGCTTGGCGCTGGCGTTTTAAACGGCATCGGCGTTACGATTGTGCGCGATCCGGTTACCAACGTCATTCAAAGTGTGCTACTCCCATTGCGCACAAATTCGGGGCGCTACGATGTTAATGGAATCGATCTTGATATTAAATATTCTGGCACGCTGCAATCTGGCGTTGGCTATACATTTCGCACGGATCATTCACACACCATTTCGAACGGCAACCAACCCTTCTCTTTTCAGGGCTATGAAAAACAGCTGGATTTGAATTGGCGAAATTTGACGTCTTTGAGTCTGACAAAGGGAATTCATCTTGTGAGTTTGCGTGCGCGAACATTTTCTGCTCGTGATAAAGATACCAACCGTTCCAATTTGGCTCGGACTCGTGGATCGATTCCGGTTTACACTGAATACGACTTGCACTACGAAATGTTTAGCTCGTGGGAAGGCGTTGTCACCGTGGGAATAAGAAATATTTTGAACTACAAAGTGTACAATCAGTACAACAACGGCGCACAAGGTTTTCTGCTACCCGCGTCCGACACTCTTCTCGGCCGCACCTTCTACGTTGGTTACTCACAGGACTTTTAGCTAGTAAACTTGAAGAATAATTTGCGTTGCTAGAACAAGAATTGCTGTCAGTAAGAAAACACCTTTAAAAAAACTCATGGCAATTTATCGGGCTTTCCCTCGGAAAATAAAGGGTTTGTCGCAATTTGAGACAACCTGACCTCACCAAACGTCATGGTTTAGTTTTTGCGTTTATAAGCCTGGCGATGTCAATTTTTTAGCCGAACCTACCGATGATGGTGCAGAGGAAATAAGTTTAGCGCTATACTATTGTTACATACGGGGTGGAATATGAAGACTCTTTCAAACAAACTTTTCTTTACCGCGGTTCTTGGGCTGTTGATGCTCAGCACGCAGGCGTGTTCGAAAAAATCTTTCGAAACATTGCAAACGAGCGAAGTGGACCAAGGCAACGGAAGCAGTTCTTCAGGCGGCGGTTCTGGCTCCGGTGGCTCAACCTCTAGTGGCACGTCGGGCGGACCTGGTGGGCCCACTGGTGGAACAGCAAGCGGTGGCTCTAACAGCGGTGGAATGACCTCTGGTGGAACTACTAACGGTGGTTCGACGAGCGGTGGATCTACGATGGGCGGCACGACGACTGGTGGGTCGACAAATGGTGGGTCGACAAGCATCGGAACCACAACAGGATGCTGCTCCACGGGTGGAACGACGACTGGCGGGACAACCACTGGTGGCACGACGACGAGTGGCACAACCTCTGGTGGATCCACATCTTCAGGCACAACAACTGGCGGCTCCACATCTTCAGGAACCACTTCTGGCGGCTCAACCTCTTCCGGCACAACTTCTGGAGGCTCTACAACTAGCGGAACAACGTCTTCAGGCACGATGTCTGGTAGCTCAACTACTGGTGGCTCAGCGACTGGTGGCACAACCACAGGTAGTACAACTGGCAGCTGCACACCTTTCGAACCTGGATGCGATCACGACAACCGTTACTGCATCACCGAGCGCTATCAACAGCCTGGATCTATTATTACACGTAAGCTTGATGTTTGGATTATTACAGATTCCTCGTCATCTATGGACACTGAGCGCGAACAACTCGCTAATGGCATTACAAACTACATTGGCAAAATGCCTTCCGGCACCGACGTGCAGTTTGCTGTCACGCTTGCACACGGACCTTCAAGTTACTTTACGGGTCGACTGTATAAATCTGATTACAAAGATCCAAAAGAAAAATTCGTAATTAGCACAAAAGATTACAGCACGTCGCAAGTTCAATACTGGTTGCGCCGTAAACTTTTGTATCGTCAAAACAACTACGACATTCGCGCGTGGGATGATGCTGGTAACGCCATTCCCGGCCAAGCCTTGCGCAACCTTCCAACGGATTTCGACGCCGATGGTGGAGAAGCTGGCTTACTGAGTGCATACGAGGCCGTTCGCCCCTACGCCACGTCGCCAAGCCGTTACGAGTCCATTCAAACGCTTTCGACGATCGCCGGTGAGAAAAACTTTTTCCGCCCAGACGCCGCTCTTGCTGTGATTTTTATCTCGGATGAAAACGACATTTGTTACTTAGATCCTTCTGTTGCAGATGCCGACGGTCTCGAGGCGTCTTTTAGCTCCCGCTATTGCGCGGGCGTTACAGCTCAGTCTGTGTTGCAACGATTGCAAGTGGTGCGTCAGTCCATGCCGCTGTATGTGTCTTCGATCATTTACAACGATAAGTCGCGCATCCCTGTTGGTTTAGAAAACGGTTTGGGCCTTGGATATAACATGATCACCAACTTAGCTGGTGGAGCGATCATTGATATCACAAAAACGGCAATTCCAACGGGTCTGTCGTCCATTGGTGGCTACACTTCGACTCGCCTTGATCTCCGTTATGACTTTATTTTGAAATATCTCAACGTCGATGCAAATACGATTCAAGCGAAAGTGGATGGCGTGCAACGAGGCCACAGCTACAGCGGCACTACGAACACAGTGCACATCTCGGATGCCGGTGGACCCAACTCCCTTGTGGACATTTACTACTGTTTAAACACCAATGCCCCACTCTCACCGTACAGCATTCAGATTTCATCGCATCTGATCAATACCTGTCGTAAGACATATCAGCCGAATGTGGTTGTCGAGCAGCCCTAGGGCTGCTTAGTTAGCTGCCTATTTTTACGGCACGCAAAATCCATGGCGCTGAGTCTCAGCGCTTGCCTAATCGCATTAAAAATGACATTAGTTTTCGTTCACTTTCTTCACTGCCCCGGTGGCGAAATCGGTAGACGCACAGGATTTAAAATCCTGAGCTTCGTGTAAACGGGCGTGCCGGTTCAAGTCCGGCCCGGGGCACCAAATTTCGCTTGCGCGAAATTTAAAACAGTATTCTGAATACTGTGACCTGTATTCGGAATACAGGAAAGGCTACGGTAGACTGTTGCCGATTTCTGTGATTTTTGATTGAACTAACTTATAGATGCTCGCGCCCAAATGATCTGCAGTTTTCAGTATTTCTACATCCTCAACTTTTGCCATTTTAAAAATTGTCTGACATTCTTTTAGCGATGCATACGCCGTTTGGTAAAACCTGCGCTTCTCTTTTGGCGAAGGTTTCGCATTTCCTTCAGAGAGGTTCAACGGGATCGATGCTGCGGCTCTAATTACCTGATCGCGAAGATGTCCTGCTATTTTGAGGTGTTCTACTTTGTCATAAAATTCTATAGCTAAATCTAACGTCCTAAATGTTTTCATTTTACATCTCCTTTTGATGAAAAGTTTAGAGCTCATCAAAATAGCTTTAAGCTATACGAAGAAAGTGCTTGGAACGGCACCAACTGTGTTCTGTAGAAAATTTCTTGGGACTTGTTCCATGGTAATCAAACAAAAGGCTGCAAATAGATAAATTGGGACTGTCTTTCGAACGTTAATCCGACGATTCGATGCTTCGTAAGTTCTGGTACTCTGGGGGTAAATTTGTTTGACCTTTATTAAATGAAAGTTCCATTCTCATCATACTCGGAATTCTCTGACCTGATCTTTTTTCTAGGTCGGCCATGGTAAAGTCGTAGCGGGCTAACAACTCAGTCAGTTGCTTGGCTGATTGAGTCTGTGGGAAAGTAATGTTGTAGTATTGAAACCAGTGCCAATTGATACTTTCAGTGCGTAGCTGAACTTCTAAAAATTTTAACACTTCATCACGATTTTTGGTCCCATAGGAGCGCGTGTTGTGTTCGGTCATAAAGTAATTGCGAGTAGACAGACCGAGCTCTGTTGGCCAATGAAGTGGGTTATCCAAATAATCGTATTTCGACTCAAGAGTCGGTAAATGGAGATCCAAGTTTGTCCTAATATTGATATGAACATCATGGGGATTGAGGGCATGGCGCACACTTGCATTCTTGCGTTCGACAAGTTGCCGAACTGTTTGTGAATCTGGAAGTGTATCTGCGAAAATTATTTCTACACCCATTTTTTTCCATGAGATTCCGTTAAGAAGAGTGAGGCTTTGAAAAATAGGCCGGTAGGAGGCCGGCACGACTATGGCTGCAGCGTAATCTGCAAGACGAATTTCGTTTTCAAAAACCACCTCCTTAGGAAGACGATGAGCAGTCAAACGATCTAGAGACCAACTTCCACGAAATCCTGAAGGTTCGCCGTACGAATTGGGCGAATTAAAAACTCCATAGTCAGCACCGGTATTGAAGTAGTAATCCTTGCGGTCTAAAAGAGTGTTGGAAAAAATAATCGTTGGCCCCAGTAAACTTGAGCCGACATAAATGAATCTTTGATTTTCCCCAATTGGTGCAAGATAGGAGGAATTGATGTTTCCGCCCAAATTGATTCGCGCTCTTCTGTCTTCTTTTTTGAGCTGCGCTCGGGATTTTAAGGCTCCCTGTCGGCCGATTCGAAAAATCCCCGTGTAAGTTGTAAAGTGCCCAAGAGCGAGAACATGACTTTTGACCGCCGCCATACTGGGGTGCGGAGCCCTAAAAGCCTTCCACTGTTCGTCGACCGCAAAGGAAGTTGTTGTCTGGATCGTTTCGAAGATGTGAAAGCAAGATCGGACGCCCTGTGCGTTTGTGGTAAAGGGCGCTAGAAAGGCGATCATAATTGCGAGATGCACATATAGTTTAATCATCCTCTGTGAGACAAAGCAAAAAACAGGCCTAAATGGCTGCCGCTATCGTGTTCCAAGCTCTCCATTCGCTACGGGTTTTACTTTAGAAGACAAAAAACGGCTCCAAAGGTAAGTTTTTGTGCCGTTTTGCAGGTAGCGAGGCAACTACAATAAAGCACTCGACAAGGAGAAAGCTATCGCTGAGATCCTCACATCCAAAAATCTAAAATAAGCACACCCGGGAGGAAAAATTTTGAGTTTGACTCGCTGGTATGGCCCCTATTACGTTGAAACCTTGAAAAATATTGTTAGCCTCATGGCATTCATCGTTTTTTTAACAGCTTGTACACTCAAAACTTCGGAGACCGTGGTAGTGACTTCTCCGCCCGCCGCCGAGCCAGCGCAAAAAATCGCAGCGCCCCTCCCCGAAGAAATCCCCGCAATGAACGAACCCGACACCGTCAAAGGGATTCAACTGCAATTTGCCTCCTCTAAAAAAACCGGTTCCTCCTACAGCGTCACCGATCTGAAAATTATCGAAAAGAAAACTGGCAAAGTGATAGATGCCTTTTCCGAGTATGTTTGGGGAACTGTAAACGTCTCCACCAGTGATGACGTTTTAACGTGGCTTCGATTTTCCGAAAAAGGGTCAGAGGTCACCGTGACATATTCGGCCAATGAACACGGAGATGTTATCAAAAGTGGAAAATGCCACATGATTAACGACCCCAATGCTCATCGTTTGTATTTAAAGGCTTTGCCCAAACTCGACGATAAAAACGCCCGCTGGGAAAAAGTTGTCTGGCAATTGCAACAGCTCGCCACCCATGGAAACCTGGAAGCTTACGAATTTTTTATGGCACCTAGTACTCAGCAAAAAAGGTACGAAAAGTACAGCGACGGAGCTGCCTCGTTCGATCCGACCAGAGAAGTCCTCACCTTTATGAAAAGCGCGGGCTGTGAATGGAATAAAGGTAAAAGGAAGTAAATAATCCAGCAGGGCTGTCGAAGTTTTGCTATACCTTGGGGCCTATGACAAAACCTCTCGAAGAAATGCGCGACGGCCAATCCTTGGAGCTCTTGAAAGAGCTGCATATCCTGACTCGTGACGGAAAAATCAATCAGGACAGCCGACGCAAATTAAAACAAGTTTACCATCTTTACGGTTTTATTGAGCCTCTTCTTAAAAGCTTACTGCAATCGGAGGCGGATTTAAATCTTGTAGATCATGGCTCGGGCAAATCCTATTTGGGATTTATCATTTATGATCTCTTTTACAAAAATTTGGAAAAAGGCCATGTGTACGGTGTTGAGACTCGCGATGACTTGGTAAAAAAATCTACGGACTTACAAAAGAAATTTGGCTTTGAGAATATGTCGTTTTTGAATACGTCTGTGGCCGATTCAATGGAATCTCAGAAACTCCCGCAAAACATCGACATCGTCACTGCTCTCCATGCCTGTGACACAGCCACCGACGATGCCATTGACTTTGCCCTCAATAAAAATTCTAAACATATTTTCCTAGTCCCCTGCTGCCAAGCAGAAGTAGCTCGAGTGCTCCGAGAGAATAAACCCAAACAGTTGGCCAATCCGCTCACCGAGATCTGGCGCCACCCTATCCACACGCGGGAGTTTGGCAGCCATGTAACCAATGTGTTGCGGTGTTTGCGGCTCGAGGCGTGGGGCTACAAGGTCACCGTCACTGAGCTCGTAGGCTTGGAGCACTCCATGAAGAACGAGCTGATTGTGGCCACTAAAATCGAAGGCCCGCGAAAGCATGCCAGCGATCGACTTCAGAGAATTTTGCAGGACGTGGGCCTTGTAGATTTAAAAGCCCGCTTCGCCACTCCACTCAGTAATAGTTAATCTACGGATAGGATTTTTTTAATTTGAGCAAATCTGTGCAGTTTCATATTTTAAATACTTTGTCTCAAGCCTTGATCGAAGTTTTAGAAAAAGGCAAACACGCGGACCGGATGATCGATAAGTACATGCGTGTGAATAAAAACTGGAAGTCTGATGAGCGAAGTTTTTTTGCCGAGGCTGTCTACGGAATCGTCAAAAATAAAAGAAAGTTAGAATTTGTAGCAGAATCGGAAGAACTTTGGCCCCTTATTGTTGCATACCTTGTGAGCAAAAATCTTAAGCCCGTTGTCAGGCCCGAGTTTAAAAATATCGATACTGCAAAAATAGCCAGTCGCATGAAAATGCAAAAACCGGCCGCCGTCGAACACTCGTTTCCCGACTGGCTCGTTGAACTTGGGCAAAAAGAATTTTCTAGCGATTGGCCTAAGATCATGCAAAGCCTTAACAAAGATCCGTCGATCTACCTGCGGGCCAATACCCTAAAAACGACGATTGAAAAACTCATTCAAACTCTAAAGAACGAAAAAATAGAAGCGCAGAAAATTAAAGATTCAATGAACATCCCCACGGGATTACACCTGCAAGAGCGGAAAAATGTTTTTTCTACGCAAGCTTTCAAAAACGGCCTGTTCGAAATGCAGGATGCTGGCTCGCAAGCCATTGCACCGTTGCTTCAGGTTGAACCCGGGCAAACGGTGGCAGATACCTGCGCCGGCTCAGGCGGAAAGACTCTGCACTTGGCAGCTCTCATGCAGAATAAGGGCAAGATTGTCGCCATGGACATCGTCGACCAAAAACTTCAGGATCTAAAACTGCGCGCAACTCGCGCGGGAGCGACGATTGTAGAAACTATGCTGATTGATTCTCCAAAGGCGATTCAGCGCCTCGAAAATGCTTTCGATCGAGTTTTAGTCGATTCACCGTGCTCGGGCCTCGGAGTTTTACGTCGAAATCCAGATGCGAAATGGACTTTAAATTTGGAGCAGATTCAAACTTTGATGAACACGCAAAAAGACATTCTTTCAAGGTATTCAGCTATGTGTAAATCAGGTGGAATTATGGTTTATGCAACCTGTAGCATTTTAAAAAGCGAAAACGAGGATCAAATAAAGTGGTTTTTAGATTCAACCGCCGGTAAAAATTGGTCGCTACTTTCTGAACATCGCATCTGGCCCCACCTGCACGATTTTGATGGTTTTTATGCCGCTGTTCTAAAAAAGTCCTTATCATAGAGGGATGCCCTTGATCTGCTCAATCAACCTCGATAGCCCATTGTAAAATTTGTTTTACGTGATCAAACGTTAAATACGGATTCGCTAGAATCAAGCGGAGAAAAGTTCCATCGGAGTTGGCAGAATAATTCACAAATGCGAGGTTTTTTTGCTTCAGCGCTTCGCGGACATGTTGAGACCAATTGGGATCGTGTTTTTTATTGGGCGGAAGCACCCGCACACAAAGATTTAGATACTCTGGCTGGGATACGATTTGCAGTCTGTCCTGGGATTGTATCCACTGCATGCACTCATCGCGTAGGTCTACAAGTCGATCGACAAACTGCCCGATGCCTTCGGTTCCGAGACTCTTCCAGATGGTCCAAAAACTTGCAGCTTCGCCTTTACGTCCACACTGCCAAGAAAGTCGTCCGCGGTCGAGAGTGGCTTCGTTTGATGAGTGAAAAAGGTAATCGCCCCCGGAAACATCGTTTGATTCTAAAAGAATATCCGTATGCTGAGTGAGAAAATAACTACTGGTAAGGCTGGCCCCGATCAACTTGTGGGCGTCGAAGGTGAATGAGTCAGCAAGCTCAATTCCTTTCACGAGATGGCGATGTTTTTGCGAAAAGATCACCGGGCCACCCCAGGCTCCATCAACGTGAAGCCACAGTTCGTACTTTCGGCAAATAGCCGACAACGATTGAATGTCGTCAAAGGCGCCAAGGACAGTGGATCCGGCTGTGGCGGCAACCAAAAGCGGCAGCGCTCCCTGCTCTCGACATTGTAAAATCTGCGCTTCCAAATCCTGCGGATCCATGCGCCCACGACTATCCACTGCCACACCCACCATATTATCAGTACCAATACCCAAAACAGCGCACGCTTTTTTAAAAGAGTAATGGGCTTCTGCAGAAACAAAAACCTTTAAGACTTTTTCCCCAGCACCTTTTGTTTTTGATTGCGGCAAGAGTTTTTGCCGGGCGCAGTGGATGGCCATAAAGTTTGCGGCGCTTCCACCTGGCACACTGATTCCACATCGAGGATCGGTTGGCCACCCGATTTTTTCGCAAAGAGTACTGACCACTTCACTTTCCATGGCGGATAGAACGGGACTGGCCTCATAAGTTGCAAGAGTCGTTTTGGTTTGTGCGATAAATTCTTCGGCGATCAGCATCTGAGGCAACACCCCAGAAAACAATTGGTTCATAAAGTATGGAGAGTGAGTACTTACCGACAAATCTTTGAAATGAGAGAGAAGATTGCGAAGTGTGTCGATGTCTGTGGCTCCAACCAGTGCAAGATCGGACTTAAAACGACCCTCGAGCGCGGAGTTAAACTGATTGAACTCGGTCAGTTCTTTAATTTTTGGAGTATAAACATGCAAAGTTTTTCCCGTTTGGCTTTTACACTTCATTTCGTGGCGTGCGCCGATAGGGGTTGAAAGAACCTCCCCTTTAACTAGAATCCTAATTTCTTTTTTCATCCCCAGATCGAGTTGATCTTCAAAAGTTCCCTCTTGCACCAAAACCAAACATTGACTCCATCCGTGGTTGTGCCGAGGCGACATTGCTTGACTGGCCGGCTGAATGGCCGATTCGCTGGCCCATTCAATGGCCACGACTTCAAAAAAATCCGTGCTGAAAAGAATTTCGCGCCGGTAGCATCCTGTCCCCTCGCTCATTTTAGCATGCCCAAAAGACGATTTTGCAGGTGGCGCACCCGTTCGAGCTGAAGGGCTAAAATTAATACACCGCAAATGAAAACCAAACAGGCCAGCGAAAATAACAAACCGCCATCACCCTGCACATCGATGCCGAGAATGAAAATATGGCTCAAAATGGCTCCGATCATCACATTCGCAGCAATAAATGCACCGATGAGTTGGGTTGTGGGAAGAAGCAGAAGGATCGCTGCTGCTAATTCGACGACGCCTGAAAAAATACGTCCCCAGGGTTCAACACCCAGGGTGGAGAAAATAAATTTTGATTCCGCGGCCCCGGTAAACTTAAAAAAAAGCGTTTGTATTAGAATAGCGGCGGCTACAATTCGTAAAAGTATAAGCACTTTTGATTTCATTTTAAGGTTCCTTGTTTTCAACTTGTGGCCAATTGGCGTCTGCAGTTTTTAAAAAGTTTTGCGAATTGTTCAACCATTTTTTTCGCGTGTTCGCCCAAACACCATTGTAAAAAAGCAAAAGCCGCCCATCTTGAATTAAAAAACTCTGAGGGTCCACCTCTACTTTGGATTTTGAATCCGCCACGGCATAGGCACACCACCCGCCAAACTGCGGCGCGTATTTCTTAGGTGCTTTCAAAAATTCCTCTTTATTGGCAGCAGTGGCAAACAGATAAATCGAACCTGCAAAATTTGTTTGTATTTTAGGGTCACCCTTTTGCTGTTGGGAAGATTTGAAATACGAAACGGCGTCGTACCCCTGTAGAATGACTCCATAGGCGTCAACATTCGATGGGGTCGCTGCCCATGCGATGGGTGCCTTAATTAAGATGGCCATGGTGCATAAAAAAATAGCAATCAGCTTATTCATGTCGGCGTCTCCTGACAATGCTGTTTTGTAACATGGAGTTAGAGGGAGAGGGAGGGTGTTTGTTACAGCTTTTAATTAATAAATCTTAAGCTATTGAAACTAGGAACTTTTGATGTAAATTTGCGCCGTGGAATACTTATTTTCTATTTTTTTTGGCACTTTTGTTCTGGAGGATGTCGCCTTAGCGCTGGCACTGGGTTTGGTTGCCGATGGAAAAGTGATGGTCGTGCCGGCATTCGTTGCCTGCTTCCTCGGTATTTCTCTTGGCGATTTGGCTCTGTATTTGATTGGCTTGTTTGCAGGGAAATTGGGCTTAGAAAAATACGTTAAATCAATCGATAAATTTAGCTCAGACCGAGTTGCCTCCCAGGGAACTGATCTGCTCACCTATTCGGTCATTATCTCGCGGTTTATTCCCGGAACACGGCTACCCACCTACTTAGTCGCAGGGTTTTTGCGCTATCCCATTTGGCGGTTTATTTTTTTAACGGTGGTGACTGTTTTTGCTTGGGTGGCCCTCGCTTTTGCCGCCGGCCAGTCGTTGAGACCTTTGCTGATGAATCACCTTTGGGCCACTGTTATTTCTTCGCTGATCTTTCTTCGCATTGCTAAAAGTTTGATACCAAAACTTATAGATCCCTGGGATCGAAAAACGCTATGGCACTCATGGAGACAACTGCTTGCCTTTGAGTTTTGGCCCGCCACACTTTTTTATCTTCCGATTGTTCCCTATTACATTTTTCTGTCGGTAAAACACCGCAGCTTCTTGACGCCGTTTTATGCAAACCCCGAAATTGAAAACGGTGGCTTGATTGGAGAATCAAAGTGGGATTTTCTTAGGCATTTGAAAGTGAGTTCTCCACACACGCTGCGAAGTCTCAAAATTCCACCACAGGAAGATTTTATAGCGGCCCGCGCACTCCTTGATGAGAAAGGCTTTTCTTACCCCTACATTCTAAAACCAGACGTGGGTCAACGGGGATTTGGAGTGCGAATTATCCGTGATGATTTTGACCTTACCGAGTATTTGCTGCTTGCGGACTTTGATATGATCGTCCAGGACTTGAGTTTGTTTCCTCGCGAGGCTGGCATATTTTACGTGCGCCACCCGAAAAAAAATGCAGGGCAAATTTTTTCCATCACCGACAAAATTTTTCCAACAGTGACCGGCGATGGCTATCGCAACCTTGGAGACTTGATTCTGAAGGACCGGCGAGCACGGATCATCGCCTCTACGTATTTTGCAAGACTCAGAAATCGCTTGAATGACGTGCCCAAAGATGGCGAGGTGGTCTCTCTGACCGAATGTGGAAATCATTGCCAGGGAGCTATTTTCCTAAATGGAAAAAATCTTCTGACCCCCGATTTAACGGCTGCGATTCACGAAGTGGCAACTCACCTTCCGCATTTTTATTTTGGACGCTTAGATATCCGTTATAAAGATTCGGAGTCCTTAATGAAAGGGGAAAATTTTGAAATTGTTGAGATTAACGGGGCGGGCTCGGAAGCGACGCACATTTGGGATGCAAGAACACGCTTGTGGGAGGCCTACGGCACGCTGTTTAAGCAATGGAGTCTCATCTTTGAAATCGGAGCCTCTATTCGAAGGTCCAAAAATATTTCGGCAAAGGTCAATGTCATCAAGTTCTTAAAAGAAAGTTTTAAGGTTTTCTTTAGAAAAGAGCCACTATCTATCTCTTCTTAATATTTAATGTCGCCCAGCTTTGACATCAAACTGCCATCGCGCTCGGTGACTAAGTTAATAACGGTGCCGCTGCGCCCGGCACGGGCTGTGCGACCGGCACGGTGAATGTAGTTTTCGATTTCGCGCGGCAAGTGATAGTTAATCACCAGCGACACATGCTCCACATCGAGGCCTCGCGAAGCTAAATCGGTGGAAATTAAAATTTTATCAGATCCTTCGCGGAAGCTTTTTAAATTATTTTTGCGCACAACCTTGTCCATCTCACCGCGGTAGATGGCGCATTTTTTTCCGCTCTTTAATAAAAGCTCGGCCAGGTTATCGCATTGCTCGCGCGTGTTGGTAAAAATAAGTGTGCCGCCTTCGATGGGCTTGGACAATATTTTTTCGAGCAATGGAAAGCGTTTTCCATCGACAACCGTTAAATTTTTTGTGACTAACGAAGGAACAACACGGTGGCTACCACCGCTGCGCACGGATTCGGCGTTGATAAATAATTTGTTAATCAAATCCTGAGTCATTCCCGAAAGTGTCGCGGTGAACAGGGCCATTTGGCGATCCGGCACGCACGCTTCGGCGATGCGGGTGGCGTCTGATAAAAAGCCGCTATCGAGCATTTGGTCAGCTTCGTCAAAAACGAGCAAACGAACATCGCTGAGATCAACTTGCTTTGTATCCATCAACTGAATCAGCCGACCCGGTGTGGCTACGAGGATCTCAAAAGGGGCGCGAATGTTTTGTTTTGCAACATCCATGGCCACGCCGCCAAAAACCGTTCGCACGCGAACTCGTGTGGTGTGCGTAAAGACTTTTAAAACCTTTGAAATCTGTTCGCCAAGCTCTCGTGTGGGCACAATTACGGCAGCGCGAGGGCGCCCTTGCTTGGTTACCGCTTCGCCCTGATCTTCGAGAGATTTTACCAATTGCAGAATTGGCAATACAAACGCCAAAGTTTTTCCGCTGCCAGTTTCTGCAAGACCAACAACCGACTTTCCTTCGAGCAATAATGGCAACGCTTTGTTTTGAATCTCCGTGGGAGTTTTAAAATCTTTTTCGGTGAGCGTGGATTGGAGCGTTGCGAGCAATTTGAAAGAGGAAAATGAGTTCATTGGGGGTCCTTTAATTTTAAAGTATTTAGCTTAGAACGCTAAAAATAGCAATTTTTGGGGAGCAATTTGAAATAGCGACATACTTGTTGAAAGTTCTCCCGATTTCACAAAGAGTGATTCCCACCGCCCCCAAGGTATGTTTAATATACCGAGATATAATAACCACTTACGAAGGCTTCGGCGTGCAAAAACCACTTCACATTGTCATTATTGGCGGCGGCGCTGCGGGTTTTTTTGCTGCCCTTCGAGCGGCCGAGGTGGCGCGCGAGCAGGGGCAAAACGTGGTGGTTTGTATTCTCGAGAACTCGTCGCAAGTTTTAAAGAAAGTTCGTATTTCCGGCGGGGGTCGTTGCAATGTCACTCACAATTGCTTCGAAGTTCCACGCTTTTGCCAAAATTATCCGCGCGGAGCGAAGGAGCTACTCTCCCCTTTCCAACGATTTCAGACCCAGGACACCGTAGCCTGGTTTAAAAGCCGTGGCGTGAATTTGGTGGCTGAGGACGACGGCCGAATGTTTCCAGACACTGATTCCTCGGAAACCATCATCAATTGCTTTTTAGAGGAAGTGAAAAAACTAAATATCGGACTCCATCTCAATCACAGTGTTCAGTCCATTAGCCGTTTGGAAAATGGACAACTGCGCCTGAACATAAAAGACCACGAAGCGATGGTCGCAGACCGCGTGCTCATCGCCACCGGCAGTTCGCAGGCAGGTTACACCTTTGCTAAGTCCCTCGGGCACAATATCACCGAGCTTGCGCCTTCCTTGTTTAGTTTTAAAATCGAACATCCATTGTTAAAGGATCTTTCGGGTTTAAGTTTTCAAAGAACAAAGTTAAAACTCAAAATAGAAGGCGCTCCACTGTTTAAACAAGACGGACCCACCTTGATCACTCACTGGGGCTTGAGTGGCCCGGCGATCCTTAAGCTCTCAGCCTGGGCGGCGCGGGACATGATGCACGCCGATTACAAAGCTCAACTGATCGTCAACTGGCTTGGATATGAACGCATTGAGCAGGTACAATCTCTTCTCACTGACCTCAAAGAAACGAATGCCAAGTCGCAAATTAAGAATGTTTATCCCTCCGAGGTGGCCAAGCGTTTTTGGTTACAGGCTCTTGATGTGGCAGAAATTCCGCAGGAACTTTTGTGGGCAAACCTTGCGAAAAAACAAATTCTCAAACTGGCCGAGCTGCTGTTTTCGTGCGCTTTCGAAATTCTTGGAAAAAATCGTTTTAAGGACGAATTTGTCGAGTGCGGTGGCGTCAATTTAAGAGAAATCGATTTTAAAACTCTGCAAAGTAAACTTTGCCCTGGAGTCTACTTTGCGGGAGAGCTGTTAGATGTGGATGGTATCACTGGCGGTTTTAACTTTCAAAATGCGTGGACCACGGCGTGGATCGCAGGGACCCACATGCCAGTCGCACCGAACCAGCAAAATAATGATATCTATGCCCCCGCAGGCGTGTTAGTTTGAAATCTCTCAAAGGAGCCGCTGCATGGCAAAGGATGATTTAACATCCATCGATGGAAAAGTATCAAAACTTCTAGGTGGTGGCACATATCAAGTGACCTTACCTAACGAACTCATGATCACCGCAAAGCTTTGCGGAAAAATGAAACGATTTAAAATTCGCGTGATCCTAGGTGACCGTGTCACAGTTGGCGTTTCGCCATATGATCCCACTCACGGCCTTATTCTCTTACGTCATAAATAAACAAATTTTAGCAGACTTTAAGTCAAGATTGATTATATATTTCTCTCTCTCAGGGGGAGATACATGATTTTTCTTATTTTCGCTCTTACGCAAATTTCCATGGCTAGCCAAGACTCTGCTTGGAAACAGGATGTTTTTAAACGCTCCGATGAACTTGAAAAAAAACTGATCGCCTGGCGCAGGGACATTCATCAAAATCCCGAGCTTGGCGAAAGCGAGTCTCGCACCGCGAAGCTTGTCGCTGAGCACCTCAAAAATTTAGGCCTCGAAGTAAAAACAAATATCGCGAAAACTGGAGTTGTCGGCATTTTAAAAGGCCAGAATGCGCGCCCGGTGGTTGCCCTGCGGGCCGACATGGACGCCCTTCCCATCAAAGAACTCACTGACGTTCCGTTTGCGTCCAAAGCCAAGGGCCGTTATCTGGGCAAAGACGTGGATGTGATGCACGCCTGCGGACACGACACCCACACAGCGATGTTAATGGCCACTGCTGAGCTGTTGAGTGATCTCAAAAAACAAAATCGCCTCAAGGGAACTGTGATGTTTGTTTTTCAACCAGCCGAAGAAGGGCCTGGCGACGGGCGCGACAATTCTGCTGTGGATTGGGGCGCGCACCAAATGCTAAAAGAAGGCTTGTTTAAAAAAATTCTCAAGCCCGATATGATCTTTGCCCTTCACGTGTCTGCAAATTATGAGTCCGGACGCTTGGTTTATACTCCGGGCCCCTCCATGGCGAGCTACGATAACTTTTATATCACCGTAGAAGGTCGGCAAACCCATGCAACACTTCCGTGGGAAGGCGTGGATCCTATTTTAGCTGGTGCAAAAATTGTCGAAGTTCTCAATCAAATCGTGAGTCGCCGCTTGAACATCGCAAAAAACACTTCGGTCGTAACTGTTGGCACCTTCAATGCTGGCTACCGCGAAAATATAATTCCCGACACTGCAAAACTGTCTGGAACAATTCGCGCTTTCGATGATGATTCGCGCAAAAAAGCCATTCAGTTTACAACCGAAGGCGCGGAACATGCTGCGAAGTCTGTGGGCGCCACGGCGAAGGTGCGCATCCATCGCGGGTACGATGTCACAATCAATGATGAAAAGCTCTCAAGCCAAGTTTTACCGTCGTTGCAAACGGCAGCAGAGGGGAAGATCACTGAGGGCTATAAAATCGGAGGCTCTGAAGACTTTTCCTACTATGCCAAAGAAGTGCCTGGCGTTTTTGTATTTTTAGGTGTCACTCCCTTAAAAAACCTTGGCAAGGCCGCAACCAATCACAGTGGTTTGTTTTATGCTGATGAGTCGGCATTGAAAGTGGGTGTTCGCACCTTAAGCCTGATGACTCTCGATGCAATGGATGAATTGATAGCTAAATAGCTAAACCCTAACTTCTCGAAAAAGTTTTAAACACGTCACTTTACCTAAGTCCTGATTCGCGTTTCAAAAAAAGACATTGTCCACTCTGAGTTGAAATGGGACCTTAGTTTTTTATAGATGCGCCGATAGAGTGGACATGAAAACACAAAAATATATTCTACTATTGTCATCTTTGATGTTCAGCACGCAGCTGGGCTGCTCAACACACCCAGAGATTAAGCCATTTGAGGCGCCAACTCCGCAAGAGATTGCCCTTGAGAATTCGGAAACCTCACAAGAAAGCATCGAGCTTCCCGATTCAGATAATGGTTTTGTTGAAGATGCAGAACTTCCCGCGGAAGAACCGCAGCAAGTGGCTAAGGCTGAGCCTGTAGAAACTGAAAAGGCTGAGCCTACTAAAGTGCAACCAGCAAAAGCGCAAAAAGAACGAACTCCCGCCTCCGCAGCAAAAAATGGTTACTTTGTATTTGCCAATGCTTGCGATATGAAATCGTCGCCATCTCCAGAGAGTAAGTCCGTAGGTAACGTGGCAAAGGGTAAAAAGCTGTGGTTGGACTCACACAACACCGAATGGTTTAAGGCCTACAAAAAAAGCGGTACGGCCTATGTTCCAGCTGATTGTGTAAAATAAAGTTCATTTTTCTGTCGATAAAAAAGACAAATTCGTCCTTTTGACGCTTCCTGCAACTTTAGGAGGCTACAGCCCCCCTCTTTTCGGCACTCCATTTGTATATCTAGTAAGGGTCCGCAACTTTCAAGGAGGCGAAAGTGATGAAGTCGTATTTGGTTTTAATGTTTGTCGCGTGTTTTCTAGTTTCGTTTGCTGGAGAGGCAAAATTACTCACCACAAAAGAAGTGGCCGCTAAAAAACAAAAAAATAAACAAGTTAAAGCACCTCGGAAGGTTGTGCGCTTAGACTTTGATCAGCCCAAAAAGACAAAAAATGCTGCAAATTCCCCTCGAAAAGTTGTGCGCTTAGATTTTGATCAGCCCGCTAAAACGAAAAAGGAAATCAAACCTGTAGCAAAGGTTGAACCGCCTAAAAAGACATTTAAGTCGATTTCGTGTCATAATGGATTTATCGTGGGCCAAAAAGCATACTGTTCTACCATCAAGTCGGCAGATGATTCCCCAGATAAACTAGTTGTCAAAAAAAGTCGGTCGGTGGCCAGTGTTCCTAAAGCAGGAAAAAAGTTGAAACCATCGAAAAAGTTTTAAGCAATTTACCAGGATCCATTTAAGCTCAGCATTAGCGCCTCTTCGAGGCGTTTTTGTTTTATTTTGAGATGGTTGGTCAAGATTCGAAAAGTCCAGCCGATAAGTTTAAAAAAGGAGACATCATGAATCAGTATGATTACGCAGGATTGTATCAATTTTTACATCAGACGCCAGAGAAAGGGCTTCGACAGATGTTGGTTGATCAAAAGACTTTCACCGAAGTGCACTTTCAACTTTTAATGAAGGTTGTTAAAAATAGCAACGAGCAAGGGTTTATTGGTCATATCGAAAAAAGTGACTACCCAAAAATGCGTTTTGGCCCTGCCGAGGAGAAATTGCGCGATAAATTTTGGCAAGACTGCTCCACGTGGTTTTTGCAAAGAGGCATTCTCTCCACAACCACCAAAAAGACGCCCGTCGCAGCTTAACTGTACTGGGCTCCTGGACGGATCTTGAACTTGCGATCCGTCCACGTTATACTTATACCATGAAAACATTTATATTTTTTTCCGCCCTCGTCGTTATGTTTACTGCCTGCTCCACATCCCAGGCGCCGCAAAGCAATCCAACTGAGGCACTTCAGGAAAATTTAAAAAAAATAAGGATCGAAAAGAATCTCGACCTCGATAAAAAAATCGAAGACATCGCCACAAAGTTTAATCTTCCGGCCGTGCATGTACAAATTCACGAGCGCGGCGAAATTGCCTATCAAAAATTCTTGGGCGTTAGGGCCGTTGGAGCCCCCACCCCGATCGCTGAAACCGATCGTTATTACTTGGGACACATTTCCAAAACGCTGACGTCACTTTTAATGGCGCAGTTGATCGACCAAAAAGTTGTCAGCTGGAACTCAACGCTCGCTGACTTGGTCGGAAAAGATTTTACGGTCAACCCGCAACTCCGCACAGTGACCGTTGAAATGTTGATGGCCCAAAGAAGCGGACTTGTGGGACTGGATAAGTTAAAAGTGATGGCGACATTGGACAAATATTCCGCAAGACGTGGCCGCGAACTGATCATCCAATCAGCGCTGTCGTACAATCCAGAATTCACACCGAATTCCAAAACTGATATCAATTCCACCAATCATGTGGTGCTCGGCTGGATTTTAGAAAAATACACAAATTTTCAATGGGAGGAGCTTGTTAAGAATAAAATATTTTTTGACATGGGTCTGACTCAATGTGGTTTCGGTTTGGCAACAAATCCAAAAAGCCAGGCCGTTGATCATCCGCTCGGTCATACGCTGAGCAATTTTAAACTCATTGCCGAAAAGAAGCTGGATGTTCCAGCCGCCATCGCTCCAGCTGAATCATTAAGTTGTTCGTCTGGAGATTTAGCCAAGCTGTTAAAAGAAATTAATATGGGCCTTTACCGCGAGTCGCAATTTCTTCAGGAAGAAACTTTTGCTAAACTTTTTGGGCCAAGTTTAGATCCCAAAATGACCCATGCGCACTTTCTTGTGCACGATCGCGTGTGGGCTGGTGGACGAACTCTCACGTCGTCGTCCCTGGATTCTCTGTTTACCTCGCACATGGTGTTGGCACCTGCGCGCGAAATCGTGATCACCGTGCTAGTAAATTCTGGCACTCCAAAGGCCCGCGAAGGCTCGGCAAAAATATTAAAGTTGCTCACCGAATCGGTGCAATAGGTTTTGATGCGTCTTATCCTAGAAGCCGCCAAAAAATACACCACCCCGCGAGCCGTGCAACAGTTTGTCGCGCAGATGCCGTACAACTCCGAGAAACACCTCGAAACTTTGTGTTCCGCCGAAGAGTCCCTCCGACGAAACACGGGGCATTGTTTGGAAGCGGCTTTTATTGCAGCTGCTATTCTTGAACAGCACGGCTACGAACCCTGTGTTCTCAGCATGGAGAGCCATGATTTTTTGGATCATGTGGTGTTTCTATTTCGCACGACGAGCGGGTGGGGAACCATTGGCCGCTCTCGCGATAAGGGCCTGCACGGTCGGAAACCTGTCTTTTCCTCCATTAAACAGTTAGTAAAATCATATTACGCCCCCTACATTGATAAAACGGGGCGCATTGTGCGCTACGAGGTTTTTCACCTTGATGAAACGCAAAGTGATTGGCGCGCTTCAGCACAAAACTTGTGGCAAGTGGAAAAATACATCGGCGCGCAAAAACATCAGCCGTTTGAGAGTTCTGATAAAATTTTTCGCAAGATGAGAGCCAGGTATTTCAAGAATGGCCCTTTAAAAAAAGGACCCCATTGGTGGCCTTAAAACCCCACAGCCATGAGTGCGTCTAAGTAGGGTTCCCAAAGAGAATCTACTTTTTCAAACTTCACTTGGATATCGAAGGTGGGCGACCATTTGAGTTTCGTTGGTTCGTTGAGGAGAGGCATGCCCGCCTCATTGGGTGTTCGGCTGGCTTTGACACGATTGCAGGTGTGACAGGCGGCCACTAAGTTTTCCCAACTTTTTCCACCGCCCCGAGAAACCGGCATGACGTGATCTAAGGTTAAATCTCGCGTGGCTAGTTTTTTAGAGCAATACTGGCAGGTGTGTTTATCGCGTAAAAAAATATTGTCTCGCGAAAGACGAACGCTGCGATGGGAGCGCGGTTTGATGTAGTTTTTCATGCGCAGAACAGCAGGAGCGTTGTACTGACTTCGAAAGGATCGAATCAGACGCTCGTGAGTGACGACAATTTCAGCTTTTTCTTGAAACCAGAGGATCATTGCTTTTTGCCAGCTGACGATTCGTAAAGGCTCATAAGTGGCATTGAGAAGCAGCACTCGTGGATATGAAAGGCTATTGCCTGGACACCTCCTGATAGGCCTAGGGCGTGTCAGACCCCGTACAAATAGGATCAACCAGGTCTGACCCAAAAAGCAAGTCCAGAAAGAATCCGCTAAGCAAGGCGTTGTAATTTTGTATTAAACTGAGACGCTTTTACCTTAGTGTCCTGAATCGCCGTGGCAAGCCCACAAAGATTGCGGATCTGAGCGGCGTCCATTGATGATTGCTTCTGTGTGCAGGTGACACGCTTGTGAGCGAGCATTTCCTGTATTGCCCACTCCACCGATCGTTGAGCCCACCGTAACAGTTGCTCCGGCACGCGCTTTTGGAGGACGAGCATGCATATGCATGAATTTGAAAGTATCACCATTGTTGCACTTGATAACAACTGTATTTCCAGCAACATCTCCATAATTAGAGCTTGTCACACTTCCATTACACGGTGATCGGGCCGGCGTTCCACAAGGAGCATAATAATCTGTTCCGGTGTGGGCGTATCTTCGTGATCCGCGACGGCGAGGAGCACCGTAGTGTCCAAGTCCACCATCATTTTTTATTCCGTGGCACGAATCCAACGGGAACGTGTGTCCCCGACTATTTATTGTGTCGACCGACGACTCCGCAAGTGCAGGTGGGGTCGGCGTACGACCGCCATCCAGCGCCGATCGACCACATTCACCGTTTTGGTAGCGCTGAAAGTCTTGCACGTTGAAAGCGCGAAAATAACTATAGCCCACGCCACCTGGGCAGCTTTTGGTTTCTTCAGAAGTGAATTTAATCCAATTGCCGTCTTGTCCAACCACTGTGGCAACGCTATCGGAACCTTTTTCGAAAGAACTGCATTTGGACTTATTCTTTGAGGCACCCTCACGAATAAGATATCCCCCCTTTGCGCGAAGGGTACATGTGATTGGTGCAGCGCCTGCGTAGTAAGTTTCACCTTCTTCAGGACCCGTGCTCATTTGATCAGAGTCGGTAGTTTCGGCGAACGCACTTTGCACGAGACATAATGAAAACAACAATTTTAAAGCAGCAGACGTGGAGATCATTTTGTCACCTCAAGAAGTTTTCCCGAGGAATCTTTTACATGGACCGTTGGTGAAAAAATAATGACATCTTTTTGTCTTGAAATTGCTTCTCCACCATTAAAATTATACTTTTTGTTTTCATAAAGCCCTTCGTGTCGCCACGCAAGACTTCCGGTTTTGGCATCCAACTTGTAGACCTTGCCCATACCGGCAAGATAGACGTGTTTTTTTTCAATCAGCGGAGGAGAATTATTAAAAGCTTCGGTGTCAAAACTCCAAAGTTTTTTTCCTTTTGAATCGACGGCAAGAACCAATGTTGTTGCCACCTCATGATCTTCGACGTTCGTAAAAATTAAATGCAGCCCTTCGCCTGAGTAAAGATGCGGACTTCCATCGAGAGACATACCCTGCGGAACACCGATCGGAAATTCATGGGATGTCCCATGTAAGTTAATCACCAATTTTTTTTGGCTTTGATCCACACTGACAGTGGTTAAATCGGACCCAAAAGAACCTAAAGAGAGCAGAATGATATATATCAATTTCATCTCTTTAGTTTATTTCGTATTCCTTAAAAATATAGACCAGATCCGCTCTAGCTCGACCTTTAAATAGCCCTTAGACTTAGGTATCGGTGACTTTACCTTTTACGAAATTTGCCATCTAATAGAGTTTGGGGAGATGCACTCTTTGAAACAATTTTCTATTATATCCAGTTTTACCTTTTTAGTTTTTTTTTCTAATGCTTCTTGGGCTAATCTTTATCTTTTTTCGGGATCTGATATTCCCGTTCTTCGCGAAGCCAAAAAAAACTCAGAAGTGATTCATCAGCTCAAAGCCGGAGAAACTTTTGAGGTGATACGCTGGAATAACTTTCAGTCGCGAATTCGCCTTCCCGACGGCACTGAGGGTTTTATTGAAAGATCTCGCCTGGAAAGCGTGATTCGCCAGGTGGCGCCCGATGTTCTCGATCCTGATACGGAAAATAGAGAAAACTTACCTCGCCCTTTGAGGCTCACACTGACCAGTGACGAAGCGCTGCTGATTCGTCAAGGGGCTATCCCAGCGGTTCCTTCAGGTGGTGGAACGAACAACGCGGAATTTTCCGAATCAGCTCCCGCTGAAGATCTCACCATGTCTGGTGACGTGAGCGAAGATCTTCCCGATCAAGACACCGGTGAGTTTGATGGCAACACTGCGGAGGAAACCACACAGCGGGAGGATTTTAGTCGTTTAACGGCCGACAGATATGGTTATCTTTCACAATTCGGACTGAACACATGGACAAACGCCATTGAAAAAAGAAGACTCGCAAGTTTTATGGGACGCGGTTACCGCAGCGGCAACCGCTCAAAGGGAATGTGTGCGCAGGCGGTTAAAGAAAGCCTTATGGACTCTGGCATTTGCACCTCAAAACCAGAGGGAGACGCCTTTGAAACACACTCCAAGGGCAGCCTTTTGCGCTCTTGCCCAAAACTGAGACTAAGGAACGACTCCACAAAAGATAATCCACTGAGTGCGGCCGATATCGCTAATGCTCCCGGTGGAAGCGTTATCGTTTATAGTGGCTACGCGGGACGCCGAAAACACAACTATGGGCACATTGAAATCAAAGTTCCCATTACGGCCGAGCTTAAAAGAAAAATGGGAAAAGATGCCCTGGATTATCAAGTGGGAGACTACATGTATTGCAGTGATTACTGCCGTGCGACTCCAACAATTAAGAGTACTAATAAAATCGAAGCCATATACAGTCTAATGTAGGTAAGGATTTATGAGACTATTTTTATGCAGCTTAGTTCTTGTTTCTGGAAGTTTTAGCTTCGCTAAGTCTCCCTCCGTTTGCGAACCCTGTGCCCAGGCGATTGCTCTCGAAAAGAAAATTGCCATATCGCAAATTAAACCCGACCCCATGAATGCAAAAACTATCAACCAGCAAGATCGCTTTGTGGACGACAGTGCCGAAGCTCTGCAAAGAATTTTAAAAATTCGCCCTTTTCAAAAAGAACATGCCCGGGCTGTATTAAAACTATTGAGTCGCATCGCCTGCTTTTACGATAATCAGGGCGATCTCACTGGATTAAATAGTGAACTCTTCAAGGCGATTTACGATACGCGAAGCAATGTTCTCAAATCCGAACTCAGGCTAATGATCAAGTCAGGCGAGATTACCGAGAAGCGCTCGAAAGCCATGCTCGAGGCCATCGGCGCCATCGACGCCGCCGACCACATCCCCGCCGGCTGCTAGGTACGGACACACTTTTTGGGACTCTTTGCATAAAAAAATCTCCAATTTTTTAAAGGGTTCTTTTTAAGACCTCTCGCAAACACGATGTTTCGAGCTGCGAGCGAGTCCATGGATGGACGTGTCTTAAAAAGAAGCCCTTTAAAAAATTGGAGATTTTTTTATGCAAAGAGTCCCAAAAAGTGTGTCCGTACCTACATC
The DNA here is from genome assembly GCA_031426555.1 of Bdellovibrionales bacterium. Taxonomy (GTDB): domain Bacteria; phylum Bdellovibrionota; class Bdellovibrionia; order Bdellovibrionales; family JAGQZY01; genus JANPLN01. The sequence goes on along the minus strand of JANPLN010000035.1, from coordinate 16,179 downwards.
ACTTCCAGTTGCATCAGTTGCAGGCGGCGGATTTCGTCGCGATAGCGGGCGGCGTCTTCGAATTCTAAATCCAAGGATGCCTGCTTCATTTTCTGTTTGAGCTTTTCGATCTCGGCCACAATCTTTTCTGGGTACTTGATAAACTTGTCCAGTGCCACTGCAGGCTGCCCGCCAGCCACTTTGCCATAAACTTCCATGAGCCCCTTGGGAATGGACTTTTTAATGGTCTGCGGAGTGATGCCATGTTTTAAATTGTAGGCGGTTTGAATTGTGCGTCGACGATCAGTTTCGGCGATGGCTTTTTTAATGCTGTCAGTTTGTTTATCGGCGTACAAAATCACTCGCCCGTTCACGTTCCGCGCCGCTCGACCAATCGTTTGAATCAGCGAGCGCTCCGAGCGCAAGAAGCCCTCTTTGTCGGCGTCGGTGATTCCCACTAAACTCACTTCGGGGATATCCAATCCTTCGCGCAGAAGATTGATTCCCACAAGCACATCAAAAACTCCCAAACGCAAATCTTTGATAATCTCCATGCGCTCCACAGTTTTGATATCACTGTGCAAATATTTAACCTGAATCCCCTGCTCGTCGAGGTAGTTTGTCAGATCTTCAGCGCTTTTCTTTGTGAGAGTGGTAATTAGCACTCGCTCTTTTTGATCGGTGCGAAGTTTGATCTCAACCATAAGATCTTGCACCTGGTTTTTAACAGGTCGGATTTCGATCATCGGATCGACCAACCCCGTAGGACGAATGATCTGTTCCACGATAAGGCCACCCGACTTCTCAAATTCGTAAGCGCCGGGGGTGGCAGAAACATAGACAACACGATCCACACATTTTTCAAATTCTTGAAAGTTTAAGGGCCGGTTGTCCAGAGCCGATGGCAAACGAAAGCCATGTTCGACCAACGTCATTTTGCGCGAGCGATCGCCGCGATACATGCCGCCGATTTGCGGCACTGTCGCGTGGGACTCATCGATAAAGGTAATAAAATCTTTTGGAAAATACTCGAGCAACGTCGGCGGCGCTTCGCCTGGAGCGCGCCCCGTAAAGTGGCGGGAATAGTTTTCCACCCCTTGGCAAAAGCCAATCTCTTCGATCATTTCAATGTCGTAATAGGTGCGCTGCTCAAGGCGCTTGGCTTCGAGCAACTTCATGTTATCCGACATATTTTGCAGACGCTCGCGCAGCTCTTCCTGTATTGTGACAACAGCATGTTTCTTGCGATCATCGGTGTTGACGTAATGGCTTCCTGGATAAACCGCAATGCGATCCAGCTCCTGCAGGACCTCCCCAGTCAACGGATCCATCCACATCAGCTTGTCGATGTAGTCGCCAAAAAATTCCACGCGAATGATTTTATCTTCTTCGTAAGGAGGAAAAATATCTACCACGTCGCCGCGCACGCGAAATGTTCCACGGTGAAAGTCGATGTCGTTCCGGGGATACTGAATGCGCACGAGTTCGCGCAGCAAATGATCGCGCTTCATTTCGGAATTCGCAATCAAGTGAATCATCATGCCCTCGTAGGCTTCGGGCGACCCCAGACCGTAAATGCACGATACACTGCTCACAATGATCACATCACGGCGATCAAACAATGAACGCGTGGCGGAGTGGCGCATGCGATCGATCTGTTCGTTAATCGCAGAGTCTTTTTCGATAAATGTGTCTGAGGCTGGGAGATAAGCTTCGGGCTGATAGTAATCGTAGTAGCTGACAAAATATTCTACGGCGTTGTCTGGAAAAAGTTCTTTAAACTCAGCGTACAGCTGCGCTGCCAAAGTTTTATTGTGCGCTAAGATCAATGCCGGAGAATCCATTTGCTCAATCACATGGGCCATGGTGAAGGTTTTACCGCTGCCCGTGACACCCAAAAGGGTTTGATGCTTTTGACCACTTTTAAAATTTCCAACCAGCTGCTCAATGGCTTTGGGCTGATCGCCCGAAGGTTTATAGGTGGTCTCGAGGCGAAAAAGTTTATCGCCTTTATCTTGTTTTTTTATTTTTGTCTTTTCAACTTCGGTTTTTTTTGCCATTCAATTTTTTACTCATTTATTTTGCCAAATATTATTTTTTTAAACATTGATCAACACGATTGAGCAAAGATTTTTTATGCAGCAAGGGAACCAAGATTTTTAGTTCTGCTCCGTGGGGTTGACCGATCACCGCTACACGGATGGGCATAAAAAGATTTTTGCCTTTTACGCCCACGGAGTCTTTGATTCCATTTTGTAATTTTTCAAAATCTTCACCCGTCATATAATCAGGTGCGCTCTCCAATCCTAATTTCCAGGCTTCGAGAACCTTTTTTGTGCTCTCCCAGGTAAACACTTCGGCCGCGTCGTCTTTGATACTAAACAGTCGATCATCGATGGGTTGAAACCGAGGGATGGCGTCTTCGAGCGTTTCCATGGAGGTTTTAAATAAGCCGAGCGCGCGATCCACCCATTCTGCATCCTGCGGGCATTCAATGCCGTGGGCTTTTAAGCGCGGGTCAATCAGCTTCCAAAGTTCCTTGTGTTCCATGGCTCGCAGGTGGATGGAATTCATCCACTTGAGTTTTGTTTCGTCGAACACCGCGCCAGCAGGATTTAAACGATCTAACGAAAACGCGTCGATCAGTTCTTGGCGCGAAAAGATTTCTTTGTCGTCCGTGGTTCCCCAACCCAAAAGCGCAATAAAATTTAAAAGTGCATCGGGCAAATACCCGCGCTCCATGTACTCGTGGCAGCTGGTGGCGCCGTGGCGTTTGCTGAGTTTCTGTCGATCTTCCCCCAGCACCAACGAAAGATGTCCAAAGTGTGGCGTTGGATATCCAAAGGCTTCGTAAAGCATTTGCTGGCGTAAAGTATTGCTCAAGTGCTCTTCGGCGCGCAGCACGTGCGTGATTTTCATAAGGGCATCATCCACCACACAGCAAAAGTTATAAACAGGCATTCCGTTGGAACGCAAAATCACAAAGTCCCCCACCATGTCGGAGGGAAAGCTTACCTCACCGCGGACCAGATCATGAAGTTTGTAATCGCGAATGTCGTCCACGCGAAAGCGCACAGCGGCTTTTTCGCCCTTGGCGAGTTTAGCTTGCGCTTCCTCGAGGGAATAAATTTTTTCTGGTCGGGCGGTTCGATGAAATCCACCATCCGCTTCGGCCTGTTGTTTGATGGCATCGAGCTCTTCGTCGGTGCGAAAATCGTAGTAGGTTTTGCCTTGCTGAAGAAGTTTTTGCGCGTGCTCTTGATAAATGGATTTTCGCAAACTTTGTCGATAGGGACCGTGGGGACCAAAGCTCTCGTGGGTTTTTGGGTCCACGCCTTCGTCCCATTTTAAACCCAGCCAAACCAAGTCTTCGATTTGCATTTTTAAAGCGGCTTCGGTGCTGCGTTCAACATCAGTGTCTTCGATGCGCAGGATAAACTGGCCACCCATTTTTTTAGCGTAAAGATAATTGTAGAGAGCGGTTCGCGCACCGCCGACGTGCAAATGGCCTGTAGGGCTGGGAGCAAAACGTAAACGAACGGACATGATCGCCTCCATAGAGGCTACCCGAGGAGACTTTGCGAGTAGCTACTATTCGAGTACTCGCGGAAAAGACGAATTACAACCCGAAAATATCGCGGACGTCGTCTTGTTGTGAAAGCTCGCTAGTGCTTGTTGTAAGAGAGAGTTCCTTTAACAAAAAGCTGCGGGCTTTATCCAGCATCTGGCGTTCGCCGAAGCTGAGTTCTTTATCAACTTTTAAAAGGAATAGATCGCGCAAAACTTCAGCAATTTCATAGACGGAACCCGTATCGATTTTTTCTTTGTACTCGCGATAGCGGCGGTTCCAGGTTTGGTTGTCAATTTTGACGTTCTTTTGTTTGAGGATTTCCATGACTTTGCCGGCTTCGTTTTTAGAAATGATGGGGCGGAGGCCTACGTTCGTCACGTTGCTTTTGGGAACCATGATTTTCATGCCAGTTTCTAAAATACGTATAGAATAAAACACATGTTTGCTACCCATAATTTCTTTGGTTTCGATGGAGGTGACTTCACCCACACCGTGTCCAGGGTACACTACATTGCTTCCAACTATAAATTCACTGGCCTGAGTCATCAGTTCTCCTTTGAGAGACAGCATTCAGAAGCTAAGTTGTGTAGCACTTTTGACACATTTAATCAAACACTTAGGCAACCACTCTGCCCGCCTGTAATAATTACTTGAGTGTCTCGGCAACCAACGCTTAACTTTTCTCCAAACTCTCTTTATTTGTTTTAAAATCTCTGACAGAAATTAATGCAATTCCTAGGCGCAAAATCGTCATTGGGCAAAAAATACGCCGAATCCCCAATGACGCGGATCTCAACCAAAAGGTACGGCGTACCGCTTGCGGTACGCCGTACCTTTTAGTGGTTGCCTAGTCGTTGAGGTAGCTGTTGCCGCTGGGGGTGACGCGGAAGGAGCGGCGTGGAAGCCGTGGGGCGCTGTATTCGGAGGGTTCGCTGGTGGTGGGTTCTGAGCGTTCGAAGGCAGAGCGCTTGGGGGCTGCACCGAAACGGTAGCGGATCGCTAAGAACACGTTCTCTTCGGCCCACGGGGAATTTGCAGAAAGGCCTGAGTTGGATGACGGGATTTCGCCTTCGCTGCGTAAATAGTAAATTCGCAGGGCCCAGTGCTCCCAGGGAATTTCAATGCCGAGGTAAGCTTCCCCGCCGCTAAAGCGCGAACTCACTTTGTTGTTAAAGGCGCCCGACATTTCCACCGCCAACCACTGATATTTAAAATTGTAGCCCACAAAAAAATTGGCCACCTTGAGCTCCAGTCCCGGTGCAAGGCCGTAGTAACGAATGTCTTCGGAAAGGCTGCTCGTGTTGGCGTTGTTTTTTAATTCCGAGTAAAAATATTTGAGATGGGGGCCAAACGAAAAACTTTCGTTCTGCCAAATAGGATACGCTGCAAGAGCGTGGCCGCCATAACCTTCGTAAATGGCTTTCGAGGAATTGGGATTGGTGATTTCGTGATTGGAAATTCCATAGGCTGCCTCGAAGTTCCATCCCTGATCAAACCATTGAGCTGAAGCCGTCTGAATTAGGAGAGCGAGCCAAAAAATCAAGGCTCCTCCTGCAAGATAATAAGATCGCTGACCGAATTCGTATATACATCGCCCACCAGATAATTGGAACCGATTAGCAAGCCTGCGGTACTGATATTCACGAGAGTGGATGTTCCGTCGGATGCGATGAGCAAGGAGCCATCTGGCATTTCGACAAGGGCTGTTGGGTTATTGACGAAGCTGATGTTGTTAAAAATAATTGTCGCAGCCCCACTGCCGTCGCCGGCAAAGCGATAAATACGATCGTCACCTTGAGTGGCCACATACAAAAAACCGTCGGAGTGTGCGAGCACCGCCACAGGGTCTACAGTCCCCGCAAAGACACCGTTTGCCCGAACGCAAGTTGTAGTTGTGGGATCACTGACATCGTAAACCAAAATGTCGTCGTTCCCAGTTCCTACAACAATCAGATTTCCTGCGGCGTTGAAGGTCATTCCTCGTGGAATAGCTAGCACACAGGAACCCGTGGTGGTTGCGATGCGCGGGTTGCTGATTCTTTGTCCAAGATCGTCAAAAGACTCGATGGTGTTTGTTTCAATAACATAAGTTTCGTCGTTTGCATTTCGCCGAAGTTGAAAAATATTTCCAGTGAGGTTGACGTCTTGAATGTAAGTGTCTTCGCCGTCGAGAATGCTAAAGCGATTCACACCGTCGATGTTCGTTCCGTCGTAGGAAACTAAAAATTCAAACTCATTCAGCGCCGCCAAACCGCGCGGGGCCAAATTGGAAGGATTGTAGTCCGCGAGCACGCGAATAAAATTTCCGTTGATGTCGTACATGGCGAGCGCGTACTCACCGGCGGCGTTGCTAGCGACAATGATTTTTGGTGTGCCCACACCGAGATTTGCATAATAAAATTCGCTGGTTTCGGACGAACAAGAGCTGATAAGCGCGCCCGCACTCAAAAACACCAGATAATTTTTCAATTGTTTAAGAAATACCATACGTTAAAACATCGGCATTTTAGAGCAAAAAGTGCTGAGACCATGGACGAGTTTGCTGATGATTTCTGAAGATTTCCTGCCCTTAGGCGAGGCTTTTTTGGCTATGTTGGAGGAGAGTGCGCAGGCTTTCGTGTTGTTTTTGTGCAAGCTTTGGATCGCGTTCGAGGAGTTCGAAGGCGGCTTGCCGGGCTTCTTCGAGGATGGGTAAATCGCGCACGAGGCTGGCCATTTTAAAACCCGGCATGCCCGACTGGCGCACGCCGAGGAACTCCCCGGGGCCGCGAATTTCTAAATCGTATTCTGAGACCTTGAAGCCGTCGTTGGTGGTTTCTAAAAAACGCACGCGGTCTTGGGCTTCGGGCGAGACGGCGTAGCCCATCATCAAGATGCAATAGCTTTTGTATTCACCTCGCCCCACGCGCCCGCGCAGCTGATGCAATTGAGAAAGTCCGAAGCGTTCGGCGTGCTCCACCCACATGATGTTGGCGTTCGGAACATCCACCCCCACTTCGATCACGGTGGTAGAAACCAACACGTCGATTTCGTGCTTGCGGAAGGATTCCATGATGCTATCTTTTTCTTCGGCTTTCATTTTTCCGTGCAACAATCCCAACCGGTATTTTGGCAGATCGTTTTTTAATTTTTCAAATTCATTGGTGGCCGATTTGAGATCTATCTTTTCGCTCTCTTCGACCAAGGGAAACACAATGTAGGCTTGACGGCCTTGTTCAAGTTGTTCTTGAAGAAATTGCAGCACCTGCACACGTTTGCTTTGATACGTGGCGCGCGTGACAATGGCTTGGCGGCCCTTTGGCAGTTCGTTGATGATGGAGGCGTCGAGATCGCCGTAGACAGTCATGGCAAGGCTGCGCGGAATGGGCGTGGCCGTCATCAGTAGAAAATGCGGCGATAGGCCGCTTTCTTGGGCTTTGCCTTTAAGCATGCTCCGTTGTTGCACGCCGAAGCGATGCTGCTCGTCCACCACCACGTAGCCGAGATTGTGAAACGCCACTCCGTCTTGAATCAGAGCGTGGGTGCCCACAACAAACTGGGTTTTTCCTGAAGCGAGATCCTCGAGAGATTGAGATTTTTCTTTGCCTTTGAGCTGACCGCTTAAGAAGCCAACCTGGATCCCTAACGGCTTTAAAAATTTTTCGGCGTTGAGCGCGTGCTGTTGCGCTAAAATTTCGGTGGGTGCCATCATAGCCACCTGATAGCCGTTGGCGAGTGCCGACAGCGCGGTGATCATGGCCACCATGGTTTTTCCGCTGCCCACATCTCCTTGCACGAGGCGATTCATGGGACGCGCGAGCGCCATGTCTTGTTGCACTTCGAGGATGACTTTTTTTTGCGCGTTGGTGAGCTCGAAGGGCAAACTTTTTAAAAATTTTGCTTCAATGGCTGGGTTGGCTGGAATGGGCGGAGCGTTTTCGCTTTGCATGCCTTTTTTGCGCGAGGCGAGGATCAGCTCCAGCATAAAAAACTCATCAAAGATCAAACGCCGATGATACGGCGTTTGTCGATCCAGGTAACTCTGCCCCATTCCTGCTTCGGGCACGTGGATGCGATAAATAGATTCGGCATAGGTTGCGAGGTTGTACTTTTTGCGCAACCAATCGGGATCCTTTTCCATATCTAGACTTAAATTCTTTGGCAGCTCGAGGGCTTCCAGCGCGGAGCGAATGATGGCTTGCAGTTTTTTGGACGAGAGACCTTCGGTTTCGGAATAGATAGGCAGAAGCTCGTCTTTGTCGCCATTAATTTCTTCATCCGTCCATTCGTGCAGTTCGGGGTGATGAAACTCCAGCTGGTTGCGGTACAAAATCACTTTGCCTACAACCCGGACTTTCATACCGGGTTGGAATTTGTCGAAGTAACCGCGAAAGGGAATGCGAAAAAATTTGCAGTGAATGAGCCCGCTGGCGTCGCGAATGCTGATGTCGTAGATTTTTCGGCCGGTGCGTCCCATGGGGATGGCTGCGGAGCGGGCCACCTCGGCCTGCAGACCGACAAAATCGCCGTCATTGAGCGAGGCGATGCTGCGAGCGGCTCTGCGGTCCTCGTAGGCTCGTGGGTAAAATACTAAAAGATCGCGAAGAGTTTCGATACCCTTTTTTTTAAGCAGGACCCCAAGCTTGGGTCCAACCCCTTTGACGTATTGAACAGGAGTATCGACACTGAATGCCATTTTGTTTTTATAGACAGAATCCCAGAACCTGGCAAACTATTCGAGTGGAAAACGATTCGTACTTTCAAATTCGAGTGGGCACGCTCCTTCCGGACGCAGCTTTGCCGTTTGATCTTTATGTGCTCGTCAACAAGAAGTACATCCACTATCTTCCGGCTGGCGGAAAAATTTCCCAAGAAAAAATTTCGAAGTTAAAGGGATCCGAACAGTTTTTTGTTCCACTGTCACAAAGACAGGCGTTTAAAAATTTCATCTCGTCCGCACTGAACCAAGATGGCGTGAGCGTGGCTGCCAAAGCGAAAATCCTGCGCGACACTTCGATTTCGTTGGTGGAAGAAATCTACGAAAAAAAGGACATCAGCGAAGCTCTCAATGACTCCAAGGAAGTTGTGGGCCATTTTGTAAAGCTGCTTAACGAAACTCCGGAGAGCATCGACCATCTGATTCAACTTTCGACCCACGACTTTTACACCTTCAATCACTCTTTGGATGTGAGTGTGTATGCCCTAGGTATTGGCAAACTTGTGGGCTACAACGACGAGATGCTGGCCGAACTGGGACGCGGATCGCTGTTTCATGATATCGGCAAAAAATGGGTTGCTGCTGAAATTATATGCAAAAAAGGCGCTCTGGACGAAACCGAATGGGCGCAGATGCAACGCCATCCCGAGTACGGCCTAAAAATACTCAGCGAGTATGATGTTTCGGAAGCCATTAAGGCCTGTTGTTTTGAACACCACGAAAGTTTTTTGGGGAACGGCTATCCGCAGAAGTTGGATGGCCCCTCCATCCATCCCATGGCGCGCATTGTGGCCATTGCCGACACCTTTGATGCCCTCACCACCCAGCGCTCCTACAACCAGCCCATGACTCCAAAGGATGCGCTGCTGTTTATCAGTACAAAGATAAAAGACAAATATGATCCCGACATCCTTAAAGCGCTGAATGATGTTGTCAATAAGCTCGATTAATTCTAAATTTAAGTGATAGGCATTAAAGGGGACATTTCATGAATAGATGGTTTGCGGTTTTACTCACAGTATTTTTTATTTCTGGATGCTCAACGTCGTCGGATGTTGCAACAGGAGATCTGAAAGCTCCATTTTCGGAAAACAAAGCGCAAGTTGAATCTTGTTACGAAAAAGTGGCTAAAAAGCAGCCCGATTTAGGCAATGGAACTGTCGAGCTCAAATTTTTGATCAACGATGACGGCAAAGCCTACAAAACCATCTACATGAAAAAACGCTCCACTCTTTACAACAAACTGCTCAATGCCTGCTTAAAAAAGGTGGTTCATGGATGGCAGTTTCCCACTGGCAAATCCTTGGAAGTTGTTTATCCGTTCAATTTCGAAAAATCCACGGCCAGTTTGGGCGGCGAGTCACAAAAGGCCACCCCTCCGGCTGCCAGCGAAGAGTCTGGTAAGTCGAGTGACCTCGATGTGATCGATAACTCACCCAAGGAAGATGAAACTTCTGGGGATGAAGAAGAGTTCACACCCGAAGATTAGGCCCGACCCCAGGGGCATCCGATAGCTCGCTCAATTTGCCGCGAGCTCTATATTAGCTATTGATAAACTCCCCTTCCGCTTTTATAAAGAGGACTCCAAATCTGTTTTGGTGGTCGTAGCTCAGTTGGTAGAGCACTGGATTGTGATTCCAGTTGTCGCGGGTTCAAGCCCCGTCGATCACCCCAATTTCTCTATCTTTTAAACCAATTCATTTAATTTCAAACAAGTAGCTTTGTCCCGTTGCCACAGTTACCATTAATCGGCGTAGGCGCAATGAGCTGAATCGATCCAAGGGCTTTCCTTGACTATTTGTTAAACACGGCACCCTTTAGGCAAATCGTTGGAGCCGCATAACTTGTCCCCGCGAGGACACTTCGTTGCGAATGAGCTCCGTTGCCCAGAGGATCGAAGCGGATGTATTTACCGTCATCAACAAAGAAAAATGGAAAGCCTTCATTCTCTCTGTCCTTGTAAATATATTTTCCGGAGCTTTTCCATAACTTTCGTGTGCCAGGTGTAATAGTTCCCAGATTCACTAAGTCGCCCACTCGATACAAGCCCGTCGGCATAATATTCCAAACTGCATTTGGTACTACATGTTTGCTATTAACAAGAGTTTTATTAGCATATTCTACCAAATCTGAAGGCACTTCACTGACAACATCTTTGATTTGTTTGCCCTCGAATAAAGTGGGAATCAATGGCCCGCTTGAAAAGATTGTGCTGCTGAAATCGGTGATTCGATCTCCATCGATATCTACTCCTCCGACTGAAGCTCGTGACACAAAAACTCCTTTGCGCCAAACCGTAACAAATGGATTATCAGCGGAGGCTGCTCTCTTACTACCGTCAAGATTCAAAGAGCCCACTGAAATTACACCGGGCAACAATGAAAACACGTTAACATAATTTGGTCCAAAATTTCCACCCGCTACGACCAAAGGTACACCTAATTTTTGCAAACGCTTTAACAAGCCTATGGTTTCCTGCAATTTAAAATCGGGTCTATCACTCATAATCTTTTCAAGAATCGTAGTTCTATATTTCGGAAGATTAGCTACTGTGATTTCCGGTATTTGGGGATCATTTGGAAATAAATCTTCTTTAAAAGAGGAAATTTTCAAAGGGGTTTCTTGAGAGAAATTAATTCTCGAATATCGCACTTCACCAGTCTCTAATTTTTTAACTAAGATCTCTAGATTCTCCGCAATCTCAGGAAGACTTGATTCACCAGAAACAATGAAACGTTCGGTTTTATAACCACTCAACTGCACTAATTTTTCAACCAACTCTCCATGAAAAATATCAGGAATGCTATCACCGCTGACATCGACGACCGGAGACGGCAACATCATTAACAACTTCATTTTCTCGGGATCGGTAATAGGAAAATTATCATAAACAAGGACAGGATCAGAAGATCTACATGCAGCGTCCAATTGATCTTCCGCATTAACAATGGATGATATTGCAAAAAAACAAGCGATGAAAAAAAATAAACGTCGCATAAGCTCCTCTTTGTTATCTTTGTGAATAAAGTTACGTGATTGGATATGCAGTTCATATGCCAATTCCCTACCTGTTAATTTGCAAGGCCTTCCGATTTGACATTTTTTGGTAGACTTTTTTTCATGGATGTAACAAAAAACGACAGTTCAATATAAAAAATAACACCTAAAACTCCCACACCCGTTCTGTGGTTAGACTATCCATCTGCTGAATTTCATTAGTATCCTCACTTGGGTGCACCGAAACTAAAGTCGTGCCTCTTAAAACTAATAGTTGGCATAGCAAATCAAACCATTGGTTCTTATTGGGACATAAATAATTTGGATAGGTGTGTAAATGCATGCGGGGCAGCAAAACAAAACTTCGTTTTTTCCTGTCTGGGTTGAAGAAGACCGTACCTGTGCAGTACTTAAACTTTTCGGACTAGCACCTTCAGATTTGCAATTTAGCTTTGAAAAATCATCGAAACACTGACCATTCCTCTTTACCAAGTTTTAGAGAAAATATTTTTATGCATTGAAAACATGAACCTTAGGTCATAAAAACAAATATTCTAGCAATCTGAAGAAGACTTCTTTTATGAATTGTTTTCCGAATTATAGTTAGTTAAACTAACACGCAAATGATTTATAAAATAATCACATTTTTAATTTTTATAACAAACGGTAATCTCGCATTTGCGCAAGAAAAGGGATTTACTATGGTTGTCGCGAGAGCGATAAAAGCCAAGCGCACAGATATCGCACTTGCGATGGTTGATGCAAAAGTTTCTGCAAATACAAAAGATATTAATTCAGAAAACTTTGGAATTCTTTGTGAATTTCTGTTGCAACAGTATAAACAAGATCCTTCCACGATTGAATCATTTAAACCGGTCGAAACGTTTCTTTTTTCGTACCTACAAAAACAATTTCCTCGCAAATGCAGCCTCGATTGCGTAACTCAACTCCTTAACGTACAATCGTATTATATGTCGCCCACAGCAATTTTTTATAGGTGGAGGACTGTAGTTAAAGAGACCGAACTGCTTTACCGCGTACTTTTGAGTGGCGCCTCTTCCCTAAGCACATCTTTAAAGGATATGGAAAATTCATGCAAAGAAGTTTTGAAAAAACCCTTGGTTCTGGTAGCTTCACCACAAGAGCATCTCGCCTATTTAACATGTATTAAAATATTACCTAATGAAAATCTAGCTTATCAGATATCAAAAAGTACTGACCCCTCAGTTATTGGATATTTAGAAACCGTTGATTCTTTGAAAGCTGCACCGATTTTAAAACCAAAAATTTATATCGATTATATAATTGCTGCACTTTTTGAATATACTAACAAAAGGAAAGACGTAGCCCAGCTAAATCTGCAAAAAGCTATTGAGTTGGCAGCCAACCTCAGCCAGAAAGCGCTTGCAACTCATGGCTTATATTTGGTAACCCAGGAAAAAAAGTATTTGGCAGAACTAAAGAGTTACTCGAAGTTAATTCATTTTAACAATGGCAATGACGGATTAAAATACATTGTAGAAAATTCTCTTGCTGAACCTAGAAGAATCAGCAACCCAGATATGCTAATGCCTTACTCGATTCTAAAAAATTACACTCGCACGTTTCTTAATTAAGACTGAATTATATCGAAGGAATCTTGAACAAGAAAAAATTTTGAATTGTTTTGCAATAGAGTTTTCATCGAATTCCTCTGCTCGCTTATCAACCAATTATCAAAATCTTTTCTGGATTTCCAAACGCGAACAGTTTGAAGAGTTTTTGAGTCCAGCAGGGTTCTTTTTTCCATCGAAAAACTCCCACTTTCACGCCAGGTACAAAGATCAGAAAAAGACAGGTTGCACTGATTAACAAAGTTATTCCAAGCGTTTTTTAAGTGATTTGCATCAGAAAAATTGCCTTCGTTAGATTTAATGACTACCACTTGTCGAACTGAAACAGTTTCATCGCTTGGAGCGAGATGAGACGTTAAAAAAGAAAGTAAACCCTTCTTTTTTGAGAAGGTAAACATTGAGGTGGCCGTGAGTAAAAGGCCAGAAGCAATCATCTTTCTTCGACTCGACAAATACATTCCTAGATTATAGCTTGCGTCCTTTTTTTTGTCTTCTTAATTCTTTAGAATAATTTAAACGTAACACCTTGGTCGAGTGAATCTAAAATCTCAGTATGAGACACGGTATTGAAATGGCGCAAAAAACCTAACAGAATTATCTTTCTTCAAGAGTCTTCGTTGCCATTCTTCGTAAAACCGCACAGTTCCCTCCTGATCTCGGCAATACAAAGGTAGATCAGGGTTGGTAACGATACAATCACCAATGATGTGATACCGATCTTCGGTACCCCGATTTTCGAATGAATGCATTTGTGCCACATCAGCCAAATAAAAACCATTTTCTTCTAAATAATAAGATTTCTCGCCAAAAACAAAACGACAATGTTCATTTGTTTGTATTGGAATATGTATTTTTACACAATAGTCAGCTTCTGACGTGCTATCTCTATGTGGAGGAATTATGGCCCCTGCCTTCAACAAACTAAGCCTTACTCTGAAAAATTTTATTCCAATTTCGTGGAGACGACCAAATGTTGGAAGTATGTATTTATAATAATCTGTTGGAACCACGTGAAAGTACGGTGATTCGATGTGATGCTTTAATATCATATTTGTATCAAACCACATTTTACCCTCAACGTTGCGGATGAGCCCAAAACTATAATTAAACCCGGTCGCCGCACCGCCGTCACTACTAGTGAAAGCAACACCATTAATTGTATTTCGACCATATCCAGCCATCTGGATGGATGAGTAATCAAATGGCTTAATCTCAACTGGTATATTTAATTTATGAACGGGCATTATTATTCCATTTTTTTCTTAAATGGATCGCCAATTTTCATATTCGGAGTCTGAAATTTAGCCGCGACGTCTTGAAAAATTATACGATCTTGATTCCAACACTCTGATATAATCTGGCTTAGCTTAAACTCATCGATTACATCTTTCCTAAAAGAAAAGTTGATTTTCGTTTTCTGAAGTTGCTCGAACCAGTTCGCCCCATTGATGCGCACGTAGAATTCCTCATATGCCTGGGCACTATCCCAAACCGTCAGCACATTCACCTTTTTTTCCACCTTGTTTGAAAATTTAGCACGAAACAAAAGATGGGATGACATGCTTTCATAAACTGAACTGAAGTGTTCATAGTAGGCCGATGGGAGATAAGATTCAGTTATTGCTGTTAACCTGTATGCAGGACTTAAAAAATACTTCTCATGCCATTCGGTATCAATTTTATGCTGCATCGACAAATGAGTTAAGGTCATGCGTCGGCACCCTGAAAGTAATGGGCTATGGTTTTGCGCCATATCATTCTCTCATCTTCAATATCAGAAAGTGTGGTCCTGCAATGAACCATGTCCAAATTTGAAATAATTTGTAGCATTTTAGGCTTCCACTTTTGCTCAAAAAAACAACCTTTAATTTTCATGCATTTTTTTGCATATTCAACCAAGAAAGACAGCGGCCTCTCGTTACCATGCTGATCTTTTATCTTGAGCAAAAAAGTATTTCCTTTTTGATACCCCGGAGCCTTAGTAAAACCAAATTCAGGAGAATTTATATCCATTGCTGTGATAAAAATGCTTTTTTTGCCAGAAACTGGGTTTTTTTGAATGAGAGGGTACCAATATTGAATATTTTTATTTTTATAATCCTGGACTAGGACCTGCCAATTTTTGATTTCTTCTTTTTCGAGGTCGTCTAATACATGCTCATAAGCGTAACTTAAATTTAAATAATTCAAACATCCTGAGTTTGGATCAGGAATCGCAACACCGTATAGCATTCGAATCGGATTTCGCCAAGTGGGGTGCCAAGAGTTGTCAGTATGCCATGGTATACAAACTTTTTTTAATCCAGATTTATCGCTCCAATTAACAACCATATCTTCTTCTATCGTTTCACCATGCAGGTGATGCAATTCTTTACTCCAGGGAATGCCAAACTTTAAAGACAGTTGATAAAAACTTTCGCGAGTTAAATCGATGTGATCAATAACTATTACATTAACTTTATAAAGCAAATCTTGCCAATGTTTTGAATCTATAGAAAGTGCCTGCTGACAGGACATTCCTTGAATTTTAGCCCCAAGGTGAGACTCTATAGGGTTCCACGAAATCATAACAATAGGACTTTCTGGTCTTGAAGACTATTAAAATCAAAACCAAAAATGGCTACTCTGCGATCCCCTTCTCAATTCACAACACGATGGGACCATCCGGTATTTACAAAAAAAATTTCACCCGGTTTCATTTTAAAAAATTCGACACTTCCCCTTCTATTAAATTCAAAAACGTCGTTATTTGCCTTAAGACAAATTTGTGCGCGGCAAATTACACTTGGATCGGTATCAATATGCCAGTTCAGTGAGTGTCCTTTTTTCATTTCGCTTAATCTCATCCTGAAGACTTCCAATACAAATTTAGATATTTCAAGTTTTACACGATCAAGACCTTCAAACGTACGCCATTGATCGTATAAATATTCATCCACACTATGGGAATGGTCGGCGATGCACTTTTGCAACAATATTTGCCGATACAGATTATTAGCGTTGAAAACCGCTTCAAAATTACATTGTTTACTGATGGAGTACCCATCTCCCCCTAAATCATTTCCTTGGTTTTCATCCAAAATTCTATTAAGAACATCCACTGCTAGTGGACTAACTTCGCCAATTTTTTGAAACGTTTTTAGCTCACTTCTCTTAGGACCACTTCCCCCAACTCTCAGTCTTTTTGTTTTTCGAATCAGGCGCAATTCATTTGCCATATAGCTCCAACCATTCTCCGTAAGTTATTGTTCGTAACGGCGGCATATCCCCAGAATAGCAAATATTTTGCCAACACTTACATGAAAGCACATTACTGCAGGTCA
>JANPLN010000034.1:0-40002 GCA_031426555.1 Bdellovibrionales bacterium | reverse complement strand
GCAAAAGCCGGCGACACCATGACCGGCGCGCTTAATATCGATAATGAACAAGAATTACGACTTTCCGAAGCCGATGGCAGCGGGGCCAACTATGTATCGATCAAAGCTCTGACGACGTTGGGCGCAAATTATACGCTAACTCTCCCGGCAGACGATGGAAACAGCGGTCAATATTTGCAAACCGATGGTAACGGAGTTCTTGCATGGGTCACGCCCTCAGTTGGCGAAACCAACACGGCCAGCAATCAAGGCGCTGGTGGTGTAGGCGTATTTAAACAAAAAACTACTTTTGATTTGGAATTCAGAAACATCAACGCCGCCAGCAACAAAATCAGCGTGGCTCTCGATGCGGCCAACAACGAGATCGACATCAACGTGGCTGAAGCCAATTTAGATTTAGGAACTATTCCAAACACGCCTGCGGGAACCATTGCCGCCACCACGGCGCAGACAGCGATCAACGAACTCGACACCGAAAAAGTGGCCAAGGCCGGCGATACAATGACGGGCCGGCTGACGATGAATCCAAAAGGTGTTGCAGCCAGCGACGGCGGTTCCATTGCTTTTACGGAACTGGCAGCCAACGGTACGGCCCAAGTTGGATTCCGTGCGCCTGACGATGTAACAACCGGAGTGATCTGGGCTCTGCCTGCAGCCGATGGAAGTTCGGGACAAGTGCTACAAACAAGTGGTGCAGGAGTTTTAAGCTGGATCACTGCCGCTACGGCAGTGGCGGACGACAGTTTAAATTTTGATAAGTTCAGCGACACAATGACTCTTGATGCATCCACTGATATCGCGGCCTCCGGCACAAATGTTCTCTCAATTACAAACTCAGGAACTGGAGTTTCCTTTCGAGTGAACGATGCCACTGGAGATACAACGCCTTTTGTGATTGATGCGAGTGGATACATGGGTTTAGGAACGACGAGTCCCTTGGCAAGAGTCACTGTGGTGAATGATAATGTGAGTGGGACTGACGATGATATAACTCTAATCGGAAGGCGTGACCCAGCAACATCTGGACCTTCTATTGTGTTGGCAAGACAGAGAGTGACGGGTGGGTACTTACAAAGTGGCGATTATTTAGGAGATTTTATTGGCACTGTCTATAACGGAACTAGCCTTATTTCCACTCCATCGAGTATGGAAGCTGTGACAAGAATTATAATGGCTGCAGATGGAAACCACTCGTCGAATAATTTACCTACAAAAATTCAATTTTTGACCACTCCAGCGGGATCAATTGTCCATACAGAAAAAATGGTCATTGAAGCGGATGGGGGAGTCGGTATCGGAACAACCTCGGCGGTGACATTACTTGACGTGGCTGGAGCCATCACATCGCGACCCTTTGGCACCGCCACAGGTGAAACAGGTCAGCTAGTGATGCGTGAGCTTGCAGCTGGCGGCACCGACACTGTAGCGATTCGGGCGCCGGACGCCATCGGAACAAGTTATGCGTTAACACTCCCTGGAACCGCGGGCAGTGCGAGCCAAGTTTTAACCACAAACGGTTCTGGAGTTCTCAGTTGGACTACGCCTTCGGCGTCGGTGGATCCTGATAGCTTAACCTTTACTCATTTTGCCGATACTATGCCTCTCGATGCTAGTACTGATATTGCCGCTTCTGGTACCAATGTCCTCTCCATCACAAATTCCGGCACAGGAAATTCGTTTATAGTAAACGACGTGGCGAGTGATACAAGTCCTTTCGTGATTGATCAAAGCGGAAATGTGGGGATTGGGACAACGGTACCTGATCGGCCTTTCGTTATTAACTCGAATATCAACACATTAGCGGCTGGGAGTTCCTCAGTCTTGGTTGTTGGTGATGTTAACAAAGAACGCTTTGAAATCCGCTCGAGTGCGAATGCGGACCCGGTCTTCCGCGGCTCGAGTGCGTCTGGCACGGCCGCCAGCCCTGGCGCCACTCCAAGTGATTCTCTTCTGGTGTCATTTTCCGCCGCTGGTCACGATGGCACGAACTGGACCCCAGGTATTGGCGGCATGCAGATATTCTCTGCCCAAGCATTCACTCCTACGGCCCAGGGATCAAACATCCGATTTTTCACGGCTCAATTGAATTCCGCTGCAGATCTCGAAAGAATGCGCATTGCAGATGACGGCAGCGTTGGTGTCGGCACAACGACTCCAGGCACACGCCTCGACGTTGCGGGTGCGATCACTTCGCGCCCAAGCGGAACAGGCACAGGCCAAGCCGGTCAGTTGATTATGCGTGAACTTGCTGCTGGTGGAACAGAGACAGCGACAATTCGTGCACCAGATGCTATCGCAACAAGTTATTCCCTCACACTTCCAGGTACGGCAGGAAGTGCGAGCCAAGTATTAACAACAGATGGATCCGGCGTACTCAGTTGGACAAATCCAAGTGGTGGAGCTGCACTTTCAAGTGTTACTGCCGCTACGGCAGTAAATACGATCGCCAACGCCAACTTCGCTCAAGCTTGGAACTGGGACACCCTCTCTACGCAAACAGCGATGAGCATGGGGACGACTTCGGGTACTACAGGAACACTTTTAAATTTAACCAATTCATTCAACAGCGCAACGTCCACGGGCAACGTTCTTAAAGTTTCAACCACGGGTGTATCAAATGCAGCAGTGCCATTGATGCTGACAAATGCAGGGACGGGGAATTCGCTCAGAGTGAATGACGACGGCACGGATACAGACACTACGCCGTTTGTGATCGATGCCAGTGGCAACGTGGGGATTGGAACTACGGTTCCAGATGGAATGTTGCAAGTGAACAACGTGCCTGTTGGTACTCTCCAGCATATCGATTTTCGTGTTGTTCCTGGCTTAGCGACCTCAACCAACGATAACTACTCTCTTGGAGTTGCGGTTGGGACTAATTTAGGTCAAGTCATTGCCACTTCCGATGCTGGTACCAACCGTCAGGCAATGGTTTTTAGCGACAATAACGGAACCGAAACTTTCTTTGGATTGTCGTCCAGTGTTAATTCAGGAACTACCTGGCTACCGCGTTTCGTCGTTAAACAAACAGGCGGTGTCGGTATTGGAACTACAGTCCCAAGTACTCTTCTCGACGTTGCGGGATCAATTACTTCACGCCCTTACGGAATCGGATTAGGAGAAACAGGTCGATTCTTGGTGCGTGAGCTCGCCGCCAATGGCGCCGACACAGTAGCGATTCGTGCGCCAGACGCAATCACCACAAGCTACGTTTTAACGCTTCCCACCTCTGCTGGAAGTTCGGGACAAGTGCTACGCACCGATGGGACTGGGATACTCACTTGGCAAACTCCGAGTGGAGGAACCTTTCCCTTACTTTCTTCTCCAGGAACGACCACCGCGGCGACTCCTTCCTATTCATTCAGCGGAGATTCAGACACGGGTATATACAGTCCCGCGGCAGGCGAGATCGGATTAGCGGTTAACGGGTCAAACGGACTGAGTCTGAACAGCAGTGGCCGACTTTCGGTTTTACACACTTTGAGCGCAGAGCTAAGTTTCTGGCGAAACGATGCGACAACAACGACTGATGAATCGCTCGGGCAAATATTAGTTGGAAGCTTAGATTCCAATCAGCCGGTTGAATCTATAGGAATTTACGCTGCTGCAGATCACACCAACAATAACACACATTCTTACATGCGGTTCTCAACGACCTCGGGAACGGTTACTTCGGAACGTATGCGAATTGGTGCTAACGGTAACGTCGGCATCGGTACAACAGCACCAGGCACACGTCTCGACGTCGCAGGAACGGTGAGAGTGTTGGCCTCGGACGAGGGCGCAGCCACTGCCACCAACTCGAGCACGGCCTACACCATTCCGGATTTAAGCCGCAACGTGCGACGAATTACGCTCAACGGGAATACCACTTTAACACTCCCAACAATCAGTACACTAGCGACAGATCAAGCGTTTACGCTCACTGTGCGTGTTGTTCAGGATGGTTCGGGTTCGCGCACTTTAGCGTGGGCCGGTAATGGAAATTTGATCAAGTGGGATACCGGCACTGCGGGAGCGCCCGCAGCTGGTATCGGTGAGACCACAATTTATCAGTTCTTAATCATAGGCGGAGAGACAACATGGTATGCATCCATGGTTTGGCGAGAAAATTAGGATTTTCTTTTTTTTTCGTAACCTTTACCTTTTTATTTTTACCCTATGGCGAAGCCCGCTTCGGCGGCCATAGATAATCCACCCATGTAAAGCTCACAGATCTTGTCGTGCATTTCGATGCCGCCAAGGCCAATGTGAATATGAATGCCGCCTACACGGCAGGCACTGGCTGCGCCAGCAACACAACTTGGTATGATCAAAAAAGTTTGCAGAGCGCGACTCTGGCCAACTTTGACACCTGCACCACAACGGGCTGGCTCAACACTCCCAATCGTTTAACCAAGGACTCCACCAACGACACAATCACCGTGAGTGATCATGCAAATCTCTCTTTTACAAACGGCAGTGGAGCTGATCGGCCGTTTTCGTTGGATGTTTGGACCAATGTCACAGACGCTGCAGCCAACATAGCCATCGTTAGCAAAATGGGTGCGGCCAACGCCGGTGAGTACGTTGTGTGGTTAGACAGCTCCGAGCGACTCACGGTGGATCTTATCACCACCAACTGGTCGAGCAACCGAATCAGTTTTACAACAACCAGTTCGATACCTACTGCGGTTTGGAGCCGTATCGTTGTAACGTATGATGGTTCAGAAACTGGCGCGGGCATCAAAGTCTATTTGAATGGCACGGTGATGGCGGGTTCCACGTCAAGCACTGGAACCTATACTGGAATGGCGAACACCACCGGAAATTTCCACATCGGCTCCTGGGATGGAACTCAATTTTATATGGCAGGGTCCTTCGGGATTGTTAAGGTTTACAAAGTCGAGCTCAACGCCTCAGAGGTTCGACGCAATTGCGACTCACTGGCAACCAGGTTTAGCGTCATCTGCACGCCTACGGCGCCAAGTCATATCATCACTGCGAATGCCACAACAGCCGTCCCTGACGCCTTAGTTTCGCGTCGGATTAATAAACCAGCCGGACTTGCTGTGAATGATTTGATGGTGGTTTTTTTATCAGGTTTAAATATGACAGCAGTGACTCCGCCAGTAGGTTGGACCTATCATGCGCTCGAAATTATTAGCGGTTCCTACTGTTATATTTATACGAAGATTGCAGATGCAGGAGATGTGGCTGCCTCGTACTATGAATTCACCTTCACATCAAACGACACGTTTTATCAGTTTTCCAATATTACAGTGTACAGATACGTCGACACTGCGGCCCCGATCACAGTGACAACATCCAATCAAGGAACGGGGACCACGGCTACGTACTTAGGCGGTACAGCATCTACAAATTCTATCATTTATGCGCTTGGCACGTCGTATTCGCGACCTTCAGTCATCACGGGGTTTACCGAGCGCGAGTATAACGCTTTTTGGGAAACAACCACCATGGACAAACCGCAACCAACTGCGGGAGCCACTGGCATTTTCACAGCCGGCGGGGTCTCGACAGAATGGGCGAGTTTTGTGTTGCTGATTAAAGGATTATAAACTTACTTGCGAACCGAGTGCGCAGGAATAGGTCGTGTTTCTGCCGTCTGGGGGCCTTTTTTTGATGGTTTACCCTCTTTTTTTACCGGGGCAACTTTGGGTTTACGTGTTCCTTTTTTCATGAAATCTCCTGTTTTTATGTCTTAGGGTATACACTAAAACTTATATAAAGTAAGAATAGAAAGCATGAATATTCCTCAGATTCCAAAAAAATATCGTCCCAAAGGCTTCGAAATCCTGTTTGAAGACCGGGATTTGATCATTGGGAATAAAGCCGCAGGATTTTTAACGGTGGCCGCTCTTTGGGAAAAAGAAAATACAATCCACGGAATCCTGAATTCGTACATTCGAAAAGGCAACGCGCGTTCGCAAAAATCGGTTTATGTTGTGCATCGTCTGGATCAGGCAACCTCTGGGGTGCTGATGTTTGCAAAGACCCCAGAAGTTCAAGAATTTATGAAAGACAATTGGAAGACAACTCATAAAACGTACTACGCCATTGTCCGCGGGCATTTGGCAAAGAAACACGATACAATTTCTAGCTATCTTGTGGAAGATGAGGATTACGTTGTTTCTTCGACAACAGACATCGAGCGCGGTAAATTGGCGATGACGGAATACTCTGTGATCAAAGAAGACAAGCAAGTGAGTTTGTTAAAAATCAACTTGCTCACCGGTAAAAAAAACCAAATCCGTGTGCATATGGCGGAGCTGGGTCATCCTATCGTGGGAGATGCCAAATATGGCAAGGAAAAGTCCGCAAGACCCAATCTTCTTTTACATTCCCGTTGCATTGAGTTCACCCATCCGTTTAGCAAAAAGCGCATCACGGTGCAAGCCGATGTCCCTGACTACTTTAAGCGGGCCATCGACTTTGCATTTTGATTATTCTCGCGCCCAGTGCTTGTGTTTTTTAAGTTCGTTTAAAAAAGCCTTAGCGCTAAATTTTCCTTTGGATACCAAAAGTCCCTCTTCGTTTTTCTCGGCAAACGGAAGTAATGATGTCTTCGCTTCAACCGAAACAAACTCCATGGTTTTTAAATGTTTAAAGCCTTCGGTGATAAAATCCTGCGCGAGGCCGTCGAGTTTTTTGTTTTCGCTCAACTGCTCTCCTAAAATCACATAACCATCAAACTCCACCGACGTCGCTTGCTGAATAAGTTCATCAGCGTTAAGAGCGCTCCTCTGCGCTGGCGTTAAGGTGATCACCTTGCAAGACAATTTATTGGCTTTTAAAAAATCTTTAACAGAGTCCACTTCTTTTTTTACCACGTCTTCAAGCGCCACAAGTGCGATACGTCGCGACTGGATAGATGGAATATTTAAACTTTTTTGCAGGCTTAAAGAATCGGCTTTTGCCACAACCGGTTTGATGTTGATGCTGGATTTTGGCGAGGTAGTACTTTTGGGGAGACCGCGAGCCTTTGCTGTTTTAAAATCGAGCCCGAGGTTGTCGGCAACTTTTTTCGCAAGAGTCTCATCGACAAAAACCAAATTGCTGACGATCTGTTCGCGAATGTGCGGTGTTTCCACTTTAGTAAGCTCAAAGGAAAACGCTTCGATGATATGGTTTTTTTCGGACTCCGTCTGACTGTCGAAAAACATTTTTGCTTGCGAGAAATGATCGGAAAACGAATTGGGTCGCTCCCTTACTTTCAGTCCACTCAATTTTTCGGAATAGGTCGCAAAACCTTCGGCCGAATGCATAGGGCAGCCCTTTTGCAAAGAATTGGGCTCGTAATTTACGCGTCCAGTGACGATGGTCTGCCGATGGATCCCATCCCGCTGGTTGTTGTGCACTGGGCACTTAGCTTGGTTGATGGGGAGTTCGTGAAAGTTGGGACCGCCCAGTCTTGATAACTGCGTGTCGGTGTACGAAAAAAGCCGTCCTTGCAGAAGAGGGTCGTTTGAAAAATCGATTCCTGGTACCACATGGCCTGGATGGAAAGCCACTTGTTCGGTTTCGGCAAAAAAATTATCAGGGTTACGATCCAAAACAAGTCGACCCATGGGAATCAACGGGCTGAGTTCTTCGGGAATGAGTTTTGTTGGATCGAGTAAGTCCACACCCTTAAAAACTCCGTCGTCAGTCTCAAAAATTTGTGCAAAAAATTGCCAGGCCGGAAAATGCCCTTGATCAATGGCTTCCCACAAATCACGTCGATGATAATCTGGATCTTTTCCGTTTAATTTTTGCGCTTCATCCCAAACCAACGAGTGCACACCCTGTTCGGGCTTAAGGTGGAATTTTACAAAAACGGATTTGCCTTTTTCATTAATAAAACGAAACGTATGCACTCCGAAGCCTTGAATCATTCTCAGCGATCGCGGTATGCCACGATCGGACATGGCCCACATGAGCATGTGAGTGGATTCGGGCATCAGCGAAACAAAGTCCCAAAAATTGTCGTGGGCCGAACCTCCCTGTGGCATGCCATGATGGGGTTCCATTTTTACCGCATGAACGAGATCGGGAAACTTGACCGCATCTTGAATAAAAAAGACCGGGATATTATTCCCAACAAAGTCGTAGTTTCCTTGCTCTGTATAAAATTTTACTGCGAAGCCGCGCACGTCGCGAACACTGTCGGCGGAGCTTGAGCCACCCTGCACGGTGGAAAATCGAGCAAAGATCGGAGTTCGTTTTCCTTTGGGCCCGGTGAGAAAACCGGCTTTGGTGTACTTCGACATATCATTGGTCAATTCAAAAAAGCCATGGGCTGCCGAACCACGAGCGTGGACAATGCGCTCTGGAATTCGCTCATGATCAAAATGGGTGATCTTTTCACGGAGAATAAAATCTTCTAAGAGAGTTGGCCCGCGGGCTCCCACCTTTAGAGAGTTTTGGTTGTCCGAAATGGGGAGGCCTTGATTTGTTGTCAGCGTTGTCTGGTCGTCGGAGCGCGCCTCGAGTTTTATCGATGCGACAGCTTTTGGATTGCGTTTTGTCTTTTTCATTTAAAACTCACCTCTCCTTTAGAGTCATCCCCGCCGTCGTACTCTTTTCCCTGGATAATGGCGGCGGCGATGGCAAACAGCGTAACAACTTTGCTGCTGGGGCCGTCCCAAAAATCGGCGGTGAGGGGTGTGATTTTAATTAAAATCATCGAAGGATCATCGAGGCCTTCGGGATACCAGGCCTTCATGATCGGGCTCCAATATTTTTTCATCATTATTTTATCGTTCACGAGAAGCCCGGTGCCAACCACGCTCAAGTAGGAGTTGCGAGCTGGATCCGAGTAGGACAGGCAAACAACGTCATTCTTTCGGATTTGTTCACAGATGTTATTTTCGTACTTTGTAAATATCCAAACAGTGCTGTTGTCTTCGGTGTCTAAGATAGTGTGCATGGGGCGCGACACAATTTTGCCAATTTCATCGTGTGAACTGAGCATGGCCGTGGGGCACTCCTTTATGATTCGTTCGTAGGTGTTTTTTCCGGCAGTAGTATCGGTTTGATTCTGTGTGCTCATAGCGTTCAATCCTTGTAAAAAGTTAATAATCGTTTGAAAGACTACTCAGTTACAGTGCCAAAGTCCTATGGAGATTTCTTCACTTGCACAGTACTTTGCTGGGATTTCGACGTTTCAAAGTGAGAACTATGAGGCACTTTTTGTTTCATCCTAGGACCGGCCATTGTGCTGGTTTGCCTTTTTATTAAGCAAACTTATAATAAAGACTGCTTCTAGTAGACAGGGGATTATGAATCATCGATATGCCAATCGTTATATTTCGGTATTAAAAGTGACTGTACTTTTTATTATTACAGCGCTCCCGTATCAAAACTGCGGAAAAGCGATGCATACATCGACGTCCTCTAACTCATCTCTTTCAAATCAAACCATCGATCAAGTGGCGCAAGGGAAGTCGCTTTATTTAACAAACTGTGCTGGTTGTCATGGTCCTTACGACAGCTCTGCAAAACTTGGTCGAACAGAAGCACAAATTAATTTAGCCATCGATAATATTTCGCAAATGAGTCAACTTTCGGGCTTAACGGCTGTTCAAGTGCGCAATATCTCGAGAGCGCTGATATTTCAGGCGAACGGTGGCGGCGCTGTCGTCAATCAAAATCAGCGCTTGGTGTTTGCCTGCACTCCCGGCACACGTTCTAAAACCGCCATGCAAAAGCTCAACAACCGAGAATTTCGCAATTCTATTTCATCAATCCTAGATATTGTTAATACCAGTCTTAAAAGTGATACTCAGCTGAACGATCTGTTTTCACGCATGCCTTCAGATATCGTGTTGGAAACTGATCACACACGAAAAGAGCAATCTTTTTTTATAAATCAGAATGTGGTGGCGGCTTCGTTTGATGTGACTTTTCGTGCGGCAAGTCTCATTGCTAACTCGTCCACATTAAGTACTTTCCCAAACACCAATGGCTGTTTGGGGCAAGGAACGATCACAGCGGCATGTCAGCAAAGTTTAGTTCGTGAGCTTGGGGCCATTGCCTTTCGCCGTCCACTCACTTCGACCGAGGTGACCTCCATTGCCAGTCGTTTTTGGGATGCATCGTTGTCGAAGGTGAACGTGTTGGAAATGACAATCACGGGAATCTTTCAATCGCCTGATTTTTTGTACAAAGTTTACGACCGTGGGCAACAGTTTCCAGCGGCACCAAACTCTCTTCAATTGACAGCCCATGAAGTCGCTGCGAAATTATCTTACTTTCTTACCGGAGCTCCTCCGGATAGTACGCTACGGAATCTTGCGGCGTCTGGCGAAATTTTAACCAATGCGATTCTCGATCAGCAGATCGAGCGTTTACTCAGCACGACCCGCTCGCGCGAAGTTATGGTGCGATTGTTCCGCGAATCCTATGGCTACGATGTCTTTGGGAATTTTTCCTATCCGAGTTTTTATTTGGAGGGCATCAATACCAATGGTCTTCAGACGGCAATGATCGACGAGTTGGATCAGTATTTTCAAAATGAAGTGATCACACAAAACTCGACCTTTTCGCAGTTATTGACATCGCGACGAGCGCAGATTTCAAATGCATCGCTCGCGCAAATTTACGGGTCTTCGACCGGAAGTGTGCAATTGCCTTCAGAACGCAGCGGCTTTTTAAATCGCGCAGCCCTGCTCACCAAACGTACCGGCGTGCGAGCCTCACCGATCAAACGCGGACTGGTTGTTTTAGAAAACGTTCTTTGTTCGAGTGTTGGACTTCCACCTCCAAATGCGCCTACGGCGTTGCCAGACCTGGGCACACAACTCCTATCCACTCGTGAAGTCACCCACAGAGTGACTGCCATCGCAGGCTCTGCTTGCGTCACTTGTCACGGCCGGATAAACCCTCTCGGTTATGCCTTCGAAAGCTTTGATACCTTAGGCCGACTGCGAACTGTGGAATCCATTTACGATGTGAATAATACGTTGTTGGGTCAGGTGCCTGTGGCCACGCAAGCCGAAACCAGCGATTTAGGAATCCAGCCAGTGCGCTATTCCAACTCAATGGATTTAGCAGACGAGATTGGAAAGAGCGACAAAGCCATGCTGTGCTTTGCGAAGCATTTAAAATCCTTCGAATCCCGCCGACCGGCCGACGCCTCAGACAACTGCCACATGAACGATATCGTGACAACTTTACATGGTGCTAACCAAAACCAGGGAAGCATCAAATCGGCCATCAAAAACTTTATTATGTCAGAACAATTTAAGCAGTGGAATTTTTAAGGAGTCAGCATGAGTATTTACTTTTGCCCTAAAACACGACGTCAGTTTTTAGTTGGAAGCGGAAAAGCACTCCTTACGCTGCCATTTCTTCCCAGCTTAATCACCGACACCGCGCTGGCTCAGCAAATGGCAACTCCGCCAAAACGATCCATGTTATTTTTATTTGAGCATTGCAATTTGAACGAGATCTGGCCACAAAAATCTGTGGCCATTTCGGCCGTTGGCAGCTTAGGCATCCGCGATGTTAATTTAACGTCGATGGGGCCGATTGCTTCGCACTCTTACGCCTTCGCCAACCCTCGTTATGAGGTGTTAAAAAATGCGGGCCTGATGACCTACATGCGAGGTTTCCAACAAGACGGGTGGAACGGTTGCCACGGAGACATGTATCTTTCTGCTGTCGGCTCCTCGCGCAACTCCGCCGATTATCAACGACCCACTGCGGATCAGGTTTTCGAAAACTCGCAAACTTTGTATCCCACGGGAACACCAACGAGTGTTCGCAAAGCCATCCGAATTAGTCTTGGCGGCGAAAATATTTTCAATCACAAAGTGGGTAGTAGTATCATTCGGCCGCCGATGTATGAAGGCAGTCAGATCGAGCGTTTCTATACCGATGTGTTTGGCTCTTTAACCGGTGGTACAGCCCCGGTGAACGATTTAACCAATCAGTTTAAATCCAACATTCTCAATCGTGTGATGGGCTCTTATTCGTCGTTCAATGGCAATCGGAGGATTTCTTCTGAAGATCGGCAGCGAGTGACAACGCATATGGATCTTTTATCTGATCTACAAAGGAATTTTGCATCGTTGTCGCAAAATCAACAACAGATCAGCTGTTCGCAACCCGCGGCCCCCGGAGGTATCGGTGGAACTCCCACGGAATTTAATCGTGTGTATCTCAATCTTTTGGCGGTGGCTTTCCGTTGCGGACTGACGAAATTTGGAACTCTAATGTTTGACAGTCACGACCCTCAATGGATTCCTAACCTCGGAGTCAGTGATTTTCATGGTGCCATCCACGGCGGGCAGGGTGCGGCTATCCAACTGCGTGCCTTCCAGACCTGGTACCGATACCTTGCAAATATGATTGCTGATAACTTTTTAGCTCCTCTGGATCAGATGGAAGGAAGCTCCGGTAAAACCTACTTGGAAAATATGATCACGGGCATGATCACCACCGGCGCCTGCCATCCCAATCAAGCAGGGAACGACGGGGGCCACGGTGGATACGACTCGCAGCAGATTCTCATTGGAAACATGGGCGGGGCACTTCGCTCGGGCCGTTATTACAATATGAATGTGCAGGGCAGCGATTACCCTTACAACAGTTTTTTAATTACACTTTTTCATCTGATGGGAATTCCTCCGTCGGAGTATGCTTTTGCAACGCCTGATGGTCGAGGCTTTGGCTTGTATACGGGCTATGGAGCTAACCACCGCTTTAGTAGTCGCTTTTACAGTCCCATTCAAGAAGCGCTCACGTAGCAGCGCTTTCTTTGCGGGAATGAATTAGTGGAGGCTGAACACGAACTGCGAATAATGGGTTGTCGTCGTTGAAATCGACATATTTTCGTGCACGTCCGCAAAGATAAAAAAGTATTTTCCACTTTTAGCCACGCTCTGCGAACCTGATTCCGTGGGACACGTCATTTCCCAAGCAGGATCTGCAACATCATCTTTGGTGAGCATCAGACGAGTTCCGGGTTGGCCTTCGATGTTGCGAGCAGATAATTTAAAATCGTCGATGGTTAGAGCCTTTGCTCCGTCATAGAGCGCTAGCGAACAGGCACCAAACTCATTTCGCAGACTGCTAAAGTAGGCCGACAGTATGATTTTGACTACAGCAAGCCGACCAGCGTCGCCCAGGGGCTTTACCGTTTGCGCAGGGAGATCAAAAAGAATCATATCGTCGTATTGCATGGTTGTAGGGCTTTTGCTCATTAAAAACTGCATGGAATTGATGCTGATGCTGTGAAAAGCTAAATCCCGATTGGCAAAGTAATCGTTGAGGCAGAGATTTTCGTGCTGTGTTTGCTGATTGATCGGGTTTGCTGTTTTTCGTATCTGAAGATCACAAGCGTACGATTGTAAAAAGCCGAAAAAAATTAAAAACCCCAAACCCACTCGCAACATAAAACCCCCGATGACTAATTAAACAACGCAGTAAATTCTATAGGCGTTTCAGCAACGAATGTGGAGGATAAAATCTCCACGCGGGAGCAATGTAAAAACATTCGCGTTTGCGAATAAAGTTTTGCAATTTTTTCGTTATATTTAGGGTCGTTATAACGAGGATCACCCACAATGGCATGGTTATCCAAAGCCGCATGCTTGCGAATCTGGTGCTGACGACCGGTAATCAAATGGAATTCACACAAGGTAAAATAGGAGTTGGTTTTAATAGTCTTAAATTGGGTTTCGCACGGAATTCGGCTTTTAGAAAGTCCTTGGGGATTTTTTCGTCCCTCGGCCTTGTCGGTGAGTGGACGGTTCCATGTTCCAGCAGCGTCTTTGAGGGTGCCTTTTAAAACACCGCTATAAATCTTGCGCGTAAGTTTGTCTTCGAACTGTTTGGCCCAAAGGGCCGCATTCTTCGGGTTGAGAGCTAAAATCTGCACGCCGCTGGTTTCTTTGTCCAGGCGGTGCACGGGGAGCATCTTTTGCTGCAAGTTTAATTGTTTTTCGAGAACTTGTAATAAATTTTGCGGATCTTCATTGTTGTGAACGGAAAGTCCAGCAGGCTTATTCACAACTAAAATATTGTTATCATGAAAGAGAACCGGGATTTGACCCATTAGTAGTGGGGTGGTTTCTCGTTTTGCGGCAAAGACGAATCGCTGGTTTTTAACTTTTCAGTTAAAACCTGCATATTTTTTTCGATTTTTTCAAGCGAGAGGTATTGGTCGTTGACCACTTTTTGCAGATCTTCGATCAGCACTTCTTGAAACGAAATTTTAGTTTCTAAGTCGATCAATCGTTGTTCGCTCATGCAATGCACTCCAGCTTAGAAACCTAAAATATCCACATAGGTGGTGCCCTTTGCAAGGCTTGAGGTGGGCTTAGCGCGCTGGCCTTTGATCAGGACATGGCCGCTGTTAAACAAATGTTTAAATTTACTGCGACTCATTTGACTGAGCAATGGTTGCTGAGTTTGCGCTTTCATGGCTGCAAGCAGGCACGAATCCAAGCGGCTTTGTGCACGATCCAATTCCAGGGTGATGCGGAAGGATTTTTCGGGCTGTGGAGGAGTGAAATCTTTCATGGATGTGTATGTAACACTAAACAGCATTTCACGACAGCTATTTGTGCTTTATTTAACCCTGAAAATATTACGATTTATGTACGACAATTCGACTGAGTTTGAACAAACGAAGGCAGAAGACATCTACCTTCGTTGCTTGCGATTATTTAAGGGCTAATCTTAAATTGTTAAGGTCTACGCTGCAACTACCTTGCATTGATTGCCCGTTCACTTCCAGCTGACCAATAACCGTTCCGGAGCTTGCAAGGATATCGATGGGATCGAGGGTGATGCTCAAATTTCTGTTGAGAGACTCTACAACGATCAGGCCGTTCTTAACTTTCAATTCAGAAATCTCTTGCAGACTTGAAATGACTTTAATGGGCTCAAACGACACGTTAAAGTCGTTAACGTGGTTAGAAAATCCCATCTTTAAAAGGCCGCTAGACAAGTGCAGGCTTGCAGAGGCTTCGCCCTCTTGCACGGGTGAAAGGCGGCTGCAGTTAAGAACCGTGGTGTGAACAGAGCCTTCGCCGCTGCCACCAGCGTTTGCCACTACAGAAATTAGAATCACTAAACCGAACAGAAACCTTTTCATAAATTCTCCTTTTGTTGAACAAACTTAAAATAAGTCTGCTTAAAGAAAGGAATACCGACACTCGCGGCGGGGAGATACCTGCTTCGTATTGCATTTTTGATCCGATATGATTTGATTGCAGCAGACAGGGTATAACCTCAAGCTATCTTATCAAAATATCATGCATAAACGATTTCAATGTCATATCTAGAAACTTCGACTCTTGACTCGTTGGCGAAGGGTAGACGTGACCGGTCGATTGATATTCAACAAATGTTGCTCGTGGAAACTTTGTTGGAAGTTGCTGCTTTTTGTCGTCCGCTTTGTCCGTTGGAGCGAAAGAAATGTCTACTAAACTTTCGGGGCCAAACTGATTTTTTAAAACGGTAATATCAGAGTGATTCCATACTGGATCAGTTATAAAAAAAGTAACAAGGACTGGGCCTTTCATCGCCTGAATGTTGATAACGCTCAAATTTTTAACTGAAGAACCCTTGATCGTCCAGGCGACGCCATTTCCAGAGAATTGCGGTTTAACACCAGCAATGATCGCGTCGGCTACGTTTTGCGGTAAAGCGGGACGAATTCTTTCGATTGGTGAAAGTGAAATCACGCCATCAGGAATAACTAGAGAAGTGTCGGTCTTTTGCAATTCAGGCAAAAGACTCGCAAGAAGTAGAGCTTGTTCTGCGCCTCGCGAAGCTCCCCACAAAATAATTTTCTTGTTTTCTACATATTCCGAATGTTTCAGCCAAGCCAAAGCTTTATGAGTGATATTGATGATATCAACATTCTTTAGATCATCCGGCGGGTAGGATGAATAGCCTTGATGGTGCTTACAATCAAAGTAGCATATCGCATAGGCCACATACCCGAGTGTGGCGTAGTATCTCGCCATGTACGGGACTAAACCATTTGCGCCTGTTTTGGTGGGTTTTTTACTTGGCTGATACCAGAAATCTCCATTTCCACCTTCGCTACCGTGAAGAAGAATAATTGCAGGATGTGAGTTGTTATCGTTAGGTTTATAAAGATAGCCGGGATATTTCGGTATTTCTTTGATGATGTTTAGCGACTGGATAAGTTGTGCGGGTGCCAAAGATGGTAAAAATAATCCAAGAAGAAAAATCCTAAATAGCATCTGAATTTCCTTTGTTTAGGCAATTAAAGAGCGCTGGAGGAATTTGGAGGTGGTAGAGGAATTTGAATCCCCGTACACGGATTTGCAGTCCGCTGCCTAGCCGCTCGGCCATACCACCACAACAGGACGCAAATATATCTCATTAATATCACAAGGTGAAAAGGGAGAACGCAGTTTAATGCACGGCGCGAGACATCCAATCGGAACTTAGACTGGCTTTTTGCCAAATTATTTCACAGGACGTCCAGTACCCATCCAACATTCGTCCAGTGAAAGTCTAGTTCAGTCGGACCAAATGCTAACAGATCGAGTTTAAAAAACCTAGCCCAGCTCCACCTTTAGGCTGAGCCAGTTTCTCCGAAAAAGAAGCAAGACATTGGAGGAATGATGAAAATTCTCAGACGATTTTTTATAATGAATTTACTGCTGGTCTTCATGGCAGCTTGTTCGGATAAACAATTTAGTGCCGTTGAGAAAGGTGCAGATGTACCAACTCCCGAGCAGGGCCCAGCGATTTTGGTAATGCAGGCGCCGAAGGGTGACCTCTCGGTGTTTGATCAGCTGCTCGTTGAATATAGAGTCATTGCCGGAAGCGCACCTGTGACCGAAGTTTTCTGTGCATGGAACGGTCTTACGATACCCTGTAAGTCCGACAAGGATCGTTTAGTATTGCCTGGCGGAAAAACTGGTGGGCATAAATTTGAGATCGTCGCCACTGATGCCAATGGAATGCAAGATCGCAAAAACCTTCCGTGGAAATTATTTGAACGCTTTAAAAAACAACAAACCTCCTTTGCTGTCACTAAAAGTGATCGTCAGTTAGATGTTTTGTTTGTAGTGGATAATTCTCCCTCCATGAAAGACGAACAAAAAAGCATGGCAACAAAAATTGCAAGTTTTATGGATCGCTTAAACGGCTTTGATTGGCAGATTGCAGTTGTGACTACCGATCCTTCGCATAGTACTTACGGAGACGGACGTTTGCAAACGTACCCAGATGGTAGTTTTATTTTAAACTCCAAACAGGACCTCGAGAAAGCTCGCGAAATGTTTTCGCAAACAGTTCAACGGGAAGAATCGGGCAGTTCAAGCGAGCAGGGGATTCGTGCAATGGCAAGAGCCATTCAACGAAGCCTAGGGTCGAGTGCGGAATCCTCGCATCAGCAGTTTTTTCGTAAAGATTCAGCGCTTGCAGCGGTGGTACTAACGGATGAAAACGAATCGGGAGCGGCAAACATCAACAAAGGCTCCGAGCTTGTAAAGTTGATCGCTGAGACTTGGAGTGATGAAAAGGTCTTTCAATTCCATTCTATCATTGTACGTCCTGGAGACACGGCCTGTAAAGCCGCGGCAACAGTGGGCGATCACTACTACGGGACCGCCTATGCCAGTCTTACAAAACTGACAAATGGTGTGCTCGGCAGCATTTGCGAGCCCGATTACGGCAATCAGCTCAGTTTTATTGGTCAAACTGTGGCAAATTCAAAAACAACCTACGATTTAGAGTGCGTGCCAAAAGATATCGACGGGGATGGCAACTCGGATGTGACAGTAAAAGCTTCTGGCAGCGTCGTTGTACCTAACTTTACAGTGAAGGACAGCCAGTTGATTTTTTCTAAACCGCCGCCAGAGGGACAATACAGTATTGATTACTTCTGCCCACAAAAATAATTCTTTTTAAAACTCCTGGCGCACAGGAGTTTTAAAAGTTTGCGCAGGTTTCATTTTCCCATCTTCTTTCTTTAATAAGGCCGCGGCCACATCATTGTCGTGGGTAAAATAAAACAACGTTTTTTCCAAAGGCAGCTTTTCGTAAAGCTGCTGTTTTTCATCGATCAGCATTTCGGGAAAGCGATCATAGCCCATGGTGATGGGTGTATGAATCCACGGTGTTCCGGGAATAAGATCCCCGCAAAAAAAGAGAGAGAAGCTATCGCCATGAAACAGGGAGTGCAGCTGCCCCGGCGTGTGCCCGCTGGAGATGGTAAACTCCAGGCGGTTGTCGAATAATTTTTCTGGTCCATCAATTAAACGCAAGCGCTGTGTGGCCTCGAGCTTCTCCACAAGTCCCGGAATAAACGAGGCTTTGTCGCGGGCGTGGGGTTTTTTGGCCCGGGCAAAGGCTTCGCGACTGGTAATGTAGTCGGCATTTTTAAACAGCAGTCCATTGTCTCCTGCTTGAATTTCGGAAAACGTGGGCAGAGTTCCGCCCGCATGGTCAAAATGCAAATGCGACAACACAACGTGCGTGATGTCGTCGGATTGCACGCCGTGGGCTTTTAAATTTTCTCTGAGGCAATGGGTTTGCGGCGTTTGCACACCAAAACGCTCCGCCATTTGCGGTTCGAAAAAAGCGCCGATGCCAGTTTCGAAAAGAATTTTTTGTTTTTTTTCGTACGAATCAGAAAATTCGATGAGCAGGGCGCGACAGGCCAGGGGAATTCGCCCCAACTCATCGGGCGCAATCCATTTTTGCCAAACGGTGCGGGGGGCGTTGCCAAACATGGCTCCACCATCCAGTTTTTGCGAATTCCCTAAAATTTCCGAAAATTGAAAATGGCTCATGATCCCACTATAGCAAGTGGGGTGGGGATCGACAACGAAGGATCTATTTCTTTTTCTTTTCGAGGTTGCGGTAGTGGTTGTAGACCTTTTTGCGGCACTGCGAGCGCTCCATGCGCATGAGATCATCGCAGGCGTTGAAGTCCGACTCCCTATTGCCAGTAATGGCCAGCTAAGGGTTCGGTTGAAATCGCCGTGTCTGTTGAATGGCCGTGTCTGTTGCAAAAGGAGTTTGCTTAACTGTAGTTGGTCCCGCGCAGGACTCGTTTACGGACCGGCCTATAAGTTTCTTGCGTCAAAATTGAAAATAATTTGACACGGTTTTCGAACGCTTAGCGGGCCCTCGCTTCGACATAAACTATTTAGTCATCGCAAAAATCAAAATTTTACTTTCGCGTGCAGCAGAGAAGGGAATCAGAAGGCTAGAGCCATCTGTAAAAGTCGCTTTAGTCTTCGTCAAAGTGATCGTTCAAAAAGGTGTGATAGTTTTCTTTAAAAACCTGGAGGAACAAATGAATTTAAGAAAACTAAAAGACGATGAATTGCTAGTAAGCATCCAATCTGAAGTTCAAAAAGAACGGCATACTTTAATAGTGATTTTGCAACACCTGCGAGAGATTGAGGTCCGCAAGCTTTTTTCGGAACTTGGGTATCCAAGCCTTTTTGAATTCGCGGTGAGTGAACTCAAGTACAGTCGCGGGGAGGCGGGTCGTAAGATTCAAGCGATGCGACTTTTAAAAGAACTTCCGCAAGTGGAAAAAAAGATCGAGTCCGGAGCTATTAATCTTACACACATTTGCCAGGTTCAAAGTTTTAGCTTTCAGAAAAGTAAGCAGGAGCATCAGCGCATATCACCGATGGAAAAGCTCTGTATATTTGAAAAAATTGAGAACACGACAACGCGAGAATCTGAAAAAGTCCTCCTCGCGATGTTGCCAGCGCAAGCTCTACCGAATGAAAAGAAACGCCAGGTAAATCCGTCTGCAGTTGAAATGCGATTTGTGATCGATGAAAAACTAAATTCGGTGCTCGAGGAAGTTCGAAGTCTATTGGGAACAAAAGCCATCCACATGACCTTTGCTGAACTTGTGCAAGAAATGGCCGTTTTGAGTTTGGTTTCCTTAAAAGCGAAACGGTTTGGTAAAAAACGTTCAGCAGACCCTTTGACAGGTTCTGTTGTTGAGCCTGTGACAAAAGTTTCGTCCAAAACCATTTCCAAAAAGCTAAAATACTTAATTTGGCAAAGAGATCGGGGACAATGCACTCAGTGCGGCAGTCAGCACAATATAAATTTTGATCACATTCATCCGCGGGCGTTTGGAGGGGATAATTCAGCCGAAAACCTAAGAATACTTTGTTTCCATTGCAATCAACGGCGGGCCCTAACCACTTTCGGTTTCAGAGTTGAGAAAACTTGAGTCCTGCGCAGGACTGCCAAAACTCGGGGCCGAAAGACCGCAAGACTGAAAGACCGAAAGACCGCAAGACTGAAAGACCGCAAGGCCGAAAGACCGCAAGACCGAAAGACTGCAAGGCCTTGGGAGCGCAAAGCCGCAAGAACACTCACTTGCAATCCCAATATGAGTCTGTAGCATAGAGGTGTGGTGCTCTATCTTCTCTTCCAATTCTTTAATTTTTCCCACGCGCAGGTGTTTCACCTGGGCGTTGATGTGGGCCTTTCCAATTCTTCAGGGCCCTACGATGCGAAAAAATCGGCTGTCTCCTACGGCGGGCGGCTTGGTTGGTTGTTTTATGAGCATGTGAGTTTTGGAGCTTTGGCACATTTTTACCAAGCCAATCGCGAAACCGAGTCCATCGGCTATTTCCCTTTGCTCGCCGAAGTGAGCTTTTACCCCTATGGGTCACCTTTGGAAAAAAGTGTACTTTTTATCAGTGGCTTATTTGGCACAACTAAAATTGTGTATGATTTAGGCACCACTGAGGGAACCAATAATCAGACCACCTTCGGCGTCGCCACTGGGTTTTCCTATTCTTTAGAACCGCAATATTCCATTGGCCCCGAGCTGCGGTATTTGTTTGTTTTTGATAACCAAGGCTACACGTTTTGGAGTTTTTTGCTTTCGGCTCGCGTTTGGTTTTAGCTCGTCTTTTAATTCGTCGGGTTTAATTCACTGTGTAACATCTTGTTTGTCCTTAAAAAAACAATAGACTCCGGGGTTCTAAAAACCAAAGCCAACGGAAAAAATCCTCGGCTAATTAAAGGAGTTCAAATGAAAGCAATTCTAGTGATCGCAATGAGTTTAGTGAGTTTTTCGGCATCAGCTGATTATTTTAAAGCTGGTTTAGGCTTTAACGTTGGTGGAGAAGTTGAGTTCGAAAATACCGGTGGTTCTGCAACTGGAGATTTGGACAGCACTTTTATGGCGCCACTGCTAGTTGCGTATGGTTTTGAAGTAATGGGAGATGTTCACGGTGAAGTTGAGCTGGCATACCGCACTCACGAATATGATACCGCAGGTTCAACAGCAGAGCCTTCATTCTTAACAGGCGCCTTCAATATCGTTGGCAATGCCCCTATGGGTGGAGTGACACTCACTGGCGGAGCTGGTGCATTTTTCGGTCAATTTGATTCCGACTCGCTTTTCGATTCTGGAACTGGCTTCGGTCTTCAGTTGTTTGGTGGTGTGGATTTCGCTATCAATGAATCAATGACTATTGGTGGCGAAGTTCGCTACATGACTACCGTCACTGATATTGGTCTTGAGCTCGATACTGATGCTACGTACACAAGCACAGCTGTAATGATCAACGCTAAGTTCGGCATGTAATAATGCTGAAGGTATACAACTCGCTCTCGCGCAGCAAAGAAGAATTCAAATCCCTGGAGCCCGGCAAAGTCAAAATGTACTGTTGCGGGCCCACGGTTTATGATTTTTTGCATGTGGGAAATTTTCGCGGAGCGGTTGTTTACAATTTTGTACGTAATTGGCTTGAAAAGTCAGGCTATCAAGTCAATTACGTTTATAATTTTACCGACGTGGACGATAAAATCATCAATCGTGCCATCAAGGAAAAAACCACGGCCAAAGCGATTGCCGAAACCTACATCGATGAATTCAAAAAAGATTTCGTGTCTCTTGGTCTCAAAGCCCACACTCACAATCCCCGGGTCACTGAGCACATGGACGGCATCGTTGGATTGATTGAAGATTTGATCGTGAACAAAAAAGCCTATGTTGTTCAGGGTGAAGTTTTTTTCTCCATTCGTTCGTTTCAAGACTACGGAAAACTGAGCAACCGGAAAATCGACGATATGGAAGCTGGTTCGCGCGTCGAAGTGGATGCGAAGAAACAAGATCCGTTAGACTTTACGCTTTGGAAACCAGCCAAGCCCGGAGAACAGAGCTGGCCTTCGCCTTGGGGCGAAGGGCGACCGGGATGGCACATTGAATGTTCGTGCATGATCCGCGATATCTTGGGCGAACAGATCGACATTCACGGCGGCGGAATGGATTTAATTTTCCCGCACCACGAAAACGAAATTGCGCAGGGCGAAGGCGCTTCTGGCAAAACTTATGCAAAATATTGGCTGCACAATAACATGTTCATGTTTAGCGGCGCAAAAATGTCCAAGTCGCTAGGCAATATCAGAACCATGCGCAGCTTTTTACAGGAATACCCAGCAGAAATTTTTAAATATCTTGTGATGTCTGTGCACTATCGCTCAGAGAGTGAATTTTCCGAGGCCACCATTGCGCAGTCCATCTCCGGGCTAGCGCGAATTTATTCGGCCATGAAATTAGCCCACGAAGCTGCAGCTCAACCTGTCGTCGAGTCACCGGCTGTGAAAGAATTCGCAAAGAGTCTGCAAGCAGCGCAAGCCCAGATGAACGACGCCTATAACGATGATTTCAATACCGCAAAAGCCTTGGGTGATGTTTTCGAAATCGTTCGCTTGTTTAACCAAAAAATAAAGCCCGGTTCAAAACCGACTGCTGACACCCAGTCCATGTCTGCTCTGTTTTTACGCTTCATTAACGAAAACGGAACAATGATGGCGCTATTTGGGGAGCCGCCAAAACAATTCCTGCGCTCTCTTGACGAGATGTTGATTCGGCAAAAAAAGTTGGATATCAACGTCATCGAAAACCTGGTGAATCAGCGCTGGGACGCTAAAAAACAAAAAGATTTTGCCAAGGCCGATTCGTTGCGAGCAGAGCTTGTAAACATGGGCATCGACGTCCGTGACGCGGCTAGTGAAAGCACTTGGGAAGTCATTAAATAATTAGTAACTCATTGAAATTACAAGTTTAACGCTCTGTAAGATCTGTTATTAGCTTGGCTAATCAGCTACCATAAAAAATTTACAAAAAAAAGATTGAGACTATTACAAAAGTCTAGGAAACTTTTTGAACGCCAAGGAATGTATCTTTGGAATATCCAAAGGAATGGAAACGGGGGGATTCATGAGAAGTTTATTCGTATTATTAGTCACTACTTGCCTTACACAAAACGTATTTGCGTCAAACAAGATGATTGTTCGCATCCAAGCAGGGTCAGAAACTGTTGTAAAACAGCTTTCTCCCGGTGCAAAAGTTGAAGCATTAATTCCAGAATTAGGAATTTATTCCATCGAAACATCGTCTGCCCGAAGTTCTCTTCGTTCAGAAATCACTTTCCTTCGCAGACAGCGCGGAGTGGCTTACGTTCAAGAAGATCATCCAGTATCAAAGCGGGTATCCGCTGCACAAATTCCAAATGACAAAAGCTTTTCTCAACAGTGGGACATGAAGCTTGATGCCAGCACGTGGGGCATTGATGCTGTGAATGCTTGGGGTGGCTTCGGAATTGGCGGCTTAGATCCAGCCGGGAACGATGTTGTGGTTGCAGTTGTCGATGGTGGAGTGGACCTTGTTCACGAAGATCTTGCAGCAAACATTTGGGTGAACGAAAACGAAATTCCAGGTAACGGCAAAGACGACGATAAAAACGGTTACATCGATGATATCAATGGATGGAACGCATACAATAACTCTGGTGATGTGACGGAAGACGAACATGGAACACACGTTTCAGGAACCGTCGGCGCCATCGGTAACAATTCAATTGGTGTTGCGGGGATCAACTGGGGTGCAAAAGTGATGGCGATCAACGGCGCCACAAGCTCCACATCCACTGTTCTTAAAGCCTACGGATATGTTTTAAAACAAAAACAACTTTGGATCAGCTCTGGTGGAAAACAGGGAGCCAACGTGGTCTCTACCAACTCAAGCTTTGGTGTTGATTACGGAAACTGCAAAAGCAGTTCGTACCCTGCGTGGAATGATATCTATAACGAAATGGGCAAAGTTGGAATTTTGCACGCCATTGCCACAGCCAATTTAAACATCGACGTCGATGTTAAGGGCGATGTGCCAACAGGTTGTGACAGCCCCTACATTATCGCTGTGACCAACACGCAAAAAGATGGCAAGCGCAACTCTAGTGCCGCCTTCGGTTTATCCATGATCGACCTAGGTGCTCCAGGAACGGGAATTTATTCAACGGTCCCAGGCGATAGCTACTCAACGATGACTGGAACTTCTATGGCAAGTCCGCACGTTGCTGGTGCAGTTGCTTACATGCACAGTGCCGCCTCCACAGGCTTTAGTTCCTACTACATGCAAAATCCATCAGCGGCCGCATTGGCTCTCAAAGACCTTATGCTAAAAACCGTAACGCCAGCTGA
This sequence comes from Bdellovibrionales bacterium, assembly GCA_031426555.1. GTDB lineage: Bacteria > Bdellovibrionota > Bdellovibrionia > Bdellovibrionales > JAGQZY01 > JANPLN01. Next base: position 15,543 of record JANPLN010000034.1, on the reverse strand, counting down.
TTCCATGAAAAATATGACCGTATCTGGCGGTATCTTGAACTTAAATAAAGCCGCTCAGGCCATGAGTTCGTACTAAAGGCCGGCTTAAATTCTTTATAAGAAAGGGGATTCACATCCCCTTTTTTTTTGCCTTTTGCGGCATCCTCAAGTACTAATAAACCAATGGCAAAAGACGATTTAATACAACTGGAAGGCAGGATTTCCGACGTTACCGGCGGGGGAATCTACAGAGTAATGCTTGATAACGGAGTTGAGGTGAGTGCTCGACTTTGTGGAAAAATGAAGCGTTTTAAAATCAAGGTGATTGTGGGCGACAAAGTCACTGTGGGTGTTTCACCCTACGACCCCACGCACGGTCTTATCACTTTCCGACACAAAGGCTAAAATATGATATTCGAAGATCTGAAGGCGCGTGGGCTTGTTTATCAAACAACCCAAGAGAACCTTTCTGCGTGGTTATCCACGCCACGAACTTTTTATTGCGGCATCGATCCCACGTCGGATTGTTTGCACATCGGTCACCTGTTGCCGCTGATGACAATGCGTCGTTTGCAACAAGCAGGACACAAGCCCATTGTCCTCATCGGCGGAGCCACCGGCATGATCGGCGATCCCAGTGGCAAGGGCCAAGAGCGCCAGCTTCTCGACCAGGTGGCCATCGAAAAAAATATTTACGGCATTCGTCAGGTGATCGAAAAGTTCATTGATTTAAAAGGTCCCCAGGGAGCCATGATCGTGAACAACTCCACGTGGATGGAAAAGTTTGGCTTTATCGATTTTTTACGCGACGTCGGCAAATACTTTTCGGTCAATTACATGTTGGCCAAGGACTCGGTAAAAAGCCGCATCGAGAGCGAAGCGGGAATTTCGTTCACCGAATTTTCGTACATGATTTTGCAATCCTATGATTTTTTTGTGCTCAACAAGAACTACAGTTGCCAGATGCAAATCGGCGGCTCCGATCAGTGGGGAAATATCACTGCCGGTGTTGAGTTTATTCGCAAGATGCGCGCCCAGGGTGTGGCGGTGAAAGAGGACGTGGCGGGCTTAACAATACCGCTCGTCACTAAGGCCGACGGTGGAAAGTTTGGAAAAACCGAAACCGGCAATATCTGGCTTGATGCTCGAAAAACCACGGTCTATCAGTTTTATCAGTTTCTCCTCAGAATTCCAGATTCTGATATTATGAAGATGCTGCATTATTTTAGCTTCCTCAGTCTCGAAGCCATTGCCGATTTGGAAAAACAAATGACCGAAGCTCCAGAGAAGCGCGCCCCTCAGGTTGCATTAGCGCGCGAGCTCACAGCCTTCGTACATGGTGATGATGAACTTAAAAAAGTGGAAAAAGCCTCCCAGACCCTGTTTTCGGGAGACCTGCGCGAACTGGACAAGCCTTTACTGCTAGAGGTTTTTAGTGAAGCACCGTCGGTTAAAATTCCGAAAACCCAGATGTCCACACTCACCATCGTGGATTTGCTCGTCGAATGTAAATTGGCTACGTCCAAGGGAATGGCGCGCAAAGATGTTCAAGGTGGCGGTGTCTACGTCAATAATCTGCGTGTGGAAAAAGAAGATGCCGTGATAAAGCAAGATCAGCTTCTGTATCAGTCCATGGTTGTAGTTCGTAAGGGCAAGAAAACTTATTGCCTAGTGATGTTTGTTTAATATGAAGCTCACGTTTGTTTGCATCGGTAATGACGAATTTGAACATATCCAGGAACTTCTGCCTCAGCTCAAAGCGTTGGCGGACGAAGTGATTTACGTGGACTGTGAATCAAAAGATGGTTCCTATGAATTTGCACAAACCCTGGGAATCCGCGTGCTGCAAAAAAAACGACATATGAATGCAAACATCAATCGTTCTGCGGCGTTTGAAGTGGCCACAGGAGCTTGGATTTTTTATGCTGATCCCGATGAACGTTTTCCCAAGGCGATCATTGACGATTTAAAATTAAAAATTGCGCAAAACCCAGAGGCTAAGGGCTTTAAGCTGGCTCGTAAAAATTATTACTTTGGTTGTTGGTTGCGCTACGGCGGACAGTATCCAGACAATCAGTTGCGAATTTTTAAACGAGGTTTCGGTTCGTTTGCCAATCAGCATGTGCACGAACGACTGATTGTGAACGGCGCTGTGGGTACACTGGATGTGGCCATGGAGCACTATCCGTATTTAAATATTTCGCAATTTATGAAAAAGTTTGATTTTTATTCCACATTCGAAGCCAAGTTTTTGCATAGCCAAAACGAAAAAGTGAACTTTAAAAATCATCTCAAGTATTTAGTTTTCAAACCGCACAACCGCTTTATTCGTAGGTATCTATTTAAACGCGGGTTTATGGATGGAATTCCCGGTTTTTTTGCAGCGTTCTTTGATGCTGTGGGATGGATGACCCGCTACTTTAAACTCTGGGAAATTCAAAAAAACGAAATTCAAAAAAATGAATCAGAAAATAGAGCGAAGAAATAATCGTCACCGCCCAAAAGAAAGCGGGAGAAAACAACTCTCCCGCAGCAGTTTTACTTAATTTTTACAGCTTTTAAAACTGGGCACATCTCACCCGTATCAGAAATTTGGTAAACGCTGACTTGTTGGCCAGTGGGAGCGGTTTCACTGCTCATTGTCACTTCGAATAACGATGCTTGCTTTTGCACAACCGAAAGAATGGATTCCATTTGGTCTTCAGTGGTTTCGATAGCTTTGAGCACGCGAGAGCTTGATTGTTGCAATTGGATAACTCGTTGATTGGTACAGGGGTGGTACTAGGTCCTTAAGAAGGAGGTTTTCTCCTTGGACTGCGCACGGCATAAGGTACGATTCCGTTCACTTCACAGTCGTTCAGTAATATATATTCCTGCACACTCTCCTTACAAACTTTGACACCAAATCTTTTCCCATAAAGATAAAGGAGTTTACGAAGAAGAACTCGATGGGAATAAAGATTTGTGCTTTTTTTAGATTTCAAAACAAAGTGCAATGGGGTACGACTGTCTAAAACTCGCTCTGTTTTACGTTTTCCCTTTACAGCAAGTGATCCACCAAATTCTTTGATTGTTGGTTTAAAAAAACTCATTTTTTTGGCCATACTTGCTCCTAAAAAAACAATATACACCGGTTTTAAAATTCCGATTTTTATAGAAATTAAAAATTGAATCTCTTCAGAATACTTCTCGCACAAGCCCGTCTAAAGCTCCAGACGGCTTCGCCCCGATGCGAAGTCGCATCTATCTAAACCGCATGGTATGTACTCTTGGAAATCTTTAATAAGTATGAATTAAACAATCAGAAACCTCGTCAAGCTCTGATGGAGAATGTCAAAAAATAAATACCTTCCAAAGAAAATGGTATCCCCAGAACTAATGATCTAATCTCGAAAACGAATGATTTGAATAAAGGCTCGGCTGATCAGGAAGATCAGACGAAACGGGTTTAAAAGGGCAGCAGCCCTTTTCGTTCAGGATGAACTTATCCACAAAATGGCTATCTTCTATCTCTTCTTGCCGCTGGGTAACGCAATTCCCACCTTGATCGAAGTGGCGATAGGTGTTCCGTGGGCGGACTCTTCGACAAACATGGTATGTTCCAGTTCAACAAACAGAGGCATCACACCATTTCGATAAAACTTAACTCCAAAGGCGGCGCTAAAGGCAAAGCTCATAATGGAGTCTTTGATGTACGAGGCATCCTCGTGATTGCTTGAGTAACCAAAGCCAAGTCCGCCACCGGCATACCACGATGAGTTGGTTTCGGGGTCTTCGCTAAACATATAGCGACCCTTCAATTGCGGCACCACAAAGCGAACGTCGTTGTGTTTGAACGATATGCCAAAATCCAAAGCAGCTTGGAGATCAAATTGTGAATCTAAATTCCAAACATAGCCGCCAGTGAAGATGGTTCCGAGTCCGCGAGAATTGAGATTGCTGTAAGTGGTGGGGCCAAATCCGATGAAGGTGCGCTGAACAGTTTTGTTGCTTTCTTTTGCAAAAGAGCTTGCCGGGAGTAAGAGGTTCAGCAAAAGTAAAAGACCGGAGCCCAGCAGAAGGTTCATGTCTAAAAGTCTATCTGAGGAGTCTATGATGTCAAACAGCTTGTTGGGATTCCACCCCCTATCGATTTTATCTGACGTTGAATGGGGCGAAACCCAGACGTCAGCTCCTCTTGCGCAGGTCTACTTTTTTGGCGCCAAAGAAGCTGTGAACGCGCGCGTGGTCTCCGAAATCGGGCTTGAGTGGCAAAAGCCAAAAGATAAAAAAATGCCATTGATGACAAAATTTTCCGGACGACGAGGACCCGGTTGGATTGTTAACATCGACATTCCGGCAGCCAGCACTCATCTGGGGCAATTTCAATTAACCCCTTTTGCTGTCGCACGCGATGCCATGGGCGCAGTCTATCGCGACGCCGTTAGTTTTGAAAATATCGAAATTCACTATCTCGGAAAAGACGCCCAGGAATTTTCTGGACTTATCTGCGGTATCGAAATGGCACAGTATCGCTTTAAGAATTACTGGCCAAAGAAGATGTTGGATTCTAAAAAAATATTTCTCAATGCGAAAGACCTAAGAGAGCCTAAAAAAGTTTTTGCCAAGGCAAAAATCTTAGGTGAGTCCGTCAATCTCTCGCGACACTTAGTAAACCTGCCACCCAACGAACTTCAGCCGACGTCCTATGTGGACCTTGTAAAAGAGCTTTTTAAAAATACGAAAGGCAAAGTCGAGGTTTGGAATCACGAAAAACTCAAAAAGGAAGGGCATCACCTGCACGTGGCTGTGGGGCAGGCTTCGAACCATCCAGCCGCTCTCGTAAAGATTTCCTATCGTGGAGCTGCGCAGAAAAAGCATTACAGTTTTGTTGGAAAAGGCATCACATTTGATTCTGGAGGCTTAGATATTAAGCCTGCTGGTGGAATGCGCGACATGAAAAAAGATATGGGTGGTTCCGCCTCTGTGCTGGGACTGGCGTATTATTTGGTGATGAATAAAGCGAAAATCAATGCCGATTTTTATTTAGCACTGGCCGAAAACTCCATTGCCCACAATGCGTTTCGCCCAGGAGATATTTATTCTACGCGAGCAGGTAAAACAGTCGAAATCCACAACACCGACGCTGAGGGGCGCTTGGTTCTTTGCGATACGTTGACCTTGGCTTGTGAATCGAAACCGGATTGGGTTTTAAATTTGGCCACTCTCACTGGCGCTATTAAAGTGGCCCTCGGCGATGTAACCCCAGGCTTGTTTTGTAATAACGACAAGCTATCCCTTAAAATTCTACAAAGTGCCCAGGCAGCTGGAGATAACTGCTGGCGCATGCCCCTGGATCCTTCGCAAAAAAGTAAATTAAAATCAGACGTGGCCGATCTGGCCAACGCCCACGAAGGCTTTGGTGGGGCTGTCACGGCGGCCCTGTTTTTAGAAGCTTTCGTGGGGGAAACCCCATGGGCCCATCTAGATATTTACTCATGGACAGGAAGTTCGTCGGGAGCGCTCTCGGAGCGGGGTGGAAACGGACAGCTTGTGCAGTGTTTAGCGCATCTTTGCGAGTCCATTTCAGATTGACACTCGCAGACAATTTTATATAGTCTCGGCAATGCTCGATTCCATCTTCAATAATCCCGGATTTATGCCCCATATTCATTGCTATTTGGCCGATTCACTTTTGATTTGGACCATGGTCATCACCGATTCATTGATTGGCTTTGCTTACTTGGGAATTTCACTCATTTTGTTGTCGCTTATTCGCAAAATTAAAATTCCATTCAGTCCCATCGTTGTGTGCTTTGGTTTGTTTATTGGCGCCTGCGGGACCACCCATTTTATGGAAGTGTGGACACTCTGGAATCCTGACTATTGGGCGTCTGCAGCCATTAAAGCCCTCACCGCAACTGCGTCTGTAGGTACTGCTATTTATCTTTTTAAAATGCGAAATATGTTATTTGCATTTGCTGAATCTGCTCAACTGTCGGAGCGCAGAAAGCTCGAACTAGAAAACTTCGCACGCGACCTGGAAAGAAAAGTCGAGCAGCGAACAGAGGAACTTAAAATTGTCGGTTCTCGACTGATGCGTTTATCCAGTGCGACTGATTTAGGGATTTGGTATTGTGATTTGCCGTTTGATAGATTGAATTGGAATAAAAAAACCAAAGAGCATTTTTGGGTTTCAGAAGATGCCGAAGTCACCATCGAGACTTTTTACGACCATATTCATCCGGAGGATCGGGAACGAACGCGATTGGCTATTCAGGAGGCAATTAAAAGCCACAAAGCCTATGACATCGAATACAAAACAATCGACCCAGAAAACCCGCTCGTGTGGAAATGGATTCGTGCCGTCGGTTGGACAGCCTACGATACCACAGGCAAACCTATCAGTTTTGATGGCTTGACGTTGGATATGACCGAAAAAAAGAAAAAGGATGCGGAAAAGGAAGAGCTACAGACGGATCTTTACGACCTCCTCGAGCGCACAACAGACGGGTTCTTTATCATTGATTCCCAGTGGAGCATCACTTTTGCAAATCCAGTGACCAAGAAATTCTTTGCCGTCACCGGCAACGATCTGTTGGGCAAAAAAATTCAAGATTTATTCCCGACGAGCGATTTGAAAAAATTTTTGCGCCACTATGAGGAGATCGCCCGCACTGGAAAAAGCAATCGCTTCGAAGAAACCTATGATGGGCGTGTGTTACAAGTTCACGCCTACAAAACTCGAGACAATGGAGTGGCCATCTTTTTTCGCGACACCACCGAGCAGGTGAAAGCCAAAGACCGACTTATGGAGAGCGAGCGGCGGTATGTCACCTTAACCACGGCCATTCCACAGCTCGTGTGGACGTGTTTGTCTGACGGGTATTGCAATTATTTGAGTCAGCAGTGGGAAAAGTACACAGGCGTCGAAGCGGCGAAGCAACTGGGCTTCGAGTGGCTAAAGACAATTCATCCAGACGATCGCGAACGAACTCATGCTCACTGGATGGGCGCGGTGGGTGAAAACCACGCCTACGATATTGAATATCGAATTCGACGATTTGATGGAAGCTACCGCTGGTTTCAAACCCGTGGCACTCCAATGCGCGACGAGCTCGGAAAAATCATGTACTGGGTAGGAACTTGCACTGATATTGAGAATCAAAAGGTTTTGGTTCAGCAATTGAACGAGGCTAAAATTATTGCCGAGCAAGCCAACGATGCTAAAACGCAATTTTTAGCTAACATGAGCCACGAGATACGCACTCCCGTTGGTGCAATTACGGGTTTTGCCGAAATGCTCAACAAGCCTGGCCACTCGGATTCAGATAAACATAACTTTACCCTAATCATAGAACGTAATTCCAAGCAGTTATTGCGTTTGATTGACGACATTTTAGATCTTTCGAAAGTAGAAGCGGGGAAGATCACCTTTGAACACTCGGTGTTTAATTTGAACGACTTTTTTAACGACTTCGACGCTGTGATGTCGCTAAAAGCGTCTGAAAAGGGAATTCAATTTCAATTAAATGTTAATGGTCCCATACCCGAAGAAGTCGTTGGCGATCCACTTCGTTTTAAACAAATTCTATCGAATGTGGTAGGAAACGCCGTTAAGTTTACAGACAAAGGACACGTGACGACAGATGTACACTTCGCGGACAACGTTTTTACAATCAGAGTGACCGACACGGGTATTGGTATTGCCCCGGAAAACACAATGAACCTTTTCAAAGCTTTTAGTCAGGCGGATCCATCGCTCACTCGCAAGTTTGGCGGCACAGGTTTAGGGTTGATTCTTTCCAAGCGTTTGGCGAACCAATTTGACGGGGATCTGCAATTGGAAAGTAGCGCGCTTGGCAAAGGGAGCTGCTTTGTAGTTACAGTGAGTTTACCTCCAAACTCAGGAACAAAGATGGTGCAGTTTGCGCTCACACCGCCGGCGGAAATTCTGGTAAATCCACTGCCCAGCGAAAACGGCGTTTTTGTGGGAAAAACCATTCTTTTGGTGGAGGATTCTCCAGACAATCGCACGTTGATTTCAACGTATCTGCGACGCACGGGAGCCACATTGATCATCGCCCATGATGGTCGAGAGGGGTTTCAATACGCGATGAAAAACACTCCCGACATCGTGCTCATGGACATTCAGATGCCGAGGATGGACGGGCACGAATCCACCCGCAAGCTTCGTGAGTTTGGTTTTTCAAAACCCATTATAGCGCTGACGGCCCATGCGATGCGCGAGGAGCGAGACCGTTGTTTCGAATCTGGATGTTCGGATTATTTAACTAAACCGCTGCAGCGCGAACGCTTGATCGAGACGATCCAAAAAAATCTCGAAAAGTCTTAACTTGATTCAAGCGGGATTCTACCCGCGTTTTTCCAATTCTTCTTTTCGCAGATCCTTACGCAAAATCTTACCTACATTGGATTTTGGCAACTCGGTTCGGAACTCTACTTTTTTTGGCACTTTGTAGCCTGTGAGTTTTTTGCGCGAAAAAGCGATAAGGTCGTCGCCAGTGACATCCGATTTTTTCACCACAAAGATTTTCACAATTTCGCCGGAGTGCTCGTCGGGCACGCCGATGGCCGCCACTTCGAGAACGGCGGGATGGGAGGCGATCACATCCTCCACTTCGTTGGGGTACACGTTAAAACCAGAAACTAAAATCATATCTTTTTTGCGATCCACAATTTTAAAAAAGCCGGTTTTATCTACCACAGCGATGTCGCCAGTTTTAAGCCACTCGCCATCCATCACTTTGGCAGTTTCTTCGGGGCGCTGCCAGTAGCCCAACATCACTTGCGGACCCTTTACGCAAAGTTCGCCGGGCTCACCCAGAGCCACTTCTTTGCCTTCGTCATCAACCAGTTTGACGTCTGTGGATGGAAAGGGAAAGCCGATGGTTCCCACTTTGTCGGTTCCATCGATGGGGTTGCAGCAAGCCACTGGAGACGTTTCGGTCAAACCATAGCCTTCTACGACGGGGGAGTTTGTAAGCTTCATCCACTTTCTCGACACCACATCTTGCAGAGCCATGGCTCCGGCCACACTGACTTTCATCTTAGAAAAATCCAAAGTTAAAAAATCTTTGTGGTTCATCAGAGCGTTAAAAAGAGTGTTCACGCCCGACATCACGGTGGGTTTGTACTTTTGCATTGTTTTAATAAAGTCGGGAATATCCCGTGGGTTTGTAATCAAGATATTGTGGGCCCCGTACGCCATGAGCGTAAGGCAATTTACGGTTAATGAAAAAATATGATAAAGCGGGAGGGGTGTCAGAGCGATTTCTTCGCCGCGCTTTAAAAGCGGATTGAGCCACTCGAAGGTCTGCATCATGTTGGCAATAATATTTTTGTGCGTCAACATCGCGCCTTTGGCCACCCCGGTGGTGCCGCCAGTGTACTGTAAAAATGCGATGTCCTCATGGGTGAGTTCTGCTTGATCAAAGCTGAGATTTTTGCCTGCCTGCAAAGCATCGTTAAAAGTTGTAGCAAGAGGCAGTGAGTAATCGGGAACCATTTTTTTAACGTATTTGATCACCGTGTTTACAATATGCTTTTTTGGAAACGGCAACATGTCGCCAACCGAGGTAACGATGACGTGCTGAACGTCGGTGTGGGAAATAATTTTTTGTAGCAAATGAGCATAAAGATCTACAATCACCAAGGCTTTGCAATCAGCATCGCGAAATTGATGTTCCATTTCGCGATCGGTGTACAGCGGATTGGTATTGACGACGATCATTCCCGCCTTCATCGCACCGAAGAGCACCACAGGATACTGCAAAAGATTTGGCATTTGAATGGCGATACGATCGCCTTTTTTAAGTTTGCAGATATTTAGCAAGTACGAAGCAAATTGATCAGACAATTGATCGAGTTGATTGTAAGAGATGGTGTGATTGAGGTTGGTAAAGCAGGGCTTGTCGCCATAGTTTTTAACTGCTTCAGCAAAAACTTCGATGATGGATTTGTAGGTGTTGATATCCACATCGTGCTTTACGCCCTTTGGATAATTTTTAAGCCAAATCTTTTCCATTTGCTGTCCCCTCGGCTATAGACATTGAATGCTGAGTTTTCTTTTTCGTCGATTTATTTTTTAAAATCAAGATAAACACGAATACCGGCACTGACGCCGTCGCGGGTGAGGCGCATGTCGCCCGTGGGGGTCACGTATTCCATGGGCTCATGAAACCAGGTGCCAAAAAAACGAACGCCGCCCCATTCGAGCCAAGTGGTTCCTTCGAAACGGTAACCGTTGATGTCGTTTCCTAAATCGGATTCAGTTTTGAAAAAGTGCTGGTAGCGCCCTTGAATTGCCCATGCATTCACCAAATAAAATGTGAGAGAGCCCCCAGCTTGTGGGAGGTTGACCTTATCATTGCGATAATCCTCTTGGTGAACGCCGTAAAACAAGGTGATGTTACTGGCCTGGTCCGAAACCCCCAAGAGGCGCAATTGCAAGAGGCCATCAAGAACTGTGCGTTCATCGGTGTCACTGTTTTCGTACTCTGCATGGATGCCGAACACCGACATAAAAAAGCCAGCGTGATAGCCCACTGAGTGAAAGTCGCCTTTGCCAGGCAATGAAGCGAGGGAGCCTGAGGACTCTCGGTCGTGGTTGTTGTAATCGCCGCCGATGTAGACATCGTAGATCCAAGGACCGCCGCCGCCTTTACCAGATCGACCCGCGTCGTAGGGGGTTTTCAACCACAGATCCATCCACTGCACTTTGCCTTTTTGCTCCATCCACTGCGACAGACTCCAGCGTCTCGAAGACTTGGCTTCTTGCGTCGGAGACGTCGGAGATAAATCCACCGCAAAGAGTGGCTGGCCTGCTAGAAATATGAGCAAAAGTGCAACGGACTTCATACTTTTAATTGTAGCACGGACAAAGCCCGGTTCAAAAGGGCTGGCGTACTAAAATGAAACACAATTCTGGTTTCTTTTTTAGGGCTGAGTCCTATAATAGAACAAAATTCAGCGGCTAAAAAACACCATTCAGCACGGTTTGGGTGACTTGCTGATGGGTTGTTATAGCTTCTTGGAAGACGGAGGTCTTATGTTAAAAATGATGTTTGTTCTAGTTGGTTTATTTATTTTCACAGCGTGTAGTACCAATCCACACAAGGCGGAAAAAATAGATGCTGATATGCAAAAAAGCGAAAATCTAACGGCCGAACAAAGAATCGGCGTTAAAGACGGCAATCTTATGTATCAACAAAAAGTAAACATGGCCGAAGAACTTCGCAGGTTGCAAATCGATGTTTATAGTTTGGAAGACCGCGTTTACGGCAGTCGCAAATTCGGTTCGCAAGGGCTTTATGGAACTCTGAAAACTTGCCGCAAAGACCTTGTGGACCCCAAAAATGGGGGCGGCGGAAAGCTCAAGTTTACCGAACCCATGGATCGTGTGACCGATAAAGAAGAAGAGTTCAAAATCGGTTTGGACGACAAAGATAAAATCATCGGCGTGAGCGAAGAGTTTTTAAAAGACCGCATCGAGCGCTTTAAAGAGTACAAGCGAACGCTACAAAAACGCGAAGATGAATACCAAGAAAAGGTAGAAATCTGCGAGGCCGAGCTGAACGCGCAAAAACACGAAATGCAAAAGAAACAACAGTAACCAAAAGGTACCAAGTACCTTTTCCGGTAATAGGGTGAATATGAGCTAGCCCAAGGTCCTGAATTAGCAGCTCAGTTGAAATATCCCCCACGGTTTGTAACAATAACATCTGTGGGGGCCTATGACGGATCTCGAAGTTAATTATCGCGCTGAAAAAATCTGGAATCAAATCAGCGAAAAAAACCTGACGGCCGCGGATGTTTATCACATTCAGCAGTCCTTCGGTTACGACATCGCCTGTGGCATTTTATATAAAACATTTAAAGAACAATCGACGTTCGTTGAATTTGCCAAAGGCGCCGAGAATTCGCAGTCTTCAAAGGGATCTTTTTACAACACGTCCAATCGCGATGTGCTCGCTGCCGTGTTTGTGCACAATCCGTGGGAATCTCGCAAGACCAACGAGAATTATCAATGGCGCTTAAAAAACGTGGCGGCGGATATGGGTTTTGACTGCGCCTATCCCGAAATATCTTACCGTCGCTCGGTGTTTTCCAACGCTTACACCTATCAGGAGACCATGAAGCGCTGGGCGGGTCGAGACGTGATTTTGATCACTCAGGGTTTGGCGAGTCTTGAGATGCGTTTGGTTTTAGAAAAAAGTATTCAAATCAACGCGAACATTATTGGTTGGCTCAATGTATCGGGTATGACCTATGGGACATCGCTGCCGGCAACCGACCGCGATGCGTTTTATAAAATCAAAAAATATATTAACGACGATTACGCGGTCCTTCCCGAAGTGGCTCGCAGCAATGGGTTTTGTTACGGGCCTTTAAAAATCAACTCACAGATCGAAATGGTCAATATGGTGGGGATTCGTCCACAAAGATATTTTCATTTTTTCGAAAAGAAGCGCGAACAAGAGCTGCACTACTGGGGTCCGCACGATGGGTATGTGACCATTGCCGACTATTTGCAAAAGCCCGGTGTGACCTGGCCATTTTGGGGACAGAGTCATTATTTATCTACGGAGATATACAAGCGACGTTTTCAGTACGCACTTCACTGGCTTGTTTCAAAATATCGCCACAAAGATACAGTGAGCCTGTAACCACAATTACATCGTCCACAGTGGCTGTGCTGAGGGCGAAGTTTAATGCCTCCACAGGTTTTTCAAAGTAAGGGTGGATTGTGTTTTGTGGTTCAATACCATTGAATTTCGGTTTGGTTAAAATCAGATCCACGTTGGGAATGAGTTCGATGGAAGAAATAAAATCCTGATGCATTCGGTTTTTAGAAATTCCAAAGACAACCTTTAAACGATTGTACTTTGTATTCTGCAAAATTTCCTTGAGCGATTCCAGTCCCTGGAGATTGTGATCTCCCGAAAGATACACGGGGCAACGGGTGTGGACGGGCAGCGCGGTCATGCGCGCGGGCCACACAATCTGCGAAAGCTTTTTGAGACCCTCAATTTTCGAAAAACCAAACGCCGCAAAAACATTTACAGCCAGCCACATATTTTGCGCGGCTCGCAGGCCGGGAAGCGCCAGCTGGTAAAATTTGTTTTGATACTGAATGTGATAGAGCGGAAGCCCCGCCGTTTTTTGGATTTCCACTTTAGGCGCCGTCACGCAAGTGCGGGATGAACTAGTGGCTTTGATTTTTTGTTCAAGCTGAGCGGTTGTTTCGTTGTCGTAGGGTACGTGAAAAACCTGGTTTTGTTTTTGAATGATGCCAAATTTATTTTCGGCGATTTCACGCAAGGTATTTCCCAAAATATGTTGATGATCAAAACCCAGTGTAACAATAATACTTGTTGCATGCGGGATGGCGTTCGTAGCATCCCAAGTTCCACCGAGACCAATTTCGTAAATGGAATACTCCACCGGGTCCAATTCAAAAAACACAGCGGCCGAAAACAAAGTGAGACTTTCGAAGTGCGACAGATTCCATTTTTCGATGAGAAAATAGTAAGCCTCGCACAGGCTTACAAACTGAGCGTGCGAAATGGGGGTGCCGTTAACGCAAATACGCTCTGTGGTGTCCACCAAGTGCGGAGACGTGTAAAGACCCACGGTTTTGTTTTGCGATAGCAGGAGCTGCTCTAACGTTTTTGCCGTGGTGCCTTTGCCGTTCGTGCCGGCAATATGAATCACTTTTTGCGGTTGAACACGCTGCAAAAGCCCCGCTTCTTTAAGAGCGCATTCCGTGTGCTCCAGGCCTGGGCGAACTTGCGGCATGACATTGCGAGATTCAAGCCAGTGAACCCATTCGGCGTAAGTTTTGTTCATAGAGCACCAGCGAGCGCCAGCTGCGATTTTTGCAGTCGCTGATGGGCTTCGAGATTGTGAATGCGTAAAAATTCTGCCTGCGAAAGTAACTGCCCCGAAACTCCCAGGGTTTCAAAGTCTCGTTCGGAAAATGTTTCATCGCACCAAAGATTCATAAATGACTTTCGTGAGTGTCCGATCAAAAGGGGCAGATCGAAGGATTTAAATTCGTTGAGATTTTGCAAAAGTGAAAGTGATTGTAAGGGCGTTTTGCCAAAGCCAATTCCCGGGTCAAAAATAAGTTTCGCTAAAAGAGCCTGCGGCAGTGTTGCCAATTTATTTTCGAGCCACGCTTTTAATTCGGTGCCGGCATTCTGATTTTTTGGCAAAACGGTCTTGGGATCGGCGGGAACGCTGAGGGAATGCATCAAAATAGTTGCTTCAAACTGCGTTGCCACGTCTTGCATTTGCAAACTGGTAAGGCCGCCAACATCATTGAGCACACTCACGTTGTAGGCTAGCGCCTGCTCGGCGGTTTGCGCGTGGCGTGTGTCGAGACTGAGTTGCGTGAAGGGATAAGAGTGTCTGATTTCTTTCCACAGACCGAGCAAAGGTTCGAGGCGCGCCCATTCTTCGGCGGGAGTTAATGAAGTGGCACCGGGGCGAGTGGATTCCGCTCCAAGATCGAGAAGAGCGGGATGAAGCTTTAAAAGTCTCTGCATTTTTTTAGGCGGCGATTCCTGAGACTGCGGGTCCTCGGCGAACGAATCGGGAGTGGCGTTGAGAATGGCTGAAAAGGCGCAAAGCGGCGTCAAGAGCTCGCGATGTTTTTTTACGATGGAGAGAGCCGTGCCAGCGGCAGTGCCTTTTAATAAATGCATGATTGGCGTGACAACAAAGTTGCGCTGTTCCCAAGCTGGGTGGGGAATTTGCAAACGCGGACTGTGATAAGTGAGCGGTTCACCGGTCTTCGAGAGCAGCAAAATAATATCAATATCCAGAGGGCGGGGAGCCCACGTGGCACGGTCGGCAGTGCGCCCGGCAGCCCGTTCCATGGAGTTCAATTGATCCAGCAAAGTCTCGGGCGCAAGCTCGGTTTCGATCCAAACCGCGGCATTTAAAAAAAACTGGTACCAAGACTCCGGAGCCTCCGACGGGAGGAGCGGGGGATTTTCAAACAAAGGAGAAATTTTTCGCAGCGTTGAAAACTCGGAGAGTTTAACTAAAGCCGTTTGCAAATGATTTTTGCGAGGAGGGAGATTGGATCCCAAAGACAGAACATACTGATTCATAATGTTTCTTCGATGGAAAACACGGAGCCTGCAATGATTTCTTTAATAGGAGGTTGAAGCTTAAGCAGCGTTGTGCTGAGCCGAGATTTTTTAAGCCACTTCCATTGTTTCAGATATTTTTCCAAATCCGTATGACATTCAAAACAAAGATGCTCAATGGTGGCGTAGTGTTTTTTGCTAAAAGCTTTTTGCGCCACGGCCGACATCTCCGCATAACAGGGTCCATCAGCAATGTTATCCGAGGTCAGCATGCGCGGCGTTTTCGAAAAACGAATCTCGATCGCCAACTGAACCGGTTGTTTGCGAGCCCTCTCCTGAGCCGTGCACCCAAGATGAACATTTCCCGCAATTGCCGGAATTTTAAGCGCCGTTTTCATCCCCCCTACTTACCAAATTCCCCAGCAAAAAGGTACGCCGTTCCGCTTGCGGTACGCCGTACCTT
>JANPLN010000033.1:0-4251 GCA_031426555.1 Bdellovibrionales bacterium | reverse complement strand
GGCGTGGCGCAGTTCCTGCCGGGAAACTTGGCTAGGATCCTTCCAAGAGTCATCAAGACGGCCGCGATAAGCTAATAGTAAATGCTCGTCATAGACGAAAAAATCGGGTGTGCAAACCGCACCAAAACGTTTCGCCACACTTTGTGTTTCATCGTAAAGATAAGGGAAGGGATAGTTTTTTTCCTGGGATCGTTTCTGCATGTTTGCGAAGGAATCTGCAGGATAGTTGTGCGCATCGTTGGAAGAAATCGCCACAATTTGAGCGCCGCGCTTCAGAAGCTCCTGGGAAAGCTGCATGATCCGGCTTTCCACAGCTTGTACGTAGGGGCAGTGATTGCAGATAAACATAACAAGCAAAGCCTTTGAGCCTTTAAAGTCTTTCAACCCATAGATGTTGCCGTCCGTTCCCGGCAAATGAAAGTCAGGGCAGAGACTTCCGATTTCCCCCGGGGGTGTGTAAATCGCCATGGGTTACTCCTTAGTTTAAAGTTCACTCCAGTGAATTAAATCGCCCGTGGTCAGCCTAAGGCTTCCATCGGGCAAAACCGTTTGTACATGATTGCTAACATATTTTTGTAAGGCTAACTGCAACGACGTTGTTTCCTCGCCAGTCAACTTTGTTCGTGAAGGATCTTTCTGGATTTTTAGGAGGCCCTCGTACAGCGAATAACAAAATGCTAACCAGGAAGATTCCGAAAACGAAACATGCTCTGAAAGCGCTGTGGTTTTTTGCTCGACGGTGGAGGGCTTCGATAAGACATTGGCGCCGATTCCAATATACGCGCAAACAAAAGATTCAAAGGGAACCACTTCGACAAGGATTCCCGCCCATTTTCCGTCGCCAATATAAATATCGTTGGGGGCTTTTAATGCCCAGGGCAAGGTGGGCCACGTTTTTTGGCAACACTCAAAAAGCAGCAACCCGATTCGCAATGGAAAGAGCGGTTGTGGTTGTGAACTCAACAGAAGACACCACGTTGATAAAAAAGTGTGGCCGCTTTCCGACTGTGACCAGGTGTTTTGCCCCCGGCCGCGGCCCTGAGTCTGTAAGTCAGCAAGAAAGAGAGCAAAGGACGTCTGTCCTTGGAAATGCTTTTTGGCCCATGCGTTTGTGCTATCGGTGGCGGGTTCGAAGGAGCTTGCTCGGCTGTGTTTTAAAAAATCTTGGTGTGTTAAGAAGTTCACACTCATGGCTAGAGCTCAAACAAAAGGCTTAAGTCTGCGCAGGGAGCAGAGTGGGTGAGGGCGCCGACGCTTGCGAAATCAAGACCGTCAATTTGGCTGAGGGATTTAATCCGTGACATGTTCATGTTGCCGCTGGCCTCGGTCTCCATATTTTCGGGAATCATTTCTACAGCCTGCTGGATCATTTCATCGGACATGTTATCTAAGAGCAGTCGTTGAATATCCAGCGAGCAGGCTTCCTTAATTTCATCCAGCGTTGTGACTTCCACTTCGACAAATTCTTTTGTGTGTTTGCGAATTTGCTGCACGGCTTGAGTGATGCCTCCGGCAATACGAATATGATTCTCTTTTATCAACACAGCATCGCTTAGATTTTGACGGTGATTCGCACCGCCGCCATGGAGCACCGCTTTTTTAATCCAGGGTCGGTACGGCGAAAGAGTTTTTCGAGTGTCTAAAATCTGTAATTTTGAGTGCGGAGCTCGGGCACTGACATACTGCTGAGTGAGGGTAGCAATGCCGCTAAAAAAGCCCAAAAAATTCAGCGCCACACGTTCGGCTTTGATAATTTCTAGCAGATTGCCATAAATCGATGCCACTTTTTGCGTTTTTAAAACGGTGTCACCATCTTTAAAGTACCATTTGACATCGGCGCCCGGACTCAGTGCCAACATGCTATGATGAAAAAATTCACTGCCGGAAAGTTTAATGTCGGCTTTCGCAATCAAAAACGCATGGCCCGACTTTTCTTTCAATGCGAGATTATCGGTGGTGAGATCCCCAGAGGGAAGATCTTCTTGAATAGCGAGATTTACAAGCTCAAGGACTGTCATCTTGGAGTTCCTGTTTCAGGCGAACTTCCTCTTCGAGAACTTTTGTGAGTTCGTCGCGCACCACTCTCTCAACAATATCGAGCAGGGTGTCTTGCAATTGATTTTTGATAAACTCTTCGGTGTGGGCGCGAACGATGGCTTCGATTTCCTGGTCGCTCATTCCCATGGACTGAGTGATGATCGGCTTCGAATTTTTCAAATAGGTTTTTTCAATTTGCGAAAGCTCAGATTCGGTCATAGAGACTTCGCTGTGAAGTCTGCGCTCCGTTGGTTTTTGTTTAAATACGGATTCCAGCTTCATCGGTTGAATGTTATCAAAATCAGGCGATGGGGTGAGTTCGTCATCTTTGAGTGAAGACGTCAAATTTAAGGATTCAAACTTCTCAAGATTTTCCACTTTAGGATCGATTTTAAATTGATCAAATTCGTGATTGGTATTGGCATCGAGAGCTGGCATTTCCAGGGCTTCATCCGAAAATGACGGCGGGGTCATGGTGTCGGAAACTGCCGTGAGATCTTCGAAGATTGAGTTTAAATTAAATTCAGAGGATTCCTCGTTAATTGGTTTTTCTTGCATTGAAGATGTAACCGGAGCTGCAGCCGGCGTCTCCGGTTTTTTAGCTACAGACTCTTTAGCCATACTTTTTGGATACTTTAAAAATTGAGAAAGCGGATTGCTCACAGCGCTGGGCGTGTGTTTTTTGATGAGATTGCGAAGGTGATCGGCATCAAACGGCTTTTCAAGCTGATCGTTGGCCTTTGATCGTTTATATTGCTCTTGATCAAGCTCCATAAACGAGCTCCACATCAAAACAACGGGAATGCCAGCAAGGGCGCTTTCTTGCTTAACTTCAAGGCACATTTCGTAACCATTTTTTTTCTGCAAGAGCACATCTGCAAAAATAATGTGCGGTTTAAAGGTTTGCGCCACGTTGACCACGTCGAGGCCGCTCTGAACCGTTTTAACTTCCACATTCATGTCCTGAAGGGCGAGTTGAAACACTTTTTTGATGGTATCACTTTCATCGGCAAGTAAGACGCGTAACGACATATTTCGAGTAGACGATTCTTTTTTTGCGGAGTCAAGTATTATGGGAACGTGATTTCAATCATCGATCGCTACATTGGCAAGAGTTTTGTGTTTTATTTCGTCGCTGGACTGAGCGTGTTTGTCACGCTTTTTGTAGCGATTGATTTCTTAACGAGCACTGCGCGTTTTTCTGCGGAGCTTAAAGTTTTCGCTGAGTACTACGTTTACTACTCTTTCGAAATGCTGTTTCAGTTGATTCCCGTGGCTTGCCTTCTCGCAACCCTGTTTACTCTCGGAACTATTCACAAAAATAGCGAAATGGTGGCCATGTTCAGTATGGGGTTGAGTATATTGCGCATCTCTTTGCCCATCTTAGTCATCGTGAGTGGGGTGTCGCTGGTATCGTTTTTTGCCAGCAATGAACTGATGACAAAAGCCGTCGATAAACGCAATTATATCTACTACACTGTGCTTAAAAACAAACCTCTGCTGTACTCCAATTCCCGACAAGAAAATATTTGGTATCGCTCGGGCCAAAACATATTCAACATTAGTCTTCTCAACGCCAAAGAAGCCAAGGCTTTTAAAATCACCCTCTATACCTTTTCCAGTGATTGGATGTTGCAGCAAATTCTTGTGGCCCAGGAAGCGCTGCTCGGTGAGGGGCGATGGACATTAAAAAACGGCACCGTTACGGTGTTTTTTGATGAGGACTCGGCACCTATCACTGAAAAGTTTGATAAAAAAGATTTAGAAGTTGGTGAAAACGTCATCGACATCAAAACCTCTTCTAAAGCTTCAGCGCAAATGGGTGTGCGCGAACTTCGGCGCTACATCGAACGCAACAAAGAGGCCGGTCTCAACACCGTTCCCTTCGAGGTGGATTACTACTCCAAGTTCAGTTACGTTTTCACGACCCTCGTCATGGTTTTTCTAGGAATTTCCTTTGCCACGTCGGGTTCCAACCGCTCTGGCGGTGTATTGATGAACCTGCAAAAATGCGTAGTGCTCACTTTGTTTTACTGGGGCCTCTACAACTCGGGACTCACGCTGGGGAGGCACGGATCATTGCCTCCAATTATCGCTGCCTGGGGACCAAACATCTTAATGATCCTGTTCGCGTCCACCATCATCTGGCGGCAAAAACGCTAGGTACGACTTTTGGGACTCATTGCATAAAAATTCTCAATTCTTTTGAAGTGT
>JANPLN010000032.1:0-26977 GCA_031426555.1 Bdellovibrionales bacterium | reverse complement strand
ATTCTTAATTCTTAATTCTTAATTCTTAATTCTTAATTCTTAATTCTTAATTCTTAATTCTTAATTCTTAATTCTTAATTCTTAATTCTTAATTCTTAATTCTTAATTCTTAATTCTTGTTCCACCTACTGCCGTAGCGGCATTTGAACGAATCTTCACATTGCAAATATCTATCCAATAACTCGTCGAAGCAAAAGTCTGCAAGTGACGACAGTCAGGGCATTTGCTAGACTCCTGGAATGGACGACAAAAAGTTTGACCAGAAGACTGCGCAGGAATGGATACAGATCATCGAAGACCCCCATACTGTCGCTACGACAGTAAAACACGCGCTCGCGAGAAAAACCGCAGCGCCCTAGAAGAACCCACTATTAAAGCTCCATATCGCGGTCACCGCGAACTTGTCGTAGGAGAAGAACGACACAGAGGAGCTGTTGTCCATGTAAATCAAAGACAGCGACAGCGTGGATCGCTCGGACCACGAGTAATAACCTCCCAACGAGGCGGAAATATTATTGTCGAGGCGACCCGAGCTGGAGTCGGAAAAGTCCTGGCGGAAATACTCAAGTTTAGAATAAAGAATCCAGAGATCGTTTAGCGGTCGGCTATATCCAATGTTTAACAGCGATTTGTTGTAGGTGTTGTTGTCTCCGTCGGCAGTGTTCATGACGTAGTACAAATCACTAAAAAGCGTTTTCGAACCTTTCTCATTCATCAGATACGTATTAGTCAGGCCTACAGTGATCTTATGGGCCGATTGGTCGTCGGCAGCACTAGTAACTGTGATGTGCGAGGTGTCGCTTGAGAAATCCAATTTGTAATCGGTGTACAGTTTTTCGAAATGAGAAATGGAAATCATGGAGCGCAAGAAAGCCGAACTGAAGGTCAGCCCGCGAGTGCTCTCACCAAGACTCATATAAAGCTGTTGGTAACCAGGTGTGAGGGACAAGGTAAATTTTGAGAGATAGAATCGCAAAGGAGCTGAGAGATCCCACTGTAGGGGATCAGTTCCTTGAATGGTTGCCTCGGATTGGAAGTCTTTATCAAAACTATAAATATCGGAGGCCGAAAGCACTGGGATCCACGACATTTTTTGCGAGTAGAGAGCTTTGTACGACAGCGAGCCACCGAAGAGAAAGCGATAGGCCTCCGTACCTGTCGAAACGTTGTTTGCAGCCACGTTGAGAACGTTTTCATCGTAGGACGTCCCTGCAAACAGCGAGTAGGCCCACTTCTTTTTGGATTCTTTAAGATAACTTTCATAGCGTTCGATACTTTCGATATAGGATTCCGCTTTGTTGTCCAGGTCGGGATCTTTTGAAGTATCCAGAATGAGCTGAAAGGACTCTTTAGCTTCTTTGTACTTCTCTAACTGAGCATAAGTGATGCCGGCGTACATGGCAGCGAGGGGAGAGAGAGTTGGATCCTCTGCGTCCTGCGTGGATTTAAACTTTTTAAGTGCGTAGTCTGTTTGGTTTAATTTAAATAAATTGAGACCGGAATAGTAATCAACTTCGACTTGATTCACATCGGCGCCGTCGAGATTCGCCAGTAAGGCAAGGGAGCGGCGGTAATTGTTATTTTTAAAAAGCGTGATCGCAAACTCATGGTAGTACTGATCCACCGACGCATCTAATGAAATGGCTTTTTCGAAATATTTTTGCGCTTCTGTGTATTTTCCGGTTTTAAAAATTTCGCGGCCCTTGTTGTAATAAAGGCGAGCCTTACCAGAAAGTTCTTTTTGCGAGCGAGCATCGAGTTTGTTTTGCTTTTGCAGGAGAATGTTTCGTTTAGACTGTTCGTTGATTTGATCTTGAAGAGACGTATCTGGCAGATCCCGCACTTGCGGGTCGCCAGTCAAGCTCACCATCACGGTGGATGACGATGGTTCCTTTGCGTACGCAGAGGTGCTCGTAATTAAAAAGAATGCTGTAATACCTAAGATGAAAATCTTCATTCGTAAAATCTAAATCCTTTAGGGGCTCGTATTGATATCAATTTTTACTTTTGTTTTCTCTTGTTGCTGACGGATTGCATCTGCCGGAAGGTTGTTGATTGGCGGTGGTGGACGCTGAAAAGCTGGCGGAGGTGCTGCTGCCGTCGGCGTAGGATTTTTTACTTCTGGAAGTTTATCAAACGTTTTTGGCGACTGATCCTGTGGATCTTCTACTCGGGCCTCTGGTGCTTTTTTGGTATCACTTCCACGGCCATTGGAATCTGCTGCGCTGGGGGATTTTTTATCGGTTGTCTTCACCGTCGTGTCCTGGTCAATATTTTTCATTTGATCCACTGGGACTGCCTGCGGTTGAGCGGGTGGGGCCTCTGCTGTTGCCGTCGAGCTCTCGCCTTTGTTAATCACAACCGTTGTTGCGGCTGCGCCGGCTTGCGATGGAAGGTTGGTAAGTTCCACTCGTCCTTGCAAAGTTACAATCTTAGTTTCGTTGCGGCTTTTGTCAAACGAAGTGATAAATTGCGTTCCGCGCACGCCGGCGACCGCCGTGGGGGTTTTAATAATAAATTTATTTTTATCACCGTCGTAGGTTTGTTCTACGTTGTTGCGGACTTTACCCTGTTTTAGATTCAGCTCCACGTTTTTTTGCTGACCATTATTGACATAGGTTTCAATTTTGAGTTCTGTGCTTGGCGAAATGTGAATCACGTTTTTATCATTCATCACAATCTTTGCTCGGGCATCTTTTGACGAAATAACGGTATCACCTTGGTAAACGCCGAGGGGCACTTTTGCTTTGAGAGTTTCGCTTCCGCGCACAACTTTGACGTCGCCTTTGACCACCATAAAGAGACCAATCTGTTTTGCGGAGGCTGTTGACACTAAAAAAAATATAAAAACCGATAAACTAAAACGGTCTAGGCCTCGCATGCTATCTCCCTCGTAAACGTTCAATATTAACAGAGTAAAGTGGCCCTGTTAATGAGTCAAAAAGTTATTTAGACTTCTTTTGTGAGTGTCGTTCATATCAGTAAAACGGATACCAATGCCTTTAGGATAGGTCCCAAGGGGTTCGACAACTCGAACAACGATAGCCTCGCATTTGATTTTGCGAATGGTGTCGATATGCAGACTGATTTTAATTCGCTCGCCCACTTTGGGAATTTCTTCCCACGATTTGTTCTCAAATGGTATGAAAGCTCCGCTCTCAGACAAATCAAAAGTTTGCGCGAGCAGTGTTTGCCCGACAAAGGGATTGAGGATGACGTCGATGTTCTTGTGAAACCGGTTTGCACGTCTCCACCATCTTCGATGTGGGTCGCTAAGAATTAGGCGAATGTCTTTGCGGAACAAGGGAACAAACAGGCCAGCGAAAAGTCCAGTTCCAAGCATCGCTTGCGCCATCGTGAAATCTTGTCCATAACTGCCCACTACATAATTATTCCAAGCCAGACAAGCAATCGTGAGGGGGCACATCACTTTTAAATATGGCGAAAGAGTAAAGAGCATATAGGCCGTTGTTGCCATCATGCAAATCGATATAAAATTGAGCAGCGAAATCTTTTGCAAGATAGATCCGAGTTCGGAAAAAGAGTGTTGGTAAAGGAGCGCCGCTTGTAAAGGGAAGGATCCAGCCACAAGAAGCAAAGCAATTCCCATCCAGTTGACAATTTTTGGTTTAACCATCATCGGACACGGACCTCTCTGAAAAGTGATAGCAGTAGCTAAAGACCTTTCGGATATACTTGGAAGCCTCTTTGAGCTCCGCTTTTTTTAACCACTCGTTATTGTCTGAGATAATCGCATTTTTTACGCGTGCAGGGCCAGAGTTGTAACTTGCAAGAATCACTTGGCTCAAAACGACATTCGGCTCGCCAGAAAGTTTTTTGAGCCAAACCTGATTTTCTTCGAGGCTCCAGTATTTGTGGAGATAGTGAATGTACTCCGCGCCACCTTGAAGAGATGTTTTTGGGTCCAGACGCCATTCGTTTTGATGGTTCAGCTCACCTGTGGAGATTTTTTGTTTTAAATCCATATAACTTAAAGAGCTAATCTCACGCGACTGGGGCCACGATTTTTCTTCAACGCGAAGCTGTTCTTGAGCCAGATGGGTGATCTGTGTAAGACCGATTGCTTTTGCCCAGCTGACAGCATTTGGATTGAACCCAGATTCCTGGGCGACGACACCCGTGAGGAGATTGGGGTTGAACTTTTGTGCTTTCGCGATTTCGGTCAACCAGAGGATGTACTCCGATGGCGGACGGAACCCTTGAATGTTATTGATGGGTTTTGATTCAAAAAAGTCGCAAGTGGGCGCCTGAAATTGAGATGCATAGAGCGAATTGTTTTTTGAATAACCGATGCGGATATTGTTTTCATCGAGGAGTTTGAGACGAATCTCTTTGAATTCGATTTCGAGAATTTTTTCTTTGACACGATTTTTGACTTCGATGTTCGACATAAATGTGGAGGTGACATCAAACGAATTGAAAAACACGCGTACGTTGGAGAGGGAGGGGATATCTTGGGTGTCCTGAATTTCGACCACGAGATCGCTTTTACTGTGTAGAATTTGGCGCTTTGGCAAAAAGCGGATTTGGATAGGGGACTCGTTGGTGATAGAGATGGGTTCTGTGGAGGTCTTTGAGAGAAAACTAAAAGAATGAAGCGCACCAAAGGGGGATATGGGCCCTACGCAACCTGTGGTTAACAAGAGAAAGCACAATGTGCTAAGAATGTAAGAAGAACATCTTGTTCGTTTCAGCCCTGACTCCTCCAGAGATCCTCCGATGATTGTATCCAATTTTGGAGAACTCTATGCAAAATTGAAGGAATGATTTCAGAGAGGTACATAATTTGTATTATTTTGATTCGTTTGCAAAATAATCTCCTTATTTACAGTTGGTTTCGTAAGTTAACTCTTCGGGGGTGTGACAGGTGACATCGAGTGTGCCCTTGAGCGTTTTGATTTTTACTTTTCCATCTTTTTCTGAAATATTACTTTTAGGGTCTGCCAGCCATGGGTTCATTTGTTGAGCAACGAGACGATCAATTTGGTCGCGGTGGGTTTTTTCGTTCAAACGGTTGGTTTGCGCAAGCTCTTGGCGAATTTTTATAATAGCCGGTGTTTTGCGGTCGAAATCTACGTTTTCGTACCCACAAAATTTTTCGAATCGTTTCCAGACAGAGGTTTTTTGCCCGCGACACTGATGTGCCATTTTTAAAACCACCGAGCCATCGTCAGTTTCCTCGGACGTAAAAAATAGCTTTCCGTTCTTTATTCGAAGAGCCTGAGGTTTTGTATAGGTGATTGCAAATTGCGATGCTTGAATGCAGTACTCGTTGACTCGATCTTTAATTTCCTTTGGCGGATTGCAAACAAACTCACCGTTATCTTGCGCTGCTGATAAAAGGATAAAAATTAAAATCATCATAAAAACACCTTAGTAAGAGTTAAATCCGCGTTTTTTAGGGCAATAGGGTAGCGATACATGCACGTGGTCGCGATGATCCCTTCGGCTGCAGTCGATCAAGCCATCATAGTTGTGGCAGCTTCGGTTTTTGGGATACTGCCTGCGCAAGGCAGCCTCGGTTTCCCGTTCCCAGCAGTCGTTAAATTTTTTGTAAAAGGGCAGATTTTTCGAAGCGACGGTCATCGGCGTGTTGAGGGTCGTATTATCTTGGAAAACCACATCGATTTGCCAAATGTCGAGTGCCCGGGCTGCATAGTGCAGACTCAAATTTCCGCGGGGGCGAGCTCCTCCGCGGAGGGATCCAGCGTTGTAAATTTTTGTTTGCTTGATGGGCTTTGTGATTCCACTGGCACGCACGCCTTCGGCAGTGCAAAGGGGCAGCTGTCGCATCAAGGTGGCGACAAACGATTGTGCCGTCGTGAGCGTGTCGCAATCATCGCTACTGCGCCTGGTTTTGGTGCCTTCGATAAAAACAAGTGAATTGCAACTGCGCACGTCGGAAAGTGCCTCTTGTAACATGGCTCTGCGACCTGCAGAACGAACGGTGTAGTCGCGTGTTGGCGTGGCGGGAGCCGCAGTCGCCGAGGCTGCAGTTAAATTTTCTGGACGACTCGGAGGGTTTATTGCCGAAACGGGAGCCAGGGAGGCTTCAACTACGGGAGTGGTCACTTCCGAGGTGGCCGGTGCCGACGACGAAAATTCAACGTCGTAAAACCCATTGTTCATCGAAGCATTGGATAATGAGTTTCCCACAAAAAACAGAATGCTAAAAAAGAAAATAGATTTCATCACAACTTTATCGGTTTACGAGCCATTGATCGTGAGCATTGCGCCTTGAATTTAATCATTTACAGAGGCAAAATTTGTAGATCTAGACTTTGGGCTCAGGGGAGAAAAACCACATATGTTTCGTATTAGGACACTTCAGGACTGCCAAATGGCTCACAAAAATTATCGTGAAAACGCAGATCGTTTTTGGCTGGAGCTCGCCAACGATTTTTCATGGGCGAAACAACCGACAAAAACTCTCGAAGGTTCCTTTGAGGCTGGCAATGTTCAATGGTTTTCCGATGGAAAATTAAACATCACGGTGAATGCCTTGGATCGACATGTGCAAAAGACACCCAATAAAATTGCTTTTTACTTCGAAGCCAACGATCCTCAGGAGCCTGTGTGCAGTTTTACCTACAAGCAAACTCTCGAGCGGGTGAATCAGTTTGCAAATTTACTCAAAGAACGGGGAGTTAAAAAAGGCGACGTGGTTTGCTTTTACATGTCCATGGTGCCCGAGCTTATTTTTGGAGCACTGGCCTGCGCGCGCATTGGGGCTGTGCATAGCATTGTGTTTGGCGGATTTTCAGCGTCGGCCCTCGCCAGTCGTATCCAAGATAGTGCCGCAAAAATTTTAATCACCAATGACGAAGGTTTGCGCGGGGACAAAAAAGTTCCGCTTAAAAAAATGGCCGATGAAGCTTTAGCAACGTGTCCCTCAGTGGCTACAGTCCTGGTTTTGCAAAGAACAAATAGCGGCGTGGTGATGCAACCCAAGCGCGATGAATTCTTGCTCGAAAATCTCGATCGACAATCCGTGGTCTGTGAGCCAGAAATAATGAAAGCTGAAGATCCACTGTTTATTTTGTACACCTCAGGATCCACAGGAAAACCCAAAGGGCTTGTGCATTCCACCGCTGGCTACATGCTTTGGACGGCGTTCACGTTTCAAAATGTTTTTCAGTATAATGAGGGAGATGTTTTTTGGTGCACGGCGGATTTAGGCTGGATCACGGGGCATTCTTACATGGCCTATGGACCTTTACTTTCTGGCGCTACGCAGGTGATTTTTGAAGGCGTTCCCCAGTGGCCCGATGCGGGTCGCTTTTGGCAAGTGATTGATAAACACAAAGTGACGCATTTTTATACCGCGCCCACCGCCATTCGCTCGTTGATGACCCACGATCTTTCGCTCGTCACAAAACAAAATCTTTCTAGCCTTAAGGTTCTAGGTTCCGTTGGCGAGCCTATCAACGAAGAAGCTTGGCTGTGGTACAATATAAATGTGGGTCGAGGAAAATGCCCCATTGTTGATACCTGGTGGCAAACGGAAACTGGCGGAATTTTGATCTCCTCACTTGCCGGAATCACGCCCAGCCTTCCCACAATAGCGACCCAACCTCTGCCGGGAATTGAGCCGCAGCTGATGACAGAGAGCGATGAAGGACCACTTTGCATTCGCCGACCGTGGCCGGGGATGGCGCGCACGATTTATAAAGACCACGAGCGATATTTGCAAACGTACTTTACAACATATCCAGGATTTTATTTTACTGGAGACGGCGCTCGCGTGGACAAAGATGGCAACTACCGCATCATGGGTCGCATTGATGACGTGGTGAATGTTTCGGGTCACAGAATTGGAACGGCCGAGGTGGAAGATGCCGTGAACTTGCACGGAGCGCTGGTGGAATCGGCAGTGATTGGAGTGCCCCACGACATTAAAGATCAGGGCCTTGTGGCGTTTGCGATCAGCACAGTCCCAGGGCTTGCATCGTCGCAGGTGCTTGTGGAAGTGAACCAGATTCTACAAAAACAAATTGGGCCCATCGCACGGCTTGAGAGACTATTTTTAGTCAGCGGTCTGCCTAAAACTCGGTCAGGTAAAATTATGCGGCGAATTCTGCGTAAAGCCTTTGAACAAGATCGTAAAACACTGGGAGATATTTCGACGCTAGTAAATCCAGAGGTGGTGGACGAGGTCTACAGTGTCTGTCTTCTCGAGAGGATCTAGTATAAGCATATCTTATAGTAACAATAAAAATATGTGTTTTGTGTTATGGGAGCTGCTCAGTTACTAATGTGTGCATTGGGGTCGGGGAATAGTTGGGGAATTAGTCGGGGGACTAAGTAACATCAAAACTTTCGGGGATAACAGCCCAGCTGAGTAAGCTGGGCTGTTTGCTTTTGGGGGCTCCAAATACGCTCTAATGATCGCAGCAGGGCTTTGTCGCCCGACATAGTCTGTAGTTTGCTAAATGGGCAATCATCATCATCATACTGCCAACCACACTCAAAGCGATCTGAAATGGATTGTGCGGAAAGAATAAGCTTCCTGCCAAAAATACAAATGCGATAATTCCGGTGACCAGAGCGCGGCGATCGTTGTGGGCTCGGTATCCTTTGTAGATCGTTAATGTGGACAGAGTGATCAACAGAATAAATATCGACTCCACAAGCCAGTGATTGTGAGACGCAAGTAACGGTAAAAACGGTGTAACAAAAGGCAGTGCCAAGCAGTGGATCAGGCAAAGAAACGATGCCGACAGACCTATATAGTGTGCAAGAACGTGTTTTGCCGTCATAAGCCCAAACTAAACGGGACGGGCTTTAGATGCAACTTTTTTGCATTAGTAAAATAATGATTTAGCCACCAGATCGTCCAAGGAAAATCCGAGATTTCTTGAAATGAGATTTTTTGCCTAAAAAAAGCCAGCAAAAGCAGTAGCTTAGAAAAAAAGTACAAAAATGGGAAAAATTTTCCTCATCTTCTCGAATGAGTCCACCGATATATGGGAAGTAGCCAATAAACGTATGGCACTGACTTATTTATGGAGGTTTTCATGTCTTATTCTAAAATCATTATCGTGAGCGATGATCCGGTTGTAGTCCACAGAGGACAAGAGTTCGCACAAACAATGGGTGTTCAATGCGAAGTGCAAGCTCCGGGCTATGCTCAAGGCATGCCATCCCTATCATCAGGAGTAAGTCCAATTAACGGTTCCAATGTTCTCCAGTTTCCAGGAGTGCAAAACTCTGGTCAAAACTCACAAGTTGCTACCATCAACGATCTCGAGGCCCAGGCCATCGAAAAAGCGATTCAAAGTTTTCGCGGAAATTTAACCGAAGCTGCTAAAGCCCTTGGTATTGGTCGCGCCACGCTTTATCGCAAAGTAAAACTCTACAATATCGATCCTTCACAAGCTCGTCGCCGAAGAGCAGCGTAAGCTGCTCGTAGCAGCTCGCTTAAATTCACGTTTTCAAAAACCAGCCTCGAGCTGGTTTTTTATTTTTCCGACAAAGAGATATGAAGTTTTCTATTTTGCTTCCTACGACAACCTGTTTTCTTACGCTGATGGCGTGCTCATCCGCACCACCTCCAGCACTCATCTCCATCGCTGTTGCCCCGCCACCGTCCATTGCACACCTCGATCCTATCTTTTGCCACATGCAACTCACCGATTTGCAAAACTCTGTGCAAACTGAAAAAATCAAACCAACAGATTCGTCGACGCAATTTTATAGTTTACGTATGGAACTACGGCAAAAGCTCAATGAGTGGATTCAAAAAGATCCCCAACTCAGTGTCGATTGCCAAAGACTCGCGTTTGATGTGCAAAATGAATGGCGCAAAATCGAGGAGCAAGTTCTGGCTAGCAACCAGCGGGAAACTCCTTCAGAACAACCCGTGTTTACCAATTCCCAGCGGCAGCTTACTTCCAATCCTTATTTACTGGATGCACAAAATGTGACGTCTATCTCCGAATTGCAAAACGGTGATGTGATCTTGGCGGATGATAAACTGTCGGTGATTTCGAAAAACGATCAAGGCGATATGCACTCGTGGTTTCAGGATACACCCGGGCGTTGGGTGCGACTGTCCATGCATCATGCTATGGGGTGGCTCAAGCAGCCCGCAAAGCGAGTGGTTGTATTGAGGCACTGGAATTCTAACAAAGCCGAGCATTTGGTTCGTTGGGTTCAGGCGCAGCAAAAAAGTCTACGGTTGGAGCAGCGAGAGCCTTCGTCAGCGTGGTCAGAACTTGCCTCGTTTTTACAAACATCGCCCGAGCTACCTTTAGAAGCCAATCCGAACTTTCTGCAGGTTTTCGAATGGCGGAACCATTCGCACTTCGCAAAAACAACTCCATAAGTGACGTCAGGCTAAAAACACTTTTGGCGTCACAATCCATTTGAGTTTAAAAAAACCCGCCTGAATTTTTTTATATTCTAAACAGGCGATTCCACCTTTTTTAAATGAAAAAGGATTCGGTTCAATTTTTCCGGTAAGCAAATACGTAAGGTATTCAGAGATATGGTTCTCGTGACCTATGAGAGCCATTTCTTGCGGAGGCTGTTGCTGCAGGTCTTTGAGCAGTTGCTCAACCGGGCTCCCAGGACTCAGCGACTTTAAGGTCTTCACTGTGGCTTTTTTATAATGCTCTTTTAAAACTTCCACGGTTTGTTGCGAGCGAACCAGGGGACTCTGGTAAAAAATTTTAATTTCCGGTTCCTGCAAAAATAGTTTTTTAGCAATTCTATGCATTTTACTGCGGCCGTCTAACGTGAGCGGACGTTGTTCGTCGGGAAGGTCTGTTTTCGCAAAAACTTCACGATCTTCGGCGATGGCATGGCGGATTAAAAACAGTTTTGGCATCGCGAAAAAATATGCTAGAAGTACAAAGATGTCACCCATTCGTCGTGCGAATATTGAAGATATTTCGAAAATTGTGAAGTTGGTGGAGTCGGTCTATCGCGGAGAAGCAGCCACGAAAGGTTGGACCAGCGAGTCTGATATTTTGGACGGGCAAAGAACCGATGCGCAAATGATTCGCGAGATGATTGAGGAGCCAGAAAGTTTACTTTTTGTGATTGACCACGACAAGGACACCCTCGCAGCCTCAGTTCATCTTAAAAAAGAATCAAACTTCGGTTACGTCGGTATGGTTTCGGTGAGCACCGCTGTGCAAAATCAAGGGGTGGGAAAAAAACTCTTACTGTTTTGTGAAGAGCAGATTCGAAGCTGGGGATTTGGTCTCGCAAAAATAACGGTGATTCACTCGCGCTTGGAACTCATCGCGTGGTACGAACGTTTCGGTTATGTTCGCAACGGAGTTTCGCAGCCGTTCCCCGAGGATCCGCGGTTTGGAAGACCAAAGGTTGCCGGGTTAAAACTAGTGGAGCTCGAAAAGATTTTGGGAAGCGGAAGTGTTAAGAGCCACGGAAAATAAAGTACACAGCGCCTACTAAACAAAGACTGGCCCAAAGATAATCCAGGCGTAAATTTTCTTTCATGTAAAAAATTGCAAACCCCGAAAATACAATCATGGTCACGACTTCCTGAATAATTTTAAGTTGAGCGAGATTGTAGTGTTGAAGTCCTAAGCGGTTGGCAGGAATCATCAGTGTGTATTCAAAAAAAGCAATACCCCAACTGCTGAGGATCACCAGCCATAGGGCCGAGGTTTTGTGGTCCTTCAGATGACCATACCATGCGAAGGTCATAAAAATGTTCGACAAGAATAAAAGACCAATCGGAAAAAATAGAGATCGCAAAAACATCATCCAAAAAAGGTACCAGGCCAATAGCTTTGAGGCAATATCTATACCCAGTGTCCATGACAAAAACGTTTCAGATTGAGACGTTTTTATGTCTCAATAAGTGAACGGTCGATACCGATAAATAGTTGGTCAGTGTTAAACATTGAGACGCTTTACAGGACTTTCCTCCGTTTAGATTGATCGACGTTTGGTACGTGATTCGCATACTAGATAAGGTAACGGGAGTTGAATATGAGTGATAACAAGGACAAATCTAACGTTCTTCCTTTTAAGCCGAAACCCAAACCAGGTGCTAAGAGAAATGAGACAGGTGCCGCTGATCTCAAAGGCGTGACGGCTGGTACCATGGCTTTTTTGATGCTTCTGGTAGTTAGCTTTAATTTTTCGCTCTTCCAAAAAGAAATGGAAGTTGAAAAGCAGCAAAAAATTCAGCGTGGGCTGGCGAGTCTTTCGCCCGTTGTAAAAACCGACAATTTAAAAACTTTTGAAAATTTAAATAAAGAGTTAATCACCGAGGTGGCACAAAGACCAACGGCAGCGGATAGTTTAACCTTCGGCCCTCTGGCAGGAAAGTACTCGATCACCACCGACAACGGACGGGTGACACAAATCACGCTTAACGCCAATTCGAATGGCGCGACAATGGTTCGCGATCGTTTTGAGTTTATCGAAAGTAACGCGGCCGCATTGGCTCCGGGTTTAAATTCCATTCGCAAAGTGTCTGTTCGCAAACAAGGTCAGAAAAAAACCGAAGTTTACGAAGTTCAAACGGCTGCAGGCCATGCGACCTTCGAGTTTACCATGGGCAAAGAAAATCAGCTGCTGTCTTTAGTTGTCGATTAGAGAGTCGGCATCAATCAAGCCCCACCACTGAAGTGTTCGCATCGTACCTATGGGTTGCGTGCTTGGAATTCCTCTGAGTGGGTCGAGCACATCCCAAACATCCCATGTTTTAGACCGCAGCATCTTTTTTGCTTGCAGAGTTGAATCAATGACCGATGTGGCGCAGTTGTTAAAAACCAGCTGATACTGGTTTTGATAGACGTTCTTTGCATCCAGCAACAAAAAACTCAAAAGACTTTGTGCCTCTTGCAAATTGATCTTAAGGCGATGGGACTTGAGAGGATGCTTCAATTGAAGAGCCATATCTCGATAGGCATCGTAGCTCACAAAACGATTCATCAGCGCGTAGTTGCCCATGAAGCCGTCCCAAAGGTTGTATTTGTGACCCATGGGCGGAGCTGCCTCGGGCGACAGAACAATGGACTGAATGTGTGTGAATTTTTGCAATAAAGAGCGACTCTGTGGGTGCAACAAAACTTCGTGCTTCGGCGCAAATATAAATTGGAACGCGACGTGGTTAATGCCGGGGGCAAAGTTTTCAAAAAGCACTTTCACGGAGGTAATGGCGTCCACGGGTATCTCCGCCACCCAAAATTGCTGCTCATGCAGGGTGTTGGCCACAGAAATTATCTTCTCGTCTTTCGAAGAGTGAATGACCAAGGGGTACCGATACTTGCAAGAATCAACACAAACGCCTTTGTAGTTATTCCGCACGTAGCGCAAGGGGTGTTCGAAAACATCGGCTTCGCTATTCTGCTCACATCGACAATTCGTATCCTGTGTGAGCATCACGGCAGACTTTAAGAAGAAGTCATTTACAAATAAAAAACACAACCCAAAAAAGAGAAGACCGCTAATAAGAATAAGGAATGTTCGTTTTTTCATCACCGGCCTTCAATCTAAAGGTGATGGGAGTGGCAGGTCAAGACATGGGATCGTTTTAGAAAAAGGAACCTAGAGAGTCTGTAAAAATTGAATGAGATCGCTTTTGTCTTGTGCTGACAAAATATCGACTCCTCGATTCAAAAATATTCCTTCATCGTGACCCGAATTAGATAAGCCTTTAATTTTAGTATTGAAGAAATAATCGGGATCGACAAACCAATCGCTGGGCGTTTTGGCAGCGAGGGGATAACCATTGCACTCACTATCAAAATCCCGAACAGCGTCTTTCGGTGGCCCAGCCACATAGGTTTTAGGGCGCTTCTCAGAGCGCGTGAGGAGTGCGCAGAGATTGGGGATCGAATTATTATGCAAGTACGGCCACCGCGCCCAGATACCAACAAGCGGTGGAGGAACGTAGCCCTCCTGGGCCTGCACGACGATGCCTTGATTTTTCGATATTTGCAGCTCGTTTAAGCGCTCCAAACTTTTCATGGCCCGGCGTCTGAAGGGATCGGTGCCTACGTCGTACACGCGGGTGGGTTGCGGATAAACCACGCGGCGAGTTTTCAGCTGTTCAGCCCAGGTTAACATTTCAGCGTTGGGTTGATTCCAGTTTTTTTCGTAAACACCATGGCATCGGGTGCAGGTGCGCAAAAATATCTTTTCACCGCTAATTACAGACTCGCGGTTGATTTTTTCGGCTGCAAAAAAATCCTCAAAGCGCGGCGCCTCCGAGGAAAACACCATGGTGGTGAGTTCCTCGATCACATTTGGATTTTTTGCAAACCAGGCATCGAGCTCGTGCAAGTCGCTTCCACGACCGATTTCGTTCCACAGTAGATTGGTATAAATCGGATTTCCGTCGATCACCGAGCCATCGGAGAGCCAGCGAGTTTTGTACTTTGTATTCCACCACACGGCGGGTTTAGAGTCTCCGGGGTAACGATCTAAGTCGTCGGGGCGCGGAGCGTTTTCGTAGAATGGATCTTTTTCGGCCCAGGGTGTAGCCGCCCGCTTATTGAGCGAGAGAGCCACCTGCGCGAGGGAGGTGTCGAGCCCTAGAGTGTTGGGCTTCCGCAAGCCCACGGCATTGAGGTTTTTAAAAGCGCGATTCAAAAATTCCATCTCCGCGTCGGTGGCCCCAGTGTACAATTGCACAAGCCACGGACTGTAAAGAGGCGCCGCTTTCTGTGCGCGAATAAAAAAGTCATTGGCGCGGGGAAAGCGTTTGCTCATACCCAGAACGGTCTGACCAAAAAGTTGATCCGAGTGGCAGGCCGCACAGCTCATCGTAAAAACATCAACGCCATTTTTTTTAAGGCGCGAGAACCCATAAAGATCCCCGTTTTGGAAACTTTCAGGCAGCGCCACCAAAAATTGCGACGGTGAATTGCCATTCGGCGGAGGCACCAGGCCCGCCCAGCGAAACAGCCCGTCAAAACTGTCCACGTCAGTAACGTCTTTAAAAATCTCATTCAGAATAGCCACTAGGGGATTCCACGTGGTGTTGTCCAAAATCTCGCGCAAAGGTTTTTCAGGAATTAAAATCCCAGTGGATTCTACAGGATAAAGATGCGCATGCATCTGCCCTTGTCTGCGTTTCGCAGCAAAATCATCCTCAGAAAATCCATAGGGATTCCACCGACCCCCATCAGGAATCAACGCCTGCTGCGACCACTCCGGCACCTGCCCAAAAGCGGACACACAAAGCAAAAATAAAAATCCCCCCACAAGATCCCCCTAATAATGACGCACATCTCAACCAAAAGGTACGGCGTACCGCAAGCGGAACGGCGTACCTTTTGCCTCCTCGAAAAGGTGCCAAGTGCCTTTTGGTAAGGAGGTGTGAAGCACCGACTAATATTAGTCTGGTGCAAAGCCGCGGCGGAGCGTGTTCTCCGTTGTGACTTTTGGATCCATGAACTGCAATAAGTAATCGGGGCCGCCGGTTTTGCTGCCACCACCGGATAATTTAAAACCACCGAACGGATGGCGATCCACCATGGCTCCGGTGGAACCGCGGTTGATGTAAAGGTTGCCCACGTTAAAAGATTTCTTTACCGCTTCGATATTGCCCGGGCTGCGTGAGTAAAAGGCGCCAGTCAAAGCGTAGTCTGTGCCGTTGGCCACGGATAATGCCTCTTCAAGGTTTTTCACCTTAATCAAAGCGAGCACAGGACCAAAAATTTCTTCTTGAGCGATGCGCGCCTGTGGCGAAACATCGGCAAAAATTGTTGGCGAAACAAAGTAGCCGCGGGTTTCGTTGACCACACCCTGATAAATCAGTTTGCTTTCCTGTTTGCCAATTTCGATATATTTTTTAATGCGTTCACAGGCCTCGCTGTCGATCACAGGACCCATCCACGAGGCTGGATTTTCGGCAGCGCCCATTTCGATAGAACGGGCGGCCTCTACCAGACGATCTACAAAACGTTCATAAATATCTTCCAGAACAATCACGCGACTGCAGGCCGAACACTTTTGTCCTTGGAAGCCAAAGGCCGAATAAAGCACGCCCACCACAGCTTCGTCCAAGTCTGCATCGGAATCGATGA
Source organism: Bdellovibrionales bacterium (assembly GCA_031426555.1). Classification (GTDB taxonomy): domain Bacteria; phylum Bdellovibrionota; class Bdellovibrionia; order Bdellovibrionales; family JAGQZY01; genus JANPLN01. The sequence goes on along the minus strand of JANPLN010000032.1, from coordinate 10,937 downwards.
TGATGGCGTTTTTGCCGCCGAGCTCCGTCATGGTGCGTTTGATATTTTTTTGTCCTGGCTGAAGCACGGAGGCTCTTTGCAAAATGCGCATGCCCACGTCTTTTGAGCCGGTAAAACAAATCATCACGGTTTGCGGATGGGCCACCAAATGTTCGCCCACCACTTCACCGCGACCGGTGATCATGTGTAAAACGCCTTTTGGAAATCCTGCCTCAATGAAAGCCTTCATCAAATAGGTGGCGATGATGGAGGTCTGTTCGGCGGGTTTCATTACCACGGTGTTGCCAGTGACGGCCGATGCGGCCACCATGCCAGTGAGGATCGCCAAAGGAAAATTCCACGGAGCGATGACAACATTTACGCCGCGCCCTTGATACGTATAAAGACTAATTTCGCCAGGCACGCCGCCCACGCGCTGTGGAATGTTGAGTTTGCGCATATCGCGGGCGTAGTAACGAATAAAATCAATGGCCTCGGTGACGTCGCCGTCGGCTTCTTTCCAAGTTTTTCCCGCTTCCAAAACTTGACTGGCGCAGATTTCAAAGCGATCGCGCACAAAAATATCAGCCACTTTGTCGAGGAGAGCCGAGCGAGTTTCCACAGGAGTTGTGGACCACGTGGCAAAGGTCTTGTGGGCCGCTTGCATGGCTTTTTCAGCCTGTTCGGCTGTGCACGCTGCAATCTGGCCGATCACTTCTCCTGTAGAGGGATCGTGGCTGTTGAGCCATTCGCTGCTGGTCACCCATTCGTTGTTGATACAGGCCGACCATTTTTTGCCGTAATTGGATTTTTTAAATTGCTCGATGGCGCGAATCATTTTTTCGCGCTCGCTGGTGATGCCAAAATCCACCGGCGCTTCGTTGGTAAAACTTGGTTTTGCAAAATCCAAATCCTTTAAGCCTGTCAATTTAATTTTTGGATCGGCCAGCAGAGTCTGGTCCGAGGCGTTGTCGGCAAACTTCGAGCGCAAGAACGAATCGTTCGAGGTATTTTCTAAAAGGCGACGAACGAGGTACGACATTCCCGGTAGCATTTCGCCCACGGGGCAGTATTCACGCAATCGATACCCTTGTGTTACAATGGATTTTTTAAACGGATCAGCCATTCCGAAGAGCATTTGAATTTCGAAGATGTTTTTTGGCAGACCTAACTGGTCGGCATAACTCATTGCAAAGGCAATGGAGCGAATATTGTGCGAGGCCACAGCTAAGCGAACGTAGCGGCTGTTGTCGAGGAGAAATTTTGTGCAATCTTCGTAGTTGGCATCCGACTGAGCTTTGATGGTGTAAACCGGTACAGGCCAATTTTTTTGGCGAGCCCCCACAGTTTCGTAATCCCAATAGGCACCTTTGACCAAACGAATAGAAAAAGGCGTTCCGCGCTTCTTCGCAAAATCCGTAAGAGCTTGCACGTCTTTGAGTGAATCGCGCAAGTACGCTTGAATCACAATACCCAAGTGCGGGTAAGTTTTAAACTCTTCTTCCATCAGAAGCTGTTTGAACACTTCGATGGTGAGATCCTTGATGGCGTATTTTTCCATGTCGACGTTGATAAAAACAAAGTCTTCTTTGGCTTTGCGAAAAATTGGACGCAAGCGATCTTTCACCATGTCGATGGAGTGTTGCCACGCCTCTGGGTGAATTTGCGAATAGAGGGCGGTGATTTTTACCGAGATATTCACTTTGGGAATGGGGCCGGCATGATCCGTATCAATAAGAGGTTCGTAGTCCCACTTTTTACTGTCCTTTACGATCCAATCCATCAGTTCCATGTAGCGATTTTGATAATCCTGCGCTTCGCTTTCGCTCAAGCACGCTTCGCCCAGAATATCCAAGGTGAATGTCATTTTATTTTTGCGCGATTTTTTTAAAACAACAATGGCCTCTTCGGGGTTTTCGCCGGTGATAAACATTTTTGCCATTTGCACGACGTTCTTTTTAATGGTGCCAGCCATCAGGCCCGGAGCCAGGGAGCCAAGGCCTACACCAAAATTAAAAACCGAAGGAAGACTTTCTCCACCTTCCGCAAAATATTCTTTCAGGTGACGGGCCACTTCGGAGCTGGAAGATAGGGTGGGGAGAACATCCACAAAACGAAACATTTGCGTTTTAAACGCGGGGTTTTGCATGCTCCATTCCATGATTTTTCCGTACCACCAGTCTTTGTTAAAAATCGACTGGCCATTGTCGCCGAGGGATTGAAAAATTTCGCGACCTTTTGATTCAATACGAGTCTGTAAATCCACAAGAACCTCCCCAGAGTCTATTTGATGGCGGGGAGTATGGCCTGAGGGGGAAAAAATCGCAATTATTTAATTAGGACTGTTTCTTGTACGACCCAGAAGGCTTCGAGCCTGCCTGGGATTTGAGCTTTTAAGGAATCACCGCTTGCGAGCGGACCTACACCAGCCGGTGTCCCGGTTAATATCCAATCCCCTGGAAGGATTGGAAAGTGCTGGGTGAGATATTCCAACAGCACCGGCAGCGAAAAAATCATCTCTGTAACAACGCCCCGTTGTGCCAGCTGAGAGTTTCTATAAAACTCAAACTGTAAATTGTTAAAATCAGCGGGAAAAGGAATCTCGGCGCTCATGGGGCAGGAACCAATAAATCCCTTCGCAAGAGTCCAAGGTTCCCCTTTCTTTTTGAGCTCTTCTTGCACGGTGCGAGCCGTAAGATCTAAAGCCAGAGCCAAAGAGCTGGGTTTAAGGTCTGCACCTAATTTGATGGCCAGTTCGCATTCGAAGTGAATCGGGCCGCTCGCAGGAGGCAACTGAATTTGCGGAGCTCGCGTCACCGCTCCTTCGGGTTTTATAAAAATAAGCGGTTTCGCAGGGATAGGATTGTTAAGTTCCTTTGCGTGCTCGCGATAATTTCGTCCGATGCACCACAGTGTCATACAAGATCCCACTGCCTGTTGCTGTAGACGAGCGTGCGAAAGTCGGCGCAACTAAAAAAGCTCTGTGCAGCCGCCTTGTGGAGAGGCAGTGGCAAGTGCATTATTGCCGTTTGCAACCAATCGGAGTGTGAACAGAGCAAAAGGTTTTGTCCATTTCGCGTCTGCACGCAGTCGTCTAAAAAGTTTAGAACGCGGCGGATGAACTCCCCTTCGGTTTCGATGGCTTTTCTTTGGTCAAGCTCGGGCGCAATTTCAATTGTCAATTGTAAGCGTGCACAGAGAGGTTGGATGGTTTCGCGCGTGCGAAGTTTTGGCGAACAGAGCACCAGATTTGTATCTTGCAGCGAAGCATTATTGGCCAAGGAAATGGCTTGCTGCTGGCCTTCTGGCGACAGCGATACGTCGCCGTAACCGCCGCTTCTTTCGCCATGTCGAAGGATGTAAATTTTCATATTTTGGTAGGCTGACATAGTTTTGAGTGTTAAACTCGATTTTGAACAATGAGTAAAGCCCGAATCTACAAATTTATAAATTCTGCTGGAACAGTCCGCGCCTCGGCCATTGTGTGCACTGGTTTGTTAAATCATTTGCGGACCATTCAGCAAACGTCGCCCACCTCCACATTGGCCTTGGGACGCACGTTGGTGGGGACCACGCTTCTCGCCATGCAACTCAAAGACGAACAAGCCCTCTCCGTACAAATGCGTTGCAGTGGAGCAATGCGCATGGTCTTTGCGCAGGCGTCCTACGAAGGCAGCGTACGGGCTTACATTGCCGAGCCCCAGTTGCCCATGTCCGTAGAAAGGGGAAACCTTATCCTTTCTCCCCATGTGGGCGAGGGAACTCTCACAGTTTCTACTTTTATCAAAGGCAACGCTCGTCCGCAGGTGAGCCAGGTTTTGATTGAAAGCGGTGAGATCACTGAAGACCTCGCAAGTTACATTCGCATGTCACAGCAAATTCCCTGCGTATTGAGCTCTGGAGTCCTGTTGGGCAGCGAGGGCGTGGTGACGGGCGCGGGTGGTTTGCTGATAGAAATGATGCCGGGCCACACAACAGAAGATCTTGAAAGCGTGGAAAGCAGTGTTCGCGCTTTGGGCTCTCTCTCGCACATTTTAACGCCGGAAGTGAACGGCGAAGATCTGTTAAAAATGTTTTTCGTAGGTAAAGAAGGCAAGTATTGGCAGCATCCCCATATCGTGCAAGTGGCGTGTTCCTGCAATATCGATAAAGTGTTAGGTTCGTTCAGACTGCTTGGCGAAGACGAAGTGCAAAAAATGATCATCGACAAAGAAGTGGTCGATGTTCAGTGTGAAATGTGCGGTAAGCAGTACCGCGTCGACCACAATCAAATCAGAGACCTCTATCAAGATATCAAGAAGCTGCATTAAGCATTTCGTCTATGAAATGGCGAACATTGCAGTTAATTATTCCCGCGACTTATTCTCGCGAAGCCGCAGACTTCAGGTCCATGGAGACCACAGTGATTCCATTTTGGTGGTCGATGTGCAGTGGGAAGTTGTTGATCTGACAGACAGTGGCCACATAGGCCAAGCCCAAGCCAGTACCACGCATTGAGTAAATGTCGCGGGGTTCGGAATCGCCTTTGTTGAATGGCTGCCCCAGATTATCGATGATCTTTTGCGGAAAAGGCGATCCATGGTTGGAGACGGTAAGGATATAGTCATGGGAGTGGATGCAAATTTGCGGTTCAGTGTTTCCATGGGTAAATGCGTTCACGACCAAATTGGTCAACACTTGCTCCATTTGATTGTAATTAATCGCGACAATAAAATCGTCTTGAATATCGACCTTTAATTTGGAATCGATTTTTAGTTGAGTTCTGTCTGTAACATCATTGACCAGTCGGCTAATTCGTATGACGTGCGAAACTGGCGGGCGTACGTTTTGCGCTTCGGCCCAGCTTAAAAAAGCATTCACGGTTTCGGAGATTTTAAAAATCTGGCCGCGAATTTTTTCTTTCAAGGCGCCCATTGTATCTTGCGAGGTTGGGCTTAATACGGAATTGATGATGGAAAGTGGAGTTTTGATTTCGTGGGACATTTGATAGGTCCACAATCGCGAAACCTGCAGTCCATGATTTACGCGCGTGATGAGTTGATTGATGGCCACTACCAGCTGGTCAAATTCGTCGCGACTGGTGGGCGATGGACGAAGTTCGCTGTCGGTGATGGTGGCAAGCGAGAAGGCGCCGTTTTCCATCTGCGCACTCTTGTTTAAAAACTCTGAGAGCCTGCGAATGGGAAGCGTGAGAAAGTTTGCCAGCGCCCAAGCAATCAGAATTCCGATTCCGTTGGTTAAGAGCAGAGTGAGCCAGGTGATTTTCGAAAAAAACTGCGGGATGATCAGCTGCTTGTTAACAATAATTCCAACTTGCAGGGATCGGTCTTCGAGCTTCGGCAAATTGACACTCAAAACGCGAATGTACTTTTCAGGATGGTCCACGGTATGCCAGGTGTCCTCGAGGGGAATATACTCAAACTCGGTGGCTAAAATATTATATTTGTACAAAATTTTTCCAGTGGCGTTTCGCACCAGGAAAAAATTCTCCGACTGCCCTTTGCCAACATTAAATTCCAAAAGCTGTTTGGCCTTGTCCATGTCGATGTGCGGGCTATCGAGAATGTCCGAACTCAGCAATATCTGAGCGGTTTCGTAAAGTCGAGAATCAATGGACTCTTTTCGCTCGTTCATCTGGATAAAGTAAAGGCCGACAATGGTAATCAGCGAGACGATGAAGAGAACCACGCCGATAATGAAAAAGTATCTAAATCTCAATCCAATATCCTGAGTTGCGCATGTTTTTTATTTGGAATTCGGCATTGAGCTGGATGATTTTTTTGCGAAGGTTGCCGATGGTCACCTCGAGAACGTTGCTTTCGACAGAACTGTCCACGCCCCAGACGGTTTCGAGGAGAAAGTTTTTCTCAAAAACCTTGCCGACGTCATCGGAAAGGACTTTGAGAAGCATAAATTCCTTACTTGGTAGCATCTCTGATTTTTCACCGCAGATGAGCAGACGTTTTTCTAGATCGAGAACTGCATTTTTAAGTTGGCGATATTGAGAGCGCTGTGCGGAACCTCGTCGCAGCAGCGATTTCATCCGGGCGAGAAGCTCCTGATCCACAAATGGTTTTCCTATATAATCGTCGGCTCCGAGATTAATAAGCTCGGCCCGTTCGGCAGGCGTATTGATCGCCGAAACAATTAAGAGGGAGGCCTGTGGATTGTTATTTCTGATTTGTTTTAAAAACTGTTTGGTGTCGTAGGTGCCGATCAAACGATCTAAAATAATTCCATCGTACTGCGTTTTTTTGTGCACCAATTCTAAAAAACCTGCCGCATCCTCAATTTGATGGACGCTACAGGATTCTTTCAATAGGAGGTTTTTGATGTGATTGGAAATGGTGACATCGTCTTCTACGATAAGTACGGACTGCATCATCTTAGTGTAAGCCCCAAATTGTCTTTCCGACAACTGTCATGTGTCTACAAACGATACACTTGAAAAAAGACAGTAATATCAATTATTTACGAATATTTTTTGCGAGCACGGTGGATCCCGTTGTGGCCTCAGGCCGTGAGCTTTCAACACCTGTCGTAATTCCGAGCATATTTCAAATTGAACAATATCAGTATGTTGGAGGTGGTTCGAGCGGTGCGTGGTTTGCTTTACAAGAGGTCATGAAACACTCTTTAAGATGGATCCTAGGACTTATAATTGCTGGCGCGCTTCCGGCCTGTGGCGTGAAAACGCCGCAACCCGAAACTCCCTGTCATTTTCAACAGAACAGTTATCAGCAACGCGTTTCGTGGGCGTGGAAGACGCCAGTGACGATGTATGCCAACGAGTCGGTGGACGATGAAGAAGCCGAAGCTCTCGAAAAAGCGATCACGATTTGGAATGACACTGTGGTTGCACAGGGATTCAAACGCGGTGCTTTTTTTAAGTATGGCGGCCGAATGAACGCGCCTTCAGGGTTTTATAGAGACGGAAAAAATATTGTGAGCATGGTCGACGGGTGGCCCGGCAAAGGCACTGAACAGGCCGAGACAGAAATCAATTGGGCAGACGATCGTATCTTCGAAGCGGATATGCGAATCAACGCTACGAAGCCATTATCGACAAGTGATGCGGGTGAGCCTGGGAAATACGATCTTGTGGCTCTTTTTGTGCATGAATTAGGTCATGTGCTGGGCCTTCTTCACATTGACACAACAGATTACACATCAATGATCGCCACTTTAGGCTCTAACAACGTGGAGAGACGCAATATAGGCGAATTGGAAATAGAAGCTTTAAAATGCGAATACTGAAGAAGTTACATTTTGCGGCATAAAAGTGCTTTTTAAGGGAATTTAAGTTGAACGGGATACTGACATAAACTTTACTAGATCTTGTCGAAGGGTATACATGAGTCTAACAAAAGCGAGCCACAACTTTGGAGATCTTAAAAAAACGCTGTTTGCATCAGGGGAATCTCCGTATTCTGTTTGGAGAGACTCACAGGAGCCCACAGAAACTGTCGCTCCACCTCAGCAAGACGTGGATGTTTTAGAGCTTCTGCGCTTCAACATCGACCAGCTTCAGGAGCTGAATTCTCGATTCGGTTTTGTGCTTGAAGAACTTTCGTCGGTTTTAGTTAAAAAGAAACGCTTTTAATAGGTTCAGTGGCTAGATTCCTGAACCACTTCATCGGCATGCAGATTCTCTCCATGACGATATCGATCCACTAAAGATTCATCCCCCGTTGGGAACGAAAACAACAACGCATGGCTGCTGGAATCAGCATCTTCCAATGTCACCACCACGTAATATAGCGGTTCGTTGGACATGGAAAAATCTTTGATAAAATTCACCAAAACATTTCCAGCGAGATCCGTATTGCGCCAGATTTCATCGGGCTCCTCGATGGCGCCCTCACGAAGTTCGGCGTAGGTTTGAAATTCGTCTGGGGGAAGGTCGTCGTCTTGACGAAGAGTGAGCATGGCTTTGTACAGTCCCAGGGCGAGGTCATCACCTTCGGAAAGCGCGTCGCCCTCGATGCATCCATGTTCGACTTTGCTGGCGTTGCGATCCTGATCCATGTCGCCGCGACGATATTTATCTACAAGCTGCGCGTGCTTGGTTGGAAAATGTAAAAAAACAAAAGTCGGCACGCTGTCTGAAGAGTAGGTGAGGGCGATGTAATATAAATCATCCTCCTCTGGAACTTCGATGCGCTTTACAAAGATATGAATTGGATTGGCCTTCACTGTTTTTTTGTCGACCCAAACTTCATCGGGATTATCTAAGGTGATATCCAGGTACTTTTCGAGTTTGGCAGCCTGTTCGTCGGTGAAGTCTTTTTTAGGGCGGAGGCTTAAGAATTCTTTTTCCAAGGCAGTGATCTGCTTATCAAAGTGCTTCAGGACCTCGTCTTCAGTCTTGAAAATCAGTTTGTTTTTCTCGTCGATGATTATTTTTTCATCATAGGATGGTTTTTGGCTTTTTTTAGTCACGGACTGGACCCCCATAAAAAGGATAGAAGCGTTGACGGAAGATGTCAATCTGCGAACTTAGTTGAAATGTTGGGTTGCACTCCACACAATCAAAGATAGAGAGAGCTGCTCTCGGAGGTTCGCATGGTCGCGACCCTCTCCGGTATTAGATCTATCACGCAAGGAGGCTTTGTGACGGATTTAACTCATGACTGTCTAGAGAAAATGGACCAACTGATTCATCAGTCGGCTCGAGGAATCCATATTTTATTTGATAAGGCCGACATTGTTCGCGCGATTCGCAGTGAAGATCCCACTCTCGAGGAAAACACTGTCGAAAAGTTAAAACAAGTTCAAGAGTTGCTTTACAAGTTTATACGAATGAAATCGATCGATGAAAAGAAGACCTATTTACATACCCTGAGTATTCACGATCATGCATTATTGATCCGCGCGTACTTTAAGATTGTGGACAATAGCATTCTGAACAGGTCTGTCGAAAAACACTAAACAGCTGCGCCCTAAGGAATTGGGGGCGAAGAGCCGATAACAAAGTATGAGACTCTTCTTGCTCATAATTTTATTTTCGCTTTTTTGCCCTCCCAGGCTGTTTGCTGAGTATCGAGTGTACAAATTAAAACTCACCGATACGAAGACCAACACGTCACGCGAGATTCTATCGACCTTAATGCCCGACCAGTACGTGTTTTATTATCCCATCACGCCATTTCAAACACTGCAGATCCTAGACCATTGGATGTGTTGGGCACGCGGCGATGGCTTTAAAAAACTCTGTACCCGACCTTTCTCCGACGAGGGATCCAAATAGCTTTCTGCTGTGCTAGAATAAGGGTTGTTCATTCTGCTCAGGAGGAGTTCTATGGACGGTATAAATAATTCAGGCAATCGACCTGAAAATTCTAATCCGGCAAAAAATGCAGAGCTGAAAAAGACAAAACAGAAACAGCAGGTAGAAGTTCGCGATGAGAAGAAAACTCACTCGGCTGCGATGAATGAACTTCGCGATCAGCAAAGCAAGCAAATCAATACCGAAAAAAGCGCCCACCAAACCCGAATCGAAAAACAACGAGAGCAGCAACAGCGCAGTTATCAAAAAGCCATCGAAGAGCGAACTCGCCAAGAAGCCTCGGTTCGCCATGAGCAGAAGCAATCGCTTGGCGAAAAACAAAAAGAGTACGAAAAAACTCACAATGCCACGGAAAAAAGTCAAAAGCAGGAAATCGAGGCTGATACAAAAGTTCATCAACAGCGTCAGCAGGAGCTCCAGCGGCAGTCCAAAACCAACGTGAATGAGATGCAAAAAAAGTACAACGAGCAGATTCAGTTGGAGCAGCAGAATTATGAGAGCCTTCGCCAAGCCCAGAAACATCATTACGAAACTGAAATCGATAAAGAGAAAGTCCATTACCAGGAACAAATTCGCGGTCGCGCCGACGAATTTGAAAATCAGTACAACTCCAGTGAAGTGAATTACCAATTGGTGCTGGAAGATCAGCGTTTGAAATACCAAGAGCAATATGAGAAAACCAAGTACGATTCTTTGCAAAAAATGAAAGACCAAAATAATTTACAAAAAGACGATTTCTATCGTGTGCAAGAACTCGGGGCCAAGATGAAAGATGAGGGCGCGTTATATCAAGTCGCCCTGAAAGTTCCCGAGCACGAATTAAAAAACATCAAAGTCCTTGTGCAACCAGATCGCATTACTGTGACTGGCGCGCGAAAATTTGAGCAAAAACTCCAGTACGAAGGCGAAAAGCTGGCCACGAATAATTATCAAACAGTGCATCAGGAATTCAAACTCCCAGTTCCCGCCGACAAAGACCTCGTTCGCCGCGAGTACATCGACGGCGTCCTTCTCGTCACCGCCCCCAAAAAAGGCCTCGGAATCTTTTAATGTAAATATTATCTGTTGTTTTAATTTTTTAAGTTTATTTCCTGCTTATTATTCATTTTGTGTAGTGAGTATGTTTAACAGTGGTAACCAGTTTCATCGTAGTGATAACCTTGTGCAAATTAATGAGGAGTTTAAGTTATGAAAAACAGTTCTTTGGTTGTTTTATCCTGTTTGCTATTAAGTGTAGAGGCTAAGGCAAATTTGCCGGAAGGTTTGACGAATGTATTTGGAAATTTTACGAGCGTCGAAAGCGAGGACTATTTTTGCCGCGGTCTAGAAGAATTGAAGGTAAGTCGCGCGAAAAACGATCCAAATGCAATTGTGATCGAGGTTTCACGGGAAAATTTAAAAAACCATAAAGAAATAATTCCAGGAATCAATACCAATAAAGTTTACAGTGTGAAATCGATCAGTTCGCAAGTGGTTAAACGTCACGTGTTTAAAAATAACAAACTCAAGGTTCAGGAAAGAAGCTCGTTTGCAGGTTTTTTGAGCAGCGGATTTAAAGACGTTCGCACGGTGATTAAAATCCTTGATGAGAATGCGATTGAATTTGGCTATACCGACTATGCCAACTGTCCATTTCGTCGTACACCTTAATTCCTCGGTGATCAGTCTA
>JANPLN010000031.1:0-70000 GCA_031426555.1 Bdellovibrionales bacterium | reverse complement strand
TATCGTCATTAACAACAGCAAAGGGATTGGGGAGGGCCCGTGTTCCTACGACGGATCGGTTTTTATTTCTGACTTTCTCGTTAAGGGCATCAAAAATAAATCTGTGCTGGTGGGCCTCGCCGAGGGTAACAAGGATGTATGGCTGACTCCTAGTTTTTTTGAATCGGTCCGTATCTACAAAAAGAAGCAAAAAAAAGTCTTTGAAGAAATCATTCTTCCCAACGAAGACGCGTTTGTTATTCACACCGATGCTAAAAACGCCACAGTCTACGTCATGTTCACGCGTGTCGCGGGCAAATATAAAGAATATGATGATTACCCGGGTATTAAATCGGAAAGCCCTTATCTGGTTTTAAAAATGTCTTCAACGAATTTTGAGTTTATTGACGACCCCGACATTTATAAGAAGGCCGCCGACTATCGCGGTCGAACGTCATTTACTGAAGAAAAAGGATATTCTAGGCAAAATGAAAATTACGAGTTTCGATTTTCGCTCGACGTCTGCACGTGATTCGAATTACCAGAGCTTGCCAATGTCGACGTTAACGTTAAATTCAGAGACCTTATTTCCATTGGCATCAAAGAGTTCGTGTTGAATTAAATATCCATACTTCATCTCTTCAATCCACGGCATAAATTGCAGTTTGAGTGAGTACTTTCCCTTTTGTACAACTTTAAAAGGTGAATTCGTACGATCGATCATTTCTTTAAACTGTTGATCGGTCGTGGTTTGATCGATCTTTGAAAGTAGCAAGAGTGCTGTTTTCAATTTGTTATTTTGACGGGTGACTCTTTCGACTTCGCTTTTCCATTTTTCACTGGCGCGAATCTCTGGAGGCTTTTGCCAATAGGAGATGTTGAGCTGATCGTAGGCGACCAGGGCCGATGCGAAAGCGATGAGAACAAAACCAATAATAAACTTCATTAAATACAGTGTGCGCGCTTCAAACTGCTAAAAATAGCGACTTTTTGACGTTAACGCATAACGTTAGGACCTGTCGTTTTTTGGTCACGTGAGTGTCGCTACAGCACTATTTTTTGCAGCAAAAAGGGTGAAATGCACAATATAGATGCAAATACGCATCAGTGTTTGGTGTTTTTTAAGCAATTCCAAGGACTTTCAACATCACACTGACTGAGTGGCACATTTTTTTTGTTGAAATTACAAAAAGAAGGAGCAAGCTTGGTGGTAAGCAACAAATGAAACAACCGTAGGAGGCATTCATATGAGAAACAAAATAGTTATGACGTTAGCTACCCTTGCATTTGCAAGTGTTGCAGTAGCTGCTGAAGATGGATTTAAGATTTCGGGCGATATCGCTACTTCAGTATTTTTGGAGAGCGGAAAAGGCGACAACGTTAACGCAAACGGAACTGGTGCACCAACATTGGTGCCATTCAACGGCGAAAACAGCGGCGATTTTTCAGTTGATCAAATGGAACTTCAACTTGAAAAAGCAATGGGCAACAGTGGAATTGTAGTTGGTATTGGATACGGTCGATTATTTGACACTATCAACAACACAACTTTCGGTGGCGCTCCTAAATCAACATTGAATCTTACAAACGCTTATTTCCATCATAAAGTGGGAGACACTGGTCTTACATTTAAACTTGGAAAATTCGCGGCGAACATGGGTCATGAATCTTACAGCTATATGAACAACTTAAACTACACTCGTTCATACGCTTTCACAGATTTGAACCCGTTCTTTTTCACTGGTCTGAACGCTGATTACACAATCAACGAGATGATCAGCGTGGGCGCGCTTGTTTCAAACCAAGCTGGAAATTCGGACTACGATGATAACGAAAGCAAGCACATGGGTGTTTACGGAATGATCAAGCCAATTGAAGGTTTATCAATCAAGTTGAACTACTTGACTGGTCGTGATGGTGCGACTGATGGTGTTGATTACCGTGATACAACTCGTATCAATGCGACAGTCGCATACACGTTGAACAGCATGATCGACTTAGCTTTTAATTATACTGATCTTTCCACTGAAGATGCAGCTGATCCATCAACACTTCCTGATGTAGAGGCCACTTCAATGGCTGTCTATGCTGGTTACAAAATGGAAATGTGGGGCGCAGGTCTTCGTTACGAAATGGTTTCTGATGATGATGGACTTGTTTTTGGTGCAACACCATCAGGGTCTAACGATGTATCTGTAATCACGGCAACTGGTTGGTACAACGTTGATCAAAACGCTGTATTGAAACTAGAAATCGCATCTACATCTGCTGACGAACAAGTGTTTTTTGACGATGAAGGTCAGGCTGACGATGCAATGATGGCTTACGGCTTAGGCTTCATGTATCGCTTCTAATTTCTTCGGAAATTGGATCTATGAAAAGGCGTTCCTCGGAACGCCTTTTTTTTTGCGGTCTACAAGTAAATACGTCATCCTGAGCAATGCGAAGGACCTGTGAAGCGAGATCCTTCGCTTCGCTCAGGACGACGAAATGGGAGGTTTAAAATGGCGATTTTGTTTTCGGTGATGGCCGGGATGTTTGCGGTGGTTCAGTCGGGGCTTAACAAGATTATTTCTGATGATTGGGGATTTTCGTCGGCGTTGCTTCTCAACGGCACTGTGTTTTTAGTGTTTAATCTTTTACTTTTTTCGGCGGTTTATTTTCAGCCGGGACTTTTTCCTGCGGAATTTAGACTGCAAGGGCAAATGAGCAATTTTAAAATCTGGTGGGTCGTCCCTGGGATTTGCGGCTTTATGCTCGTTATGGGCCTTGCTGTTGCGTTTTCGCAGGTGGGTGCTGTACAGGCCATCGTGATTTGCATCGCCGCCCAGATCATTTGTAGTCTGCTGTGGGATATGATCGTTGGCGGACAGCAAGTGGGCACCATGCGCATTGTGGGAACTGTGGTCACATTTATCGGAGCGTTTATTTCAACGCGCGGCTAAGGAATATCTATCCACTTGTGGGTTTGCAAATTGAGCTGCCACTGTGGATTGTCTTTAATGTAAGCGAGAATGCGCGGCAGTTGCTGTTTCATCGTCGAATACTCGGGGGTGAGGGAATAACGAATATTCGTTGGTGCGAACTTCTTTGAAGCGACGCTCTCTGCTGAAAGCGGCTTAATATATCCATCGGTTTCTAAGTTGCTCCCCGACGAGATATCATGTTTCGACAAGTTATGGCGATCGAGGATTTTGAAATCAAAACCGGTGTCTACAACATATTTTAGTTCTTTGGCTTTTGCGAGTGCATCTGCATGAATAAAAAACTCTGGATATTTTTTTTGCGTGTAGCGTTTCGGTGAGACTGTAGGAAAATCGATGGCTGCGGGAATTGGCAAACTGCCGTTGGTTTCGCAGGCGATTTCGAAACCCTCATTTTTTAGTAACATAATAATTCTTGCGAGATCCTTGTGCGCCATGGGTTCGCCGCCGGTGATGACGGCGAAGCGGGCGGGCTCATGCTTGGTAAATTGCAAAAACTCGTCTTCTGTTACTTTTCTAAAACTATTATATTCAGTGTCGCACCACGGGCAGTCGTAGTTGCAAAAAGGCAGTCGAACAAAGAGCGCGCGTCGGCCTGACCAGCGGCCTTCACCTTGAAGAGTCCAAAACAGATCGTTAATCTGTAAGGCCGATGCGAGAGGAGTGGTTGAAAGGCTTTGATCGGAGGTTGCCTGGGTCTGGGGGAGACTCGTGTTGAACTCGGACATAACTACTCTGGGGACGCAGAGAAGGTTCGGCTTGCGACGTCCGTGGTTGTCCACCAGCAGTCGGGAGTCTTTAAATTTTGAATGTTTTCTGTGTAGAACTCGCGCGAGCAGACGATTGTATTTGTGGGGGTTTCTTCGACGGTAATGCCACTGACTTTTACGAACTCCGAAAGCGGGGACTCAGTCAGTGCGAGCTCGCACTTATGAAATAATAAAAGAGAAATCATTTCTGTTGTTGGGTCGCCGGGGAATCTCATGAGCCGAGCTTCGGGATTGGAAGTGAGAATGGTTTCAATGAGTGGATCTAGACTATTGCACATGTAGGAGTGATCAAAGACATCAGTTAGAAGTATTTTCCAAAAAGACTTCACCTTTGAAAACTCCACGACCATGTTTTCAGCATTGAGATTTTTGAGGCTTTGTAGATGCAACGTCGCGTGCCACGTGTGCCCGTGGGGAGTCATGCAAGCGGGACTTGAGGAGTTAACAAATCGATGGGCCGCTTCGAAACGGTAGCGAAACTTCATTTCCATGGTGTTAGTGGCCAAGTTCCTTTTCGTGCGTGGCGGTTACAACCGTGTGAATATTTCCACGGACGCTGAAGTCGGCTTTCACGGTCATTTTTTTTGGTTGAAGCAGTTCTACGAGTTCGTTAAGAATTCGATTGGTGACGTCTTCGTGAAATACTTTTTCATTACGAAATTTGTTGATGTAAAGTTTGAGCGATTTGAGTTCCACGCAAAATTTATCTGGTGTGTATGAAATATAAATCGTCGCGAAATCAGGAAAGCCGCTGCGCGGGCAGATGCAAGTGAACTCTGGACACGTAAAATCCACAACGTAATCGCGATGTTGTGTGCGGTTCTCAAAGCGTTCTAACTGGTTGTTTTCGATGGCGACTTCGCCGTAAAGTTTTTCGTTCATATGGATTACCTCAAATAAAAAAGAGAGCTTAAAAAGCTCTCTTTCTGATACTCCAAATACGCTCTAGCGGGGACGAAAAAGACGCCCTAACGCAAAGCGTAAATCCTCTCAGGGTTATCCAGCCCGGCTAATGGGGTGATGGTGGTGGGTGCTCTTCCATTTGCTCAATTTTGCCTTCATTCGTTTTTTTAAACTCATGCAGAGAGTGAGAATATCTTCCTCATCCTGGGCCTCAACCACAAATGCCGAGCCTTGCGAGTAGATGATTAATTTGCCCTCAAAAGTACCGTTGTGATGGCGCTCCACTTTAAGTCTCAGAGTGCTTCGCCGAGGGGCCCACGCGAGGAGTGGTTTGATTTCGTTGTCGAGAAATTCCTCCGTCCAATCGGATGGGTCCATGCCATGAAACTCGTAGCGAACTAGTTCTTTCATTTAGCCTCCTTGAATTACGTACAGTTTGTTCCTCTCCTGCAACAAATATGCGGCATAAACGGAGAGTGGCAAAATCTATTCTAGCAAAACTGGACGTAAATTTAGAGCGAAAATAACTGAGCGTTTCAAAATGGTGACTGAAAAAACTGGGTGGCCAAACGGGCATTCAAAATTGTTAACTGGAGAAAAATTGGCCGCGAATGAATGTCTCATTTTAAGACAGACGTAAAAATTTTAGTTGTTAGAAAGAGATGTCAAGGTCTCTACAGCAAAATATTTTTTTCAAAATCTGCATTGACGAAAAAGCAGTTGATAGCACATTTCCATTGTGAGTGAGACTGAGACACAGTTACTAACAACAAATATTAAATTTAAATACCAATATTAAAGGAGGCTGTATGAATATTTTAGTTCCATACTTTCATCATGTCAGTGGCGGTTTGCGCGACGGTTGGCTGCGCGATTTCGATGAGTTATTTGAAACGGAAAGCACCGGCAACAATTTAATTTTGTCTGCGGATATCGAAGAGGCAGATAATTATATGATGTTGAGTTTTGATCTTCCTGGAATGAAAGAAGAGGATCTCACTGTGAAAGTCGAAGGAGAGCAGCTCTTACTTTCTGGTGAAAGAAAACACGAAGAAGTAAAAACACAAAAAAGCCAGGTGGTGTATAACCATCGGCGATTCGGTAAGTTTGAAAAAATTTATACGTTGCCAGAAACCATCGATGTTAAAAAAATCGAAGCTGATTATCGCGACGGTGTTTTGCGTATTTATCTGCCAAAGATTGAAGTGAAAAAAGCAGATGTGATCGACGTTCCAGTCAAGGGTAGAGGTAAAGACACCTTCCTCGACCGTCTTTTGGGTTCGGTGAGTCAGCAGTAGCTGCCACTTGAGCCCGTCCCCACCCACACCGTTTTTTAAGGGCGCAACTGCTGCGCCCTTTTTTATTGCCTAAAACGGCGTCGAGAGTTAAGTAATGGTTCTTGGCAAAAGCACACACCTCCGTCATTTTAACGATCAAAACGCTCAGCATAATTATTGCGCTTATAAGTATTGCTGCCTATGGACTTTGGGACCACTTGCCCGCAGTGGACCCAAGTGATTATTTCTTGTTCTCGGACCAGGAGCGAGTTTGGGGATTGCCATATTTTTGGAATGTTTTTTCGAACGTGGTCTTTTTGTATGTAAGTCTCTTCGGATTTTTTATTTTTATAAAAAACTACCACGCCTACGATTTAGGACTTTGGGAAAGCTTTCTCATTCTCAATCTCAGCATTTTTGTGACCTGCTGGGGCTCCTCTTACTTTCACTTGAGTCCTTCGCCGCAAACGCTGCTCTGGGACCGGTTGCCCATGGCCGTTGGTTTTGCCTCTTTATTTAGCTTTATCTTTGCAGACAGGGTGACTGATAGGTACGTGCGGGTGATGCTGCCGGTGTTAAGTGCTTTGGCTGTGGCAGCAGTCCTGTGCATTGACTCTGGACCCAAGGATTTGCGTCCCTATATTGTTTTACAGTTTGGGTCGTTGCTGGCGTGTATGTACCTGATTTTCTTTTTTCGCGATGGAAGGCTTTCGAACAAACTATTGATACTCAGTTTTTTGATGTACGGCGTGGCTAAACTTTGCGAAATGTTTGATCATGCTATTTTTGACTATTTCTTTTTGAGCGGGCACACTCTAAAGCATTTCTTTGCGGGTCTTTCAGTGCTGCTGGTAAATGTTGCTGCTTCCAAGGTCCATTTAAAAATTAAAACACAAAGGATTCTGTAATGTTTGTTGTGCGTCGTTCTGAAGATCGGGGTCATGCCAATCACGGCTGGCTAGAAGCTAAACACACGTTTTCGTTTTCTAGCTACTATGACGAGAAGCACATGGGCTTTCGTGCTCTCAGAGTGATCAATCAAGATCGCGTAGCCCCGGGCAAAGGGTTTCCTCCCCATGCTCATAACGACATGGAAATTGTGACCTACGTGACTTCGGGAGCCCTCGAGCACAAAGACACCCTGGGAAATAGTGCTGTGATTCGTCCAGGAGATATGCAACGGATGTCCGCGGGAACTGGGATACGACACTCTGAATTTAATAGCTCGGTGACAGACGAGGTGAAGCTGCTGCAGATCTGGCTCTTGCCAGAGCGTGAAGGCATTGAACCCAGTTACGAACAAAAATCATTTTCAAATAAATTCACACCCAATAGTTGGGTGCTAACGGCGTCCAAAGCGGGACGTGAAGATTCGGTAAAAATTCATCAGGACGTTGATCTTTACGTTGGCAATTTTGAAGCCGGCTTTAAAAAAGAGTTTACCCTTCGACCCCAGCGCTATGGTTGGTTGCAACTCGTGAAAGGCCGTTTGAGCGTCAATAACGTTCACGACTTAAACGAGGGTGACGGGCTGGCAATTTCTGACGAAACTCAGCTTTCTCTGACAGGTGTTGCTAGCTGTGAATTTTTGTTTTTCGACCTCCCATAGGAAAGCCGATTTTTCATAAGTAAGACTGTCACTTTAAATTCTCAATGAATCTGTTTGAAGCTTATCGGAAAGAATGGCTTATTATTGAATAGAGCGATTTTGGGGAACTTTAGGCATTATTTCTAGGAATGACTAGGACTACGAAGTCCATGTTTATCGAAACAAGGACTGTAAAACTTTAGCAGTGACTTAGATTCAAACGACTAAAAAGCTCAAAGCTTAATGTCTAAAATCTATTGATATTCTAAAATTGTTATTAAGAGGTATACGACTCAAACGGAACAAATAAAGCTTTTGTTCTGATTCCTGGGCTACATTCTCTTAAAACTTCACGTGCTTCTGTTTCAAAGCCCCATTCTCCTGTTTCTATTACTTTGATAAATCGCATTTTATTTGTTTGAAAAAAATTAGTTCTACGTAGGACAAATAGACCAGTCTCTGGATCTAAGGAAATTCTCGTAAATCCTTCATCTTCCTGTTCTGGTTGGGACTGCAATGATATGGCGACTGTTGGCGCTCCTGGGTAAACAAGACGACGCTCTATAAGTTTAAATTCGCGCAAGTTTGGAAGTCTGTCATCAGCAGGTCTCGGTAGATATTCTGCAGCTATGCGGCCGTTAAATTTGCCATCTGCTATGTTACTACTACGTACGTAATCCGCATCCAGAGGACGTCCATCGCAATGTAAAACAAGTGTCCATTTCCTAATGCTTAATAAGATTCTATTTGCATCGTCTGGAGTATTGATAGAATGATCTAATTCAAACTGCAATTGTTGCGGGTGCTCGGTGCGATTCTCTCCATTCTCGTTAGGAATTAGAAAGTCCGCTGCTGTAAATTGATTTCTTTGAACAACGGGAGCCTCGCGCCTAATTAATCCTGGAACTTCAATTGTGAGGCTCTCTGCCATCAGAGCATTAGGATTTAATGCCAGCAAGCTTAAGAAAAACACAATTAATGCGATCCGAAGTGACCGTTTTTGGCAGAGAATTATCATATAAGAGCTCCTATAAAATTTGTACTCGTACTGAGAAAAAGCATACAAAATGCACGCCAAGATATTGCTCCCCTAGAATTCGCGCGAATTGACTCTTGGTTAATCGTTCGTAATGGTACTTACTAAAGGCATCAAAAAGTTACCAGACTTTGCATGAAATAACCCCTCGCCAACAGACCTCGTCCGTCTATGAAAGATGTGCCATTCTAACGTGCTCTGCCCCGATTATTTACGTACTCATCTAAGCGGTCGTAAATTTTTATGACCGAGATATCCTGATTTTACTTCGTCTTCGTTTCTTGTGAGTAACCATTAAAGATAACAAAGAGTGTGCGGGTTCCAGTGCGAGTTCCCAAGAGGCCGCTTTGTGCCTCGTCTCCGGGGAGATTGGTTCGGCGGTTGATCTCGATGAGATCGTCGCTAAACATATCTTGGTTTTGAATCACGTGGGCATAAATGAGCTTTGCATAGCTTGGAAACGTTCGTAAACATCCATGGGATGCGCGCGAGTTTCCGAGAAGACGGTGGTTTTTAGTTGGGGTTCCGTGGATCGCAGCTCCAGAGGCGCGGCCGCCGGGGTAGATGGCGTCTACATACATGGCGTAAGACATAGGGGCTTCCTTGGAAGTGGCGAGGCCGCTCTTTGATTTGGAATGATTGACTCGGAAAACGCCGGAGAAACTGCGAATGCTTCCACTGCCAGAAACTCCTGATGAGATGGGGAGAAACGTTGGCAGACCTTGCAGCGTTGTAATGTTGCTTTCGATAAAACCGGTGACTCGACCTTGGGAGTCGCGTTTAAAAATTTTGAGCTCTGGAGATTTCTTTACGATATATCGAGCGTGCTGGAAAGGAATGGGATCGGTGGCGGTTCCGCTTTTCTGAGTATTGGCGATGATGAACGAGTCGAATTCCTCCTCGATCGTCGGGCTGATGGTGGCGAACACTTCACCCGCCGTGTGAAAAACACCGCGAACTTCAGCATGGGAAACCGAAACCACCGAGAAAACAAAACAGAGACTCATCACGAATTTCATAGGGACCCCCTTGATCCAGCTCTTGTAGGTGGTTTCTTTTACAAAAACACACTTTTAAAAAAGCTGTGAAAAAAGGACAGAAGCTTGAGAGGCACCCTTTGGAAGTTTTACGTCATCTTGAGCGAAGCGATAGATCCTTCGCTGTGCTCAGGATGACTTGCTAAGGTTGTTCGCGGGATTTCATCTTGTCGAACACGCTAAAGGCTGACGCGATCATCGACGTTGGTTCTGAGAGGTTGGCGGGAACTACGATCAGATTTGAGTTTTGCGCCACGGCGCCGAGTTGTTTGACGTACTCTTCGGCGACTTTTAGGGAGGCGGCTTCGTGGCCACCTTTAAGCCCTAAAGCTTCGGCGATCATACGGATGCTGTCGGCATTGGCCTTGGCGATGGTCAAGATCGCGGAGGCTTGCCCTTCGGCCTCGTTGATTTGCTTTTGTTTCACAGCCTCAGACTGCTTAATCATATCTTGCTTGATACCCTCGGCATTATTAATTTTACCGTCGCGAGCGCCTTCGGAGGTCAAGATATTTGCGCGTTTTTCGCGCTCGGCGCGCATTTGTTTTTCCATGGCATCGAGAACATCTTTCGGTGGAACGATGGCTTTGATCTCGTAGCGCAGAACTTTTACGCCCCAGGCTTGAGTGGCGGCGTCGAGTGCTAAGATCACAGCGTTGTTAATTTTTTCGCGCTCTTCAAAGGAACGATCCAAATCGAGTTTTCCAATTTCCGAACGCAGTGTCGTTTGTGCCAACTGTATAATGGCGAATTCGAAATTATTAACCCCGTAAGACGCCGTCTTAGCATCCATTACGCGATAAAAAATAACGCCGTCAACGCTCACTTGTACGTTATCTTTGGTGATGCAAACTTGCGGCGGAATATCGAGAACCATTTCTTTAAGGTTATTGCGATAAGCAATGCGGTCGATCATGGGGATAATGAGATTAAGGCCCGCCTCCAGAGTGCGATGGTATTTGCCCAGGCGCTCAACAATAAAAGCATTTTGCTGAGGTACGATTTTAATAAGTAACGAGAGAACAACAAAGACAGCGATAACAAATGCGACTGCGATAACCATGGGTTCCATAACTCCTCTTAACTGTTTATTGGTGGTGTTGATTTTTTCAAAAGCAAAATATGACCTTCGGTCCCTACGATGAGCCCGTCGTCACCGGGATTCAAGGCGGCGGAGTCGGTGTTGCGAGCTTCCCAGGTTGTGCCCTGATAACTGATGCGAGTGGTTTGGCCAGCCGACAAAGGTTGTTCTATGCGCACAACTTGTCCTTGATCGATTTGCACCGAGGCGGTCTTAAGAAGCTTTTTTTGTAATGGCTTTTTGAGAAGAAAAAAACCGAGGCCAGCAACCACGCCACAAATCATAATTTGCAGCGGCATGGATTCGAAGCCAAACAGCGCCGCCAGTGAGGCCGCGAAGGCTCCAAGGGAAAGAAAGAGGAGAAAAAAAGTACCTGTCAGCATTTCAGTAACAAGCAGACCAGTGCCCAGTAAAACCCAAATGGTAATTGTCGACATGGGCTATTTATACACTTTGAGTGCTTTCGCGTCTTTATAAAAGCGTTTGGCCTCGCGGGGTGATGCATTAGACCCGAATCGTAAAACGATGTAACGGTCTAAAAGCTCGAGAACTTTTCGCGGAGGTTCTGAAAGTTTCAGCAGACTGTTACGCAAGTCGTTAGGCCCCTCGTGGATCGCTCGGTGGATGCCTAATTTTTGTATTTTTTGATTGAGCAAGAGGTAACCCTTTGCCGTGTCGTCGCGGGTGACTTTATTACCCAGAGAAACGCCCCAGAAAAGAATCAAAAAGAGGGCAACGACGACAAAGAACACGCGAGACACAGACGTTAAACCAATTTTTGAAAGTGAAAACTGCTCCACAAGGGCCACTTGATTTTCCAAATTATAGTTCATCAGCATTAAGTTGAACCGATTGTTAACGGCATCCCAGGCCATGATGCCTCTTTCAATAAAACCAAGGCTTTTTGGCAAAAGCAGAGAATCACTTTGTTTGTTAAAAAGGGCGCCGCCGCGAATTCGCGCAGGAGCGACTAGGTCAGTAACGTCGACCCGGGTCCATCCCTTTGCTGACAAATACACTTCATTCCAGGCATGGGCGTGTTTATCTCTTACCACATAGAACGAACCAAAACTGTTGTACTCTGCGCCTTGAAAACCGGTCACCACCCTCGCTGGAAGTCCTGCAAGTCGCGCAAGCACGGCGAAGGAGGCGGAAAAGTGCTCGCAAAAACCAATTCGTTCGCCGAATAAAAAATCGTTGATCGAAGCGTAGGCGGGAGTTTGTGTGGAATATTTAAAGTCGTTGGTGCCAAAAAAACTGAGCAGGCTTTTAAGTTTTTCATTTTCGGTTTTGTTTTTGAAGGAATCAACGAGTTGCTGCATTTGCGGAGTTATTGCGGTGGCTGTTTGTAAGACGTCGCTCTTTTCGTCGTTGAGCGGGATGGGTCCCTCGTTAGGTCCAAGGAGTCCGTTGATTTTTATTTTACTCTGAGCAGACCAGCGAAGGTTAAACTCTCCATCGTCCGATTTTGAAAATGACAAGTGCTCCGGTTGCAGAGCGATTTGCTGCGTGGAATCCAGTGTGAAAAGTATTTTGTCGAAGCGCGGCTCGAGCAAGATCTCGTAGCTTGCGTCGGAGCTTAATGGGTTGGGTGGGACGAGTTTCAGTTGGCGATTGGCGTTTTTCCAACTCCATTCCTTGTTTTGTAGAAGCACGGCGCCGCGAAAGTAGAGAAACTCGGGGTTCGGTTGTAAGTTATTTTTAAAAATAATTCGAAAAGCAATATTTTCGGACTCTGCCAAGCTTTGGATTTGACCGGGATTTAAGTCCTCCGAAAATCCCATCACTTGATTGGCTGCCGTGGAGCCCATGCCTCCCCAGGGTGTGGTAAAGCGTGGAAAAAAAATGAAGAGGGCAATCAAAAGAGGAAGTGCGATCAAGGTTTCGGGACTGAGGAGTTGCTTAAAGTTTAATGCTGTTGACGGCAGTCCGAGTTTTTGTTTTTGCAAATTGAACAATCGCAAAATAAAAATGAGATAGTTAACAAAAAGTAACATGGTTGAAAGCAATGTTTGAGCAAACAGCACGTAGCACATCACTAATAAAAGATTGATCATAAGAAGAATCATCTGATCCCTATGTGTTTTAGAGCTCAGGGCTTTTAAACAAGCTGCACAGGCGATGAGTGAGCTTGCCGCCTCGGGGGTTTGAAAGGTTTCATTTAAAAAATAAACGAATGCTGCCGTTGCAACTGCGAGACCTTGCAGAACCCAAAAAGAAAGCGGTGTTTGACTGAGCGAAAGCAAGAGAAGAGTGGCGCAAATGCCTGTGGTCGAGAGGGGTAACTCATAGAGCAACGGTGCAAGACTGCAGAGGAGCATGACGTACATCATGGCGTTGGATCCCCCGGTGTTGGGCTCCATTTGGCCAAGCTTAAGAGTGATTGATGGAAGTGTGCAAATCCTCGATCGAACGAATTCTGCGCAGCCGCGTTTGGGATTTGAAGTTTGTAGGTATTCTGACTGGCCTCGCAGTCGACAATCCATTTTGCGAGTTGTTGCAGTTTCGCTTCGTCCGCAGATTGAGGGCAGTCCTCCCAGTTGAGCAAATATGTCGGCGTGCTGGTGTCTCTAAATTCTTTGATTACAAGCTGGTCTGTTTTCGATGAGTGCTTCCAGCTAATTCGCTGCGGAGGATCTCCGGCTTGGTACGGCTTCAGCCCGCTAAACTCATCGATCCCCTCACTCTGCTGGGTTTGTGGGAGTGAGTGCCCCACGGGTTGAGGATAAACAAAGTGGGGAACAGACACTTTAAAATAAAGCCAGCCATAAAAAAGTCCGTAGGGAGATTCGGTACTCAACTGGAGGCGACGTAAAATATGTTGGCCGCGGGTTTGTGGCAGCTCCAGGTCCAAAGCTATGATTTTTTGATCCTGCGCTGCAAACTCGGGGATAAGGAGTTCGCTTTTTTCACAGCGAATCAGCAAACCAGTTTTCAGAGATTTTGATTTTTGTAATAGTACGACATTCACCGACACGCGCTCGCCGGGAAAGCCCGAAGGGATTTGCACTGTGCCGATTTCCACGTGCCTAAGGTTTCTTGCCGTTTGCAAAATACCAACCAGTATGAAACTGACGTGGGCGAAGGCGAGCAAAAATAGTAAATTGTTTGAGTAAGTGGCTGCCACCAGCGAAAACACAATAAATAAAAAAATGGCGACGAACCCATAGCGATTGGGAATCATAAAAATCTGTTTATTGCGATAGGGGAGCGAAAATTTCCTCATACGGGTACGGGGGTATTTTTAATCAATTCCTCGATAAGGCCCTGCATGTTTTGTCGAGACTGAGTATTTTGCAGGCGGTGATGCATAACACTTTGAGCGACAGCTTTGACATCCTCGGGAAGCACCATTGAACGTCCTTCGAGCATGGCCCAGGCCTTGGCCGCCTGAAGAAGTAAAAGTCCACAGCGGGGAGAAAGCCCAGTTTTAAAAAGCGAAGAGGTGCGCGTGGTCTGAAGCAGCGCCTGCACATAGTTGAGAATGGCATCACTGCTTTGAACCGCATCCACGTCTTTTTGAAAGTCCAAAAGTTCCAGGCGATTGATGAGTGACGGAAGCTCCTGAATTTTATTGCGAATGTCACCGCGCCGTAAAATTTCGACTTCTTCATTTTTCTGCGGATAACCCATTTCGATCCGCATCATAAAACGATCCAGTTGCGATTCCGGCAGCGGAAACGCCCCCGCATGCTCAGTAGGATTTTGCGTAGCAATAAGAAAGAACGGCGAAGGAAGAGCAAAGGTTTCGCCATCCACGGTGACTGATTTCTCCTCCATGGCCTGCAACAAAGCACTTTGCGTTTTAGGCGTACCACGGTTGAGTTCATCGGCAAGCACCAGCTCTGAAAACAAAGGCCCACGATGAAAGCGAAACGATTTACGATCCTCCGACAAAATCTGCGTCCCAATAATATCAGCCGGCAAAAGATCATTGGTAAACTGCACCCGCTTATGAGGAAGATCCAAAACTCGCGAAAGAAAAAGCACAAACGAGGTTTTCCCCATCCCAGGCAAATCCTCAATTAACAAATGCCCCCGAGCTAGCAAACAACAAAGCGAAAGCTTCAGCTCCTGCTCCTTGCCAACAATTACTTTTTGCGCTTCAACGATAAAATTTTCGAGTGGAAATATTTTTTTTGCTGCCATACAAAAAGTATGGCAGCGGTGATAGACATTGTCATGTTCCAAAAGATCAAATTTGTTTGAATTTAATTAGTTTTAGAAATTCCTTGAGAAATTTTGAATGCCTCTTTTCGGACCTCTGTGACCTTGGACGGGTTGCAGTTGAGCCCATGGAGGGGCGCGTCCGAAAAGAGGCATTCAAAATTTCTCAAGGAATTTCTAAAACTAATTAAATTCAAACAAATTCGATCTTTTCGATGCAAACGATCATCTGGCTGTCGGGCTTTTTGATCACCACTTCGTCGCCGACTTTTTTGCCGAGGAGTGCGGCGGCGACGGGGGACTTCCACGAAACCTTGTTTTGTTTGATGTCGAACTCGTCTTGGCCGACGATTTGGTAGACGAGGGTGTTGCCGTCTTCGTCGGAGATCGTGACTGTGGCGCCGAAGATGACTTTGGTTCCGCTGAGTTGTTTCGGGTCGATAACTTCCGCTCGCTCGAGTTTGTCCTGTAGAAAGTGCAGTCGGCCGTCAATTTGGCGGAGGCGGCGTTTGCCGTAAATGTAGTCTGCGTTCTCGCTGCGATCTCCGTTGCTAGCCGCCCAGGCAATCACTTCGACAAGTTTTGGTCGTTCTACCGTTAATAGTTCCGAGTACTCGTCGCGAAGTTTCTGAAAACCTGGGGGAGTGATATAGTTTTTTTCTTTAGCCATTTTTGGCTCAATGCTCGCGGGCAAAGAGCTGGTGCCCGCGTTTTTCGATGTAGTAATCCCACGTTCCCTCGACGACTGTCAGTTGGCTTTTATCAAGCTCAAAGACCTTCGTGGTGATGGCTTTTAAAAAGTGCCGATCATGGCTTACGATCATGACAGTTCCGGTGAAGCGTTTGATGGCATCAAGCAGAACTTCGCGAGAGTCGATGTCTAAATGGTTTGTTGGCTCATCGAGAACTAAAAAATTCACCGGGCGTGAGAGGATGATTGCTAGCACAACGCGACTTTTTTCGCCTCCAGAGAGAATACCAATTCGTTTGTCCACTTCGTCGCCAGAAAACTTGAGCGCCCCTAAAAGGTTGCGGATGTGGCCCACGGTGGCGCCGGGGTTTCGGTTAGCGAGCTCGTCGAAAATTGTAAGATCGGGATTGAGAATGTCGATGGAGTTTTGGCTAAAATAACCAACTTCGATGCTCGCGCCAATTTGGTAAGTTCCTCCACTGGGCTCGGCTTGGCCAGTGACAACCTTCATGAGTGTGGATTTACCAGCACCATTCACGCCGACAACAGCCACTCGATCTTGCCGCTTTACCAAGGCCGAGGCGCCTTCGAACACAAGTTTTTCTTTGTCGTCGTGAGTGGTCCAAATCTTTTTTAGATTTTCAAATTTGAGAACCTCATCTCCTCCGCGCGGGGACTGGGGCCAAGTAAAATGAATGATATCTTCCTCTTCGGGAATGGCGATGATGTCAATTTTATCGATTTTTTTCACTCGCGACTGCACCTGTGCGGCATGGGAGGCGCGAGCTGCAAACCGTGCAATAAAATCTTTTTCTTTAGCCAACATTTCTTCTTGTCTGCGAGACGCGGCTAAGAGTTGATCTTTCCGCAAGACCTTTTCTTTTTCGTAAAAGTCGTAGTTGCCGGAATAAACAGTGATGGATTGAAACGCCACTTCGACAATTTTTGCAACAAGACGATTCATAAATTCACGATCATGGCTTGTCATAAGAATCGAGCCTTTAAAAGCCGCCAACCACTGTTCAAGCCACAGAATAGATTCCATGTCCAAATGGTTTGTAGGCTCATCCATTAGCAAAACATCGGGTTGCAAGACCAGAATTTTTGCCAGTGCAATTCGCATTTTCCAACCACCACTGAATGTGGACGTATCGCGAACTTGCTCAGAGGCGGGGATCCCGAGGCCCGAAAGAACCTCTTTGGCACGGGCTTCTGCTTCGTACCCACCTTGCTGTTCAAACTGACTTTGTAATTCGCCGTACTCTTCGAGGACTTTTGTCATTTCGTTTTCGTCGAGGGGTTCGGCAAGCTTTACTTCGAGAACTTTAAGCCGAGCTTCGATTTTAGGGAGGTTGCCATTGGCGGAAAGCACTTCTTCGAGCACTGTTTTGCCACTCATCTCCTCGATATTTTGCGAAAAATAGCCAATCACCGTTTTTTGCGGCTTTGCTATTTGTCCCTCATCCGGCGATTCCTCGCCCATGATCAATCGAAAAACAGTGGATTTTCCAGCCCCATTGGGACCCACAAGACCAATTTTTTCGCCGGGGTTGATCTGAAAATGTCCATTTTTAAACAGAACTTTATTGCCATATTGCTTGCTGATATTGGATAAGTGAACCATGAAAATACATGTATCGCATATTCTAGTGACTTACCAGTATGAAGCCGAGGATTTGCTCAAAAAGATCAATGAGGGCGCGGATTTTTTAGACCTGGCACGACGTTTTTCGAAGTGCGGTTCGGCTGCGAATGGTGGCGACTTGGGGCCGGTGGAGAGTGGCCGCTTGGATGAAGCCTTCTCGGAGGCGGTAAGTAAGCTTGCGATCGGCGAGATCTCACCCATTGTGCGATCTCGCTTTGGCTACCATTTGATTAAAAAAATTAATTAAGTTTTGTTTTGAGTTTGTAGTTCGCCTTGGACGTACAAACCTTGCCAGCGGCATCCGTCGTGCAATCCGCTTTGCCACAACTGACGCTGA
Organism: Bdellovibrionales bacterium; assembly: GCA_031426555.1. Classification (GTDB taxonomy): domain Bacteria; phylum Bdellovibrionota; class Bdellovibrionia; order Bdellovibrionales; family JAGQZY01; genus JANPLN01. The sequence continues at coordinate 52,505 of JANPLN010000031.1, read as the reverse complement.
GAATTTTGTTTTCCTTGTTATCTTTGCGAAAATCTTTTTCCCACTTTTCGCAAGCCTTTTTCCACGATTGATTGGCGTCTTTTGCCATAATTGTGGAGTCGCCGGAGATGTCTGCATTGCCTTCGGCAACTTCCCAAATCGGATCGCAGGATTTGTCAGTCGCAGATTTTTTGCCTTTACTGATGGAAATGGTGGTTTCTTCGTCGCCAGTTTCTATGTCTTTCATATCCACTTTTTGCGCGAAAACGAGGCTGGGGGTCAGAATCAGAAACATTAAAATTGTTTTCATTGGAATCTCCTTTGAGGTCCTTTGGTTTAAATCAGATCCTGTCCAAACACCTGAATCGGGGCAAGGGTAAAAGTAAGTGACACCTTGCATGAGTTGACCCAACAGTAAAAAGTGACTCTTGATTTGCGTGCGCCTATACTTTTTGCATGCGTAAGATTCAGGATTTAAATTTTGTATGGTTCTTTTCGCAGGTGGGATTGACCAAGGAAACCAGCTTTTTTGCCGAATTGAGCCGCCGCCTGCAGGAGCGCTGGTTGCCCAAACTTCGCAGCGGGCAAGATGTGGTACGTTTTTTAGAAGAAAATTTTCCCTCTCCTGAAGATGAAGAGATCTTTGCCTTCCCTGATCTGCAGAGCGAAGATATGGATGCGCTGGAGCCGCAGCTTTTTGAAGCTTGCCATATTTTAATGTTGAGAGTGGCGGGACTGGGCTTGGATCCGCTGATCGCAGAAAAATTTAATGACCGAAAAGATCTTTTGGAAGTTTTCTTGAAACTCGGACTCTACACTCCGGGCGACCAAGAGATTCGCAAAGAGTTAGAAAAGGTTCGCGACATTTTGGAATACATTCGGAGTTTGCATGCGGAGCAGGGCACTTCGATCAGTCTCACTTACAAACTGATTGTGATTGAGGAGCTACTGACGAGAGCTGATTGTCTCTGCAATCTTCTTGCAGAAATTCACCGCCCGCGTTTTAAGCATATATTTTTATCGGCGATTCGAACCATTTGGCAGCAGAACCGAGACTCCTTCAAAATTCGCGACTTTTTTATTTTAAACATAGAGCGTTTGGCCTATCAAGTGACGCTCATCACAAGCAGCACCGGTGAATCCTATATTAGCTCCACTCGCAAAGAGTTGGGGCACATGTGGTGGAAAGCCATCAAGGGTGCCATGGTCGTCGCCGTTCTCGCCTTTCTTAAGGTGATTGCCTCAAAACTTTCCTATCCGCCCATGATTCAATTTTTTATTTTCGGCTCCATCTATGCTGCGGGATTTGTGGTGATTCATTTAGTCGGTGGCGTGCTGGCAACAAAACAGCCTGCCATGACCGCGTCGACCATCGCTGGCGAGCTTGGCAACGTTGACGAGTCTGAGGAGTCCTTCGCAAAAGTGACGAGCACCATCGTCCGTTTGCTGCGAACGCAGATTGCCGCTCTTTTGGGAAATTATATCTTTGCATTTCCCCTAGCCATTTTGTTGGTGTTCCCCTTTTTAGTGGCCGAACATCCACTTGCTGGTTTTGATAAAGCAAAAATTTTAGTGGAAGACTTGCATCCCTTTTGGAGCTTGTCGTTTATGTATGCTGCCATTGCCGGTGTGTGTTTGTTTATGGCTGGGTTGGTTGCTGGACTGGCAGACAATTGGTTTTCCTATCAGCGCATTGCCTATCGTTTGCGTCACTCCATTGGCGGCGGCCGAGGCGCTGCGATTTCCCGCTGGGTGAAAGCCAATTTTGGCATCATCACGGGGAATGTAGTTTTGGGTTTTATGCTCGGTGGAATGCCATCAGTGGGGCGCATCGTGGGCTTACCTTTAGATATTCGTCACGTCACTTTTGCCTCAGCGGCCTTTGGAATTGGTTGGATCCACCAGCCGGAGAGAATGGCTTGGGCCGACTTCGCCGTCATCGCCATCAGTATTTTTGTGATGGGGCTGGTGAATTTGGCAGTGAGTTTTTCGCTCTCGCTAACGGTGGCCATGCAATCGCGAAAATTAAAATTCTCCCAGGGACGAAAGCTCGTTTGGAGCGTGACCAAACATTTTTTACGTCGACCCCAAGATTTATTTTTAGATCCCGGCGTTAGGAGTCCAAAATGATGGAACATAGCGCTTTATTGTATTTTTTTGGTGGGGTCGCCATTTTTATTTTCGGTTTAAATATTGTCAGCGAAAACTTGCAGGCTCTCTCAGCGGAAAGAATTCGCGACACCATTCGCATTTTATCCAAAAAACCTTACTGGGGTGTATTTTTAGGCATGGGACTCACCATGATCTTTCAGAGTTCGGGGGCGGTGACCTCCATGCTGGTTGGTCTTGGAGCTGCAAAGGTTATTAACCTGGCACAAGTGATGAGTTTGATTCTTGGAACGGCCATTGGCTCGACGTTCACAGTGCAGGTCTTAAGTTTTAACATCAGTAAGTACGGCCTCGCTATCTTTGTACTTGGCTTTTTTGTACAGTTTTTAACGAAGCGAAGAGCCTTAAAAGAAGCTATGACTGCGTTGATGGGCGTAGGCATGTTGTTTTGGGGTTTAGACCTCATTCGCGAGAGCACACAAAACTTGGCGATGAATCAAGGGTTTAAAATAGTACTGGATGCGCTGGTGGAAACACCAGCTCTCGCTATTCTCGTCACCAGTATATTTACGGCCATTGTTCATTCCAGCGCAGTCACCATTGGATTGGCGATGACGTTTACGGCGCAAGGATTGATTCCCATAGAGGATAGTATTTACTGGATCTTCGGTGCGAATATAGGAACGACAGCAACCGCGCTATTAGCCTCAGCAGGAGCCAATACCATTGGGCGACAAGTTGCATGGGCCCATTGTTTTTACAAAGTCGTCGGGGTGATTGTGTTTCTGCCCATGGCTCGACCCATGGCGGAGTGGTTGGCCGTGGGCGAACCTTTGCGAGATGTGGCAAATATCAATACGTTTTACAACTGTGTAGCCGCCATCATGTTTTATCCGTGGATCAATCAAGGCGCGGCTTACATCCAAAAACTTTTTCCGCCTACAGAGGAGGAAAAAGAATTTTCGGCTCAGTTTTTAAAGAAAACCGATTGGGAGTCGCCATCGGTGTCGGTGGCCCACGCCGAGCGTGAGATGTTACGGATGTCTGATATTGTGTCGAGTATGATTGTGGACTCTTTAAAAATTGTTAAAAAGTCCGAGCCAGATTTGGTGGCCAGTATTCGCAAGCGTGACGATCAGACCGACATGCTTTCGCGGGAGCTCAATTTGTATCTTGCGCAACAGCTAGAGCAGGCGCCGACCTCGATTCAACTCGATATGATTCGTTTGATGAACTACTCTGCGGATCTCGAGGCGGCGGCCGATGTGGTGGACAATCAAATCATCGAACTCGCCAACAAGACTCATCATCTGAAAGTTGTCTTTCCCGAAGAGGGTTGGCAGGATCTGTGTGAAATGGCCGAAATGGCCATTCGCATTTCGAGCATGTCCATAGCCTGCTTTCAAACGCGAGATAAAGATCTTGCAGCCAAGGTGATTTATCTTAAGCGCGATGCGCGTAAGATGGAGCAAAAAATGCGTGAGGCGCATATCTCGCGCTTGGTGAAGGGCAGTCAAGAGTCCATCAATACCTCGTCCATCCATTTAGATCTTTTGGGAGAGTACCGTCGCATCGTGGGATTGATGTCGAACCATGTTTATTCGCTTTTAAAGGATTCTGACCCTTACAATCTTTTGCCGAGAAAAGTTTAAAATGAGCGACCAATCTTCTGGCCAACCTCCAGACAAACCAACCAGGCGCGTTCGCTACAAAGGAACACATCCTAAAAAGTTTCACGAAAAATATAAAGAACTCAATCCAGATAAATATACTGACGACATCGACAAAGTGAAAGCGCGGGGTATGACTCCCGTGGGAACGCACATTCCCATTTGCCTGGAGGAAATATTAACTCTCCTCAATCCTCAAGCGGGGCAAACGTTTGTGGACGCAACGCTGGGCTATGGTGGGCACTCGTTGGCGCTCCTTCAAAAACTGCAGCCCGGGGGAAAGCTCATTGCCTTTGATCAAGATCCTATCGAGCGCGCCAAGACAGAAATTCGATTGCGCGAAAAGATTATGGGATGGGATGTGGAACTGACCGTTGGCGGCATCAATTTTTCACAAGCCTGGAATTACCTTCGGCAATCCGGAGCAGGAAAGGTGGATGGCGTCCTGGCAGATTTAGGGCTCTCGTCCATGCAAATCGATACTCCCGAGAGGGGATTTTCTTTTAAAACCGAGGCACCGTTGGATTTGCGCATGAATCCGCACAAAGGCAAAGCGGCCGCCGCGTGCTGGCCGGAGTTTACTCCTTTGGAATTGGAAGAGATATTGCGAGAGTATTCGGATGAACCCCACGCCCGACAAATTGCAGAGCAGCTTTTAAAAGATTGTCCGCAAACCACAGTGCAGATGGCTGATTCGGTAAGAAAAGTTTTAAGCAAACTCAGTCGCAAAGTGCAAGAGCAGGACGGAGACACCCCCATTCGACGTGCATTTCAGGCTCTACGGATACATGTGAACCAAGAGTTTGAAGTGTTGGAGACGTTTTTATCCGAAATTCCCAACTACTTAAAACCGGGAGGGCGGGTCGCGATTCTTACCTTTCATTCGGGAGAGGATCGGCGTGTAAAAAAATATTTTCAACACATGTACCGCGAAAAAATCTACTCGCAGATTTCCGACGAGCCCTCGCGCCCATCGCCGCAAGAGCAATCGCGCAACCCGCGCTCAAAGGCCGCAAAGCTCCGCTGGGCTCAAAAAAAATAAACTTTATTCTTTTCGCCGCGATCTGAGGCGTTGCATTTATTTTTCTGAGTTGCTACCTTTAGATTATGGAAAAAAAGAAATTTCTTTTTGTGTCGTTGTCTGGACTCATCGGAGATATCGCTTGGCAGGTTGCCAAAGAAGGCCACGAGGTTTTGTATTATATCAAAGCCCAGACTGAGCAAGACATCGCCGATGGTTTTGTGAAAAAAACCAGCGATTGGGAAAAAGAAGTGGATTGGGCCGATGTGATCGTTTTTGACGACGTTCTTGGTCAAGGCGAAAAGGCCCAAGCTCTGCGCGCTAAAGGAAAATTGGTCATCGGAGGAACAGCCTACACCGACATGCTCGAGGACGACCGTTCCTTCGGGCAAGAAGAGCTTAAAAAAGCCGGCGTGAATATTATCCCGTACAAAGATTTTTTTAGTTTCGACGAAGCCATCGCCCACGTAAAACAAAATCCTGGGCAATATGTGATCAAGCCCAGCGGCGAGGCGCAGAACATCAAGCGTCTTTTGTTTGTGGGCGAAGAAGAAGATGGCATCGACGTGATTCGAATGCTGGAAGCTTATAAGAAAGCGTTTTCCAAAGAAATTAAACAGTTTCAGTTACAAAGACGCATGACAGGCGTGGAAGTAGCCGTGGGTGCATTTTTCAATGGCAAAGAGTTTGTGTACCCTATTAACATTAATTTTGAGCATAAAAAATTATTTCCCGGCAATCTGGGCCCGCCCACGGGAGAGATGGGAACTTCGATGTTTTGGAGTGTTCCCAATAAGTTATTTAATCTTACGCTTAAAAAGATGGAAACAAAGCTGCGCGAAGAGGGCTACGTGGGCTACATGGATCTGAATTGCATTGTGAATCACCATGGTGTGTATCCCTTGGAGTTCACAGCCCGCTTTGGCTATCCAACGATCAGTATTCAGCAAGAAGGAATTCTTAATCCCATCGGTGAGTTTTTCTATGAGTTAGCGGCTGGAAAAAGTATTAAATTGCGCGTACGCAGCGGGTTTCAAATTGGTGTGCGAATTGTGGTGCCACCTTTTCCTTTTGAAGATGAACACACGTTTGATTCCTACTCCCGTAACGCCACCATTGTTTTTACAAAGCCGGTGACCGAAAATATTCATATCGAAGATGTAAAACAAAAAGATGGGCAGTGGCTCGTGGCGGGAACGTCGGGTGTCGTGTTGGTTGTGGTTGGACTTGGACAAACCATGAAGCAAGCACAGGCCCAGGTGTACTCAAAAATCAAAAATATTCTGATTCCAAATATGTACTACCGCACCGATATTGGCGATCGATGGGCAGAAGACAGCGACAAGCTCCACAACTGGGGCTATCTCCGAGAAATTTAATACGAATCTAAAGCGCTCTTAGATACTGAAGCAGTTCATCGCGCTGCTCGTTGGAAGGGAGCCCTCGTGGCGGCATTTGATCTTCCTGCTCGGCGTGGGATCCCGTGCGATAGAGGATCTCGGACATCAACGTGCCGCGCTTGTAGGAACCTTGATTCAACATACTTTTTAGTCGCGCAGGATCATCAAATGGAATTACTGGGATGGTGCTGTAACTGGCTTCGTCGACGTGGCACGAAATGCATCTTTGAATGAGCGGCGTCTTACGAGTGTTTACCAAGGGTTGAATTTGTCTTTGAGCCACAAAGGCTTTTACTTTTTCTAGGGAGCCAAAATTTTCTAAGCTCTTAGCTTTGAGTTCTTCGCAGTTCATACTCTTAAAATCCTGCTCGCGGAAAAAATGACGTTCGAAAGCCTTTCGCACCACAGGACGAGGATCGTTAGTTAAGCCAAAACGTTCAAAGGCCGCAAAACGCCCGCGGGTTTTAAAATCCATGGACCAATCCTCGGTGCTCACCATAAACGGTTCAAAAAGTAAGTTAATCGCGTTGGAATTTCGCAGGCGAAGGGGTCGTCCGACTGGCGTATCATACTTGATCTCACCATCCACGGTCTCGGGGTTTGGCGTAGTCTGTTTTAACCATTGGTAAACGTCATCTGCCACGTAAAATGCACCATCGCAGCGACTGTTGGCCCACAAAGTCCATTTTACAAATTCAAAGACTTCCGCCTGCTCAGTCATCAGCCGAGCCGCCCGTCGATAATTGAGTGTGGCCAAACGGTTGGTGAGTTCGCCGTTAATGGTGGCCTCGGGCTGTTGCACTCTGGCCACAGGATCTAACAAAACGTAGCGTTTATTGTTCGGTTGATAGTCGCGCCAAAATTCAGCGTACCACTCATCCTCCGACTCGAGTTGTTGAACAATAAGTGCTTTCTCATCGTCGCGAACGCGCTCGCGCAAAAACCCTGATTTCATATGGGCTGTGGCGTCGTCGATGCTTCCATAAAATCCCAACCAGGCGTTGTAGGGCTCCCAGTTAGGGCGAGGATCAACATTGGCGCGGTTGGAACCTTGGTGACACTCCAAACACTTCACGGGATTTGCTCCAGACAGCTCTGCTCGGTTGTTTTTAAAACTCATCTCGTAAAATTCGAAAGTGTCTTTGTTGTGGTTAAAGCGCATCATCTCGATGTTTTGATAACCGCGGTGCTCTTGGTGACCATTAAAACTCATGACGACGTCGGCGTTGCTATTAAATAGAATTACACGGGGAAACTGCGGCGTGGCGTGTTGGAGGCTGCGACTTCTGTAAGCCATCACGTAGTTCGAAAAATACTCGGGGCGCAGAGTTTTCCAATCGCGAAGAAAGTCTTCGAGAGCGGCGTAATTCGTTTTAGCAATACGATCAGCGAGAAGGGTAAAATCACCCGTATCAACGGCCCCCGTTGTGGTCAAAGTGTAAGTGTCAGCATAAGAAAACACTGACAGACAAAGCGTCAGTAAAAAAATCCCCATTTAGAATCCCCAAGGTCATAGTGGTCTTAACCCCTAAGACCACGTGTAAAACCTAATGGAATCGGAGGGTTACTGCAATTTTTCAGCTTCCACGATGAAAAGAATACAGTGATTAATACAGAATCCAGTCTTCGCCTGCGTAGATTTTACCGTTGATTTGAATTTCGACGCGGTGTTTGCCCAAATAATATTTCCGCGTGGTTACAGGTTTTAGAGAGTGGTTTTTTGTGATGGAGAGAGATTGTCCTGGCTGTAGATCAAAAGTTTTCAGTTTAAAAACCTTTGGCGATGTTTTGCCGCCTGATTTTTGATGGTGAATCACATAATCGATGATGAGCTTTTGTGTCTTTTTGCTCTTTGACTGTATAGCTAATGCAAATTCCAGCCGATCGCCAACTTTGATCGATTTTTTAGCAAGCTTCATTGGAGCCACTTTAATTTGCGCTTTGTTAGAAACGCCAATGAGTTTTAAAGCTGCAGCATCGCCATTCTTTATAAGGGTGCGCAAAGCGTGTCGCGTGATCCATAAAATTTTATCACGATGTTGCTTTGGACAGCTCTGATTCCATCGCGCGAGGCATTTTAAAACCACCTGTGGATTGTCTTTAGCGATGTCGTTAAGATGATTGGCAACACTTTTTCGGACGTAAAGTCCCTCATCGTATTTCAGAAGTTCCAAAATCGGCAAGGTGAGTTGCGGTTGTTGGATAAAGATATCTAAGCGCTCTCCCCAGGGGAGTCGAGGTCGGGAGCCCTCGGAGCTCCAGCGGCGGACATGAACATTTTCGTCTTTGGCGCATCTGATAAGATAAGCTAAACTTTTTTCAGTTTCCATTTTTAAAAATGGACGAACGGCGAATTCGCTGGTGAAGAGCTGAGTCATGGTGCGGAGGGCGTCCAAGGATATTTTAAGATGGTCTGTACCTTGAGTTTGCACATAGTGCGTGTACGGCCAAAGATCAAAACCCTTAAGGTTATTCTTTTTTAAAGATTTCAATAGTACATCCACTGCCTGTGGAAAATGCGGTGGAAGATGTTGGTGGAGCCTTTGGCTGATAAGAAGCACGCGGGCTTTGAGTTCTAGCGGAGGTAATTCTTTTGCTACTTTTTTAAAATCGGCCTTTGGAAAATCTTTTGCCGCTGAAGAAATACAATCGGCCATCCGCTCCACAACATCCGCATTTATCAAATGTTTGAAAGCGTTTGGGTTGTCTTGAGTTTCATTCATAGGACCTCAATGTATTTACAAAAAAATCCACTGGATAAATTTGAGAATTCCAAAGAGCAAAAGAACCACAATTCCCAGCAACGTGAAGTTGACGCTGTATTTGACGATTTTATAGAGCGATGGATTTGTCTGTTTGAGGCTTTTGGTTTTTTTAAGCGTCGGCGAGAGAAAGGAGAAAATTTTATTAACCAGGCCTCGGGAATCGCCATCCATATTGGGAACAACGGTCATTCGCATCAGTCCTTTGTAAAAAAAGTTGATGATGTGGCCGATAAAAAACATGGGGCGCTCGATGTCGCACATTAAAATCAGTCGGTACCGTTCGGAATCATTTTTGGCAAAATGCAAAAATGTTTCGTCAAACATAAAAAGCTCTCCGTCGCGCCACGAATACTTTTGGCCATCTACGTTGATGTAACAGCTGTCGTCGTTAGGAGTCATTAAGCCCAAGTGCAAACGCAAGGAGCATGCCACGGGATCCAAGTGGCGAGTGAGCTGTGAGCCTACTGGTAGTAACGAAAACATGGCGCCGTTGATCGACGGGATGCTATTGACGAGCGCTACAGTTTTTGGACAAAGCTTTTGCGCGGACTCATGAGTGTGGCCGTACCACGTAAGATAAAATTTACTCCAGCCGTATTTAAAAAAAGTGCGGAATCCCAAGTCGTAGGAACTCTGCGCCCCTTCTTGTTTGGTTTTTTCGAAGTGCTGGCCTTTGTAAAGGTTGATCACTTCCTCGCGGATCATTTGCCAGTTTTGTTGGAGAGGCCTGAGTTCTGGAAAGTCGGCCACATTCATAATGGATTTCTGGGCGCGCTGCTGGGTGAATAAATAAAGCAGGCAATTGAACGGCGTAAAAATGGGCCAGCCCTTGCGCATATATTCGGTGAGGTTTTCCCAGCGTGCCTTTCCTCGATATTTATAAGCGTAGGTGAGGGAACCAACAGAGAAGCCAAAAATCGTCAAAAGACCAATGGGTAAAAGCATACAACTGTGATCTCAGAAACCCCCGAAAAGGTCAAATATGTATTCATTTTACAGATTTTTTGTTAAAGAATTGTATGGAAATACTGATCAATTCCTTCCTCCTCGTTGCCGCCACTGAGATGGGTGATAAGACACAACTTTTAGCGCTTTTGCTGACCGTGCGCTTTAAAAAACCGTGGGTGATTTTATCGGGCATCGTCGCCGCGACGATTTTAAATCATTTGCTCGCGGCCTACGCCGGCCAGTGGCTTTCGCAGCAGATGTCGCCCATGGTCTTAAATTGGGTCCTTGCGTTGGTCTTTTTCGCTTTTGCCGCTTGGGTATTAATTCCCGATAAAGAAGAAGAGCCAAAAGCCAGCGGGCGATGGGGCGCTTTTTTAACCACGTTTGTGGCTTTTTTTATTGCCGAGATGGGCGACAAAACACAGCTCTCAACAGTTGCATTGGCGGCACGCTACAACCACTTGGTGCTGGTGACCATTGGAACAACATTAGGAATGATTGTGGCCGACGGGCTGGCGGTGTTTTTTGGTGAGCGATTGTTAAAGAAGATGTCGATGAAACATCTGCGTCGGATAGCGGCGGTGCTGTTTATCTTTTTTGGAACTAGCCTCATTCTCGGCTGACGGATTCAAGCTCAAAATGAAACATAAATTTTTTTTTCTAACCATTTTGAATTGCGAACGCAATCCAAAATTGATTCGATAGTCTTCGGCAAAAAAGTGATGAAATAGAAGTCATTGTATAAAGTATATCCACGAAAATAATTTCAAAACAAATAGAGCTATTCCTGAGTTCGAATGAGGTTGGACTAATTTTTGCAATTACCATGGTTGTATGTCTCGCGTAAAATCTCAATCCGAGATCCGATGAAGGCATTGATACAATAGAGGGGAAAAATATGAAGTTGAATTTCAAAAAAGTTTTCGTAGCTGCTTTGTTCACTATTTGTACTTCGCACTCAGCGTTTGCTCTGACGCAGGAAGAGTGTCAGGTAAAAAAAGATGGTCTAGATAACTACAAAGCGATAATAGAGGAATCAATAAGACACCTGTTTATTACTAAGTCGAGATATCGGTTTGCAACGCAGAAAGTGTTACAGAAGCAAGTCCGTGAAGCAGAACTGCGATTTAGCAGTGAGTGTCCAAATTTCGTAGGCAATTAACACCTCGAGAAGATCTGGCCAGATTTTTTGGCCAGTAACTTAAACCTTCAACAATTTCTCAATGGCAGATATGAGAGCCGCTTCTTCGGGTCTCACGGTGGGCGAAAAGCGGGCGACCACTTTTCCGTTGCGATCCACGAGAAATTTTTCGAAGTTCCAAGAGATATCGGTCGCTTGTTTGTTAAAGCCACCGAGAACTCGAAACGCCATTTTTTTTAACAATGAAGCTTTGTTTGAATCTTGCACGGGCACAGAACTGTTGGTGAGTGCCGAATAGAGGGGATGTTGGTTGTTGCCTTTGACTGAGATTTTTTGAAAGAGCGGAAACGACACATCGTAAGAACTTTTGCAAAATTCAACAATTTCGGCATTTGTGCCAGGCTCTTGCCCCATAAAGTTATTTGCCGGGAAGCCGAGGACTTCAAAGCCCCGCGCTTTATATTTTTTGTAGATTCGTTCGAGTCCCTCATACTGGGGCGTGAGACCGCACTTGGAGGCCACATTAACAATGAGTAAAACTTTTCCCTTGTAGGCAGCTAAACTGGAATCTTGGCCTTTAATGGTCTTCAGCGGAATATTTGCAATTGAACTCATAAATTCTCCTGTGATGAACGCTTGTCTATTTAAGTTTGTCGGAATAGGTGCCAACAATACGTAAGAGTGGCCCCGCCATAAAAGTTGTTACTAAAGCCATCAGCACCAACATAGTGAACAGCGTGGGCGTGAGAATTCCTAAAGACAAACCAATATTGAGTACGATCAACTCTACCAGTCCCCGCGTGTTCATGAGTATGCCTAAGATTGTGGATTCGCGGGGGCTATGACCAGATAGCATGGCGCCAGTAAAAGCTCCGAAAAACTTTCCAGCTGTTGCCAGGCCGATAATGATCAAACAAAGGACCCACTCCTGGCCTCCCGAAATCAGATTGATCTGAGTCTTCATTCCGGTCAAAGCGAAAAACGCTGGTAAAAAAAGTATACGGACGAAATCCTGTAGGCGCCCTGTCACATCGCGTGCCATCAAACTATCATGGGGAATCACGGCACCAAATAAAAAGGCCCCGAAGAGCGCGTGAATGCCAATGACCTCCGTGAGCATTGCCGAAGTTAAGGCTCCCAAGATTGCAAACGCCAACAGAGCTTCGGGCAAGCGCTCGAATTTTTTTTCAAACCGGGGGATCATGTTTGTAATAAGGGGGCGCACAATGAATAACATAAATAAAATATAAACGAAGGTGAGTCCCAAGGTTGCCCACGCCCCGGAGAGACCAGTTCCCATCACTCCAGTGACAACTGCAATCAGGACCCAAGCGGTCACATCATCGACGGCGGCGCAGGTTAAAGCTAAATCGCCCAGGCGGGTTTTATGTAGAGGTGAGTCTGCCAAAATTCTTGCGAGAACTGGAAATGCAGTGATGGAAAACGATACGCCAATAAAAAGCGAAAATGCCAGGAGATCAAACCCCGGTGGTGCGTATTGGGAGTAAATTTGTTGAGCAAGGAGAAGGCCGAGGATAAAAGGTAATAAAATGCTGAGTTGGGATATCAGTATGGCAGAACGTGCAGACTTTTGCAGTCGCGGGAGATCAATTTCCAAACCCGTCACAAAAAGATAAAGCATAATGCCCACATCGGCGACATTCTTCAAAAAGACGAGAGAGTCTTTATGAAAAAGAAATGTGGAAGTTTCTGGGAACAACAATCCAAAGGCCGAAGGTCCGAGGAGAATCCCGCCAAGTACTTCGCCCATGACTGGGGGTTGGCCGGCTTTGCGAAAAAGAAAACCAATCAGCCGTGCAAAAGCGATGACAATAATGAGCGTTGAAAAAATGGGAACGGCCTGGGTAATCATGGGCAAAACGCTATCACGGACTTTGGTAAAAATTAAGAACTATTTAGCGGAGCGTTTTTTGCGTTGGGTGTAGGCTTTAGCCCATCGCCGTACTCCGGGAAGGGTTGCAAACAGCAGCTCAAGTAAGATCCTGCGCGGAACGAAGCGACGCAGGTAATAGAAAATTTTTGCATCCAACGTAGCGGGAATCCATAGCGGTGGATTTTTTTGCTGAATAGTTTTTAAAATTTTCCGCGCCACAGCTTCGGGGGTCGTAAAACTTAAATTCATCAGTCGTTCGATAAACGGTGTCATGTGAGCATAATAGTCGGCATACAGACCATCGATACCGTGCTCGGGTCCCGATTGGCGCGAGTACTGCACATTTAAAAAAGATTTGGATTTTACAAATCCGGGCTGAATCAAGCTGACGTTGATTCCGAGCGGTCTGACCTCGTACCACAGAGCTTCGCTGATTCCCTCGAGAGCATATTTAGAAGCACTGTAAGAGCCCATGGTTGGCATGGCGAGCATCCCGCTCACCGAAGACACATTGATAATTTTTCCGCGTCCAAGCCTTCGCATGTTTGGTAAAACAGCTCGGATCAATCCCACCGGGCCAAAATAGTTTGTCTCGAACTGATGCTGCTCTTCGGCCACGCTCATGTGTTCGACGACGGCTCGGTAACTGACTCCGGCATTGTTGATCAGAACATTCACGCCTTGCCATTTTTCGTTGATCTCTGAAATTAAAAGGTTTCTTTCGGTTTCAACAGTCACGTCCAGAGGGCGAATCCAAAATCTATCTGACTCTGGAAATTTCTCGCGCAGGCGCGCCAGTGAGTGGGGACGCGCAGTTGCCACGACACGATAAAGCGGCAGCTTGTAGAGCATCTCAGTAAGAGCCAAGCCGATACCAGAGGCGCAACCTGTAACAAGAATAACGGGCTGAAATGGAGGCTCGGATTTCAGTGACGAAGAATTTAACATCACGGAACGAGAAAAATTCCATCGTCGGCGATGGTTATAAGTTTCTTTTTATATAACCCACCGATGGCCATTTTAAATTTCTTTTTGCTGACTCCAAAAAGATGGTAAATTTCTTCGGCGTGGGTTTTGCTTGTGAGTGGCAAAAAGCCTTTGTTTTTTTTTAAAGCCTCTAGAACACGTTGACCTAATTCCTCAGCGCCATGGTGCCCCAGTGGTTGCAACAAGAGGTCGATGGCGCCGTTCGATCGAACGGTTTTAAAATAACCAGGCAATTCATCGCCGGGTTCCAGAACTTCGAAGATTTCGTTATGATAAAGAAGACCTTCATCTTCTCCATTGATCAGTGCCACAAATCCGAGAGGAGTGGCGCGAAGGATCTTGAGTTCTACTTTTTGACCGGGTGAATACTTGGACATTAATAATTCTTAGCACATTGATTTTATTTTAACGACTGTTATCATGCTTTCAAGATAAGGAATCTGTATGAATCTCGCCCTGCGAAAACACAAAGAAGGCCACAAATCCGAAAGAATTGGGTGGATGCGCGCAGCGGTGCTTGGCGCCAATGATGGGATTGTGTCCACGGCCAGCCTGATTGTTGGAATTGCTGCGGCCCATTCCACCCATCAGCAAATTATTGTGAGCGGTGTGGCGGGGCTGGTCGCAGGCGCCATGTCCATGGCCGCCGGTGAGTATGTGTCGGTGAGCTCACAAGCAGATACGGAGCGCGCTGATCTGAGGCGCGAAGCCAAAGAGCTAGCAACGAATTTGGAGCATGAGCGCGAAGAGCTCGCGCAAATTTATATGGAGCGAGGGCTCGACGCGACATTGGCTCGCCAGGTGGCTTTTCAATTGATGGAGCACGACGCGCTGGGAAGCCATGCTCGCGATGAGCTGGGAATCACAGATACGTCGGCAGCTCGCCCGGCACAAGCCGCGCTAATGTCTGCGGTGAGCTTTGCGGTGGGTGCAACGCTCCCACTCCTCATGGTGCTGTTGTGCCCGGAGGAAAATCTTGTGCTTTATGTTTCAGTGGCCTCTCTGAGTTTTTTGGTGGGCCTTGGTATTTTAGCAGCCCGAGTGGGTGGCGCGAATGTTTGGATCGGTGCTTTTCGCGTTGGATTTTGGGGTGCTCTCGCAATGTTGGCAACAGCCGGCATCGGCATGCTTTTTAATGTAGCTGTAGTGTAAACGAGTGCAGCAATAAGAATAAACTCAACAGAAAATAAAATAAAGCCGGTGCGGTCTGTAGTGCATTATCTTTGATGCGTAGCCTAACAAGAACAGCGCCAAACATCATGGCGGTAAGTCCCAGTGCCGTGAGGGGAACTAACCAAGGCAAATAAAATCCTAACAAAAGTCCTACGCAAGCCGCCAACTGCAGAAGGCCAACAACTTTTCGAAAGCGGAGCATTTGATAGCGTTCGAATTCCTGTCTATTTTTTTCCGAAACTAAACAGCTTGCTCCGTAGATCAAAAAAGATATGATGAGGGTCCACTGGGTGCTATAAGATAGAAAAAGTGCAGTGATGGCCATAGGTGTTTAGACCATGATATGGCGACAAGGGCTATACAATAAATATTTTTAGAATGAGGTTACTAATGAATTCGTTTGCGTCTGTTTTACAAATTGTCTTTCAAATAATCGTTGCTCTGGGGCTTTTGAACGTATGGCTTTTGCGCTTTAACAAAAGCACTGAATACCGCGGAAAAAATGCCAAGAATCTTAAAGAAGAGTTTGCAGCCTACGGCTTGCCAGACTGGTTTGTTTATTTAATCGGTGCCCTAAAAATCGGCTCCGCCTTGGCATTGTTGGCAGGCGTTTGGTTTCCTGCACTGGTGCTCCCGGCGGCCACATTGGTCGCCCTGTTGATGATTGGGGCGCTCGCCATGCACTTCAAAGTGGGCGATCCGCTTATGAAATCTATGCCTGCGGGTTTAATGCTGGTGATGAGTGCCCTCATCACCTTCAGCGTTGCCGGTTAGTTCGAGCCGTCGATGGTCGCTAGGCGTTCCATTTGGTTCATAAGATTCTCTTCGAGCGTTTGAATTTGCTGGGCGCAGGAGTTGAGCTCCTTTGAGAGCTCCGCAGCGCGAGGGCCCTTTGCAGATAAAAGCTCTTCGCTGAGTAGACTCAATTTTTGCGTTTGCTTCTGGAGAGTCTCTTCGCCTTTTTTGATATGCCGTTGAAGATCTTTGATTTCCTCTTTTAATTTTTTGTTATCTGCCCAGGTACTGTTTTTTTCGGGATTGGACTGCGGAATTTTTTCTACCGCTGTTGTCGTTGCTGTTGCAGTGGTCACTGTCGGAGCGGAAGTCGCGAAGCGATCCTTCAGCGAACCTTTTTCAAGACTCCATAAATAATCATCGTAAGTGCCGGGGTAGATTTCGGCGCGGCCGTCGCGGATTTCCAAAATCTTTGTAGCCACGCGACCAATAAAATTGCGATCATGGCTCACCACAACCACGGTTCCTGGATAATTCTTTAGCGCCTCGGTGAGGGCCTCAACGGTGTCAAAATCCAAGTGGTTGGTAGGCTCATCGAGCAGAATCAGCGGACTTCGTTGTAAGAGAATTTGCCCCAAGGCCACACGGGATTTTTCACCACCAGAGAGAACAGCCACTTTCTTTTGAACGGCTTCGCCTGCAAAAAGCAGAGAGCCCGCGATATTGAGAACGTCCTGCGTAGGAATGTCGTGATTGGCCACCCGCTGAAGACTTTGCAGTACAGTTTCTTTAGGATCCAGCTCCTCACTGACGTGCTGGGCGTAATACGACAAACTTACATTGTGACCCAGTTGCAGTTCTCCCTTTAACAAAGGCAAGCGCCCCGCTAAGGATTTAAGAAAAGTTGATTTTCCGGCGCCATTGAATCCGACGACACCAAGGTGCACGCCTCGTTCCAGGCGGACTTCGCAACCGGCAATGATGGTTTTTTCGGGATAACCAAGAGAGGCTCCTCGCATGTTGAGGATTTCTTTGCCTGTGGAAAGAGGTGGTGGAATTTTGATTCGCGCACGCAATTGTAGATCTTTTATTTCAATCTTTTGCATTTTATCAAGTTGCTTCACGCGGCTTTGTGCCTGGCGCGCTTTGGTGGCTTTCGCTCCAAAGCGATCGACAAAATCTTGCAAATGTTTGCGTTTGGCTTCTTGATTGGCAGCTTGTGCTTCAAGGATCGTGCGCAATTGGGCCTTTTGCTCAAAGTAGTCGTCGATGTGACCGGGAAATTTTGTGATCTCGCCGCCTTCAACCTCCAAGGTGTGATCGGTCACGCGGCGAAGAAACTCGCGATCGTGGGAAATGAGCATGAAGGCGCCCTCATAGCGCTGTAGAAATTTTTCTAGCGCTAAGATACTTTCTAAATCCAAAAAGTTTGTGGGTTCATCCAGCAACATCAAGTTAGGCTCGCGACCGATGAGCGACAAAAGCTTCATGCGCATTCGATAGCCACCGCTCAGCTTATGAAAGGGCACAGCGAAGTGACTGTCCAAAAGGCCCAATTCCGTGCCAAGTTGTTGAAGTTCCCAGAGGGGTTTTGTGCAGGTTGTTTGTAAATACTCTTCCGCTGAAATATCTAAGGGCTCGTGGGCCTCTTGCTCCAAGTAGCCGATGTTTAACCGCTGCGATTTGACCAGATCCCCTGAATCCAGGGAAATCTGGTTGACGATGATTTTAAACAGCGTGGTTTTGCCAGCGCCGTTGGGACCGATGACCCCTACGTGCTCGCTTTCGTTAATAGCGAAGCGGGCGTCGTCAAAAAGAACTTTTGTGCCGTACTGTTTATAGCCGTTATTGAGCTGCAGGAGATTCATGCAGCGACATTAGCTTTTTGACGGAAAGATGTCTCTAGTTTTTTAGGCTTTTATGTTTGCACTGGGTAGTCGGTGTAACCCTTTGCGCCCGGGGTGTAAAAGGTGGAAGCGTCGGGCTCTACGAAGGGTAGATTTTTTTCGATACACGCCACCAAATCGGGATTGCTCACGTAGTGATGTCCAAAGGCCACTGCATCCAGAAGTTTCTTACCAATGGCCTCGTGGGCTTCGACAGGGGTGTAGCCCATATTTCCGATAAGCACTCCTTGGAAACCCTCTCGGGCCGGAGTGACCACATCGCCCTGTTGGAGGCCAAGGAAATCGGCGCGCATCAGATGCAAATAGGCAATTTTTTTGCGATTGAGTTGTTGCGCCACATACAGAGTGAGTCCCACGGGATCCGAGTCTTTCATGCTGTTGTAGCTATTGAGCGGCGAAATGCGAACGCCGACGCGGTCCGCACCCCAAACTGCAATGACAGCGTCGGTCACTTGCAGTAATAACTGCGCCCGATTTTGTAAGGAGCCACCGTAAGGACCTTGTCGTTTGTTGGAGGAATCGCGCAGAAACTGATCGAGCAAGTAACCGTTGGCGCCGTGCACTTCAACGCCGTCAAAGCCCGCGTCTTTGGCGTTTTGTGCGGCTTTACGAAAGCCCTCGATGATTCCCGGAATTTCTTCGTCTTTCAGGGCCCGAGGTGTGACATGGGGCACTTTTCCTTGCGGAGTAAAGATGTCGCCCTCCACCGCAATAGCTGAGGGCGCCACGGTTTCCTGTCCTTGATTTAGATTGGGATGAGAGGCGCGTCCGCCGTGCCATAGTTGCAAAAATATCTTTCCGCCTTTAGCGTGAACGGCCTCCGTCACTTTTTTCCAGCCAGTCACTTGCTCGCTGGAATAAATACCGGGCTCCGCGATAAAGGCAGAATTGCCTTTCATCACAATGGTGGCCTCGGCAATGATCAGGCCCGCCGTGGCGCGCTGGGAATAATACTCAGCCATCATGGAATTGGGAACATGGTTCTGTTCGGTACGACTGCGAGTGAGGGGAGCCATCACAACTCGATTCGCAAGTTGTAGTGAGCCAAGTTGGACGGGAGAAAGAATATGGTTGTTATTCATAATGAACCCTTTTTTTAAAGAATTAAAGTTAAGGTGACATTATCAAAACATCACCACTGCGCCAAATTATAATTTTGTTAGTTCCTTCAATTCCAATTTATTCTTTGTAGTTAACGGTAGATCTCACCATTCCTTTTGTGGAGCGCGAGTAGGCGCAAACATTTTTTGCCTTTTCGATGAGCTCCAGCATTGTTTGGCGATCCTGGCCCTTGGCAGAAACTTCGAGTACAACTTCGAGATCAAATCCGCCGTCATCAGCTGCGAAAACGCTCACTAGCCCCTTAACACGGACATCCGAGACGGGTTGATTTTGACTTTTAGCGACGTGAGATAATGAAGAACCAAAACAGGCGGCGTGCCCCGCGGCAAACAATTGTTCAGGGTTGGTGCCTTGGCCCGTGCCCCCCATCTCTTTCGGAAAGGTGAGACGAGCGGACAACTTATCATCGTTGGATTGAACAGATCCGTCTCGGCCGCTGATGGCTATAACTTCGGCTGTATAGAGTTTTTTCATAAAATCTCCTTTTGTATTTGTTTAGAATATTTTCGGTTCTTTCTGAAAAAAATGTAAGTACTGTTTAAATTGTAAGTGCACTAGGAAATCAGGATCAGATATCATGAATCATAAGGAGATTTTTATGCGAAAAAAAACTTCTACCAATTATCTCAATGAAGAAAAGGTCCTCATCGATTGTCCTATTTATGCGGCCACACAATTGATTTCGGCGCGTTGGCGGAGTCATATCTTATGGTTTTTGCGCAAAGGGCCGCAGCGGTTCGGGCAAATCCGAAAGTCAGTGCCCATCGCCACAGAAAGAATGATCGCGCTTCGTCTTCGGGATCTGCTCAACGATGGCCTGATCGAAAAAATCGAAGGCAACGAAAGTTTCACCTATAAACTCACCAAAAAGGGAAAACAACTGATCCCCATTCTCGAAGCTTTATTTAAAGTTAAATTTTAAAATTTTGATCGTCGATGACTCGCAGGGGCGCACTTCTGGAGATTGCCAGCGATGGCAGGGTAGATCGAGCGAGTGCTGTATGGCCGTGGCTGTGGAGAGTATTAAAAGCGTCAATGCCATTTTAATCTGCAAACGGTTGAACCCATCTAGCGCCTGCGGTACATTCGGCTGTTTATGAGACAGTAAGGATGTTTTAATGGCTAAAGTTATATGTCAATCTTCGGCGGCCGCGCAAAAACGAGCGACGCAGTTTTTTGCCGACAAATCACAATACGAAAGCGAACTTTTAAAAGCGCAGACGGCTTTGTTAAAAAGCCAACAAGAAATATTTCGCACCAAAAGAAAAGTAATCATTGTTCTTGAAGGATGTGATACGGCGGGCAAGGGTGGCTTGGTTCGTCGAATGGCGCAGTATTTAGACCCACGGACATTCCATGTCTACGGGATTGGCAAGCCTACGAGCGACGAATTGGCACAACACTATTTACAGCGTTTTTTTGCTCGCTTACCGAATGCCGGGGAAATTTGTGTATTCGATCGCAGTTGGTACGGGCGGGTATTAGTGGAGCGGGTTGAGGGGCTCGCCAAAGCGGACCAATGGAAACGTGCCTACAGCGAAATCAATAATTTGGAAAAAATGTTATCTGACGACGGCGTCCTTGTTTTAAAATATCTGTTGGATCTTTCTTATCAGGAGCAAGGTCGCCGTTTTAAAGAACGCGAGCAGGATCCGCTGAAGTCTTGGAAAATGACGGATGAGGATTACCGAAATCGCAAAAAGTGGGATGCCTATCAAAAGGCGTTTAAAGAAATGACCAAGCGAACTTCCACCTCGGACAGTCCGTGGACCGTGGTACCTGCAGATAGCAAATGGTTTACTCGTAGTTACATTTTAAAGGATATCTCGAAAAGAATAAGTTAGACACGACTCTATTAAACAATTAAAGTGAGGCTCACAGCCCAGCGCTATGGTGCGCTTCTTTTCAAGGAGAATCTGTGAAACAAATTAATAAAGAAATAACTAGCGAAAAAATTAAGCAGGTAAGATTGGCGAAGAGTCTTATTTTTTTGGCGGCTTTTCTCTCTATGGTCTTTTCTATTTTTCTTTTTTATTCAGGCGACACGCAAAATGGCATATTCGTAGGGATATGGGTTCCATCCATTTTGTCTGCGGGATCGCTGATGCTTGTAGGTTACAATGAGTAAAGAGTTTATCTTATTCGCAGGACTTATCGTTTTTGTGATTTTTATGACAGGTTCCTATATTTTTTTCCGTCTCGAATTCGGAAAAAAAATGTAAAGGGCCTTTATGGAAAATCACAACGTCATCATTCTAGGTGCTGGGCTCTCCGGCCTCGCTTGCGCGCGCACTCTGCAAAAAAGCGGGATCCAGTCGCTGCTCATTGAGCCCCAAAGCGCCGTTGGGGGGCGTGTTCAAAGTCACACCACCGAATCCGGTTTTATCATCGACAAAGGTTTTCAAGTCCTTTTAAACTCCTATCCCGAGCTTAAAAATTTTGTAGATTTGACGAAGCTCGATTTAAAAAAGTTTAATTCCGGAGCACTGATTTACAACGGTGAAGGCTTGGATCTTTTAGCCAACCCTGTGGTCCATCCTGAACACTTGGTCTCGACCGCTTTTCAAAAATATATTACGGCAATGGACAAATTTTTGGTGCTTAAACTGCTGGTCATCGTGCAATCTCAAACAAGCGATTTTCCGCTTGGAAACAAAACGACATTCGGATTCCTGCAAGAATTTGGCTTTAGTGAAAACTTCATCGAACTTTTTTGGCGACCTTTCTTAGCAGGTGTGTATTTGGATTCTGAACTCAGCATGGGGCAGAATTTTTTTAAATTTTTGCTACGCTGCTTTGCCTCGGGCAATGTAACGATTCCAGCTCACGGGATGATGGCATTGCCACGCCTGATAGCGGCCGACTTGCCAAAAGAATCGATTTTACTAGGGCAATCTGCAAAGTCGTGGACGGCCACTGAAGTTATTCTTGGCGATGGGCAAAAGTTAAAAGCTAAAAAAGTTGTCTGCGCGTTTGATACCTCTACATCGACCTTGGGAAACTTGCAAAACTCCGCTTATCATTCTGTGGAAACCATTTATTTTACCAGTCCGCATTTAGAAACAATGCCATGGGGTAAATGGTTGGTTCTTGTTCCCCAGAAGTTAGGTTTAGGGATTAATCATTTTTGTTTACTCACTTCGGTTGCTGAAACCTACGGACAAGGAAAGCCGCTGCTCAGTGTTTCGATCATCGGCAATAAAAAGTTAACGCTTTCGCAGGTTCAAAAGGAAATGAATCAAATTGCAAAGCAAGAACTTAAGCTGGAACTCATCGAACGTGTTTTCGTGCAAAGAGCCTTGCCTGAAATAACAGACGAACCCCAAGGGTTTAAAGTTATGGATGGCATCGTGCACTGCGGAGACCGCTGGGCATCGCCTTCCATCAACGGCGCTTTGCGTTCAGGGCGCATGGCTGCGGAATTTATTTTAAAAGAGGAGAGCCGATGAAGGGGCAATGTCATTGTGGTGCGGTTCAGTACGAAGTTACGGGTAAACCCATCAACCATGCGCTCTGTCACTGCACCGATTGTCGTCGGCACGCGGGCGCCCCCATGGTGGGTTGGGCCATGTTTCCAGAGGCTCTCATGGATGACAGGCATTCATACTCTTCCGGAGTTTGAACGTTTTCCTTCGCCGGAATAACTAAGCCTTCCGAAAAAGGACTCGTTGTGATAGGTAATGGTTTTGTGAATACAGACCAAACAGGTGGTGAAAATGTCAGAAGATATGAAAGTAGAATTAGAAAGATTGAGAGCTGAAAACGAAGCTCTTAAAAGCAAGAAACCAGCAGCTGGTACACTTTCGATGAAAGTCAGCGAAAAAGGCGCCTTGTCCGTTTACGGCATGGGCCGTTTCCCTGTGACCTTGTACAAAGAGCAGTGGTTGAAGTTGTTGGGAATATCTGACGAACTTAAAAAATTCATTTCTGAAAACGACAGCCGGTTAAAAACCAAAGACTAGTTTGTTTTTACTAAAACAGACGTCGTTGCAAAAAATATTTATATACACGGACGCAAGCTTTAGCTCCTCATTGGGTTTAGCTGTGTCGGGGTATTTGTTTTTTGGCAGCGAAACTTCTCATAAGATGAGTGAAGTTGTAGAGGCGAACATCCAAGCTCGCTCGTTTCAAGTGAACAATAATATTCGTGCCGAGATTATCGGTGCGAATTATATTTTAAAAAAATTAAACGATGAAATAAATCTGAAAGATATTGACCATAAAAACGTAGAAATAAACTTATACTCGGATTGCCAAACGCTGACTGATTTATTGAGACGTCGCGATAAGCTGCAAGCTAACGACTTTGTCAGCGGTAAAAAGAAAACCGAATTAGCCAATGCCGATTTGTACAAAGAGTTTTATGCACTTTATGATTTAATAAAGCCTCAGATCATTTGGGTGAAAGGGCATTCGCGGAACGCCGGACAAAGTGTTGAGCAAAAAAACTTTCAAATCATTGATCAAAAAGTAAGAAAAGAATTACGGCTTTTAGTTTAAATGGCTGAATCGATCCAACCACTAACTAGGCTCTACTCTTTTTTTAATTTCTAGAAACTGCTTATTTTGCATTATTTTGTGAGCTGGGCCTAAAGTGAATTTTAACAACCAACGAGGGCCTGTGACCCTAAGGCGTGTCCATAGCCGAGTTCTATTTTCAATGGGCTCTAAATAATAAGTAAATGTAGCCTTTGAGCCAAATTTAAAAGTAATAAATTTGTTCTCGACGAAATCAGATATCTCGGCCAAAGGGATTTTTTGGCCTTTCTGCAAAACACCAAGTTGAGGGTCTATAACTGTTAAACTTTTTTTACCCAAATTGTCTATCCAATCATAACTGTACCAACCGGCCCGTCCATTTCCCATTTGAGCGAGCCACGGCCAAATTTTACGAGGAGACGCATGGAGTTCAATCCATTGATCTGCAAGCCAAACACTGCTATTTATTGGTTCTGATACTGGGTATTTCATATCCTTATATGAAAGTAGATTGTTAAAATATGCAAAATATATATTTATTTTTAATGATGATCGCCGGAGGCGCAATGGCCAATGAAACCGCAAAAAATGTGCTTGGTGAGCCACTCAAAATATGTTGTACAAAACCGATGACTGGGTATTACAGAGACGGTTACTGCCGCACGGGGAAAGAAGACACTGGCAGCCATGTTATAGCGGCCGCTGTGACGAAGGAGTTTCTAGAGTTTAGTAAATCGCGAGGTAATGATTTAATGACACCCGTGCCAGCGTACAATTTTCCAGGGCTCACACCGGGTGACCGTTGGTGTTTGTGTGCACTTCGATGGAAGGAAGCTCAAGAAGCAGGCGTAGCGCCGCCTGTCCTGCTTGAATCCACGCATGAGAAAGCGTTAAAATACTTAACTCTAGAAACTCTGAGATCGCATTCTTTAAAATAGTCTGCTTTACGGAAATGTTTGATCAATCATTGAGAAGAGCTCTTCAAAATACCAACGCGGTATATGCGAAGCGGTCGGGTTTTGTATATAATGTAAATTTGAACCCAATCGGTTCAAAAGAGTTTGAATATAGCCCTCTTCAAGATGGTACTGCCCCACTCGATCGTCACGACCACCAGTAAATACAACCAAGGTCGTATCTTTGGGGATCTGATTTAAGATATTGACCGGATTGTGCTCCTCGATGCGCGCAAAAAAATCAGCATCCAAAATCAAGTTACCTGTTTTCGGGTCAATGTTCGGGAAATAATCAGAGTGTGCGATGAGACCGAATGGCTGCTCGCGAAGAGATCGTGAGGGATCCCAAAGGGGAACAACAGAAACAAACATTCTGGCCATCTCGGGATAACGAGCCGCCACATTTAATATTCCTGCTCCGTTATAGGACCGGCCCAAAGCGACAAGATCTTTTTTTGGATCAAAACCATATTTAGCATACATCGGATCTAATTGTGTAATGTATGTCGCAGCTGCCATCATGTCTTGATAGCGCAAATTAAAATCGCGAGAGCCTTGCACTTGCCAGTCGGAGTTGGGTCCAGCGCCACCTCTTACGTCTGGTACAAAGTACACTCCACCACGCTGAAGAACCAATTGGGCCTCGAGCGCTTCAGCCACATATTTGATTCCAATCATTCCGTAGCTTTTCATAAAAAAGAATTTAGGTTTTACTGGATTTCCTGCAGGATCAACTGGGTAAATTTTTAATCCACGAACGGTCGTTCCATCCTGCGATTTAAAAGATTCCACAGCAACGCGCACCTGAGCCGTATTGAACGGATTAGGCTGCGGATTTTTTAAAGCTACAACTGATTTTTTTGCAACATTATAGCTAAACGTACGAGCATTTCCGAGCACATCGGCATATTTAAATGTCACCTCAGGTCCGTCAAAGGAAACCGGTAAGCTGAGCCCGCCATTGTTGAGAACACCATAGTCAGAAAAACGGATGACCTTTTCGACACCTCCGGTGGCAGCGTCGGCGATATGCATGCTCGTGCGCAAATTCACCGGATCAAAATATTCGAGAAAGAGTTTTCCGTTTAACATTTGCGAATTATGCAAAACAAGTCGTTTTTGTGGATTCACAACACTGGATAAACCGGCTCCAGGCGATTTGGCGGACAACGGAATCATGGCAATCCCATATTTTTTGCCAAACTGATTTGTGTGCATAACAGCGAAGGATTCGCCGTTTTTATCAATCACCCCTAAAAAGTGTCCCATTGTGCTGTTTGGTGCGATTAAGGGGTTCCATTTATAAGAGCCATCACTTTGCTTAACACCTTTGTGAACTGACAGGAGGGCTTTAATACCGGCACCCGGGCCCAAAATACGATGCACAATCAGGGTGTTTCCACCATCCACATCATAAACTGCGAAATTGGCGTGCTCATTATGCTTAAAAATATTTCTGATTCGACCAGTGTTTAAATTCAAAGATCGAACGGTGTGAATCGGTTTTTTCTTTGCAATCGCATCTTCAAGTTTTGCAAAATGACTAAAATAAATTGTGCTTGAGTTTTGTCCCCAGGAAAACCCATCCATGCGAACTAAAAGTGGGTTTTTTAAAAGGTGGCTGCTTTGTGCAGCGATGGTTTTCACATACCAAACATGCTGATCGGACAGACTGAGTGTTGTTGAGTAGGCCACTTTTTTGCCATCAGGACTCACAAGAATTTGATCAATCCCGCGATCTGGGTGCTCAAGTTTATCGACAAGTTTTACTAACTGACCATCCAAACCTTTCCACATTAAATTTCCTGCATCAATAAAAAGGCTGCCGTTTCGAAAATGCATTTCACCGACGGCTTGCTTGTAACCCAGGGCTTTGATTTCTGCTTCCACTTTAGGAATATTCGTTTCGAGGGATTTGAGCGTTTTTTCTGAAAGAGTTTTAATAGATTCGGGCTGAGGTGGGAAATCGACAAGCTCCTTAGGTAGCTTGGCAGGCTCAATTCGTTTAAAGATCTGTCCACAGGTTGGTTGTGCCCCAGCCTTAAATGCCGCCGTTGAAATTACAAAAAGTGTCACTATTGCATAAAAAAATCTCATGGGACCTCATTCTTTTTATTTCGCGGAACTTAATACGCAATTTAGTACACGAATTATGCCAACCAATTATGATTAATTTTCAATGATTTCGACAATCTCAACGCTTTGAATGTCGCAGGTATTTTTTGTAATTCCCACTTCATAAATCTCGGTGTAACTGTAGTCTTCGTCGGCATCAGAGAAAAAGCCTACGACTTGCACGTAATCATTAAAAAGATCACTTCTCACCACGCCTTCCACGGTATATTCCAGAAAAAGATGGCTTTCCTTTTGCTTAATGGCAGCGCTAGTGAGCTTTTTTTCACAAGCGGCATTTATCTGAGTCGCGAAGCTGACAGAAGCAAAAAATAAACAAAAAATGTTTAATGTTAAAAATTTCATAAAAGTCTCCTTTGTGATAAATGAACCGTTAGGTGGGGTGTTACCACGTTGGTTGTCGTGATTACTATGAAAAAAATGTTCTCTTAACAAATTCTAAATATTTCACGATGTAAACCTGTAAAGCGCCACCGTCCTCGCTCAGCGAAGAGGCCATTGCATTTTAAGGGCTTGATCCAGCAACTCATTCAGTCGCAGGGCCTGCCTCAAGTCCTTGACCACAGCGTCGCCGAATTTTGCTGATGAAAAATCTTTCATTGAAATGACTTTGTAAACGACAAATTTTTTCAATTTGATCAAAGCAATATCTTTATGGCTCTCAGAGAATCCTCTTGGTGTACGCGTTGAAACGTCTTCCATGTAAAAACCAGCTTTAAAGCAGGAGTTAAACTGCCTGTCAGAGAAAAGTTCGTGAAAAGGTTCAGCATCTTTATTAATGGCTTCACGAATAAGGCGAGTTTGTTGTGATGTTGGCTGCCAAAGGCCACCGGCGATTAAAACTTTATGGTCCTCGTTTGGAAAAAGTCCAAAAAACAAATGCGGGTTGCTTTCGAAGCGCGATTTCGAGGGACGAGTAGCGATCATCGAGATCCAGTCCTTGTACTGAGTCTGGCCGCCGGCAACTTTAAAGTCGGGGCGCTTTATTCGCGCTAAGCCCTTACTGGGGAAGTGATAATCTCTGGCGATGGGTTGCAGAGCCGCTTTGACCTGTTCTGCCAAATCAATAAATGGTCCGCGTAAAACGGCTTCGTATTCCTGCATGTTTTTTTCAAGCCATTTTGGATTTTTTTGTTTTCCAGCTTTCACAAGAAAATCGAGTGTTTTTTTAGAAAATTTTTGCTGCATGCGCTACGGTATATACCGAAGTGGGCTCACGGTACACCGAATACTTAAATGAACCCATGCGACCTACAGCGTAAGGCTTTGTTAGTCAGTTTCAGATAAAATTTCGAGCAGATCTAAAAATAGATTAATAATATCGAGGTAGATGTTAACGGAAATGTTAACAGCGGTCGCCCAACTTTCATCTCCGGCCTTTTTTTCAAGTTGGTTAAAGTCATAAAGAAGATAAAGGGTGAATATAATTGCTCCCACATAGGCTTTTACCAGAGAGACCATTTTCGACTTTATAAAAAAGGCATTAATCAATCCCATAACTACAAGCATAAGGAGAGCGATAAATAAAAAGCCGCCTAAAAAATCAAAATTAATGTCCGTTGTAAACACCACGCATGCCGTTGCAATCACCGCAAGGGCCGTCCCCAAAAAAGCCTGCGTGACAATATTTTGCCACTCGTTGTGATAATTCAGTTTATCAAAAGAATTATTAAAGTCTGCCAATTGTTCTGGCGTGGCGGTTCCCGCTTTTTTGAGTGGGGTGCCTTTATCCTTTAAAAACTTACGCAGTTTAAAGCGAGTTCCAAAATATTCGATGGTGGGGCCGATACTCCAGCCGATAACTAATGAAAAGGCGCCCACTAAAATAAGGTTGATTGGAAATTGATTGGCAAACCCCATCACCGCAAAGAGGAGGGCAAAGGAGGCTATGACTGTTATCCACATCTCAGCCGAAGTTTCAAAGACACGATTCTTTTTTGCGGTGATCGCTGTCAGGATGAGCATCGCACCAACAATCATAAAGGTGCGAGCAAAAAGAATATCGTCCATTAAATCCCCCGTAAAAGAATATGGTAAACATTTGGAAGCCATGTTCAAGGTCTTTTCACCTAAAGTCCTGGTAACTAAGTTTTTAGTTGTTAACTACTAAACTCTTAGTTAGTCTTTTAAATGTGGGGGGATATATGAAAAAAGCAAAGCACAAAGAAGCCGATGGCAAACTGTTGACCGAAACCGAATTGGAGCTGATGAGCATTCTTTGGAAACTAGGTGAGGGGTCTGTTACAGACGTGCTCGAGCAACTGCCAAAAGAACGAGATCTTGCGTACACGTCAGTTTCTACGATCCTTCGGATCTTAGAGCAGAAAGAGATTTTAAAAACTCGCAAAGAAGGGCGAGGTCATATCTATACTCCCCAGCTCAAAAAAAATGCTTACGAAGCCAAGGCAGTGAGACATGTTGTTGACCGTGTTTTTGACGGAACGCCAGTGGCGCTGGTGCGCCAGCTTCTCGACTCTGTCAAATTGGATGAAAAAGATTTGCTGGAGTTGAAGCACTTGATTGATCAAGCGGGTGGTCGCAAGTGAGCTTGGCCCAAGTCCTCTCCACTTATTTAAACATGAATCTTTTGATTCTGATTGGGTTTGCAGGCCTGAGTCTTTTTTCATTTGCAGTGAGAAGAGCAAAGACCAGCTTGGGTGCGGGAACAGAGCTCCGACTTCACTATGCAGTGATGACGACTGTTTTGATTCTGACCGTGATTCATCCATTGCTCCCAAAAAACGAAGTCTTTTCTCCTGCCGCAAAAGTATGGTCGGCCCAATCGATCAAAAGTTTCGGGCGAGATTACACAGCTTCCGACAAAGGCGGCTTTCTCAGTCTGTCCACGCCACTGGGGACATCCACACTCAAGGTAGATCAGGTGGCATTCACCTGGGGCATTTTGGGTGCAATGGTACTGATCTTGGGAGGACTTTTCATTGGCCGTGATCTCAGAATTTTATATAAAACAAAGAAGAACTCGTTTTTGGTGAGGAGACTGGGGCGTGTTCGTATTTTAGTTAACGATGCCATTCAAGTGCCGTTTTCGTACTGGTTGCCGGGCCAGGCGAACATTGTTGTACCCTCGTCACTAGTTGAGCGTCGCAGAGACTATAAGATGGCGGTTACCCATGAACTTCAGCATCACCGTCACGGTGATACTCAGTGGGTTTATGTCATGTGGGGGATGCGAATCATTTGCATCATGAACCCCGCTATTTATTTTTGGAATTGTTGGATCTCAGAGATTCAAGAATTTGCCTGCGATGAGACTCTGGTCGACCAAAATAAAGTCGAGTCTCAGGCATATGCTCGCTGCCTCGTCGAGGTGGCGCAAACCGCAATCGATCAAAAGTATGTTCCTGTTTGCGCGACAGGTCTCACATTTTTGCTTGAACGCAATATCCTTAAGAGGAGGATTGAAAAAATGTTAGCAAAATCATCAAACAGAATTAGAAGCTCGATCAGCGTTTCTGTGGGGGTACTACTTGTATCGATCATGGGGGCCACAGCCTTTGCATCCAAAGGACTGGTTCAAGATCGCCGAGTGAACATGGCACAAGCCAAAGCAATGGCCGTTCGCGCCCAGAGTGAAACGGGATTCCCCGTTGTCGTCAATGATCTCGTACTCAAGCAACTCAACCGCTACATCGGTACACCCGAGGGCCGCGAGTTCATGCGAGATTCGTTGGCTCGCATGGAGAATTACAAAGTGACCGTCAGTGAACATCTGCAGAAGTATGGCTTGCCTGCGGAAATCATGGCTGTACCCATCATTGAATCGGGCTATCAGAACTTAACTGAGAACCACAACACCTCAATGAAAGCCGCTGGTATCTGGCAATTCATTCCTGGAACCGCAAGAAATTACGGCTTGCGGGTGGACAGTCAGAAAGACGAACGCCTGGATGTGGGGCTGAACACAGACGCAGCGATGCGGTATCTTCAGTCCAACAATTTGCGATTTAAAGACTGGCATCTTTCAGCTCTCGCCTACAACATGGGCGAAAATGCAGTTCAGAAAGGGATGAACGCTCTTGGTTCAAGAGATGCGTGGACTCTCATTCGCAACGGTCATGAGGGTGACAAAGATTACCTGCCAAAAGTGATGGCGGCGATCTTGATCATGCGGAATCCTGAATCCGTTCAGTAAATCAAAAGAGCCTCACCTTTCGGGTGAGGCTTGTTACCGATTAAGACATTTTACCGCTGATTCTTTGCTGGATACTGATATCAGTTCGGCCTTGCAATCTGTCGTAGCCTAAACGAAAGAGCCACTCGGCATGATCTAAGCTTGCCTGATTTGTTATTCGAAACTGCACCCAGTCCTGTCCCCATGGAAACGCTTCAGCCAGTTTGGCCGAGACCAACGATTTGCAAAGCGCCTTTGTCAGCCGAAGGTGTATCTCGCCGTCAAGATGAATGTGACCAAGTTCGCTCTCTAGGACATAAAAATCTGCACCGTTCACTTTTGTCGAATCGCCAATAGTCCAATGTGTGGCCGAAATAACTTCAGGCCACGATTGAATTTTTACCGAAAGGTTTTGCGCTAAGCCTTTTAAAACTGGTGGTTTCACGATTGGACCTTTATCAGCGAGTTTCATAATTTTCCTTTTGTTGACGACAAACTTACCAAAGAATTGATCCATTGTCCGCAAGGAATTGCCCAGTATAGCCAACGGAACTAAATATTCTTTGCGAGAGTCTTAACGCGTTCAATGGCTTGCGCTAAATCGCGCTCAAAATTTTCGTGGTTAAAAACATCTTGAAGTGCTTCGACATAAACTTGTTTGACGCCTAAAAATCCCATGATGCCTTTTAAGTAGGGGTCTTGAAAGTTCGCTCCTTCATAGGGCTCGCCAGTAAGAAACCTGCCATTGCGAGCAACCAGAGCAATCACTTTTTTATGGGGATCTGCTAGTCCCTTAATTCCTTCAGAGGTCATTTGGAATGTCAGTCCAGCCCTTACAATTTGATCGATCCAAGCTTTTACACTCGCGGGAACACCCCAATTGTACATTGGCATTCCGATCACAATGTAATCTGAATCGATGAACTCTTGAGTGAGCTCGTTAGAAACAGCCAAAGCCTCAGGGTTTTGTTGATCAAGAGGAAGATAGGCATTTTGAACCCAGGCCTCGTCAACCAAAAGATTTTCTGAGTTAAGAAAACTAACGACGGGAATCAGTGATCGAATGCTTTCTCATCAACTCAAAGAGCTTGAGCAAAGTGGGCTCGTTTCGAGAAAACAATATCCTGTGGTCCCGCCAAAAACTGAATACACGCTAACGTCTATGGGAAAGTCTTTAGAACCCGTTTTGGGGGCAATGGTCGAATGGGTCATAAAACAACGAGGACTAAAGAAAAGCGAGCTGATATAAGTGCTCGTTTCTTGATCAATTATGTGCTACGCTGAACCCATAACCAATTAGATGCCAGAGGTATGTAAATTGCAAAAAGATGAACAAAAATCAATATTACTTATCGAAGATGACCTTTACATCCGAGAGCTGGTCCAGCAGCTCTTAGAAATCGAAGGATATAAAGTTTTTACAGCGGAGAACGGCAGAGTTGGTCTCAATCTGTTGGAAATAAACCCAGCTCCAAACTTGATCCTTATGGATGTGATGATGCCAGACTTAAATGGGTGGCAGTTTATTGAAATAAAAAAAACCATGGAAAATATTCGTCAAATTCCGGTGATTGCCTGTTCCGCCAATGAAGAGCATCAAATGGATAAAATTGAAACCCAGGCCTTTATAAAAAAGCCGTTCAAAATCGATCTTTTGCTAAATACGATTCGCACGCTCATCGCCTAAATTTTAGTCCACAGATAATAGGACCCGCGAGTTCAGGATTCAAAGTCTTCCGAGATCCACTGCGCGAGGACGTGTCCAAAGGCAACGTCCTTTTCTGTCCAAGGTCGACTTTGGTTTTTGAATTCTTCAATAAAAAACCGAAAAGATCCAGCAGGCGAAAATCGCGGCAAGTGGGAATCGTTCTCGAAGCTTTCGGGGGTCGCACTTCGCCACTTCAACTCCGATTGAAAACTCTTTCTAAAGAATAAAACAGATATCTCTTCAAAACGGATCCTCATCACACCCGCAAAGTCTCCAAGCAAGGTCGCGGAAAGATCAAAATCTTTTGTCAGTTCGGAGCTGAAATTCATAGATCCGTTCCAATGAGCTGTCTTTTGGATGAGGGCCTCTAAACACTCACCCATTGGGCATTCGCCAACCTTGGTCACGGACTTACCGTCTTTAACCACCACAGCGCCCGTATGCTCGAGAGCTTTTTTTAATGTGGGTGTGGAAATTAATTTCTCAATGGCTGCGAGTCGGTTGAGTGGAAAATCTTGTTTGAGCAGTTCCCACAGTTTTGAGTCCGCATTTTTTTTGATCAGATCGTCAACTCGAAAAAGCTCTAAAGAAACTTTACGCACGAGTTCAACGATACGCTCAAAACTCCGGGGGTCTAATA
Organism: Bdellovibrionales bacterium; assembly: GCA_031426555.1. Classification (GTDB taxonomy): domain Bacteria; phylum Bdellovibrionota; class Bdellovibrionia; order Bdellovibrionales; family JAGQZY01; genus JANPLN01. The sequence goes on along the minus strand of JANPLN010000031.1, from coordinate 19,606 downwards.
GTAGAGGTGTTGAGTTATGCATTGTCAAAAGCGCCGATAGTTTTTTATCGATGACAATGGAGGCCGAAACCAGAGTCGAAGCTAAAATATTTTGCATGTAAACTGTCATAAATTTCGAAGGTTCGCGCAAAAAAGAGTGTGTTAAGTTGACCGATTCTTCGCTCACGATTTCCACCGGAGCTTCAAGTGCCGCTTGCTTAAAGCGAATCAGCTGTACAAGATAAAGGTCGCGAGCCTGGCTGGGGATTTCTTTACTGGAAAAGTGCAATCCCAAGACGGGCTCAATTTTCCCATTATTCGCCTCAGCGATAACTTCAATAATTTCTCCTTCATTCAGAGCTTGCACGAAAACCTGATCCAGTCGTAAATATTTTTGAAAAATATGACAGATTTCATTTAAAAATTCCGCTCGGTCCTTGGTCGGGTAGTGAAATTTACGGCCCATTTGATCGATCTCTAATTCTAGGCCTTGCAGATCAAATAAGTGAGTCGGCTGTGGAAAGAATTCGACATAAAAAAGTTCGTTCTCTTCTCTTCGAAATCCCACGATCCATGGACCAAAATCTTTAAAAAAAGTTTTTCCTAAAGTAACCTGGGGAACAACCATACTGTGCAGTTGATAGAGCTCAGGACTCACTTCGCTCACTTTTTTGTGAAGGCAGTTGTTTGAATCGATGGGTAGGAATGACCGGATGTTTTTAGAAAAAGCGATCACTTCCCCACCGCGAATCACGATGAGACCGCCATAGGATTGAATTGTTCCCAGGGTGGCAATCGGCTCTTTTTCGCATTCTCGATAGTCAATAATCTCTTCGGTTGTTTTGTCATTGATACTCATGAAGTGTGCATCCAATCTGAGAGGGAGCTAAAAGTTTTTATGGCAGCTTGTAACATGGCATGGGATTCCTGAGGCGAGCGCACAATATCTCGAGCCTGTGCCTTAAAGCTGTTCCACATTTTTGCAGTTTCCGAACCGTAACCAAGGAAAAACTTGAGCCCATCGTTCTCCTTAAGGCCAAGAGAGTCTTTTAAGTGCCTAGAAATTATCTGGCCTCCGAGGGTTGCGCCCTCCAAAACATAACAAATCCCAAGCGCAGAAGGAACATCAACGATTTGTGGTAATTTCTGGCAAATCGCCGGAGCAAAAAAGGGCCCCAAGTTTAAAAAACTTAAATCCTCTTGGAGCAAGTTATGCTTTGCTCGAGACGGAGGAAATACCGGTGTGTGAAAATCCAAAAGTTGGGATTCGATCGGTAAATAGAAGCCATAGTATTTTTGTAAAAGTTCACTGTATTCGTGCCGCGTGTAATCCAAGGACATCACTCTTTGAGCCCATGATTCCTGCATCACTTTTTCGTGAATCACCGAGGTCTCCTGTTTTAACATTAAGAAAAGATCAGGGGGATTCATGCCGGTAGCTGGTTGTCTTTGACTAAGTTGGTCGAGGTGACTCGCTCTTTCTTGGGTAGAGTGAAAGTAAAAATAGCTCCTTTATTTTCTATGGCAGTCAGCCAGATCTTTCCATCGTGAAATTCGACGATTTTTTTACAGATAGCGAGGCCAATACCAGTTCCCGAATACTGATCTTGAGAATGCAGTCGATGAAACATTAAAAATATTCTTTCGGAGTATTTCGGGTCGATTCCTATACCGTTATCAGAGACCGAGAACCTCCAAAATTCACCGTCATCCTCACAACTGATAGTGACGACAGGGGCGATGTCGGCAGTTCTAAACTTAATGGCATTTTCGATTAAGTTTAGAAAAAGTTGTTCTATCTGGGATTTAATTCCGAAGATAGGGGGTAGTTTATTGTACACAAGTTTTGCATTTGTGGCGCGAACTGATTCTTGAAGGTCGTCCATGATGTGCGCAAATACTTCGGCCGTATCAATTTCTTCGATTTTAATATCTACGCGACCGATGCGCGAGTAGGAGAGCAGATCAGAAATTAAGCTCTTCATCTGTTGTGTGCCTTTTAAGATATACTCAATCCACTTTTCTGTTTTGTCATCGAGAGTATGGGTCTTTTTGATCCTATTGGTCAAAAGCTGAACGTAGGACGAAACATGTCTTAGTGGGGTTTGTAAATCGTGGGAGGCGATATAAGCAAATTGTTCAAGTTCCGTATTGGATCGTAAAAGGTCTTGAGTTCTCTTAAGAACGCGAGCTTCGAGCATCCCTCTGGCATCGACGAGCGCAAGGGCATCCTCTTTCTGACGGGAAATATCGCGCACGACCTTCACGAAACCAATTGTCTTCCCAGTTTGGTCGTAACGGGCCGAGATCACGACGTTCGACCAAAATTCTGTTCCATCTTTTCGCAGGCGATGGACCACGTCTGCAAACTTGCCTTGAGCTTGGGCGCTTCCTAAATCACGAATAGGCTTTCCCTCTTTGACTTCTTCCATGGAGTACAAAGTTGAAAAGCTTTTTCCAATAAGATCCGAACTTGAGTAACCGTTGATCTTCTCTGCTCCTGCGTTACAGCTCAGAATTCTGCCGCTGGAATCTAATAAATAAATAGCCAGATCGGTGATCGAATCTAAAAGGATTCGCTCGTTTTCTAGAAAGATCATTCGATCCTTCGATCCTTCAGGGTGAGCCACGTCTAAATTGTAAACCAAATTTAAAATTTGTCCGTCCTCACCGAAAATTGGAGTCGTGGTTGAACTCCCAAAAGGGTTCGTGTTCGTCATTTTTGTTGGTAGACGGGTGCTCATGGCTTGATCCAGCGATTTTTTGAGATCATCCATGGGAAAAACCTCTAAAAGGCTGCGACCGACCATTTGATCTCGCGTCAGACGTGTTACTTTTAAGTAGGCCTCACTGACCGCCACAATTGTAAATCTTGGTGAATCAGGAAGTAAAACCAGATACATGCTGGGTGCATTTTCAAATATTTTTTTAAAGTCGGGTGCCTGAATCTCAAGTTTCATACAATCTTCACTTTTTTGGGAGAACAACTAAAGAAAGCCAAAACTCGGTCAGTTGGTTGACAATTTTGATAAACGAATCGAAGTCCACCGGCTTTGCAATATAAGCATTTGCATGCAGTTGGTAGGACTGAAGAATATCCTCGTCTGCAGAAGACGTGGTGAGAATGACGATGGGAATCAGGCTTAAAGCTGGATCGGCTTTCACCTCACGCAGCACTTCTCGACCGTCTTTTTTAGGCAAATTGAGATCGAGCAAGACCAAGTCGGGACGCGTGGCGTTTTTAAATTTGCCCTGGCCTCTTAAATAGTCCATGGCTTCTTCGCCATCCCGAACCACATTGACGTTAATAAGCAGTTTTCCGCCCTCGATGGCTTCTCTCACCAGATCAATATCCGCTTCACTATCTTCAACCAAGAGAACATCGACTGTTTTGTGAATCATTTTTAAAATCTCCTGCGGGGTAAACAGACTGTAAACGTGGATCCAGCGCCGAGTTCACTCTCCAGTTGAATTGTGCCTCCGTGGGTATCAATAATTTGCCTCACAACATAAAGTCCAAGGCCCAATCCCGGCACCGCTTTATTTATCTGCGCGCGTTCAAAGCGTTGAAAAATTTTCTCTTTGTCTTGGGCTGCAATGCCCGGACCTTCATCTTTCACAAGAATCCAAACTTTTTCTGCATCTGCGGTCACAGAAACAGTAATGGGCTTACCGGGGCCGTATTTTATTCCATTGGAGATGAGATTCGTTAAAACCTGCTCGACCCGAAGCAAATCCCATTCGCCGTCGACCGGCTCACCCAGATTTAAAGTCAATTCACAGCCTGCTTTTTTAAGTTCGGGGGTGAACCGCTCTAAGGTATCGCGCACGACTTGGTTTAAATCAAATTTTTGATAATCGAGCCTGAGCCGACCAGATTGGATTTGTGAAAAATTAAGAAGGGAATCGATCAGCTTAGAAAATCGATCAATATGTCCGTCCGTTTTTACTGCGAAATCCTGAACAACTGTTTTTGCGATCAAATCTTTTTCGCCCATCCGGAGAGTCCTAACAAGAAGTTCCACCTGTAATTTGAGTGATGTCAAAGGGGTGCGAAGTTCATGGGAGGCAATGGAAAGAAACTCATCTCTGATTTCGGCCGCTTTCTCCGCCTCGCTGCGAGCGACCTTCTCTCTGGTTAAAGCCTCTAAGAGCCCCAGAGCATGGTTTTTTCTTTCAATAGCGTAGCGCAGAGTTCGTCCCAACAGCTCGTCTTGAACTTCGCTCTTTTCTAAAAAATCATCAGCGCCCTCGGCAATGGCTCGAGCCCCTAAGGTCTTTTCGCCCGCTCCAGTGAGTATCACTAGGGGAAGAAAGGGATGGCTCGCACGAAATCGAAGGACTGTTTCGAAGCCCTCACTGTCGGGGAGCGAAAGATCTAGCAGCACCACGTCGGGTTTATGATTTTCGAGGTATTTAAAGGAATCATCCAGACGAATTTCTCGATGCGCGATAAAGCCCGGGTTTGGCAAGTTGTCTAAACTTGATAAAACAATGTCTGCGTCCGCATCTGAATCTTCTATAAATAGAACTTCAAGGGGTGCTTCGGACGTCTTTTTTTGTAAAACTAGTGGCACAGATGAAAGCGGAGATATTTTGTATTTCTCGATCAACTCGTACTCTGGCAATTGAACATGAGTGCACCAAAAATCTTGAATATGATGAATTAACTGAGAAAAATTATCAGGGCCCACCGGTTTCAGTAAGTAGCAACTTGCGCCCATGGAATAGGATTTCAAGACATCGAGTTCGGCCTGCGCAGAGGTGAGAACAATGACCGGAATTTGCCGAAGATCGCGATCCGTTTTGATTCGCTCTAGGACTTCGCGTCCGTCCATTCCGGGCAGATTTAGATCGAGCAAGATCAAATCGGGTCTTAACATTTTCGCGAAGCTTTCAGTGCGATAGAGAAACTGCAGTGCCTCTTGCCCCGTTTTCACAACGTGGAGATTTGATAGTATTTTATGATTGGCAATCGCCGTCTGCGTCAGTTCGATATCGCCCTGATTGTCTTCGATCAAAAGAATTTCCATCGGCCGTTTGGACATTTCGCTCTTTACTGCCGGCATTATCGTGGTTGGAGGGGTTAAGAAGGATCTGAAGCCGAACGCGTGATGGTGCTCCTTTTCTAGCGTTATTACAACTGGCAAATGTCCGAGATCCAAACCAACTTAAAGCACTGATACGACCTTTGTTTTTATCGAGGGCACAAATTGTGAACTCTCGAAAAAACAAAGGAGATTTTGATGAAAACATTTAGAACGTTGGAATTAGCTATTGAGTTTTATAGCAAAGCCGAAGAGCAAAAAATTGCGGGCAATTTACGTGATCAGCTGTTGCGAGCCGCCTCATCGATTTCGCTGAATTTGTCGGAGGGGAATGCGAAAGCTTCTATAAAAGATAAGGCACGTTATATTCAAACAGCTTACGGTTCTCTTCGTGAGTGTCAGACAATATTTAAACTGGCAAAGATACAAGATCCGGAACTTTTAAAAAAAGCTGATCATTTAGGTGCTTGTTTGTATAAACTATTACAATCAGAAATTAAACCGTTCAGATATCAGAATTCGGACATCTGATTTCTGATATCCGTTGCGCCGAAGGCGCAAGTGGCGTCCCCTACCGAATTCGAATCGGTGTCTACTCCGTGAAAGGGAGTTGTCCTAGGCCTCTAGACGAAGGGGACTTAAAAACTTTATAAATATCCGCATTCTCTCAAAAAAAAACCAACGGGTGTTGGCTCTTTTTAAAAAATGGTGACCCGTCATGGATTTGAACCATGGACCCTCTCCTTAAAAGGGAGATGCTCTACCGCTGAGCTAACGGGTCATAAATTGCGGAACCGAACTTTTCTTATTTTATCGCTCTCTTGTCAATGACTTTTAAGTGCTCAAAATATAGACGCGAGGCCAATAGTTTGGCTGCGATCTGCACCCACAGAAACCACGTCCACAGCAACGCCCACTTGTTCTTGTATATAGTCCACGTATGCCTTTGCAGCGCCCGGGAGAGCCTCGCGGGTGCGGCAGCCACTGATGTCGCTCATCCAGCCTTTAAACTCTTTATAGACTGGTGTGGCTTTGCCATTTTGGGCAAATAAAAAGTCGTTCGATGCGTGACCATCCGTTTGATAGCTGTGACACACTTTAATGGTGTCGAACGTGTTTAAAACATCCAACTTCGTCAGGACAATGCTGTTGATTCCGTTGATTTGTACGGAGTACTTCAACGCCACAAGGTCCAACCAGCCACAACGGCGAGGGCGGCCAGTGGTGGCACCGAACTCCGAGCCCTCGGCGCGAAGTTTTTCGCCAACGGCATCAACCAGCTCCGTGGGGAAGGGTCCTTCGCCAACGCGGGTGCAGTAGGCCTTGGTCACGCCCACCACTTTCGAAATTCTCTGCGGGCCAATGCCTGAGCTCAAACAAGCAGATGAACTCACCGTAGATGAACTTGTTACAAACGGATAGGATCCGTGAAAAATATCGAGGAGCGCACCTTGGGCGCCTTCGAATAAAAGTTTTTTGTCTTTATCCAGCCAGGTGTTGAGAGTTTCGCTGAGGTTGTCGATCAGATACGGTTTAAAATATTCTGCCACCGACTGGAGTTGATCGTAAATTTGCGTGGCACTGATGGGCGGGATTTTATAGAGATGTTGAAAGAGACAGTTTTTCTCTTCGATCAATAATTCAAGCTTGCTCATCAATTGCGGCGAGAAAAGATCGCGAAATAAAATGGCGCGGCGAGAGGAGCGATCCTCGTAAGCGGGACCAATTCCGCGCTTGGTTGTGCCAATTTTGCTGCGGTTTTCGCGAGCGGCATCGAGATCTTTATGAAACGGTAAAACTAGCGTAGCCTGACCGGCAATGCGAAAGCGCTCGGGACCGATGTTGTAGCCTGCGGTTTTTACTTTTTCCATTTCGTCTTTAAGGCCAAATAAATCCAGCACCACGCCGCTGCCAATAAAGCATTGAGTATGAGCATGAAGAATTCCTGAGGGAACAAGGTGAAGAACGGTTTTTCTACCGCCGACGATGAGTGTGTGGCCGGCATTGGCTCCGCCCTGAAAGCGCACAACGCCATCGGAGTCTTGCGAAAAATAATCTACAAATTTGCCTTTGCCTTCGTCGCCCCACTGCGCACCGACAATAATAACTGCGGGCATATCCCCTCCCTTTTTAAAGCGGCACCAATCTAACGAAGCCTCGGAGGGAAGTCAAAAATTGATGGCTTACAGAATGATTTTACTTGCCCAAAGAGCAGTGGGAGGGAGTGTGTCAGAGGATTTTCCTGAGTGAATATAGAGCAGAATTTTTTCTACGGCCTCCTGCGAGGCTCTGGCGATGGCTTGGTGGGTGGTGGCGCCGATATGCGGAGTAAAAAAAATCTGCGCATGGTCAAGAAGCGCCGTGGATTTATCCAGGGGCTCGGCGGCGTACACATCAAGTCCCAGGCGAAATTGCGGGTTTTCGATGAGATGATTGAGCAGCGAACTAAAACAGATCACATCACCGCGGCTAGCATTGATGAGAGTCGCGGACTCATGAAACCACTCCAGTGTGGACGCTTTAATCATGTGAAAGGTTTCGGAAGTGAGGGGAACATGAAAGCTCACGATATCGGATTTTCGAACCACTTCTTCGAAGCCCAAAAACACCGTGTTGGGGTGCAGACTTTGCTCCACATAAGGATCGTGAACAAGGATTTCTAAACCAAAAGCTTCGGCCATTTTTTTAACTTTGCTACCTATGCGACCTAAGCCGATGAGACCTAACGTCTTTCCTAAAAGTTCTTCACCGATGAGAGCTCCACGCTCCCAGCGACCCGATTTTATCTGAAGACTAGCGCGTTCGTAATTGCGCTGAGTGGCCAAAATCAAGCCCAGCGTGTGTTCGGCCGCGCTCTGCGCATTGGCAGCGGGCGTGTGCATCACAGTTATGTTTTTTTCGCGGCACGATTTTAAATCAATATGATCAAAACCGCTCGTCGCACTCACGATCACCCGAAGTTGTGGCATCTGCGTGAGAAGTTCCTGGGTCACGTGCACACCACTGCGGATCAAAAGTCCTTTGCAGGTGGGCCACTGGTCTTTGAGCTCGCTGATGTTTTCGCAGGTGGATACATCAACCAATCCACTTTTTTTGAGTTGGATGAGCGAGGACTGCGAAAATCGATTGGCGACGATGAGTTTAAACATTAGAGATTTCTAATAGAGATTTGTGAATGGCAACACTGGTTTCTTCGAGATCCTGAAGAGTCATGGACCCCATGTGGCCGACGCGTAAAACTTTTCCCTTGAGCTCGTCCTGTCCACCCATCACCACAATTTTATATTTGTCCTGCAAGAGTTTTTGCAACTTTTGACTGTCCACCGGCACAGACAAACACGTCAGACTGGGGCTGGGAATTTGTGGAAAAAGTGTAACGCCGTTTTTGAGAACCGAACGGCGAAAAGCTTCAGCACGCTTTGCATGCTCTTTAAAAATATTTTCTAAGCCCACTCGTTCAACGTGCGCGAGCGCCACATTGAGAGCGCGCAGCAAACTGACAGCAGAGCTAAAGCGGGTTTGCGCTTTTTCGTTGGCTTTTAATTCTTCGATGAGATTCCAGTAAAAGGTTTGCGTTGGCGCTATATTTTTTGCCACTTCAAGAGCACGCTGTGAAAGACTGAGCACAGTTAGGCCCGTTGGTAGACTGAGTGCTTTTTGCGAGCCACTGATCACAATATCCAACCCCCATTCGTCCATCTTGAGAGGAAATGCCGCCAAGCCTGTGACCGCATCCACAATCAGAAGGCACGACGTGTTCTTAGTGAGTTTGGCAATCTCATGCAGCGGAAGAAGCGCTCCGGTGCTGGTTTCGCAAGCTTGGCACAAAATGGCTCGAACCTCCGGATGTTGCTTGAGAGTGTCGGCAATTTTTTGCACATCAATGACGGAGCCCCAGGGGAATTTGAGATGAATGGAATTATAACCAAGGGCCACCGCCAATTCGTGCCAACGCGCTCCAAACTTTCCGCTGTCTATGGAGATCACAGTGTTACCGCGCTTGAGAGTATTCACCATGGACGCTTCCATGCCGCCGGTGCCAGTTGCGGTGAGCACAAAGCACGGCTGCCCCGTCATAAACACAATTTTTAGGCGTTTTAAAATTTGCGCAAAAATGGCTTCGAACTCGTCCGTTCTATGGTGAATAACAGGAAGAGCTAATTCTTTGAGCACTTCCTCGGAGAGCGGCACCGGGCCCGGCGTCATAAGCTTATACATGAGCTTGGAATCATTCATTTTTTTAATTTCTGCCTTGAAAGCGCAAAAGTCAAAAGGTAGCTTATTTGAGCATGAAAAAAGCGCTGCTAATTTTATTCTGTATGAGCCTGTGCTCCTGCGCCTATCGCTTTGGACCTCACCAAAGGCAGCTTCCCGGCGGATATGAAAAAATCCATGTAAAAATTTTCGAAAACAGAACCCACGAAGTGGGAATTGAATCCGACTTTACCAATGCGTGTATTCAGGAGCTCGCGCGCACCGGCGTGGCCACGGTGACCACTGAAGGCAACGCGGAAGTGGTCTTAGAAGCGGTGATTCACGCGGTTTCCTATCTCGGTAAATCGGCCGTGAGTTTTCAGACGGTGCCAGGACAAGATCGAAGTTTGATTTCGGAGTATCAAACCCATGTCAATGTGGTCTTCCGTTTGCTAGACAAACAAAAAAAGGAACTATGGCAGGGGCAGATCCTCGGGGAACGAAACTACAAAGCACCACAGTTAAGAGTGCTTGGCTTAAGCACCGCCAACCCGATTTACAATCAAAGCGCCCGTCGGCAAGTGATGAAGTTGATCGCCAAGGATATGGCCACCGAAGTGATGGCTGATATGACGGAGAATTTTTAAATGGAGTTTCAACTTTCGTCCTTTGAAAAAACATTAAAAGCTAAAATTTGTCCGATTTATTTATTTTTTGGCGAAGAAGAATTTTTTGTGCAAGAAGCCCTGCGGGTTCTCGAAAATGTTGTCCTCGACGGCGGTACCCGGGACTTCAACTACGATTCCTACTACGCCAAGGAAACTCCAACCTCGCAAATCTTCGATGTGGCCGAAACTTTGCCCATGATGTCGGCGCGCCGATTGGTCATCGTAAAAGGTATTGAGAAGTGGACAGAGGCCGATTGGGATGTGCTAACCAGCTACATTGGCAACCCCTCGGAGTCCTCAGTTGTGGTGTTAACCGCACGTACTCTGGATAAACGAAAAAAAGCCCACAAGCTTCTCCTCGAAAAAACCGAAGCTTTGGAGTTTAAAAAGCCCTACGACAATCAAGTGCCCAGTTGGATTCAGTACATGGCGCAAAAAAGCGAAGTGACCATAGAGCCCGATGCGATTCAGTTGTTGCATCAGTTTGTTGGTAGCCAGCTGAAGGATCTTGAAGGCGAAGTGATCAAGCTGTCGCAGTATATCGGCGAGCGAAATCAGATTCTTGTGAAAGATGTGATCGAAGTTGTTTCGAAAATCAAAGTGCAATCGGTTTTCGATTTGGCCCGTGCCATCGGCGAAGGGGACAAGGCGCGCGCACTGCTGTGTTTATCCCAGCTGTTGTCCCATGGACAGAATGAAGTGGGAATTCTTGCACTGGTCTCTCGGCACGTGCGAATTTTACGGGCCGTGCGCAAAGCGCAGCGCGAAGGTTTGCGTGGCCCGCAAATGGCAGCCAAAGTGGGAGTGTCTCCGTACTTTTTGCAAGAATACGAAAGCCAAGCTCGGGGCTGGAGTGAAAAGAAAATCGAAAATGCGTTTAAGGCGTTGGTCGATACCGATAGAGCGCTCAAATCGTCGCCCATGTCGTCGCATATTTGGTTGGAAAATTTTGTTCTGCAAACCTGCCTGTAGGGCGTCGTCCGCATGGACTCCGGTTAAAGTGGTGAAAAACGGTCCAAAGCGTTTTTTGGACCTTTAAGAATTCCACGTCCTGTTTTTTTGTAGATGATGATTTCGGTGGGTACAACGGCTTCTAAGTACATATCACAACCTCCACCCATCCCAGTCTCACAGCCAGACGCGATAAAGTTGGTATTAACATCGGGATGGTATTTTTTGATAATCTCCTGAATGATTGGATCATTCATATAGGGAATTTCGTTGAACAACGGCTGCGTGGCTCGACGATGCTCAACAACGAGTTGATCACCAAAAACTTCTTTGTACTTCGTGAGCACATCTTGAACAAGAGAGAGTCGGTAAGGATCATTTTCGGAAGTGTCGGTTTTTTCAAATACGACATTTTTATTTATGAACAGAGCCGTGTGCATAAGCATTGCGGTGTCGGGGGCGACAGATGATTTTTCACGAATAATAAGCATGTCCCAAGGCTGTAAATCTTTTTCTTGAATAAGCTGTGATGAAGAGTCTACTTCATCATTTGCGGTCCAACGGCCTGGTAAAAAAAGGCGATACGTTGTTTTATTAAATAGAATAGCATTTAGGTTTTCAAATGTCGTATTCCAGCAGTTTGTTTGAGTCATCAATCCATTTTTAGATAATGCCCAAAGATCCACAGCGCTGTCAGTATCTTGTAAATAATCATACTCTGTTGCTTCGTGCAGAGCACCAAACGAGTACTCAATGGGTGCGAATGTCTGATTGGTCACAGCCTGAATGCTTGGAGGAAGAAAGTCGCTTAAATCATAGTTGCGAGTGCTTTCGTAGCTTACTTGCGATCGAGAGCCGTAAAAGGCTTGGAGAGAATTGAATTGAGTTTGGGAAATTTTCCCAAGATTGACAGAAAGATAATAGCGGTCTTGCTCGTAACCGAGTTCGGCAAACCTTTTAGACTCTTTCTTTTCCACGTTGGCAGCAATATTCAGTTTTGCAAACTCTGGAAAAACGACGGAAAACGAAAGGTCTCCTGCAAAGACCGACGTTGAGATAAGAAGGGTGAGTAAAAAATTGAAAGTGCGCATTGATTGCTCCCGCAGATATAGTGACTTCAGCGTTTGTGAAGGTTGCTACGATTTTATCTTTAAGGGGTGCTCATTGAAATGGGACTTGTAAAGAATATAGAAGGCAGGTCGTAGATCTGACAATTGAGAAGGAGCTATGTGGCTCCCACATCTACGTTCCGTGAGAACCAATAGGCTCACGGAAAAGGTACTTGGTACCTATTTGCCGACTTGGATGCTCATGCGGCCGATTTTACGAGACGCCGTTTGACGTTTGTAAACGCCTTTTTGAGCGGCTTTATCGATGGCGCTAGAAAAGGCGCTGAGGGCTGCGGCTTTTGCGTCCTTATCACCTGTGGCGATGGCTGTGCGCAGCTTTTTTTCAGCAGTGCGAACAGCACTCTTTGTTTTTTGGTTGCGGTCTTTTCTTACAAGAGCCTGACGTGCTTGCTTTTCGGCTGACTTAATATTTGCCAAGGTAATTCCTCCACAGTAGTCTGAATGGAAGTTTCTATTATAAAAGACGCGGGGATACAAGCCTTTTTGCCTTTGAGGGTTCACGAGTTGTCAGCTAAAAAACCGACGCATCCGTCGACGATGGGCGAACAAAAAATAAAAAATTCCGTAGCAAAATCAGCTATTTATTTTGCATCGGGCACGCTTATGAGCCGCGTGATAGGGCTGGTGCGCGACCGCCTGCTCATTAATATTTTCGGACCCACGATTTCCGATGCCTGGTTGGCGGCCTTTCGATTTCCCAACTTTTTCCGTCGTATTTTTGGTGAAGGAGCGCTTTCTGCCTGCTTTATTCCGCTCTACACGGAGTACAAAGATCGTAAAGATGAGAACGCCCTCGGCCAACTGACGGCGGGTGTATTGGGTTTGCTATTAGTTGTTTTGCTACCGTTAACGGTTTTGATTATTTGCGGAATGGATCCGATCATTCGTTATACGATGCACGGAGACGGTTTTGTCGATGTTCCCGGCAAAGTGGATCTGACCATTAGCATGACCAAAATCATGTTTCCATTTTTGCTGTTAATGGTTTTGTACGCCTACGTGATGGCGGTGCTCAATGCGCATAAACAGTTTTGGCTGTCGTCAATGGCGCCGTTATTTTTTAATCTGATCATTGTCATCGCAAGTTTGTATTGCTACTACGCCGATTTTATTTCGCCGATTTTATTATCGTGGTCGGTGATTGCAGGCGGGTTTGTGCAATTTGTAGTTTTGATTCCATCATTTTTAAAGCTGAAAGTGCCTTTCGTATGGATGTGGAGCAGTTTGATTTCGGTTCCAGTCAAAAGAACTTTGCGGGCCTTTTTACCAAGCGTCTTTGGTTTGGGAATTATTCAATTTATGGCGTTAGTGAACACGTCCTTTGCCAGTGAATTACCTGAAGGCTCCGTGACCTTCATCTACTTGGCAGATCGCTTGCTAGAGTTGCCTCTATCTTTAGTGGCAGTCAGTTTGGGCACCGCAATTTTGCCAACCCTCTCCGAAGCCATTAGTCAAAACGATGAGACTGCTTTTAAGTTTGAGCTTTTTAAAAACATAAAACTTCTTCTTTTATTGTGTATTCCTGCGTCTGTTGGCATGTGGATGACCTCCGAGCTTGTTGTGGCTGTTCTTTACGAGGGGGACGCCTTTGCGGCAAAGGAAACATTGATCGTTGCAGCCATAGTAAAAGTCTATGCATTTACGCTGATAGGAGCTTCATTGACCCGGGTTTTGGGACAAGCCTTTTATGCCGAAAAAAGCACAGTCATTCCGGCGCTAGCCGCGACGGCGGGCTTTGTGATCCATCTTTTTGTGGCGCCGTTCCTGATGCGCCGGTGGGGCGTGCAGGGCCTGGTGATCTCCACGGCTTTTAGTACGTTTATCAATTGTTTTGCCTTGGTGATTTGGTTTTACGTGCGCCACGGGAGTTTGTACTTCGCTGAGCTCTTTTGGTTTTGCGTAAAAATACTCCTAGCCAGCACCGCCATTGTTGGCGTTTGTTGGTTGCAAAGTACTTTATTTGCGCCGACCCATTATTTAGAAAAAGCAATTGCGTTGTTCTCAGTGGTTTTTTTAAGCGGCGTTTTATTTTTTGTTGCGGCTCGAATACTCCGCGTGGAAGAAGCGCAGTGGTTATTTAAGCGTTTGCAAAGCCGTTTTAAAAAGTAGGTTCTAACAATTGCTCGGAACTCCCAATCAGATTATTTAAGGGCCCGCTTCGGTTGTGGCCGGGTTGGCCTTCCATACGCCGCCTGTTCCCACGGGTGAACCTGGATAATTGACATAGCACGTAGGACCGCTGACGTCGTAGGTCGCGGCCACCTGTGGAAAACCCGCTGTGCGCGCTGTGCTGATGGGGCACGGAACGGCAGGGTCCAACGTCGCATTTCCCGACGGAAAACAATTAAAATTCCATTCTTGGGGCGGTCGAGTTGCGATGTGTACAAGACGATTTCCGGGAGCGGCTTCTTGAGTGTATTCATAAAACTCGATGGTTCGAACGTTGTAAGCAGAATCCACTTCCGCCACCTGCATGTGCACTTCGCAGCCGGCGGGTAAAAGGTCGGCGGGCGCGAGACCGTAGGTAATATGGTAACCGTCGGCCACGGTTCCGGAGCCTTTGACAAATTCTGTTCTGGGACTGAAGAGCTTTTCATTGGGAAACCCTGAGGCCGAATAATCATCGGTCGCACAGGAAATTTGCGCATGCTCGCACGGAACCCATCGTCCCGTTTTTAAATTAGGGTCCCAGGGCGTATTTAGCTGCGAGCTGTGTCGCGACGGAAAATACACATCGTAATTTCCTATTGTTAAGGCGGTGCCTTGGGTGTTAAAGCGTGGAAGATTAGGACAATTTGCTGTTGTGTCGCAAAAATACGAACCGAAGGGGTAATACAAACCGTTAAACTGTCGAAAGCCAAACGCATTAGGGCCCGCCGCGGGTCGGTCGGCGTTTGTCACCGAGGTGTCGTCGTTGTCATAGCTTGTGGTATTTTGATTGAGTTCAGACGAGTAAAACGACTGCCGAAGTCCTCTGGGTGTTAAAACATTCAAGCGGTGCCGGTTGGCCGTAATTGTGGTGATGTTGTGTGTGTTGAGTCCGGCGGTGTCGTTGAGGCTTCTTTGGCGCGTGAGATTTCGGCACATAAAAACACTTCCCGGTCGCGCATTGGCAACGCGAAAGTTGAGTGTGCGCGGATTGGCATCGTTGCAAGCGAGAAAGGGGCTGGTGCCTCCATTGGCCCCCCAATCGATGCTCGCGGCCACCGAGGGAGACGTTGTCGGCATCGCTGTTGGAATAAAGGAATTGATTGCTTCGGACGTGTCGAAATCGTCCGCACCGGCGTTTTCGTCTGGGAGGTCCAAATCGCGAAGCAAAAGTGGTCTTGTTGGGTCGGCCATGTTTAACGGATATTGGAATTTTTCGGTGACTGAACAAGACGGTCGAGTGCCGTCTCTCCCGTCGTAATCAATGGTGATCGTGACTTCATAACCGGCGTTGAACCGAACCGCTGGTGGACCAGAGTGGATTTGACCGATTCTCATCCCCGGCACTGGTACACCCGGTGGATAATTGACGCCGCTATTCATTCCTGGAGGAAATACGTTAAGCATCCCTGTGGGACTGCTATTCGGCATAGCTACATGATCGTGAGTCCCGCCGCAGGGATCCAGTGCAAACGGGGCGCCCGTTGCCGTATCAAACATTCGAATATACAGATAGGCGTCCGGATTAAAGAGCCCTGTGTTGGAAATGGCGGAGTCTTCAACGCCGAATGGATTCGGAAAAATAGTGCTCAGCGGAGCCGGTGCAGAGGTTGCTAGCATTCCTGGAGCTGTGCAAACGGCGGGAAAGTTATTGTGAATGGTTTCGAGAGCCGTAATGGTGCCCATGATTAATGTATAAGGGCGAAGAATGGTGAGATCTGCAGCCAACGCTGACGATGGATCTCCGGTGGTGAAAGGTGTGTTGATGACGTCTGCGGATCCAGCATCAGTCCAACGATCTGCAAAGTTCAATCCGACCTCATCGGCAGAAGGCTCAATAGGAACAACGACGTGAGTTCCCGGCGCAGGCAGAGCGCCTCCCGGACCTGCAGGTGCAGCGGCTTGAGAGGGAAAACTGTAATGATCTCGAATCAACCCTTTGCCTTTAAATTCACTCATCAATCTCTGCGCTTCGGCTTTGCAACTTGCGTTGAAGGTGAGGTTTTTTCGTCCGGCCGTTTTATCTCCCATGGTGACGGTCAGAACGGCACCCACCAAAATGGCAAGTAAAACCATTCCCACAACGGCTTCGATGAGAGAGAACCCCTTTTGGGATTTGATGAAAAGCATAAATAAGTATCGGTTTTATTTGACAGAAACTCAATATGGTCTAGCTAAAAAGCTGTGTCAAAACGAAACACTTGAAAAGGATTCTGATAAAATTTTGGAGCTGGAAACATGACCATGGAAAAGTTGGTGTGGGCGAGTGGAACAGCCACCCATTGTGTTGCAATTTGAGTCAGCTGAAGCTCCGAGTCCAGGAATAGGCACTCGCTCAATATATCCCTTTTTGTGTGATGCGAGTAAATGATATGCGGTTTGTTGAACGGAAACAGCCAGTAACTTTTTTTATTCATTTGGATAATTTTCGCTTGGGGTGACTGCTTTGGATCCGTCTGCAAGTGTTGCGCCTTCAGCCAAACGCCCGGAGAGTATTCCAAATAGTTGTACTGTAAAAATGATTGAAGATCCTCAGTAAAAAAAATATTTTTGTACGTGTAAAGGTAAATATCCGGCGGATTTGCTTGAATCCTTGATAGAATGTCGCGGTTTCGGGACACTTCTCCAGGTCCGATAAAAAGGTAATAAGTGTTATCCTGTGGAAGCAGGCCGACGATATCGTAAATTGAAACCGCTGGATTTTTTTTCTTGTAGGTTTGCAATTGCGAAATAAATTCTTTTTGTAGGGTATTGCTATTAAATTGCATATTCACCATAAATTGTTTCCAGCAAAGCCAGCAGGCGACAGTGATCAGAAGAGGAGGAAGCCACTTGATCACACGACGTGAACTTAAAAATCGGTCCAGAGAGCAAAATTGAATCGCAATGACCGGGGTTAAAAATGGACCAAGAAAAAATGGCAGCTTTTGATTGTACAGCAAAATTAAACCAAGCAAACAGGCACAGTACATATGAAAAAACGAATGCAGAGAATTTTTATTCTTCGAAAAAATATCTTGAAAAAATAAAATGAACCAGCCTAAAAAAAGCAAAGTGTGGACCAAGCTCAGCCGCAAGAAACGGATAACATACATAAAGTCCATCGACCTGAAAAAATCTGCTCCGCCCAATGCCGGATCGAAACTTTTTAGATAAAAATCACCGGCCGATTGAATTGCCAAAAGAATCGAGTTGTCCGGATGCAAAAAAGCCAAGCTGGACAGAACAAATAGGCCCAGGGTCAAGGGTGCCAGAATGGAAACGAGGATTTTTTTACCCAGATGTTTGTGGACTTTGCTTTCCTGCGAAAAAAAATAGAGTCCGATCAGCACATGCAGCGCGATGAAAATAACAGATTTGGGCGTGGTGAGCAAAAGAATTGCGTTAACTATTGTTAAAAGCAAAGCGATTTTTTTAAATTCTTTAAAATGACTAAAAACAGCCAGCAAAAAACAGGCGTGAAAAAACAGAGCTAAGATATCGGCTCGGATGCGAAAGCCTTGATTAAAAAATACGCTGGAAGTGAGGCAGACAAGAAAAATAGGCAGACAGAGTTGTTTTTTTTGATAGATTTTGGAGAAGCAGGTCGCAATCAGCGCAATGGAGGCGAGAGCGATGAATGCAAACACGATGCGTGAAATCTCGTAGATCAAAAGATTGTTTTTCGACCAAAAAGACGTAACGAAAACCACGGCGTGGAGAGCCCATTTGTAATAGACTGATTGAAGCGATCCCGGAGAAAATGCTTTTTTACTCACGGCAAGCAGCCATATTTCCGAATCAGAAAAATAACAGACTGTGGCGAGGTATAGAAACATCCCGCTCAAAGCTAAGCAAAGAAGCAAATAAAATGTTTGAACTTTTTCGAAGGCGGTGCGCATATATACTTAACTATGAGTCTAACGATCTGCACCGTTGTTTACAACGAAGAAAGAAATCTTTCGACCATCGAACACAACCTGCATTTGCTGCGGGAAATGTCTCCTCCGATAGAATTTCTTCTCATTGATAATTGTTCCACGGACGGATCGCCGCAGGCTCTCCAGGCACTGAGTGCTAAGTATGGTGCAAGATACCTCACGAGAGTTCAAAACCATCTCCCGCAAGCACGACAGCAGGCACTGCAAACCAGCGCGACCAAATGGGTGGGCTTTGTTGATGCCGATTGTCGAATTGATAATGACTGGATTTCTGAACTCCAGCGGCGGATTGCAGTAGACGTTGAAGGAGTTGCCGCGTTTGGCGGGCCGTGGGAAATCAGTGGCGGCGCAGCCACTATTTACCAAGGACTGTTTGCCACATTTTTAGGGCACTTTGGAAACCCGTACTTAAACAACGAGAGACAAAAAAAATATGTTGAGCACTTACCCACCGCCAACATCATTTACCATCTTGAACGCGTTACGCGCGTCGGAGGGTTTTCGTCCCTCCACCCCAAAGTGGGAGAGGACCTCGATCTGAGCTGCCGGCTTGCGCAACATGGCTTCAAAATTGAGTACATTCCCAATTTAAAAATCAAGCATCAGCTGCCAACCTCTTTGCCGTCGTGGTGCGGGAAAATGTTTTTGTATGGTACGGCTCGGGGAGAGATCCTTTACAGGTATGGATTTCTTAATTCTTATAAAGCGATTCTACCGGTTTTATTTTTACTACTGGCCTTCGTAAGCTGGTGCCTGTCTGAGAAATTGTTTTTTGTGTTTTTTGGTTTTTATTTAGCCGCTTGTGTTTTTTGCTCGCTACGTCGGCCGAAATTACAATTGTTTTTTTTGATTCTCTTAAGAATGCTGGCAACACACGTTTTTTACGCTTTTGGTGTGTATAATGGCTGTAGTAGGTCAGCGCGAATTGCTTTAGAAAAGAAGTTCGCCCAATGGTTCCATAAAGACCCAGCAATGGAAGATAGATCAGTTTAGTTTCGTTTCCTGCTAAGAAAAATTTGCAGGCACTCTTAAGCTGCTCCGATCGAAAAAAAGCTTTTTGCGGTTGGATTTGAGTGCCTTGGGTCCACGATTTTTTAAACACCTGATAAAAAGATGTTTCGGGACGATGAACGACACTCCATCGCTCAGCCAGAAGCAGCGGAAAGCCCAGTTCGGTCCACTGAGAGTTCAAAAGATATTCTTCACCGGCTTTCGCATTTTGTTCGTCAAAAAAAACTTGATGCTTTTTAAGAAGAGAAAGTGGGTAAAAGCAGCATCCTCCAAGGAGGACGGGTGGTGATTCCTTTAGATTTTGGCGACTTTTTACCCAAGTATTACATACAAAATTATAAAATTGGTCACTCAGAGATGAATTTTTTTTATTGAGGTAAAGTCCACCGCCAGCAAGGGTGGGGTTTTTCTGATGCGAATCCGCCAAATCTTGTAAATAGTTGGGGCGCGGTAAAAAACAATCTTCGTCTAAAAACAACACCACGTCGCCGGTGGCCTGTTGAATTCCCCGATTTCGGGCACTGGCAATGTTGGACTGTGATGTGGTGACGATTTGC
>JANPLN010000030.1:0-151791 GCA_031426555.1 Bdellovibrionales bacterium | reverse complement strand
ATCCCGTTGAAAAGTGTATTTTTTTTGCCATTCGCATGATGGCAGCTCGGCGCCGAATATGCTCTAATGATATAAAAACACTGTCATATTTATGATTTAAATACTCAAGCTGTGCCTTTACCATATATGAACCTGGGCTCATTTCCTTGTCAAATTTAGGCAATACTGCTCGCCGAAATTCCGGGACAATGTAGCACCTTGTTAGCAGTCTAAAGCAGCGGGGCTGATAAGCTTGAATTGTTGAAAATGCAATAAATTGGTCCTGCGGCCCTAAGACAAAAAACCAATCACAATACTGTTTGTAATTTTTAATTAAAACAGGGAACCAATCCTTATTTTTGTCAGAAGACGTCTCTATTAATTTTTCTAGAATGGCAACAAAACGATTCTCGCTAAAATCATATAAGTTTACCACTCTCATTGATAATCTCTCCGACAAACAATGACTTTACTATCGAGGCACCGATCTTTAACAAATGCGTAACTCTCTTCCCAATGACAAATTCCGCTAGTAGAAGAAAATTTACGAGAGGCAACTTTAAAATGTCTGTGTAAATTACATTGTTCAAAAAATTTATCTCTTCCCACTAAGGAGCACCAAAGAAAAGCAAGCTTTATTTTTCTACTAAATAAGGAACTAATGCTCATAAAGACCAGCAGAGTACCATACTTCTTTTGTGCACTTAAAAATTCAGCTGAATAATCGAGACCAAATTTTTCTATAGCCGATCCTTGATTTACTTCTTGATCAAACTCTAAATATATTTCTTCCCAAAAATAACTAACCTGATTAAAAAAGTTTTCCCTTGGAAGAAGAACGTCAACAATCAAATGTATTCTATCTTTATTACTGTTATTCTTTGCCGTATGCACGAGTGCGGTGTCATACAAATAAGTCGAGCCAATTTGCATCGAAAAATTGCCTTGTTCTGTATAAAAGTCGGAAGCTCCTTGCTCGGAAAATAATGGGATATGCAGCCGAGAAAAACCACTGTATATCGGATAGGGATCAATATGCCAATTCATCATACAGCCCGGTGGCATTTTGGCAAACATAACCTTGCCCAGGTATCGAGCGGCAAAAAAGATTAATAATTTCGATACGAATTCTCGAGTAAATGGAAAGTAACCAATCAGCTCGTTCCAATCTGCTACTTCTTCATTTTTTGCTGGAAAAATATCCGGATATTTACGAGACTCATGTGCTTCTCTTAAGTTTCGAAGACTAATGATTTCTCTTTCTTTTGTTTGAGAAGCGTATTGCCCAAAACCTGCCTTTATGGGTGCAAAAAATTTTTGACCTAAAACAACCTCTTCACGTATTTTTTTTTGATCATTTTCACCCACGTCTAAAAGTTTATAAAATAATTTCACCGCAAATTCTCATGTAGTAAAATAGGATCAATCCAAGCGCTTCGAGTTTTAGGTCGAGAAACTTGCAACGCGTTTTCAAAATCAAGATGATTTTTATACAACCCCTCTACCAAACTCCCCTTCCAAGGACTACCTATGCATAGAGTTAATTTTTCAAAATGACTCACATCAACGCTGTGTGGATGACTTCCATCAAGAACATAGCATCGATACTTTGAGCTAATATAGACTTTCTCACCGTTTGCATCTAAAAAATAAAGCTTATCAACTTCACCAGAGATTACAAATCGCCATTTAAATTGAGGTGTCCCGACTTCCTGTAAGCTACAATCAAGATGCACTTTCATTTCTACTTGCGGCCGAGTTCTCAAAATAGTTATCCGGCCACGTGGCACCATCCAGTTAAACACCCTCTCCTCAATAAACGATTTGAGATTTGGACACTTTTCTATTATCGCAGTGAACTGATAATCACCCTTTTTTCTCAGAGAAACTTGCCCTAGAACGCCACCCGGATTGTAAATAGACAACATGTTACAATTTCTAAAGGTATTAAAATGCCAATGCTCCTCGCTCAAAGACAGAACTTCTCGGTGGATCAGGATCATGGCTTCTTCACTTATGTCGACCAAGAATGGGCAAAAGGTAAAGTTATTTATTTCCAAATTTTCTCCATGAGTGCCTATAGTCCAATGTGGCCCTATATAAAAATCTACTACCTTCAACAGCATTCCTTTTATGAATGGAATGAAACTGATCCATGAATATAAGATCTCCCTTTTGCCATCTATCATGCCTGTATATATATTTTTCTTGAAAAACATGGTCCATTAAATAAGATCGCAGCCATTCTTCATCGAGGCGCTCCCCGGATCTTCTCCACATTTTTTGAATATAATGAAATACAAAGTAAAGTCCTTTTGTTTTATCAAAAGGGTGCTCGTAGACGAGCGGTTTAGTAATTCCCTCAGGAAATAAATGCTTATTTTCAAACATCATAAGCTCTCTATCATCTTCATCTAAATGGTAAAATGTTTTGTTTTTAAATTGAAAAGTGCAATCAATGTCCTCAACGAGGACCTTAATATCTGCAGGAAGATCCTCATAGGCTCGCCTTGTATCGCAAAAACTAGTCACACTATTAATTCCAGGTTCAACACAATAAAGCGCCACACAGCATTCTTTGCCACTTGGTCGCCCATTACCATTGCTGTGCCAATCCAGCTCTTTGTCAGCAAATATGCCTATTTTCTGTCCATTCAAACGCTCGTTTGTCACTCGGTATAGGCCTGGATATTCTGGATGAATGAAAAACTGATTCGGTTTTAAAACAACTCCTATTGTCTCAAATATTTCAAGAAGTCTTTTTTCATCTAAATTTTGATTTCGAATTAAAACAACATTATCACTAGCAATGGAATGGCCAAATTCCAATAATTCATTTTTAGTTAAACTATTAAAGTCGACATCCTTAACTTCGAATCCCATACCATGTAGCTTATACTTTTTCATAATACATATTCTCTTCATAACTGGAGGAATGGCGATCAACTAAAACACCTACTGTTTTAAAATTATCCTTAGAAATAATATTAAATTTTTCCAGAAACCATGCGCTTATATCGTACTCATGCCGACCAAGCCCTATCCGGTAAGACGTAGGATATTTATGGTGATTATTATGCCATCCCTCACCAAAAGTTAAGAGATTTGCTACCCAACTATTTGTTGATGAATCCATTGTATTATAAGAGCGGTACCCATGTATATGCCCAAAAAGATTGATCATCCCGAATGCATGAAAAGCAAGAACTGAAGGCGCACTATAAGCAAAGATTCCTATAACAGGATCCCATAAGTAAAGGGTCCCGGACCACAGAGAAATTATTAAAAAATAATTTCTCTGTAAATAGACGATAAACGGCTTCTTGAGAAGATCTCGCACCACAGAATAGCGAATTGTTAGCGGAGACCAGTAGTGCGTGTAAACTCTCAGCGCACCAATTTCTTTCCACGAATGAGGATCTTTTGGTTTATCTGTATGCATATGGTGCATGCGATGAGCACCCACCCAAGCTACGGGCCCTCCACCAGTGGCTAAGCAACCTATAAATGTAAATATGTTTCCTAAAAATGATGTGGTGCGAAATGATTTGTGTGAAAGTAAACGATGGAAGCCAATGCTAATGCCCAACGATCCAATCAACCACCATACGAAAAAACTTAACAGGAGCCATAGTGGAGAATAAAGGAAGAGGCCTGATACGAGCGCACAATGGTTGAAAAGGTGAAAAAATCTTAGCTTAACTGATGCATTTATTTTTTTATATTTCAAAACAAATATCTTCATTTATTCTCATTCGTCTATGAAAGAAAATTATTTTTCATCTACACAAATAAAATTGTCAAGATTACTAATATAAATAACCTTAAAAATTGGCAACAATACTCAAAACGATAAGCCTTACTGCGGTTACTCCAGGACTTTGCACCATTTTCACCTTGAGTCATCCCGTGTCAACCTAGACTAAAATGCTCATTTATTGCCTCATTCTATGCGAAAAAAAGCTTTAAGTGATTTTCGTAATTAAAACATACATTTTAAAAAAATACTTAATTACTTAAGGCTTCTTAAAGTGTTTGCAAAAACGAGGTGTACCTTTGATCGTAGCTCAGTCGGTAGAGCACTGGATTGTGATTCCAGTTGTCGCGGTTTCAAGCTCCGTCGATCACCCCAATTTAAATCCGCAAATTCCGTATCCACAATACCGTTAACGGTATCCGGGATTCTGGATGTCCATCCTGTCCGAGGAGCTTTATGAAAAAGTTCCTAGCTATCTTCATTGCAGTTGCTATCGCGGGGTGTGCAACCAACCAAATCCAGAGACTGGAATTTGCGAATTGGATGTTTCTAGATATCGTTGTCGTAAAAATGATCGACAGCAATCCATTATAACTCTGACTACTTCACGACCACCGAAAGCGGAATTGATTTGAGGTCCACGCCGTCGATGAATTGGATCCACAGTCGGTAATCACCACTCACTGGGAAGGTGGCATGGAGCATCCCTGAGGTGGGGCCGGGTCAAGCCACATATCGATTACGACACTTTATACGGTATCCGACTACACATTCCACTAAAGACAAATGATTTTTGTTTTAATGGAGGATGGGACAAGTCTGGAGAAAAAGTCACTGTTCATATGCCTGCTGACGGACACGTTTGGTTTGTAAATCCAGGAGTCAAACATTTTGCCGTGAACCACGGCTCCACCGAGAGGGTGCACCTCATTATTAGCGCCGACAGCCAATCACTGCTTTCTTTCTTTGACCTAACACTTGAGTGTGAACAGTGAGTATCCTGATTTTCTTATAATACCTTGCTGGGTAAAATCGGACGAACAATGAATCTGCGCGGAGTCAAAGATGATACACGAACCTACTTTCCAAGGAATTATTTGAGAAATACTCAACCCTTTTAAGTTGAGATGATTCACATGGTTAAGACGGGTTTTTAAAATCTGCGAATCAATTTGATGGTTGGGCTCCAGATTTAATATGGCGGAATAATCATAAAGTGATTCATTGCAGGTAAACTCGCTTACCCCTCCCACCCCAGAGCCATAGAAGCCAGTGTTGTTACCAAAATACCTTTGCTTGAACAAAACTAAATGGGTGAGCTTTCCCGCTGGATATGTCTGTAATGGTATAACAATATTTTTATAGTTGGCTTCACTGATGTTGGCTCCAGTGTCAACGTGCGGCAAGTATGGCACTGATGTTGAAAAGTAGTTACCCCCCCAAACTTGAAAATCACCCAAAACCTGTTGAAGCCGTTGCTGAAGTAGATTTTTTTCCGCTTCTTCCCAATTGTTAAAAGTAACTTCGGTGTACTCCGCTGATGGTCGACCTTCGCGGGAAGAAGCAGGTTTTGAAAGCTCAATTTTTTTTAGTTCTTCAACTTCCTCTGGTGTTATAAAATTTTCTATCAAGATCGGATCACTCAGTAAGCTCATTTGTTTTCTGAACACATCGGGATGTTTCTTATTTACATTGAATTTTTCAGCAATTCCATCGCTAAAAATCACAAAAATCGCTCCATCATTTTGAATAGCTCTGGTTGATTGATTTGCATGTCTGACATTTCTGATGGGCCAAACCATTTCATCTCTTGCTCAAATATTTTCCAATTTGCTTTTTGAAAATCGCAATTATCTAACGCATTAACCACCGATTTTATACTTTGCTCTAAGCTGAATTGGACTTGGGTAAAGTGATTATTAACTTTTTTCAAATTATTATCGCTAACATACTCTTTTAAATTAAACCTTTGATACCAGTCGAGAATGCTACTTTTTATTAAGTCTTTTTGTTCTTTAGGAAGCAAATTAAGCCGTAAATGAATAGGGTCATCTATGATTGTAAACGGAACAGGAATTAAATCGAACCGAAGTGAGTACATGATCAATTCTGGAATGTAATAAATATTTAACAAGCTTATAACGGCTGACGAAAACAAATTCCATTTATCAGCAGAGCAGCGACTCCTAAGAAGTAGTAAATTTTTCTCGAAATTTTCTATCGAAATTCCTTTACGGATATATTTTTGTCGTTCGGCGTCCCCGTCGATGCTGACGATCAAACGTACATCTTGAAAGTCGTCAAGCGTATCCAAAATATCCCGTCCACCAAATGAAAGTTTTGTCAAATTTGTATTCGTGACATAGGTCACTTTTGATTTGTCTTTAATCAGAGACAAATAACTAAAGTGTGTTTCGTCAAGAAATGGCTCGCCGCCTACAAAACAAACGATCTTAAACATCGGGTGGTTCAAAATCTCTTCGATTTCTTTAACAACCAAAGGTGAGTTAAAATGGTTACGCACCAGTAATTGATCGGGTTCGCGCTTTTTGATTTGAGCCCAACGGCTGCTATTTTCAGGATTACACATTCGACAGGCTAAATTGCATTTATTCGTAAGCTTTAACTCCAGGTACTGGATTGGCGCATCGATTTTCCCTGATTCAACATCCACTTTTTCTAATAGACCTTCTGAGAACGCCTTAGAAAAGTTGAGATTGATTCTTTGACGGAAACTGACGATTCCTTGATCTTCGTAATTCCAACAACTTCGACAAACCTCTGATTTTTCACCAGCTAAGAAATCTTTCCGTAAAGCGCGAATTGACTCACCATTCCATGTATTCTTAAATGAACTCGTCTGTATCTTTGCGATGGGCTCTGCCCGGCAACATGGGCGGATGTTTCCTGTGGGATCGGTGCTCAAGTGGAAAAAAGGCAAGGCACACCAATTTTGAGTTTGAAACATAGGCCTCCGCGAACAAAAGTTGTTATTTTAGAAACTCTCGTTTACGCTAAATTTAGTAACTAACATGGAGGGTTTTTTGTCAATATCTCACGACGAAGTCAAAAAAGCGATTCTCAAGAGCCAGCATTGCCAAAGAAACTGGGATCTTTCACAAGAAGTTCCACAAAAGGATATTGATCTGTTTGTTTCTGCCGTGAGCCAGTGCCCAAGCAAACAGAACATCTCCTTCTACAAAGCTCATTTTATAACAAATCGGGATATCATCGAAAAAATTCACAACAAGACAGATGGTTTTATAATATCCTTCGAAGATGGGACTAGCACAACCAACCCGCAAGTTTTGGCCAATCTCCTCGTGGTTTTTGAATCCAAAAATGTCGAATTGTCCGATGAAAAAGACGTTTATCGAAATCAACAAACCTGGGATTTTAAAAATAGCCCGGATAAATCTGACGAAGTTTCGCAATGCTTTCAGCGTGATCAAAACATGGCCGTAGGGATCGCCGCAGGATATTTAAATTTATCGGCGAGCCTAATGGGATATGCCACTGGCTGCTGTGCCTGCTTCGATGGAGAGGGAATTCAGCAACTTTTAGGCCTATCCAATCAACCCCTTTTAATGATGGGCATCGGCCACCGAGATCTCAGCAAAAGTCGCTTAGCACACCATACGGAAAGTGCGTTTATGTTCCCGACGAAGTCTAAACAAAAAATTGAGGTTCAACATATTGTTTAGTCAATCAATCGCAACTCGGGGAAAACTTGGTCGCGAATACGTTCCTTGTCGGCTCTTTGATGGTTTTCAATCAGTGAGTGGCTGGAATCTATGGAACCCATAATGTTGCCCAGATAAACAACTGAGAAAAGCATTCCTGAAGCCAAGGCAGCTGCTCCCATTTTTTCGCGATGCAGTTCGACGGTCGCACTGAGAAAAATGGAATTGAGCACAAAGCTAAAAATAGCCGATTGAAAATTTCCGTTATAGGCTTGGCCTGCTCCTGGGAGCACTGCACTTAGTGTTCCCGCAATCCATGGTTTTTTGATCGTCCCAAGCTGAGCAATTTGTCTTTGAAACTCCGAAAAACGTTCCCGTTCACTAACGGCAAGACTTTCCTTTAACTCCGGCTGATACCAGGCCCTGACGATGCGAACTTTGCTCTCCCAATGTTGGTTTTTCGCCATGGGCAAAATCACTCTTTCGCCTTCGGCCGCCTCGTTCAATTCGTAAAGAGAGCGCGCCCAAAAAATGCGAGCCTCCAGAGATTGCGCTTCGTTGCAGGTGAGGAGAGTAAAGGTGGCAAGTTGGTTGGCGGCCAATAAATACTGTCCGTTTGAATAATAGGATTTGCCTTGTTCAAACAGCTTATCGGTTTTTGCTGCGCAGTCGCCGTGAGCCATGGACGTGGCGAATAGGATGAGTAAATTAAAAAATATCACAGGACTCTCGCAGGTTTACAAAGCGCAAACGACCCTGATCATTCACCGCGTGCGCCGAAATCAAAGCCGCGTCGGCCTCGGCTAGGAATCTTCCAACGGCCAACAAACTGCCCCGGGCCTGCCCACACTGTTTTGCTTTTATTTTTAGGTACTGGCTATCTGACGGAAGCCACTGGCATTTGGAGTACATAGACTTTGCAAAAACGTCTTTGTAGATTTTCTCGATTTCGGTTTTCACCACAGGTTTGCCCTCGGCCTGGCGGCCGAGTTTAAACTTTTCATCGATGAGATTACGGCTAAACGCGGCCGAAACCGTTGTTCCCAGCAGAAGAAATAAAAAAATTATTTCTTTGTGGAACATGCGTATTCGTACGTGTGCTCAGGTTTGTATTTTTGAATCCAAAG
Source organism: Bdellovibrionales bacterium (assembly GCA_031426555.1). Lineage (GTDB taxonomy): Bacteria > Bdellovibrionota > Bdellovibrionia > Bdellovibrionales > JAGQZY01 > JANPLN01. The sequence goes on along the minus strand of JANPLN010000030.1, from coordinate 143,245 downwards.
AAATGGTACAAGAACAAAAACACCACCGATACAGGCACCGGCATCAAACTCTTCGTTTCGCGAGAAGTTGTAATAAACCGGTTCGCAACCTTCTTTTTCCATGCGCACTTGAGTTGTTCCGCCGATGGTTTTTTGATCTGTGTGACTCACAGTGCCTTTGCCTTTAAATTCACCATCCACGTAGATTTTAGCTTCGGGATCTGAAGACCGAATCAAAGTTGTGCTCGAGCAATTGACGATGGAAACGAAGGCGACTGTAAGTACGAAATAGCGGAGCATTGTAAATATGATAGATCCTTTGAAAGTGAATTGAAATCGCAAGATACCATCGATTTTTTTAATTATCGAGCGAGGTATGTCTTTAACGCGTATGCAAATTTTGCTGCTGCCGTCGGATCTGTCCTAAAATACAACGACGGCTCAACAAGTTCCAGTTCCATGATCTCGAGCTCCCCATCGTTGTTTCGCACCAAATCTACCCGGTGAAAAAGGGTGGGAGTCTTTAATTTGCCTTCCACAGTTTTGTAAATGGCCGTGGCAAATTCAAGGTCTTCGGGACTGGGCGCAATGGAAACAATGTTGCCGCCATACTCTTCCTGAACTCGGTAGTCTCCCGCCTTTGGAATTTTTTGAATGGCATGACTAAACTCGCCGTAGAAAAAGTGAAATGAAAATTCACCCTCAGAGAGGATTTTATCCCGAAAGGGTTGAATGAGCGGTCCCTGTAAAAACAACGGTTCCGCAGGAATGTTCTCCCGGGTCACTTTGAAGGTATTCATGGAACTTGCCCCCACCTGAGGCTTTATCATCAGCGTTGTCGTCTGCCATTGTTCAAAGAGGGCTCCCCAGTCGTGGGGCCACGAAAACTCTGTGGGAATAATTCTAAGCCCCCAGGCTTTGAGATCACGCAGATAGGTTTTTTGCGAGTTCCACTGGATGACCGACAAATCATTGATAAGTTGAGTTTGCGAGGAAATGTGTGCAAGCGTTTTTATAAATTCGTCCAACTTTTGCGTGTAGTCCCAAGTGGTGCGAACGACGGCGGTTCGGTACTGCGACCAATCGCAAGTGCCATTCCATGGCATCGTCTCCACCAGGAAACCCGCCTCCTCCAGAGCTGGTAGAGCCAATTTGTCGTCGGTGATGTAGCCATCGAGATTGTCACAGGAAAGAAAAACGATTTTTGTGGGTGCCATCACAACCTCTATCGTCCCGTAGCTAAGTCCACAATGCGATTCAATACGAGAGACGATGGCTGAGAGTCTTTATCGAGACAAAAATACCCAACGCGCTCAAACTGATAGCGTAATCCAGGTTGAATCTCTTTGAGGCTCCATTCGAGTCGTGCCGTTTTGATGATCGTTAGAGACTCGGGATTCAAGTTCTCCTTAAAATCTTTTCCTTCTGGCACATTTTCTGGGTCTGCCACTTTAAACAAGCGACCGTAGATACGAACCTCTGCCGGAATGGACTTTGTCACGGAGACCCAGTGGATGACGGCCTTCACCTTGCGTCCATCTGAGGTGGGCTTGCCACCCAGCGTGGCCACATCATAGTCACAGCGCAGCTCCGTCACCTTGCCTTGAGAATCCTTAATCACGTCTTTGCATTTGATCACATAGGCGTTTCGCAAACGCACTTCTCGGCCCGGAGCGAGTCTAAAAAAATCAGGTGTCGGGTTTTCCATAAAATCCACACGATCTATAAAAACCTCGCGACTAAAAATCAGTTTGCGACTTCCCATCTCCGCTTTTTTGGGATGCACTGGAGATTCGATCTCCTCTTCGCTATTTTCGGGATAATTTTCGATGACCACTTTGATGGGATCGAGCACGGCCATTGCCCGATGGGCGACGGCGTCTAAATCTTCGCGCACGCAGTTTTCCAAAATATCGTACTCGATAATACTTTCGGCTTTCGACACCCCAATACGTTTTGCAAACAACTGAATGGACGCGGGAGTGTAACCACGGCGGCGCATACCCGAAATCGTTGGCATTCGCGGATCATCCCAGCCGCTGACTAACTTCTCTTTAACCAGTTGTAAAAGTTTGCGCTTACTCATCACCAAGTAAGTCATGTTCATTCGCGCAAATTCATACTGTCGCGGCTCCCCGGGTGTGGGTAAATTTTCAATGCACCAGTCGTAAAAGGGGCGATGATCTTGAAACTCAAGAGTGCAAATAGAATGGGTGATCTTTTCGATGGCATCTGACAGAGGATGGGCATAATCGTACATAGGATAGATGCACCATTCGTTCCCTGTGCGATGATGCTGCACTTTGCGAATTCGATACAAAAGCGGATCGCGCATATTCATATTGGGCGACTGCATATCAATTTTCGCGCGCAGAACGTGTTCCCCCTCAGAGAACTCTCCAGTCTTCATTCGGCGAAACAAATCCAAATTCTCGCTCGCTGAACGTTCGCGGTAAGGACTGTTTTTACCAGGTCGTTTGAAATCACCCCGGTATTCGCGGAGTTCGTCTTCGTTGAGGCTGCAAACATAGGCCTTGCCTTCGGAGATCAGGTGATCTGCCCAATCGTAAAGCTGTTGAAAGTAATCGGATGCAAAATAAAGATGTTCATTCCAATCGAATCCCAACCACTTCACGTCGGCCTTGATAGACTCCACATACTCCACGTCTTCTGTTTCGGGATTCGTATCGTCAAAGCGCAAATGGCAACGTCCGTGGTAATCGTTTGCCAGCCCAAAATTTAGGCAAATTGCTTTTGCGTGACCCAAATGAAGATACCCGTTGGGCTCAGGAGGAAAGCGCGTTACCACCTGCCCGTTGTTTTTCCCCGCCTTAATGTCTGACTCGATGATCTGTTTTAAAAAATTAGGGGCTTCAACAGATTGCTTTGGAATTTGTATTGTTTGAGACACTTGCCTCCTCTTGTCACTAACAGACTATATGCCAACCAACAGCACCTGTCATGCTAGTTGGTAACAAAGGTGTTCGAGAAAAGAACTTTTCATAAGATCCGGCACAATAAATATGGAATCGACCGGCAATCTACAAAAAATAACTCATTACTGGACTATTCGCAGGTGACAAAAAAGATGGGACTCACTATTTAGTTATAAAATTTAGGCGCGCTGCCGCGATCCCCCATTGTTTTTTGGAATTCTTTTGTTTACTCTAAATGGGTAACTTACATGGAGGTTTTTTGACTATCACTCATACTGACGTAAAAAAAGCGATTCTTAAGAGCCAGCATTGCCAGCGTAATTGGGATCTATCGCAAGAAGTTCCTAAAGAAGACATCGAACTGTTTGTTTCTGCCGTGAGCCAGTGCCCGAGTAAACAAAACGTTGCGTTTTACACGGCACACTTCATTACGAACAGAGAAATTATTGAAAAAATTCACCTAATGACTGATGGTTTTATTATTTCATTTAAAGATGGAGCAAGCACAACAAATCCACAGGTTCTTGCCAATCTACTGGTTGTTTTTGAAGCGAAAAATGTGGAACTTCTCAACGAAAAAGATGTGTTTCGCAACCAGCAGACTTATGATTTAAAAAATAATACTGAACATGATACTGCATTAGAATATTGCCTTGAACGCGATCGCAACATGGCCACCGGAATTGCGGCTGGATACTTAAATTTATCAGCAAGTCTTTTGGGGTATGCCACCGGCTGCTGTGCCTGCTTTGACGCAGATGGGATCCAAGCACTTCTTGGGTTGTCGAAGAGCCCTCTACTATTAATGGGCATCGGACACCGGGATGTAACAAAAAGCAGACTTGCCCATCATGAGGACAGTTCGTTTATGTTTCCGACAAAAAGCAAGCAACCCATTGAAGTGAAACACATCGACTAGTAAATAGGGCGGCGGTTTTGCGAAAAATAGCAATCACAGGACACACTTCGGGCCTTGGAAAAAGCCTTTTTAAGCACTTTGAGCAAAAGGGCTTTTTAGTAGAAGGCTTTAGCCGTACCAACGGTTATGACCTTTCCGCCATCGAAGCACAGCAGCGGGTCGTGCAAAAAATAAATTCCTTTGATGTTTTCATCAACAACGCCTACTCCGGCTGGTCCCAGGTGGAACTGCTTTATCTCGTTTTTGAATGCTGGAAAGGGCAATCCAAGCACATTATCAACGTGAGCAGCAACTCCGGAGATGGAAATAAAAACTATGTCCACCCTTATGCGGTCCAAAAAACAGCTCTCGACAAAGCGAGTGAACAGCTAAATGCCATTCGAGAAACTCAGTGTCGAGTCACCAATCTACGCCCAGGCTGGCTGGACACCGAACGTATTCAAAAGCTCAATGTGAGCGATCCCAAAATCTCTCTTCAAGAAATGTCCACACTGATCGATTGGCTCATTGAGATTCCAAAGACGTTGCATATTTCAAATTTATGCATGACAGCTCGCCAGCCATAAACTAGACTTTTGCTATGGTACAAAAACTCGATGTACACATCGACTCAGAAAAACTTTGGCAACTCTTTGATCATGCCGAAAAAAACTTTCCGTGGACAGACTCCTTCCCAACTTTACAATCGGGAATCAGCATCGCAAACGGCAGTGAAGACGATTTATTGAAATGCTGCGGTGGCAACTTTAGTCAGGAGCAAGAGAAGCTGTACAATCAACTTCATCCCTATTATCAAAACTCCTACATCGCAAAACTGGGCTCGATTCTTAATCTTAATATCTATAGACTCCGTTGGATGAAACTCATTGGAAAGAGTTGTTATAGCTTTCACGGAGATTGGTCGAAGCGGCTGCATATTCCTATCGTCACCTCACCAAAATCTTACATTCTGTTTCAAAACCCTTTGGAGTTAACCCAATTGGAGTCAAACAACGCTTACATTGTGGACACCACGCGTATTCATACTGCGATGAACACAGGAGATGAGCCGCGCGTTCACTTGATCGCCTGCATAGATAACTCCATCGGTGCCTCCGCACCCACAGGTTTTAACTGCAGCCCCATTTTTTGATTCAAGACATCCACCGCAATATTTGTCATTTCGGGACAAAGAATATCATCGGGTTGGTGAATGAATAGAAACACCCGCGCCAGACCGCTCTCGCGCAGCTGCTGGAGGCGTTCGCCCCACAGTTGCATACGAACAGTGTCGCTCTCGTGCAGGCTGTTTCCAATAAAACGAATCATGGTAAAAGTGCTGGTCACGCTGGAGTGCAAAACATCTCTTCTGCCGGCAACGTCGGTGAGCACTGTTCCAATCCCGCGTTGAAAGAGATATTCGCTGAGCATCGGCAATACGGATCCATTTTCAAACCAGCTCGGATGGCGAAATTCGATCGCGAGCTGAAAATCCCGTGGCCACTGCTTCAAAAACTGGTGAAGTTCGGATTTTCGTTGGTAATCAAAAAATGGCGGCAATTGCAAAAAACACGGACCACAGTTGGCTCCTAGTCGCTCGAGAAAACCCACCCACGACTTTAACAAGACAGAATTTTGTAGACCGCGGGGAGCATGCGAAATTCCCTGGTAGACCTTTGCGCAAAAAAGGAAATGGGAGGGAACTTTTTCTAACCACTTCGTCGTCTGCTGAAGTGTTGGAATTTGATAATGCGAGGAGTTGAATTCAATGGCACCGTACTGCCTGGAATAATGGTACAAATAATCTGCAGGCTTGCAACCTTTGGGATAAATTTTGCCGACCCACTCGCGGTGGGCCCAGGCCGGAGTGCCAAAACACAAATCGAAGTCGCGTTGAAGTAGATAATGATTCAGATAATGAACCGTCTTTTCTGACACCACCGGAAGGGTCCAATCGACACCTTCAACGGTTTCTAACTTTCCAAATTCCATCCCAGGTTTTTATCGCTGAAAAATGCGACTCGTCAATGCTAGGGGCAGCTTTTGCCCCACGTATTGGCCGTGAAATCACCGATTCCAAAATGCAAAGAAGTCGATGAATAGTAGCCCAAAGCTCTAAGCTCACCCTGTTTGCGCCATTTACAAAGAAGTGAATGGGCTTTCGATTGGTGGGATTTTGAAGCGAAACGAACATCCACCGAAGTCCCGTAGGGATGTCGACCCGCAGCACCACCCACGTTTTTGTTGTAGGGCTCGGGTCTCCACCAATTGTAAATTTGGCTGATACGAACCCCATTGGCTTCGAGACGTTCCAGTAAATTCACCGCTTGATACGCATACTTCCAGGTGTTTTCGTCGGGATGAATGAGTAAATGTTTTTGTAGGGAACCATAGGTGCAATAAAAAGTAGAAATACTGTTTGGATTGGGGCGAACCAACTGCTGACACCATGGTGAACCCGCAGTAGCTCGACCGCACTCGTTGAGGAAGCTTGTCTTTTTTGCGCTTCCCGAATTGACGGTGGCAATTTGTGCACTCGTGGCCCGCACACAACTGGCTTTTTCAAAAAGTAGCTCATCGATCAGCTCATGATCGTCTTCGGCTGCGGCATCGATGGCTAAGGGGTTTTCTACCGTCGAGGGAGCTTGTGAGGCTTGCTGACAGCCAGCTAAAACCAAGAAGAAGAGAAGTCCGTAGAGCATATAAACCTCCAGATAGAGGCCTATCGGCAAATACTGCCGCGCTCATAACGCGACCTTTATATTGAATATTTTTTTTGGAAAAATATTTGTGTTTGAATATTTTTAGTCATGGGCGGCGTGGTAGATGTAGTAGAGGGAGCCGTTTTTCGTTTTGGCCATAAAATCTTTGATGTTGGCCAAAGAGACCGCCGGGCAACCTTGGCTGCGGCCCATTTTGCTCAGACTCGGATCTACGTAGGAGGCGCTGTGCACAACGATGGCTCGCGCCCGCACGTTGCTATTTCGCGACTCAAGCCCATCCAATTTCATAGATTCTCCATGCTTCCCGGTGTAAGTTTCGGCAGTAAGCATAAAGCCCAGCGATGACATGTGAGAGCCACTAGTATTTGAAAACGTGGTGGCCACGCCATCATGATTGGAGTCCGAGCCGCTTCCGTGGGCCACGTGCATCGATTGTACCGCGCCCGTCTCAACATTAATAAGATACAAACGACGTTGCCCAGAGTGCTGACCAATATCAAATATGCTGATATACTTTTTGTTGCGAATCACGCTTTGATTTTTGTTGTAATAAGCAAACGCAGAGTCCAAGGCTTTTTGTGGAACCGAAGAATTCGCCAAAATTTGTTCACGCAAATTCACTAAAGGGCCTTGAGAAGGAGTTTCAGGCACAACGGCTCCAGCTTGTTCTTCCTCATTAGGTGTTTCAATCTCAGGCTCTTCACTATCAAGGGTGGCTGAGCCCGAATCCACGGGAACCATTCTTTCGTTTAAATCTATAGCGGAATCCAGGGAGTTTCCGCATCCAGACAGTGTGATTAAGATAATTGCCAAAAACCAACTCAACTGTGATCGACTTAGAATCATAAACACCTCTTAGTCACATCGGCGGCAATTTTAAAACTGTGGAGACTAGATTTTCTTCTCAGTCTGAAACACTCTGGGTTTTTTGTAAAAAAAACGGCTGACTTTTTTAAAGTCAGCCGTGAGAATCCCTGTAAAAAACTGAATAATACTACTTCTTGTAATTGAACCAGAGATCGAAGATCAGATCTAACGAGCCGTCTTGATATTGAATGACCGACTTATAAACGGTCTCGTTACCATGAGCGTCTCGCTCGTAAAAACCTGGGTCGTAATTGAGATCGATATTCTTCACTTGCATTTGCTCGAGCGATACAAGTTCGTTCGCTGTGCCGATCCCATCAAAGTTTTTATCCTTCCACAGGCGCAGAGACTTGAACACCGCGTCTTTGCTGTTAATTAACCCATCTTCATTGCTATCGAACTTGGCAAGTGCCAAGAATCCGTTAGCTGAGAAGTCCTTGTCTGGTCCGCGCGTATTGTCTCCAAACATTTCATCAACGCCTTCCACACGACCTTTTTTATTTGGTTTAACAAGGAACATATACTGTTCCGTATTTAGCCAACTGATCTGGTGACGCGCATTCTTTCGCGGCTCTGCATTGAAACCAAGAATGTTGAATTGAATACCATCGTCGATAGACGACAGTTCCACGTAGCGTGCTTGATCGTGATTTGGATTCACATGCACGATAAGAGGAGATGCTTTCATGTCGCACTTCTTTTTATCCACTTTGGAATTAAAATCAGGGTTATCGTCTGTGATTACCTGAATTTTTTCCGAAAGTTTTGCATATCGAACGTCGCGCGAGCCGTACATGATAAAGCTGATCTCATCCTTTCCGCGTTTATCAGAGTCCTTCGCAAAGAAACGAACGTTATCATATTCACTGTTGCTTACTGGTAAGTCTTCGCCCTGCACTGGAGAGAACAATGTTACGTAGAGGTCTGACTTTTTATGACCAGAAATATCGCAAGTTGAAAGGTCCAAGCGTTTTTTCTCGATTACGTCATTTTTAATTTGCGCCGTATTACGTGATTCACAGACTGGCAACATAGCCACAACTTTTTTCTTCTCTTTTTTGCATACGGTTTTTTTATCGCTATGTTTGCTGCTGTCTTTGTTCTTGCGTGAATCATCATCGTCGTCCGAATCCCACCAATTGGTTTTTTCGGTCTTGCAAACTTCAACCTCTTGAACACTCTCTACACGCTTGACCACTCTTAACACCAGCTCGAGACGATCTTTAAGTTTAAAGCGACCACTGCTGGTGCGAATGCGTGAACACACTCTGTCCACCGGTACATTCCATGGGTTACATTTGGCAAAGTTAACTTCTGAGTTTAAGCCAGGAATTAAATTCATTTCGCAGTCGTCAACAGGCGGGCATTGTCCGTGGCCTGGGCGACCATCGTCATCCGTGCCATCGCCGTTATTTGAGCGACCAGGATTCGAAGAGTCGTTTCCATCGCGATCATTACCGTGGCCGTTATTACCTTTAACGCATTCTCCGCCCGTCGTAGAACCACCAGTCGTAGAACCACCCGTTGAAGATCCGCCAGAGGTTGTGCCAGCCGATGTACTTCCACCAGTGTCACTACCCGTTGTGGAGCCGCCAGAGATTGAACCACTGCTTGTGCTGCCGCCAGTATCGCTACCAGAAGTTGAACCAGCCGAAGTACTGCCACCCGTGTCGCTACCAGTTGTGGAGCCGCCAGAAGTTGAGCCACCACTTGTGCTGCCGCCAGTATCGCTACCAGTTGTGGAGCCACCAGAAGATGTGCTGCCACCCGTGTCACTGCCAGTTGTAGAACCAGAAGATGTACTACCACCAGTATCACTGCCCGTTGTAGAGCCTCCCGATGTTCCGCCACCGATCACTAAACAATAGTCACCGTTAGCGCCTGGCACGTAACCCAGCGATGCCAAGTAAGCAAGGTCGGCATCATCGATAAAAATTTCACGAATACAATTCGACACAGTATCATCGCCGTCATCTGTATCTATGGGTGGTAAGCAGTATTCATTGTTCGGTGATAACGTGTAGCCCTGACGGCTGATAAGAGGAATGTCTTCTTCATCGACAATAGCTGCCGGCAAGCACTGTTGTTTGACGCTTGCTAAAATGACAGTGTTTGATAGCAACTCTTTCTTTGCCGCCGCATCGATTTCAGAACCACTATTGGAACAGGCGGAAACCGCAAACAGACATAGTCCTAAAAACTTCTTTTTAATATTGAGTGCATCCATACACACACCTCTTTCTTTCACCCAGTATGGAAGAAAAAAAATAAAATCTCCATGCAGTTCGCAACAAAATCACAAAACGTTTTAGAAAAGTGCGAAAACAGATCCATATTGAATGCCCGAAAGTTCTTCGATTTTTAGTAAACTTTTTTTCGTCGAAAAGTTCTTCGTTAAAAGCAAAACTCGAACTGTTTTTCCAAGATCAACAATTAATTAAAATCATCTAAAATGTGTTTTACATTGAGACAAAACGACGATCTTGCGTGCCTGTGTCAAAAATACAAACTGCCCTTAAACGAATTAGCAACTACACTTTTGTTTTGAAATAGGTCGCCAAACCTTATATAGTTTTGGCATCTATGCCCGTTTATTTTCTACTTCCTTTTTGGCTCACAATTTCTTGCGTCGCAGCTCCGCCCGCGGCGCCCGCCGCGCCCATAATCACCGAGTTCAAAGCGGTGTACTTAACATGGGGGTCTCCCGACACGTCTTCGCAAATAACGATCAATGTCCTCACGCTACAAAAAGCGGCCTCTGTCGAGATCATTTTCGATGAGCTCAGTGAGAAAAATTCTCGCCATAAAGAGCTCAAAGACACTCCATTTCATTTATACACATTTGATTTTAAAAGCTTAGCTCCCAAAAAGCAGTACAACTTCCAGGTATTCCTCGACGGAAAGCCGGTGAAAACCGCCTATAAATTTACAACCCTTCCCAACGACGACACGCCTATCGAAATTGTCAGTGGTGGCGATTTAAGCCCCCACGAAGATGTGGTCAGCGTGACCAAGCAGGCCGTGACTAAAAATACCATGGCCTTGTTTTTAGGGGGCGACTTAGCCTACGAAGATGGAAACCCAAAGCGCTACGAACTTTGGTTGCAGTTATGGGATTTGCTGAACACGGCGATGATTTCGCCAGACGGACGGCTCCTCCCTCTGGTTGTGGCCATTGGCAATCACGAAACAAATAGAACAAAGAGCTCAAATCTAAAAGAAAAAGCGCCGTTTTATTTTTTATTTTTTGAACAAAACGAGCAACTCACCTATTTCACGCGGCATTTTGGAAAACACACTTCGCTTTTCACTCTGGATACAGGTCATGTTGCAGACCACGACAAACAGCAGGAAAAATGGCTCAAAACAGAGCTCAAACGGGACGCAAAAATTCCCAATCTCCTCGCGCTCTACCATGTTCCGCTTTATCCGTCGTTTCGACCCTATGACGAAAAAAAATCGGTAAAGGGGCGCAAGGCGTGGCTTCCGCTGTTCGACGAATATCAACTCGATGTGGCTTTCGAAAATCATGACCATGCTCTCAAACGCAGCAAAATGTTAAAAAACGAAAAAATCGTTTCCAACAACGGCACTTTGTATGTGGGCGACGGCGCATGGGCTGTGGCTCCCCGCCCGGCAGATCCTGATCGTTGGTACTTGCAGACGGCCAAAGTCGAAAAGCATTTATGGCGTGTTTTGGCGTCGCCAAAAAAACTGAGTTTTCAAGCTATCAATAAAAAAGGACAGATCCTTGATTCTTTCACCCTTAAAAATGGAAGCGTAATATCGTATGAACACTAAAACCACTTTTATGCAGGCCTTTGGCTTCACTTTCATCTTGAGTTTTTTGGGCCTCTTACTCGCCGGTTACCTAGGATATATCGAAGGCCACAGTTATTCCACCGCCCTGCAATTCATGCTCATTGCCGGAGTTCTTGCGATCCTCGAGATCACCATTTCCTTTGATAACGCTGTGATCGATGCCTCCATCGTAAAGCAAATGACTCCTCTCTGGCAAAAACGCTTCCTCACTTGGGGTATTTTTATTGCCGTGTTTGGCATGCGGCTTGTTTTTCCTATTTTAATCGTGTCCATCGCCGCCGCTGTCACACCCTGGGAGGCCATTAAGCTGGCCATCTTCGAGCAAAAACAGTATGCGGCAGTCATGCAGTCCATTCACCACGAAGTCGCTGCCTTTGGTGGAACATTTCTCGCGCTGGTGAGTCTGAGTTATTTTATCGATCACGAAAAAGACACACACTGGGTTGGGCCCATCGAAAAATTTTTAAGCCGCCTCGGTTCTTTGAAGTCCACAGAAGTGGGGCTGATGTTGTTATTTTTATGGTGGTTCTCAGGCACACTTCCCGCGGACGAGGGGTTTCCTGTATTCAAAGCTGGTGTCGCCGGTGTGCTCACTTTTTTAGGTGTAAAATTGATCGGTGATCTTTTAAGTGTCCCCGATGGAAGCCAGGTCAATCTCGAGCGTCAAAGTTTGGGCTTGTTTTTATACGTCGAAGTTCTCGACGCTTCATTTAGCTTTGACGGGGTTATTGCCGCCTTTGCCATTACAACCAATTTATTTCTCATTGCCATAGGCCTCGGAACCGGCGCTTTGTTTATGCGAAGCTTTATTGTCCTCATGGTCAAACAAGGAACGCTCCAAGCTTATAAATATCTCGAGCATGGTGCTTTTTGGGCTATCGGTTTGCTTGCGGTGATGATGTTCGTTGGCATTCACATGCACGTCTCAGAAGTCATCACTGGCGGCGCGGGCCTGGTGATTATCGGCGCCGCCTTTTTCCACAGTCTTCGTAGCAAAGCCTAAATCTCCGCAGTTCAAGTCCTAACCAATGGTTAGGGCTTGAGCCGCTGAGTTCACAACCGCTGCAATTCGAATCGAAGATTGAATCGCCTCCGCTGTTGCGCCCGCTTTTTTCAATTCATGAACATGGGATGTCACGCACTTGCCACAGCCCTCGATGGCCGAAACAGCCAACGAAAGGAGTTCGAAGTCCATTTTTTCGATTCCTGGTCTCCCAATGATATTCATGCGTAACCGGGCCGGCATTTTCGAAAACTCAGCCTCTGCACTAGCTCCCTCGTCTAAAAAATGTAAAAAGCGATAATAAACATTGTTCATCGCCATGACGGTGGCCGCTCCACGGCACGCGTTTAAATACGCGTCGTCTAATATTTCTGCACAGGCGCCTTCAAAAAACGTGATCAGCTCTTTATTTTTCGTTGCATAGGCGCTCGACAACGCAAGCGCGGTGATCTGCTTTTGCGAAAGCCCTGGAGCTCCTTCTTCCGAAAGAACTCCATTCAGATTAAGTCGAACATCTTTTGCATAATCCTTAATTTGTGCTTTTAAATTTTCTAAATTCATAACTTTCCTCTCGGTCTTAAACGTTAATGGTATCCTGACCTTTTTCCCAGTTGCATGGGCAGAGCTCGTCGGTTTGCAAACCGTCTAAAATTCGTAGCACCTCTTTTGGATTTCGTCCCACACTCAGATCAGTCACATACACAAAACGAATCACGCCTTGTGGGTCGACGATAAAAGTGGCTCGTTGAGCGACACCTTCGGCTTCATCGATTATTCCCAAGGCTGAAGAGAGCTCCCGCTTAATATCCGAAAGCATAGGAAATGGCAGAGCATTTAAATCTTTGTGGTTTTGTCTCCACGCCAAATGCACAAATTCAGAATCGATACTTGCAGTTAACACTTGCGCATCGCGATCGCGAAACTGACCGTTGAGGTCGCCAAAACCTTTAATTTCAGTGGGACATACAAACGTAAAATCCTTGGGATAAAAGAATAAAACCAGCCACTTTCCTTTGTAGGTATCTTGGTTAATGTCTACAAAGGCCGTCTTTGCGTCATTCGACACCACGGCTTTTAATTGAAATGGGGGTAATTTTTTTCCTACACTTAACATATTGTCTCCTTTGGCCCTAGGGGCGTATTCCAGTTGTCGTTATTTCTATCCTTGTTTTACGTCAGAATGGAGGCAAAAATCCAAGACAACGTAGCGATGGGACGATAGAATAAAACTATCAATTTTTGATTATTTAGGCTATTTTTGCCAAATGGCAACTATCACACAACTTCACTATATCGTTACGGTCGAACGTTTAAAGCACTTTGGCAAAGCCGCTGAAGCCTGTAACGTCTCGCAGCCCAGCCTCAGCGCACAAATTCATAAGGTCGAAGAGGATATTGGTTTTCCCATTTTCGATCGCAACAAAAAACCCATTGCGGTCACCAGTCGCGGCTTGAGTTTTATCGATCAGGCCAAAACGGTTCTTCGCGAGCACACCAAGCTTTTAGACATTTCAAAGAGTTCGCAAACGTCGCTTATGGGCCCTCTCAGCCTGGGAATCATTCCCACAGTCAGCCCCTATATCACTCCTTATTTTCTTGGTCATTTTGCAAAAAAATATCCAAAAATTCAACTGCAGATCGAGGAGCACAAAACTGAGAACATCATTCGTTTGCTTAAAAATAACGAACTCGACGTGGCACTTTTGGCAACCCCGCTGCACGAACGGCAGTTGGTGGAAAAATCTATCTATTACGAAGATTTTTTGGCCTACATCAATCCCACACATCCCCTCAATCGTAAAAAAATAATTAACGAACAGGATCTTGACGGAAGTGATCTTTGGCTCTTGGAAGATGGGCATTGTTTTCGCAATCAAATTGTTAAACTTTGTTCTCTTGATAAAGAGTCGCCAATCTTTAAAAACGTTTTTTTTCAAAGCGGAAACCTAGACACGCTTCGCTTGCTAGTGAAAAACAATGGGGGCTACACAATTCTTCCCGCCTCTATGGTGAACACATTGTCTGCTGATGAAACGCGAAAATATGTTCGCCCTTTCACTCATCCCGTGCCGACGCGGGAGATCAGCCTGGTTTATCATCAAACGCAATGGAAAACCGATTTAATTTCAGCTCTTTCCCAATCTATTCTTGAAAACTTACCAGAAAGTTTGCAACGAAAAATAACTACGAAAAAAAATCATGTTTTAGAAATTGAATAAAGTCGTACCACCCTGGACTTGGGGCGAGGTCCTGTCTTTAGAGAAAGTTTGTTTCCCTGCCCAGCCTAGCTATAATAGGGGTTATGGCAGCAGCAAACAAAATGATCAAGTTGGCAAAAGGTGATTATCTGTTTCGCGAGGGAGATCCGAGCGATTCAATGTATCTTATAAAATCCGGCCGCATCGCTATTACCAAAAAAACTTTTAAAGAAGGCGATGAAATTGTTCTTGCCGAAAAAATCAACGGCGAGCTCATCGGCGAAATGGCTTTTTTTGATAGCAAACCTCGCTCTGCCGGCGCCCAGGCCCTTGGCATCTGCGAATTGATCGAACTTCCCTTTGCCTCCCTGCAAGAGCAATTCAATTTATTTCCCATGTGGATTAAAGTTTTAATGAAAACGTCGGTGGGACAACTTCGCGATGCAAACACGCGAATTAAAAATCTCGAAAACATAACTTCTGACACAAAAGATAAATTGGGCCCGCACATTCTCTTGCGAGTGTGTGCGATCATTGATCTTCTCAAACACAAGGCCGAAGAAACCGACGAGGGCTACGAGTTCCCATACAAAGAATTGCATTTTTATTGCAACCAGGTTTTTCACCAAACCACGCCAAAAATCATCCGCTGTGTAAAGGTGCTACAAAAGTTAGAAATCATTAAAATGGACGAAACAGAAGGTGCGCAGAAGGTGACCTTGGTGGAGTCTGATCTGCTTTCGGGCTTTACCACTTGGTACAATAGTTTTATTTCTACAAGTCAGAGTGACCAGATACAAATCGAAGAGAAGGAGCTTCCGGCTCTGCAAGTTCTTGCTCATTACGGCGAAGATCTCACCGTAAAAAATGGCCTCGTTACCCTCTCTCTTAAAGACGCCGAGGAAAACGCATTTGACGATATCGATATCGAGTTTAAAGGCGACAACGTGGATTCTCTTCTCAAGAAGGGCGTTGTTAAAGATAAAACCGTCGAAAACGACAAACTGGTTGTTAAGTACAACCCCGAGGAAGTTCAGCGTTTAGCCGCCTTCTGGAAAATCATTCACACCTATAATAAGCACAGTACCATGTAAGCTCTTCCCACCCTCTTGTTAAAAGAAGGTGGGTAACGTAGTCTGCGCCCTCAAACCCAAAATGGGGGGCCATGATGCGAGTTTTGATCTTTTTGTCCTTAATAGTCTTTCTCTCCACTTCCTCTGCGGAGATTTTGCAAAACATCACCGAACAGATACAAGAGGAGTGGGACGACGCCACTCTCAAAGCCAACCCCAAACTCAAAACGGGAATCAACGTGGGCAGCCTGTCCTCGTTGTCTGGGCAAATTGGCTACAGCTACACGATCATGCCAGCCTATGTGCAGGATCGCCATCAGCGCATAGATAGTTATGGCCTAAAACTAGGAGCCTATATCGGTCAGCCCCTGGGCGCCGGCCGTTCTGCAGAAGCGCAAATCTCCTTCTCGCGACTTTTCAATCGGAAGCATCAAGCCCTTTTTGCCACGCCAAAATCTCCGCGCACGTTTCCCTTCACTGCAGAAACAGCTCTGCGCACGCTGGCACGTGGTTCGGCGGCACGGCTTGAGCTCGCTACCGATGGCCATATCGGAGCGAGTTTCTTGCATATTGCAAATACCGGCCTTGGCACGTTCCCAGCCCAGTTCAGCGGCGCCATTCGCAAAGGCACTCGTTATGTCATCGATGTGTATCGCGTGGATCAGTCGCGTGTTCGTGTGCGCATGGTCGCCACTCGCAACATGGGCTCCTTCGGAGCAAAAACCAGTCTCACTCCCCTCACCTCTCTCAACTTCGGCTTAGGTTTTGTTGATAACGTTTTAAACAAACTCTTTCGTTGTGATTTGATTTCCATCGAAGGCGAAAAAACCGCTACCAATAAACTCCCGGTGGACAGCATGATGGTGGACTATGTTTTTTTTCTTGATTCCCCCCTTGGAGAAAACACCTACAATCGCTTTTTTGAAAAAGTCCTCAGCATGGACGTCCTTAACCACTTGCGACTGTTTCAAACTCCCGAGCAGTTTTACACCTCGGTTTGGGATTACGCGCAAATCATCGATGATGCCTACCAAAAAGAAAAACTCGAGGCAGCTCCCGAGTATCGAATCGTGCAACGGGAGTTTAAAGGACGAACGCTGACGGATTTTAGAAAAATCTCTATCGGCTCTGGATGTTTTAAGCTCTGGGATGTGGACAAAGAGGTTTATCACGCCACCACCGGAGTTCGTTCTTTCAATGATCAAGACGCCACCGAAGATTACTTTTATTTGGGCACACAAAAGCAGCAGGAGTTTAACTTTCTTTTTGGCCTCTTCGACGAAGAACATTCGCTCGAAGTGAACACTCTTTTTCGCGCCCAACGAGAAAACCCACAAAACCCCCTATCCTTAAAGCCGGTGGCAATCTCGGACCTAGTACTGATTCGCTCTTTTAAGGATAAAAAGTTCTTAGGAAAGGGCACGCTGATTAACGAGATCCGCACCTTCCGCCGAGACCTGGAGTACCAATACCCGCAGTTTTTTTCGAACATCGATTGGTCGCAGTATGTGCACACCAAGCAGTTAGCTTACTCTAAAGTTGAAATGATTTTTGATGCGCGTTCAGTGGCGCTTCTCCGACAGAAAAATTTCAGCGAAGCCCAACTCATGACTCTTTTGCAAAACTATATCCGGCGCTATCCCTACAAAAATGAACTCTCCACCACTGGTGGCGGTAAACCTGACGATGGGCTTAATCGTTTTACCAAAGACTCCGCGACCATCGCTCGTCGCCTGACTTTGATTTTTAATCATGGAACTACAGTGGAAGTGGCCGTGAAGGCCTTTAGCTCACTCCGAAAAAACCCATTGTTTCAGGATTTGGGGGCAGGATTTATCTTAACTCTTCTCCCGCAGGAACAAATTCGATCCCTGGTAGAGGCCACGCTCACCATCGGCGCCAAAGACACACCGACCATCGAAGTGGTTAGCCATTCAGCGGGAATGTCCCACCTCTACAAAGAAGTGGAACATATTCTCAATACAATTAATGATCGCAGCTTTGATTTAAGACTGCATAAAGAAATCGGCCCGGTGGCCGATTGAGTTATTTTATTGTGTAACAGGGACATCCAAAGGCTCTCGGTAACTCGGTGAAGTTCCAGAACCACCAGCTTCCTTTTCACATTGTCTTTGGCCCGAAGCATGTCCAATAGCGCCACCGATCATGCCACCGAAGAGGAGCAAGAATAATGGTGGTGGTACGGCGTGGGCGCGAGGAATAAAGATTTCCTCAAGCGCTGCTGATTTTTTGCCGCCAGCTCTGTAAGCCGCTTGTGTTTTGTCATAAACAGCTTCAAGGGTGTCGGTGTTTTTAAAAATAACATCTTTGCCGTTCAATTTAAAATGCGTATTGCCAACGCGCTCTACAGTGAGAGTTTCACCTTTGTAAACAAGCTCAGTCATTTGGCTGTTGATGCTGGTCATTTTAAAATCTTTTAGGTTCATGGCTTGAATTGGCGCTGCCATCCCCACTGTTTGGCTTAGAAATAGAGTTGTCACTAGTATTGCTTTTATCATTTTGTCTCCTTACAGATCAAAAAAACTATAGGTTTTATTCGCTATTAGCTCGTGAATTTGGCCATCAAACGGTGTCGTAAGGGGCGTGGATACGCCATTTTGCAACTGATAAAGAAGTCCGTCTTCTGTCAGCCCTAAAGTAACGCTACCAGATTTATAAATTCGTTTAAAGGCCTGGTCATACTGAAGGCCAGAGGTTTTCATGTAAGGATTCTTTTTAGCATCGCAGCCAAACTCGACGATGGACCCATTGTCCATTTGTAGGTAAGCCACCAAGCTTAGCTTGTCGTAGCCATTGGGGTAAACAATCGAAGTGGGAGTTCCACCAGTGATCGCCTGTTCCACCTTGGTGCCACTGCCGTAGGGGTCACATACAAAACGAACTTTGTCGTTGGTAACTCGGGCTGACCACATGCCGCCGTAGTGAATCCCCACTAGTTTTGCTTTTTCGGCAGGCGTTTGACCATTGTACTCGATGGCGTCGGCCCCAGCAGACTGAGTGAGCTCGCCTTCATCTTGGGTAAAAACATACGCGGCTGGAAGGGTTTTATCATCTGGAAAAAGTACATAATAATCACGGCGGATCATGATCTGTCCAAGGTGTGGAGCCGAGCCAAGCTTGGTGATTTTTGTACTTCCTTGATCAAAATCGATTTTATGAAATCCGCGATCTTTATTCAGCACTAAGAAATCTGGCGAAAAATGAATGGTCACCGGATATTCAAACGCTTCAAAGGCGTAAACCAAGGCCGACGCCTTGGAATAAGCTTTCTGTGCTGGATGTACATTTTGCGAGTAGCGCGCGATCTGTGCATAGGTTTCAACAGTCACAGCATAGGATCCTGCGTCTGTAATTCGCGTGTCGCAGGCTCCTTGAAGCCCCTTGCGAGGACCGTTTGTACACGTGGTGTGCGGAAAGCCATCGATATGTCGCGCTTCGTGCATGTATACGCTGGCACTATCTAGCGCCGTAAACGCATCCGAAAGCATCAACGGGCACACATACATAGTCTTGCTGCCAAAGTTTGGCATCACAAAAGCGCCAGCCCCTTTAGGACAGTTGGCTTGAATGTTGAACTTATTGATTCGCCCCGTAAAATAGGTCCACCAGTTGGTGGCGAATTTTCCAGAGAACACCTGATCTTTGCTCGCCGGCATCGACGCATCGAATGTGGTTTCGCGCATAAACATAATTCCCGCCATCAAGCGTGAAATATCTGAGTTGTCGTAGCAATACTCTTTGCCGGCTAAGTTTTGAAACTGCGTGAACTTTTTTGCAATTTCAGACATGTCGGCGGCTGAGATGCAGTCGGCGGCGTGAACACTGGTTGTTATTAATTGAGCAATAAAGAATAGTCCGAATAGGACTCGTTTTGATAAATCCATTTGATCCCCCTCTTCTATCCATAGAAGACTCTAAATAGGGTCACAGAAAACCAGCCCTAGGACAAGTAGTATTTTATTGAGGCAACTTCGAAGGAAAGGCTTTAGAGCTCAGATTGAAGTTCAGACTGCTTACGCTGCGCGTAGTTTTTTACAGTCACATCATTTTGTTTATTGATCACTTTGCTAAGCTCATCAATTCGCACACTCAATGAGCGACCACTTTCAGCGATGGCATCGATGGCGATAATGGCCCTCGCGCGCTCTTGGTTGTTCTGAATTTCTTGCAGGGAATGGGGTTCCGCCGACTCCACCTTTAACGATTGCGAAGCCACTTCGCTCAAACTCTCAACGTCGCCCGCGATGGATAGCAGATAAGTGGAAAGTATTTTCTCGTCTTGGGTAGAGGTCGAATCTGTGATTTTATTTTTTAAAAACTGAATCTGACGGGCCGTAAAAGATTTCGCTTTTTGTCGGAGTTCAGTTTCTTTTTGTCCGCTATTTAATTGCGTGGAGCCCATCTGGCTGGTTTCTTCACCAAACCATCTTTTAAATTTGGGCTCGACGCCATCAATCTCTGTAGTTGCGGTTGCGCGAGCAAGTTTCGGCTCCGTCTTAAACTTTTCTTCTTCGCTGGTTTTAAAATAGTCCGAGGTCTCAACCATCACTTCGTTCACGGTTTTCTTTTTGTCGATAACAAACCGATTGAATGAAGTGGCTAAAATCACGATGACAAAAACCACTGCAAAATAAAGTAGAAGACGTCGCACCATGCTTAAACGTCTTTCTGAACCCAGCCTGTAATGCCGGGTTTAAAGTGTTTGATATTTTTGTAGTTTAATTTACAAGCTGCCATGGCCGCTTTTTTCCAGGCTGTGCACATCGTGCCACCACAGTAGGCAACAATCAGCGCATCTTTGCTTTTTGGTAAAACGTCAGCGATGTTTTTTTGCGAGTCAAAATGCACGGCGCCCGGAATGCGTTGTTTATCAAAAGACGCCTTGGAATTTACGTCGAATATAACCGCTTTCTTCTCATCGATCATTTTTTGCAATTCGGCCTTGGAAACTTCTGGGTAATTCGCGTCCGAATCACAACCCGTTTCGGCAAAAGCGTTGGTAAGTAATAACGTGAAAACTAAAAAAGATAGGCTTTTCATAATCAGCTCCTTGATGTGTAGCGCTCCAACCTTTGAGCGACTGTTATTAGCTGCACAGAGTGCAACCGAAAAACCAGCGTAACAGAACTTTTTAAAAAATCAAACCCTCTATTTCGTCACAACCGCTTCTCCCGAGGCTTCTCGACCGGTGAGGCCTTTTGCTTTACCAATTGGAACGTACCCATAGTTGAATTTAAACTTTGGTAAGTTCTCCTCCGGACTCAACTGCAAATGCAAAAACTGGTTACCATCCATATGACTGCTGACGATCTGGCTTAAACAAATGGCCGAATCCACTTCGTACAAGTAGTCCTTGTGACCCTGCTCGAAGTCTCGAATGGAGGCCACCGCGCGCTTTTTAGCTTCGGCCTCGGTTTCTGCCACCAAAAACAAATTGCGATGGACTTCGGTAAACTCCTGCGAGGAATAGGCGCCAAGATTTATAAAGTACAACTTTTTGGAAGCCTGGACCGGCGTTTCGACCACATCAATCTTGTGGCCATCGGTCGACTCCAGCGCCCCCCAGCAGTCCAGATGCAAACTTTCGGGAACACCCCACCAGGTTTTTTTTAACGTCTCAAAAGTATCTTCGATGGTTTCTGCCAGCACAAAGCGCATGTCGTGCAGCTCAATTAAAGATTGGGTTGTACTGCCGCCAATATAGACTACGAATAACTTTTTTTTCACGCCTTCACCTCACTCTTACCACTAGCTATAAATTGAATTTTTTTCGCTGCATAGCTGAAAGCCATAATTTTTGCTTTATTTAACGCGAATTGTGTTACATCCAGTCTCAATGAAAAAGAATTCCGCAGCGGGGGCGCTAAAGGGTTCTATCTAAAACAGGGGGCTGTTTTGCTAAATTTTTCCACGTTTGTTTTGTGTCTTTTAGTTTCGACATCTGGCTTCGCCACAGAGAACCATTGGTCTAGTGCCTATCAATTAAACCCAACTCAAATTCAGTTGCTCATACGCTGGGAAAATGAACAAAAATTCGATCACGAAAAACTAGTGAGCTTTGCCATCAGCTTCGAGAAACACAATCTCAAACCAAAGCCCTACGTGCCCGAGCACACTTATTGGGAGTTGATGGACGTGGCGAGCTGGGCCTCCGGAGCTGCGTTCTCGGTGTTTGCCGAGTTTGCCGGTTACCGCTTCGACAATGCGGCCTACAATGCCGCTTGCCCCAACAAGCTGCTTTTTAATTTCGGCTATGCCACGGGTAAAGAGTACTTCAAGGTCGACGTGCTGGAGCAATATACGAGTGCATTCAGTGCATTACAAATTTACTATGCCATGCACCCCGAGACTTTCGCGCAAAAATTTTTGCAACTGGCCAAGGCCCGAGGCTTTGATATTTACCTTTCGGCCACCGACGAAACCGAGCAAAATATCTATTAAAATCTTGCTATAAGTCGCCCTGGTCACGGGTGACGAACTCTATATCCTATTGAAATTAAGGTTCATTCTCCCTGGCGCAGTCCGTTGAAAAAAATTCTCAAGCTGAATTTGCTGTATCTTTTTTGACTTTGTGCGGCTAAATACTGCGCGAACTGCATTAACCAACCGCAACATGGAGAAATCATGTTTTTTTCCCTTTTAAAAAAGTTTTTCATCGCCACCGTCCTCGTCGCTTCAGCTGCTCAAATTCAAACAATTCAGGACTACGCGAAGCAACTTCCCTTTTGGGGAACCAGCTGGAACCCAGGCAATGATGCCACCGAGAGCTACTACCCAAGCTTTTACGTAGGCTTCGCACCACGCAGTGAATATCCTTCGCGAATTCACATTCGCACAGCTCGCGGAAACCAAACACGCGTTTCGGTGATCCTCGACGAACAGACCATCAAAGACTACATGTACGACCTCGTTTATCGCGACACCTTTTACAAAGAAGCAACCAGCGGCAGTCGACCCGCTGTGAATGTGAACGTCAACGGCGATGTCACTCCACAAATGGACCTCTTCTCACAAATCGTAAATTCGTCTCAGTACAACATTCAAAATTCAGTGCAGGACACTCTTTCCGCAGAGCAACTTTATCAAAAAAGCTTAGAAACAATCATCGCGCTTAACCCAGGTCGCGTGTTTATGATCGACCTGGATCTCAATAAAGAATACGCTCGATGGCAAACAATCGTTGCCTCCCTCCTCGACGGCCGCAGACCAGAATCTGTTTTCACTGCCACTGCCGAAGAAACAGTCATTGCCCTGAATAGTTTGGTTTGGGGACGTGTGAATATCACTGAGCAGCCGAACAGTGCACTGCTTGCCAAATTGCAGGCCACCGCCACTCAGGCCCTCGCGTCGAACTCTTCAGAGCAGTTCGCTCCGCAGGCCACAGAGCTTTTTGCCATGGCCACTGGGGTAAAATATCAAATCAAAATCATCGATCAAAACGGAAAGTGGGCGTCTGCAATTTCCTGCGTACAAGGATCCTGTAGCCTAAATTATCCTGAATACACGGCAATCTACCCGACAGGTTCGTTTAAGGGCACCACAAACGATAATTTCGGCAACGACATTCCCAAATTTGCAACACCTGGCCTCTGGACGTTCCTCGCCCATAGCAATCGAAATGTTGATAACATCCGTGATGAACCTTACTACGGATGGGCACCAAAAATGGATTTCGAAGAAATCCATAATGGATTCCACAATCCAGCTGTTCGTTTCAACGGTAGTAATTTTTCAAAAGCTACGAGAGAAGCGCTCAGCGCCCCTGAAGACCACACCCAGCTTTGGGCTGTCAAACGCGGAGGCGTCTCCAGCGGTTGCTTGCGGTTGTCGCTCGGTCACGTGTGGGAAATGCGACACGTTATGCCGGTCGAGAATGAAAAAATGAAACAGGTTTACTTCTTTGGTAACAACTCAGCAGATTTCGACCTCTATGATATTAACGGAGATAGTGAACTGGAAGTCATGGGAGTTGAGTATCAAATCACCTATGACACAAAAGGCTCCAACGGATTAGATAAACGCGAGGGTGCGGACCTATTACTGAGTGCAGATAGTCGCGAAGCTTATTACAAAGGACTGTATGGCTCGAAAAATGTTTTTGAAAAACGTGGCAATTCGTTTGTTTTCAACAATCCCGAAGTTTCTTTCCCCTCCTACCTCGATTACAAAAAGAAAATCACAAAAACTTCGTATGCGATGCAAGGCCAATATCCCCTCTACGAGCAGGTTTACGAACAAGACAAAGTTCAGTTTTACGCCGTAAGAGGTATCGATAAAATTCGTATTCGCCTGATGGGCCGCGTGCGTGGTTGCGCACCCGACAGCGACAAAAACGCCTGTGGCGAAGCTGCTTTTGAGCAAGAAAAAAATAAAGTTTTAGGCGGGAGATAATCATGATGAAGCTCGTACTTCTGTTACCACTTCTCTTCAGCGCCAATTTAGCCAGCGCCGATCTTCAGTCTGACTTTCAAGCGATTCTCGAAAAGAACAAGGGTCCGTTTGGCTCCAACGTGAGCCAGGGACCTAAGGGCCAAACTGCCTACGATGTCTTTCCAAAAGGTCACCTATTTACCTCTGCTTTTCGTAACGCCCAAGCACGTGTGCTCGTTGATCAGTATGGAATGTACACTGGCAACCTGTTCACAACCAATTATTACGAACTCAACAGCGAATTTGTGTATGGGAATGCGTTGAGCACAAATCACGGTATCGACAACGAAGCCTTAGCGGCAGTCGCCAATGCAGCTATGCCGCGAGCTGTGGAAATGGTTAAAAACTGGGTTCTCGAACGCTATTACGTGGAAATCTACCCAGACTCCAAACTCGCTAGATCTTTTGCGATGCGCGGAATCAGTGGAATGGAGTACGAGATCAAATTTGCGGCTCACTTTTTTAATTTTTACATGAGCTCTATCAATGATGATTATCAATTTCTTCCAGCTTTTTTGCTCGCTAAAGAAAGCCCCATCGCGGATTCTTCGGAGCTGGCGGAAGCGCGCAACCTTATCACACAGGTGTATGACTTCTTTTCTGCGACCTATGGGACAAAAGACAGCCGAGTTCTGGAACTTTATAAAATTCGCAATACCATTCATAATCAGCTCAGCGAGGATGTGATAGGTCGCATCGAAAGATTCCTTCGCGAAAATCCTTGGTATGAAAAAGACGGCCACAATTATTTGCAACGGATCCTTGTGTTGCTTCGTCGCTATTACAACTTCACACCCGAGGCACTCATAGCTCTAGCAAAACAGGCTGGCGTCATTTCTGTGGAAGCTGCGGCGCAAACGTTTGCTGCTCAAGGAATAAATCCCGAGAATCTACTCGCTCTCTCGTCCGTGACAGCTGACCTAAAAACTAACATTGTTGCGTCGATTCCTTGGGAAAAGAAAGCTCCGGCACTTGCGCTCATCGCCAAATCTTGTCAGTTTATCAACAAGGAAATCAATCGAATGTCGACGGTGACTTCGGTTGCTGCGTATCAGGCGATGCTCAATACGATCTACAGCGAAGGCTTCCTGATTCAAGACAACTGGCTTTATTATCAAAGTGAATTTTTATCTTTAGAAAAAGCCAAAGCGACAATGCCAGAAGTGATTGAAGTAGCGACGATGACCTTGCAAGAGGCCTTTACTGGCAGTCTCGAGCAGTGGATCAGCATCGCGCCGGACGGAAAGCTTGAAATGTTTACTGATAACACAATTAAATCTTCCTCTCTCAACACAGCGGCGTTGAGCTTGACGAAATAGGTGGTCTCTATGAAAAATTTAATTTTTACACTCACGCTTTTTTACTCTCTGAGCGGCTTTGCTCAGGCTATGGTTATGAACCCAGGAAAAGCTATTGGACAACTGGTGATCTTGTCGGCCCAAGATATGCTTTCTGAAAACGCAAAATACAAATCGCTGAATCCTCTGGCGATTCCGGTTTTTGCCGAGCTGCCGATGAATCTGTCTGTGGTTTCTGGTGTAATCACGCTGCAGCAGCAAAATCTTCTGTCGCACGTACAAATTAAATCCAGCGCGCGCAAAACTCCTAATTTGGATATTTCTCAGCTTGAAGGAGGGATTAATAATCCTATCTTTAACGGCGTCCAGGACGGAAGTTATATCGAAATGGAGTTGATTGCTCCAGATACCATCAAGATTTCACCGAGCACAGAAGAAGCTGCTCTTGCTTTTTACAATAGCAATGCGAAACAAAAAGTCGAATTGAAGTACGATCTCTCCATCGACCGAATTTTAACAATGGATGAAATGGATTGGACTTTCGCCGACAAAGTTGGCTCCAAAGCCGCAAACTACGCCGAACTCGCCAAGGCCCTCAACACTCCTGAGCGCACTGTAGTTCGTTACTCGTATGCGCTGCCATTTTCTTTCTATAGTCAATTTGTTGAAAGTAATCCTGCAGTAAAAACAATGATTCAAAAAGTGACTCGCGATCCACTCATGAAGCGCGTAGCCGCCACAGAATATCGCACCACTAAATTGAACGAACTCAATGCGCTGATTATGTCGCCACAAACAGTTGTGGATTCTGTTCTCATCGAAAACATGCTCGCACTTTTTGATACTATTACTGACAAAAAAGGTAAGAAGCGCAACATGAAGCTTCGCAGTGCCACAAACTCCGAAGATCTTCCAAATTTTAATGGTGCGGGTCTTTACACGTCGGCGGCTTACAAAGCCACGAAGAAGAAAAAAGATCTAAGCAAGGAAGAAAAAATCGCGAATCTCACAGAGGCTCTCAAAATTGTTTGGGGATCGATCTGGAATTTACGCGCCTTCGAAGAGCGAAATTACTTTTCCATTCCCCATCAAGATGTTTACATGGGAATTCAGATCAACCCCTCCTTTGGCGACGAGCTGGCAGATGGTGTTGTGGTCACCAAGAACATTGCCAATGTTCCCATGCTTTCTGGCGAGGGTGTTTACATCGAAGCCCAGCGGGGCGACTTCCATAGTGTTGCGAACCCGAATCCCGGCATTCGCCCGCAAAAAATTCTTGTTCTCTACGACAAGCAAGATCCCCTCAATCAAGACAAGTACACTGTGAATGTTCTGCAGCAGTCCAACATTGCCAACGACATGGAAACGATTCTTCCGCAAGACAATCCAACAGCCGTGATGACAGACGAAGAAGCCAAAGATCTTTCGTATCAGTGTTTGAAAGCGGTTGAGCACTTCCGCCCTCTTCTAGGGAGCAAAACAGAGACTTCTGATTTTTCTTTGGATATCGAATTCAAGGTGGATGCCGAAGACACCGACGCGCGCCAAGTTTATTTAAAACAAGCCCGCCCATATCTCAATTAAGGAGTGTGTAGATTTTAGACAGGTCTATTTTTATTACTTGGTCGAGGGGATATCTTAGCAAAGTCTTAACAATCAACATATAAGTTCAGCGATGCTAGATTTCCAAGTTTTACAAACATCCACTGAAAACGCCGGAATTTGGGCTGTTATTTATGGTATTTGTTTGTCGTTTCTTTTGGGGGTTGGAATCGCACTGATTTACAACTACACCTTCCGCGGCCTCTCCTATTCTAAAAATTTCCTCCACGCTCTTGTCCTTTGCCCGATCGTTTCTACAATCGCCATGCAGGCCATTGGCGACAACCTCGCTCGCGGCCTCGGGATGATGGGTGCGATTTCATTGCTACGCTTTCGTTCAAACCTGAAAGACCCGCGCGATATGTTTTTTCTATTTGGCGCCATGGCCGTGGGTGTGGCGTGCGGCGTGCACTCTTACGCCATCGCCTGCGTCGGCTGCATGGGTTTTATTGCCAGTGTGCTTGTATTGGATCGTGTGGAGTTTGTAACCCCTGCTCAGTTTGATGGCCTTTTGCGCTTTAACTTCGAGCCCAGCAAAGACTCGCGCGAACAGCTCGAAACAACGCTCAACAAGCATTGCAAAATGTTTTCGCTGGTCACCCTTCGCGAAATGGCCCAGGGAAATCGTTTTGACTATGCCTATCAATTTAAGCTTCACACCCAATCCAGTTTCGACCACCTGATCGAAGACGTTCGAACGATTCCAACAGTAAAGGGTGCCCAACTGCTGATGCAGGAAAGCACTATTGAGGTTTAAACAGATGCGAGCATCCAGGATTTCACGCCCATGGGGTCTAAAAGAGTTTAAACAGCAATTTATCGAAGGCGACAACAAAACTCTCCTGATCGCTTGGGCGTTCGCTGTCCTGTTGATCACGTTGGTCAGCACCCTCGGCAGCACCAATCGCTTGAGCTTTTTTGGCATTGCCGACTCCTACGAACTATCTATCAACTTTGAGTATCCCGTTAAAATTAAACGCATTCATGTGATCTCTGGCCAATTTGTTGAAAAAGGCACTCTTCTCGCCGAACTCAACCAAAACGAAATCGATGCTCGCATTCGCGAAATGGAAACCACTCTTCTAAAACTTCAATTCGAAAAAAATATGCGCAACGAGATTAAGAATCTTCTGGATGAATCCATCAATGATATTTCTCCAAAAGGGAGCTCACTGTCCCTGGATATTGAAAGTGCAAAAAGAGAACTGGAATTCGCCCAATCGCAAAAAGATCATCTTTTGATCTTTGCCGAAAAAAGCGGAATCGTTGGCGCTGTGAATTTTAAAAGTGGCCAAACAGTTCCGCCATTTACAACTTTGCTTTCAATCCTTTCGCAAAAACCCGACATGATCAAAGCCTACATTCACGAAAACGTCTATTCACAGGTCGAAATGAATCAAGAGCTAAGATTGGCGTCCATCGCCGACAAACGCAAAAAATTCTCAGGCCGGGTGATCAGTATTGGCTCGCGCATCGTCGAAATGCCAGAGCGGTTAACCAACTCATCGCTCATCAAGGTTTGGGGTCGCGAAGTCCTTGTTCAACTGACCGAAACTAATACGTTTTTGATGGGCGAAAAAGTTGTGATCTACCCTAAATCTTGGATCCCCGACGAACTGCTGCCGGTACCAAAAACATCGCTCAATCCTGCAACCTCTGCCTCCAATCTAGAGCCCAAACAATGAAACGTCTGGTCCTCATTCTTTTAATAACCTCCTTTGCTCCCCTGAGCCATGGATGGACTCTGCAGGATTTGCTAGAGAAAAAAAAAGAGGATCTTCGCTTAAAACCCTTCGAAGGTGGCAATTTTTTAGAAATGGGATTTAGTCAAATTCAGCTTGTTGTCGAAAAAGATGATGGCCGCGATGTTAAAGCCGGCAAAGACGACCGCGCTGGGTATGAATACTTTCTCAAGTTCAATCCTCGTGGTGGGCGAGAGGCGATCGCTCAACAGCGTATTGCTTCCACCAGTAAACTGATCGCTGAGCAACAAAATATATTGTGGGATCAACAAGACCAGCTTGAGTTTTTGCTTTTGTGTATCGAAATCATGTACACGAAAAAAATTGAAGATCTATCTAAAAAAACCATCGCTATCTTAGAAGCGCAAAAACGAGCCCAGTCCAAGTCCTTGCTGAGCGTGGAAAGCGGCAGCATTAAAGACTTTATCAAGTCGAGCATTGCGATAAAAAACTTTCGCAAGAAAGTGATCGAGATTCACGATAAGCGCGCCGAGATTGAGCAACGCATTGCCAACATCAACCCGGACTGGACCATCGACGGATTTAAGGCTGACGAGAACCTTCTGAGTCGCGTGAAAGTTTTGGAACATGTAAAAAGTTACGACCCCGCCCGCGAAAAACTATACACTCAGCTTTTCGATCTACAACTGCAACAGCTCGAATATTTAAAAGCCTACACCGCCTCGCAAAACAACCGACTCATCGATACGTTTAGCGTTGGGGTGGATAAAACTCGAGAGAATCAAACGCAGATGACATTTCGCGTGTCCGTGAATATGCCTTTTCTCTCCTCGAACCCGGTTCAGGATTGGCAGTTTGAGAACAAAATCATCGAAACCAAGCGCCAGAGCCTTTTAGACAAAAACGAAAAAAAGGTTCAGGTCTACACGCTTCGCAACAAAATCATCCGCATGGCCAATGATCTCGACTTGGACGTCACTTCCAAATACGACCTGCAAATCGAAAAAACTTTCAAACGCCTCAAAGCCTCCGAGCCCATTTCAACCATCGCACTTTATGCGGATTACCTCACTGCCAAAATTTCCAGCGTTGAATCTGAACGGGATTTGTTTTTGTCCTATACCGAATGGCTCAACGAAAGCCAAGACTTTCAGTCGTCGTTTCTCTTTCACCAGAATGGACTTTTATGATCCCAACGGTCGATGCAGTTTCGCCGCTAATTCTTGAACGCTACGAGCTTAAATATCTGGTTCCCTTGGACCTCGTGGCGCCGATTTCGCAGTATGTAGAGATGTATTGCGAAATGGACTATTATTCGCAGCTCGAGGCCGATCACTTTTACACGATCAACTCGCTTTATTTCGACTCGGACGACTTTAAGATTTTTAATTATAAACAACTTTCGCAGGCCAACCGTTTTAATTTGCGAATCCGTTCCTATGGAACGCACCCGAAACCTCCGTATTTTTTCGAAGTTAAGAAGAAGAGCAATGACGTCGTTCGAAAAATTCGCGGAAAAGTTTTTGAAACTGATCTCAGACTCTACATTGATAAAATCCTCGAAGGCGAGATTGTGATTGATGAAAAATCGCAAGGCGCCGTGAATGAATTTTTATACTGGCGCTATCGCCTGAATACGCGCCCGAAAGTTTTAACACAATATCGCCGCAAAGCCTATATTTCCACCGTCGACGACTACGCCCGAGTGACCTTCGACAGAGACATGCGTTTTCAGCACGAGACAGACTGGAATGTGATCCCCAACGACCAGCTGCTTCAACACTATGACCACACAGCCTCCTTCGAGGACACGCAGAGCATGGTGATCCTGGAGCTAAAATCCACCACAAAAGTGCCCATTTGGATGATTGATATGATTAAATATTTTGGCCTGTACAGGCAGAGCATTTCAAAGTTCGAAAACGCCATGCTTGCCGATTACTCTCGCTTGGAAATGTTCCCCGAAGAGCGCATCTTTCACCTTCACAGGTAAACAACGCCCCGCCCATTGAATCGCCACTCCCCGTAAGGCACAACACCAGCTTACTGAGGGGGACTCATGAGCTTAACGATCGAAAACGTTAGTAAAACCTACGACAATGGTGTTCGCGCACTGCAAAACATCCATCTGCAAATTCCCAAGGGAATGTTTGGCCTCCTTGGACCAAACGGGGCTGGAAAATCATCCCTTATGCGCACCATCGCCACCTTGCAAGCCCCCGACACCGGTTCCATTCAATTTCAAAATCTAGACGCCTTGACGCAAGAAGAAGATCTGCGAAAAGTTTTAGGCTATTTGCCCCAGGAATTTGGCGTGTATCCTAAAATTTCAGCAACTGATCTCTTGGACTACATCGCCACGCTGAAAGGAATTACCGACCCCCAACAACGTAAAGAACGTGTCCTGCATTTTTTAGAGCTCACAAATCTTTCGCAACACAAAAATAAATCGGTCAATACTTACTCCGGTGGCATGAAACAACGCTTTGGTATTGCCCAGGCCCTCATTGCTCAGCCGCAGCTTCTGATCGTGGACGAACCCACGGCGGGCTTGGATCCAGAAGAGCGTCTGCGTTTTTATAATATCCTCAGCGAAATCGGTTCCGATGTGACCGTGATTCTATCCACTCACATTGTCAGCGATGTGGCCGATCTCTGCCAGAATTTTGCAATTATCAATAATGGCAAAGTGCTTGTGCAAACCACACCCGAAAAAGCCCTCAAAGATATCGAAGGAAAGGTGTGGTCGCGCATCGTTGAGAAACAATCTGTTCCCGCAATCGAAACGCAGTACCAAGTGATCAATTCCCGTTTTTCAGCCGGGAAAATTATCGTAAAGGTTTATTCGACGGTGGCCCCCGAAAACTTTGATCGCGCAGAAGCCAGTCTGGAAGACTATTACTTTGCTCACATCAAGGGATTTGTAAAATGATAACAGCCATTATTGCAAATATCGCTTTTGAGCTAAAAATCCGCTATCGTTCCATGTCGAGTTACATCTACTTCGTTATGTTTTTTGCGCTATCCGTGTTGATGACTCTTGCGGCCGGCGGAGCCATTCCCGGAGCTTCAATCAACTTTGGAACCGGGGCTCGGGTTTTCGTGAACTCACCCATGAGCATTACTCTTTACGTGGCACTGCTCACGGCTTTCAATCTTTTTATTATCGCACCCGTTTTTGGACAGGCCATCTGCAAAGATTTTATCAACAACATCGACCAAATTATTTTCTCGACTCCGCTAAAAGTAAAACATTTTTTGATCGGGCGATTTATTGGCGCCCTGTTGTTTATGCTCTTCGTTCTCTCAAGCATTCCCCTGGGTGTCTTTGTTGCGAGCAAACTCCCTTTTGTTCTTCCATCTATGCTCGGCGTGAACACCCTTAAGGGTTATTTACTTCCCCTGCTCACCGTTGCACTGCCAAACATCTTTATTTTTGGTTCTATCTTCTTTTTCATAGGTTCTCGAACCAAAAAAATGGCGCCGATTTACATCGCTGTCACGCTCTTGTTTCTGCTGTGGTCCTCTTCGGGACAGCTCTTAGACGATCTCGACAACAAATGGTTGCGCACATTGATGGATCCCCTAGGTCTTCGCGCCATTTCGGAAACCATCCGCTATTGGACTGTTTATCAACAAAATCAACAATCTATCTCTTTTGAAAGTTACTTCTTATGGAATCGCGTCTTGTGGCTGGGTATAGGCTTTGCCGCACTTGCCACAACGCTCATTAATTTTTCGAAGACAGCGAAAAAAGCAAAAACTCGCAAGGCAGACGCCGTTATCGCCGAGCCTCTCCAGGCTCGATCAATAAATCCTCTGCGTGCTCTGGATTTAAAAAATATCAAATGGGCCCCCTTGCTGCTGAAGCAGCTTTCCTTTGAATTCTTGCAAACTGTCAAAAGTATTTACTTTGTCGTTATCGTGCTAGCTGGCGTGGGTTACATGTTTATCACCGGCACACAGGTTGGAAAAATGTTTGGCACCAACGCCTACCCGGTTACATACAACGTGCTCGATTTTATTGGTGGAACATTTTCACTTTTTGTACTTATTGTTATTACTCTTTACACGGGGGAGACTGTTTGGCGCGACCGCGATCTAAAAATTAATCAAATCATTGATGCTTTGCCCACACCTAATGGGGTGATTTTTGCTGCAAAATTTATCAATATGGTTCTCGTCACCATTTTATTGTTAACCGCTGTTCTGTTTTCAGGAATCGCCATCCAACTGGCCTATGGCTACACCAACTTCGAGCTTACGCAGTATTTGGTTCGTTTGTATTTGGTGGAATTGCCAAGTTACGTCAATCTTATTGCGCTAACGTTCTTTTTTCAGGTTGTCTTTAAAAATAAATATCTCGCCCACGGCATGATCGTTATTTATTATCTTATTGATATCTTCGCCGAGGCCCTTGGTTTTGAGCACTATTTGTATCTGTTTAACAAAAAGCCTTTCCCTATGTATTCCGACATGAATGGCTTTGGTCACTTGTTTAGAATATTTCACCTTTATAATTTTTACTGGCTGTTTTTATCCGCTGTGCTCGTCATTATTTCCTATGCCCTCTGGCATCGAGGAACGGAAGCTACATCTTTAAAAAAAATGCGAACTCCGTTAAGAGCCATCCTGACTCCTCCGCTCAAAACTGCTTTAGCAACCTCAATCCTTGGTTTTTTAGTCTTGGGTTCTTATCTTTTCTATCAAAATAATGTCGTCAACGAGTATATCTCTCGTAAAGAAGCCGAAAAACGATCTTACGATTACGAAAAACAGTACAAAATATTCGATAAGCGCCCCGTGGCTCAATTGACCTCCGTTTTTGCCAACGTAGATATTTTTCCAGAACAATTAAAAGTTCGTGCGAAACTAAAAATCAAGTTCAAAAATACCACACAGCAAGCGATCAATGATGTACTCATTAGCGTCCCCGACGCCGATTGGTCACTTTCGTTCTCGATACCTACAATAGAAAAAAGAGACGATCGCTTAAAAGTGGTTGTCTATACGTTTGCGCAGCCTATCCAGCCCAATCAAGATTTTGAGGGCGACTATGCCGTCACCGTGGATGAATCCACTATTAAAAACGGTACCAACATCGGGAAAATTCATTACAACGGCACTTTTTTTAATAACTTCGATTATTTTCCGTCGTTTGGATATCAATCGTCTTCCGAGCTCGGCGAGCGCAAAGCTCGCGAAAAGCGCGGGCTTCCACCCAAATTACGTAAGCCCGCCATCGACGACAAAGATCAATGGCAAAATTCGCTCCTCGGCGTTAACGGCTATTGGATTGATTTTGAAACCATCGTCAGCACAACAGCAGATCAAATAGCTATCGCGCCGGGCTACTTGCAAAAAGAATGGACCGAGGGAAGTCGCCGTTACTTTCATTACAAGATGGATCAAAAAATTATTAATTTTTATGCGTTTTTGTCGGGACGTTATGAAGTCCTTCGCGACACGTGGAACGATGTGAATATCGAGATTTATTATCACAAAGGGCACGAGTACAATCTGCATAGAATGGTGAACGCCACCAAAAAATCCTTAGATTATTTTACAAAAAACTTTGGACCCTACCAGCACAAACAGTATCGCATCATTGAGTTTCCACGCTACGAAACCTTTGCACAGTCTTTTCCTAATACCATTCCCTTTTCTGAAGGAGTTGGTTTTATTGCCAAAGTGGATGATTCTAAAGAAGACGATATTGACTACCCTTTTTATATCACGGCCCATGAGCTGGCTCACCAGTGGTGGCCCCATCAGATGATGGGAGCCAATGTGCAGGGTGCCGACATGCTTTCCGAATCACTTTCGCAATATTCTGCCCTTATGGTTATGGAGCACGAGTACGGCCGTGAAAAGATGAAAAAGTTTTTACAATACGAATTGGACCGTTATTTATTTGGGCGCAGCAAAGAGACTGAGTACGAGAATCCGCTATATCTGGCGGAATCCCAACAGTATCTTCATTATCGGAAAGGCAGTGTGGTTTTGTATTCCATTAAAGATTACATGGGCGAGGACACTTTTAATGGCGCTCTCAAGGAAACCCTTGGCAAGTACTCACGGATGGCACCTCCTTATATGACCTCCATCGATTTCTTAAACGTGGTCAAAAGTAAAGCCACAGACGATCAAAAGGCCCTGGTCACAGATTTGATGGAAAAAATTGTGATTTTTGAAAATCGACCGCTCACGGCGCAAGTGGAAAAGCTGTCGGATGGCACTTTTAAAGTGAGTATGAATATTTCTTCTGAAAAAGTCTATTCAGACAAAGAAGGAAAAGAGGAAAATAAAGAGTTTTCCCAAGCGATGGATGTGGGCATCCTTGGTAAAGATGAAAAGTACATTTATCTTAAAAAACATACGATTAAAACTGGTGAAAACAAATTTGAAATTGTGGTCAAAGAGGAGCCTTTTAAGGCTGGAATAGATCCTCTGAATGTTTTGATTGATCGAAACTCCAAAGACAATCTGATGAACGTGAGTCATGAAAGCACTACAAAGGAAACAAAGTTACAGTAAGTGCACTTTAAATTTAGATCCTTTGATTTTTGAGCTTTGCAACTTTGCCAGAGCTCTGTCGACGTCAGAGGATTTGATGGCTACATAACTGAAGCGATCGTGCACCTCGATCTTACCCACGTCTTTTCCGGCGATGGCATTTGGCTCCGCCGTCAAAGTTCCTAAAATATCTCCCGGTCGAAGCTTGTTGCCCTTGCCGCCCGAAATATAAAGCGTGCGTGTGAGGGATCTCTGCATTTCTTCAGGGAAGTCGCTATTTTCGCTCAAAGCCTGACGGCGCATCTTTACACCCGTCAGCTCTTCGATCTCGGCCACCATCGGAACTTCATACTCAGTGGCAATAGACACCGCTGTGCCTTTGCGACCGGCTCGGCCAGTGCGGCCAATGCGATGCACGTAGATCTCTGTGCTCGAAGGCATATCCATGTTTACGACAAGTTCTAAAGTATCAATGTCCAAGCCCCGGGCCGCCACATCGGTGGCAACTAAAACTCGCAGGCTTCCATTGCGAAACAAAGTTGTCACTCGATCGCGCTCCACCTGTTCGAGATCTCCGTGCAAAACCCCACAGCTCACTTTGTGTTTTGCCAGCTGCTGGCCTATTTGCGCCACCGCGGTTTTCATCCGACAAAAGATTAACGTGCACTGAGACGGATGACTTTTTAGAATTTTGAAAAGAGTTTCTCCTTTTTCGGGGTTTTCGCTGGCGTAAACATACTGTTCGATTTGCGGTGTGTTTAACAAACTTTGTTCAATGGTAACTCGCTCGGCGTTTTTTTGATAGCGATCCGAAAGTACTTCCACGCCTTCGGGAAACGTTGCCGAAAAAAACACGGTTTGTCGGTCTTTGGGCAACTGGTCGATAATGGCTGTGAGCTCGTCGGTAAAGCCCTCTTCCAACATGCGATCGGCTTCGTCGAGCACAAATATTTTAAGGCGATCCAACTGTGCATTTCGTTCGTTGAGATGCTCTAAGGTTCGCCCCGGAGTTCCAACGATCAGTTGGGCGCCGCGCTCGAGGGCCTGAAGCTGCTGCGGGTACGGCTGCCCACCCACAAGCGCCACCGTCTGTACACCGGGGAACGCCTTGGAAAATTTGCGGCATTCGCGCAAGACCTGATCACACAGTTCCCGCGTTGGACACAAAATCAATGCCTGGGCGAAGAGATCGCTGACTTTAATTTTTTCCAGAATTGGTATGATAAACGCGGCAGTTTTTCCGCTGCCCGTTTGCGATTGACCCACAAGATCTTTTCCCGACAGCAGCAAAGGAATACTTGCCGCTTGGATGGGTGTCATTTCCAAAAAACCCATTTCAGCGATCAGTTTTAACAGGGACTGCGACAAGGGAAGGGAGCTAAAGTCTTTTGCTTTCAAAATGGAGTCCTCAGAGTTCTCGATCTAAATTTATTTTGCGGTAATTGCCCATTTTAGACGTCTCTTTCGAAACCTTAATAAACTGCAATTGCCGCTCGACCATATACTCAAACACCCGCAAAAGTCGATCATGAAGACGAGTTTTCACCGGAAACCCCCGAGAATCTCCCAGGAGTTCGATGGTGTGATGAACGGCCTCAATCGTGGAGTAGCATTGGGGATGGGGCTGCTTGCGCACGCGAAAGTTTGAAGGCTTATCCGGCGAAAAGCACACCCGTCGAAGATTTTTGAGGTTTTCACTTAAGCGCATCATTTTGCGAGCTGTGGCCCAAGTTCCATCCACCACGAAGATGCGCAGTTTTTTTTCTTTTGGAAATAGCTTCGTTTTTTCTACATTACTCAGAGTGGATAAATTTTGCGAATGGACTCCCGGGTACAACACCACCGAATGATAGTTTTTATCCTCGAGCAACTCGTTCACCTGCAAATTTTGAGAGTAATCCTGGCCTTCGATCAAATGCGAATTTTTCAGCGAAAGATGGGACATCCTTCCCGTAGCAATCCGCCGCTTCACTTCGATGGGATGAATAAGAATGACAAAACTGATTTGCGGATCGAAGGCCGCAAGCTGTGCACAATAGCAGCAAAAATCCGGCTGATCGCACGCCTCACAGATCACGCGATATCTTGGTTGTTTCAGCAGACGTGCTGCCTGGTTCAGTTTGTACTGCGCGAGATTCATTTTCCACATTCCTGTTGAAAACAAGTCTACGCAATTTTTTAAAAAAGAACCAAGGTTGAATGCATTTTTTGGCATTAGACATAAACTCACCGATTATTCGGCGCGTCTGTGGATTCAAAGGACTACTGCGCTCCCTCATGACCGCTCATGGGTTTCACCCCATCCTGAATCTTCTGCACTCGCGCAAGGTCTTTGTATTTAGCCAGTCGGTCGTTAATGCGCTTTTCGAGATCCGGGAGCAATTTCATATTTGGGTGCGAAGACAACAGCAAGTTTTCCAGTTGCTGATAGCACTTTATCGCCACCGCCGAGTTAGGAGAATTCTCGATGCAAACTTCAAAATAGTGCTCGCCGAGCTTCCAAACATCCACGTTCTTGAGGCCCCCCGCGGCAACGCCTGCAAAGTAGAGAGCCGATGCATACCCAGAGTCGCTACGCGGCCCTTCTAAAAGCTCATGTAAAATTCCCGAGGCTCGCAAATAAAGCACAAAGCCCGATTGCCCGCGGGAGTATTTTGGGGTTCTCGCCTGGTCTAATAGTTTTTTTGCGCTCGCCAGGCTTTTCGTTCCCTCGATGGAGCGTTTGTCCTCTGCTTTCCATGACTTCAGACTTTCAGACCACGCTTGGATATCGTTTTTAATATACTCTTGTAAATTCTTATTTTTTAAAGCGAGAGCCGTTAATTTTTGCGCTCGAGGCAGGTCTTTTTGTACACGCACAATCACTGATAGATCTTTTTGTAAGATCAACAACCAGGCATTGGGATCCTTCATCATCACAAGACTGTCTTGTGCTAATTTTTCGGTTTCTTGATGAGCAGCTTCGTACTGTCGGTTTGCAAGATAATAGGCGACTTTTTGCGAGGAAGACAAATCAGAAAGACTTGTTGCCCACGCTAGCGGAAAGTTTTTACTTCCTCGATCAGCACGACTGTGACAACTGATGCAGTAGTTACCAACTTGCGATAACGAATAGTGGGCCGCTTGTAACTTACCAGTATCGAGCATTTCGCTGACACCTTGAAGCTCCTGCGAAAATTCGTTAGCAGTAAATGCAATGATCGGATCGGCGTTGGGAGCTGACGTGTCCTTTGTCATCTCTACCGAGGCTTGCATCATTTCGTTGGCTTTTTCGCGCAAAAAAGAAATATTCTTTGGATCGTAGAACTCTTTAGGGTCAGCCAACATCGGAGCCACGGCCGAATGGTTA
The DNA here is from genome assembly GCA_031426555.1 of Bdellovibrionales bacterium. GTDB lineage: Bacteria > Bdellovibrionota > Bdellovibrionia > Bdellovibrionales > JAGQZY01 > JANPLN01. Next base: position 104,827 of record JANPLN010000030.1, on the reverse strand, counting down.
ACGGACAATCGATGCATGGTGTTGTACCAGCTCGTACCGCCTGTGGCATTCAATTTTGAATCGGTTGTTGAACATCCCGTTAAAAACACGACAATCACAGATAGATTGATAGCAAAAAAATAACTTTTCATAGAACCTCACTTCTCTCCCTGTATCTGTAGTCTCTTTTTTGTAAATATCTATGACGACTCATCTGTTTGATGATAACTTATAGTGTTTTTAAATGAATGTTTTACAAGGATTCCACGCATGCAAAGTTTCTTCTCCCTTCTCTTGGTTAGTCTCGCTACACAGGCCCAACAGCATCAATCCCACCAACCTCACAACGGTGGCTCTCACCACCATCACAACATGGCATTTAAAAATGCCGAGAAGTGGACCAAAAATTTTGACGATCCTTCGCGCGATGAGTGGCAAAAACCTCAGGATCTGATTAACGCGCTAAAAATTTCCGAAAATGCTGTGATTGGGGACCTCGGCGCCGGTACTGGTTATTTTAGCTCGCGAATTGCTAAACAATTTCCAAAGGCCACCGTCTATGCCATCGACAACGAAAAAGACATGACGGTGTTTTTGCAAAAGCGCGCTGATAAAGAAAAACTTTTAAATCTCAAGCCTGTGCTTTCGCAAACCGACGGCTTTACTGTTGATCAACCTTTGGATGTTCTTTTAATCGTGGACACCTATCATCATCTGCCGGACCGGGAAAAGTACTTTCAAAAAATTCTTTCGCAGCTTAAACCCGGTGCGCGAATTGTGATTGTTGATTTTTTACCCTCGTCGCCAGTGGGTCCACCAAAGAAGTTTCGCTTTCAACCACCACAGATTGAGGAGGAATTGAAATCGCTTAATCTCAAGCGCGAACAGCTTTTTGAACTTCCGCGGCAGTTTGTTTTGGTTTTGCGGCGGCAGTGAGTTTTTTTCTGCAGCTGGGTTATTTGGTCTGCCTGACAGGATTTGAACCTGCGACCTCAACCACCCCAAGGTTGCGCGCTACCAAGCTGCGCCACAGGCAGATTTAGAAAGATTATCTTTCGCCCCAGCCTGCTAAAATGTCAAATTGATTCCGCTTCCGAGAACCGAGACGTTTTCTTATTTATAATCGCAAACAAAGTTCATGATCGTTGCGTTAGAATTATCCTGCAACGGCTCTTGGATGACCGATAGGCCTTTTTGTTGAAGTTTCCAACTGTAGCTGGCCACCTCGTCTTGAACGTGGATGTTTTCGTAAAAAATTACGTCCACTAAAATGGCTCCGTTCGCTTCTTTCGTGATCGACATATCAAACGAGTAATTGTCGTCTCCCACGTCGATCCCATCTATGGAGTAGAGCCCCTCTTCACTCAAGTTATTTAAGTCGGCTTCACCAATGGCGACGTTTAATGGATTGGCACTTTCACTCAATGTACAGATGATCTTATCCTGCGCTTGTACTACGGCACATGAAAAAGTGATCGAAAAAGCTAGGAGGAGGAGTTTCATTTTTAGACTTCCTTTGTTTCTTAAACAAGGAAGTCAGTAACTTATTCTAGATGGCGTCGGCAAGACGTTTTTTGGCTTGGCGAATTTCTTCAACCAGATAATCCACAGATGACGCCCAGTACTGGTGCATTTCCCGCTCACGTTGCACAACAGCTTTTTGTACCTGATCCGCCGTGGGCATTGGAGAGGACTTACTAAATACCACTTCGGCCGCGGGCTGATGCGCCTCAACGACTTGCTCCTGGGTGGTCCCCTCAAGAATCGGTTGGATTTGCGATTTTTGCGATTTCATTTTCTTTAAAACCGCACGAGCGCCCTCGATGGAAAAACGATCTTCATGGAGAAGTTTACGGATGGTCAGCGCCATTTCGATGTCTTTGCGAGTATAAAAACGCTGCCCGTTGTTGGATTTTTTTGGGTGAAGAGCTTCAAACTCCGTCTCCCAATAGCGCAGAACGTACTGCTTTACGCCCACGTACTTTGCCACTTCGCCGATCTTAAAGCCCATTTTATTGGGAATGGATTGAATACGCTCTTTGAGTTCAGTTTGGGCTGTTTGCGGGCTGTTCATCGTACTATTCATCGTACTATTCATCGTCGAACTCATCTCCACCAAACTCAGCATCTTTGCCATTGAGCATGGCCTTTAAAACTTGGCTGGGGCTAAAGTTAAGTACGCGGCGAGCAGAAATGGTGATGCGATCCCCGGTTTGCGGATTGCGCCCAACACGTTCTTTTTTTTGCTTTACTTCGAACTTACCAAAGCCTGAGATTTTCACTTTTTCGCCATTCACCAGAGTGCCGCGGAGGGCATCAAAGACGATTTCAACAAGGTCGGACGCTTCTTTTTTGGAGAAGCCAATTTTTTCATAAACTCGGTCCACGATATCTGCTTTTGTGACCGTCGAGTTCGAAACGTTTTTACCAGCCATGGCGTCCTCCCAAGGGCATGATTGACCCTTCTCCTAAAGGCTAGCAAGTACTTGAAAACTTTCAACTTTTATCTGAGTGGAAGGCCGAGTTTATGACCCACATGGTCATTACTTAGATATAATTATGATGAAAGTCGAGGCAGAAAAATGATTTTAACGAGGTTGCGTTGTGAACGACGAGTGCGCCTCAAAGGTGAGGCGCCTTTTGACCAAAGAACTTTAGCGTAAATAGCACGTCATTTCGTAATTGTTGAACGCACTTTTATCGGTACTTATCGCGACGTTGATTTTGCTAATTGAAACCATAGAAGGTTGTCCGTTGATAATCATATCAACAGTTTTGCTATAAACGTCACCTTCAGAAGTATACTCAACTTTTGTGTCGCCAACCAAAATCGTAGAACCTTTTCGTACGACGTCTTGGCCTAGGACTGTGAAACCGGACTCGTAGGGAGAAACCACAATCTTATCGCTATGGATTTCCATGCTAAAATATCCATCGCCCATTTGGTTAAAGCTTCCATTTTCGCAAAACTGATATGCAGATGCAGAAACCGCTACTAGTAAACTGAAAAAAAACATAAAAAACTTTGTCATACAAACCTCCTCAGGTGACTGCAAACTATTGAATAAAAAGAAAGGTCACAAGGCATAACCGAAGGGTAAGTGATTTTTACCTGCTTCAGAACACTCTTTTAACACAAGCGACTACCGCAATTGAATCCCCAACCGCGAGGAAACGGCTTCGATAATCTGCTGCACCAGTTTTAATACTTCGTCGTCGGCCAGCGTGCGCTCAGGGCTTTGAAACTTCATACGGAAGGCCAGTGAGCGTTGATCTGTGCCTAAGGCCTCTCCTTCGTACATATCCACAACTTTCACGTCCGTTAACAGAGCGCCGCCGGTTTTGGTGATTTCTTTTTGAATATCCAGAGCTCGCAATGTTTTAGGAACCACAAACGCTAAATCCTTTTCCACCGCTGGGAAAGCGGAGATCCCTCGATAGCGAGGAACTTTCCCCGTATTAAACAAGGCCGCCAGATTGAGTTCAGCAAACGCCACGTCCTCGCGCCACTTCCACTCCTTGGCTTTTTGCGGATGAACTGTTCCGATAAATCCAACTGGTTGACCTTGCACAACCAACTGAACCATTTGTCCTGGGTGAATCAATGCCAACGACGATTCTAAGCTCTTCCACTGCCATTTTCCGCCGGGCACAAAAACCTCAAGTAAGTTCTCTATAAGCGACTTCAAGCGATAGACGGCAGGAACTTTTTGCGCCCACAGAGTTTGCGGTGTTCCCCACATGGCAAAGCCCAAACGCTGATCTTCCGCATACTGCCCGGCCCCCCCATGACCAACCCGAAAATGTCCTTTGCCCACTTCAAAAAGTTGGCCATGCAAATTGCCATGGCGAAGGTTGTGCGAAACGTTTTGCACGAGGCTTGGCAGAGTGGACATTCGCATGACTGCAAAATCCTCACTGATTGGATTGCGCACCGAAATCTCCTCGAGGTCCGACAGCCCCAAGGCCGTTCGTTCCGCGGCAGACCCCAACACCGAATCCTGCAACGCCTTATTCACAAAGGCGTAGTTTACAGCTTGGTCAAAACCCTGCGACGATAAATAGGACGAAAGCTTTCGGGTGTTGAGATAATCTGCATTGTGCTTGGTGGGCTCTTCGACCAGTTTTGGCAAACGCTCGAGTAAATGCTCGTAGCCATAAACTCTAGCGTACTCTTCAATGAGATCTTCGGGGATGGATAAATCCCAGCGGTGCATGGGAGGAATAACTTGCGCTCCATTCATCTTGCAGCCTAAACGCTTCATCACCGCAAAAAAGTCGGCATCCTTCACGGTATACCCTAAACGATTTTCTACTTTGCGGACATCCACAGTAATGGCGGCTTTTGTCAGCGGTTGAGGATAAATATCGTAAGCGTCACTGGCCACTTCTCCACCCGCCACCTGTTGAATCAATTCACAGGCGCGCTCCAAAGCGAGAATCGTTTGCTCGGGATTCACTCCGCGCGAAAAACGATAACATGAATCTGTATCAATTCCTAAACGTCGAGAGGTTCGGCGAACTGTTTGCGAATTAAAAAACGCCGCTTCCACAAAAAGATCTTTTGTAATGTCAGTCACACCCGAATTCAAACCGCCAACAACGCCGGCCAAAGCCACCGCGCGCTTTTGATCGGCAATCACCAGCTCATCACCCGTGAGAGTTAATTCGGTTCCGTCCAGGGTTTGAAATTTTTCGCCTTTTTCTGAACCGCGAATAATAATTTCGCCGCCGTTGATTTGTGTCCAGTCAAATGCGTGCAACGGTTGACCGTAATCAAACATCACGTAGTTTGTCACATCGACAACGTTGTTCACCGAACGCAGACCAACGCTCTCTAAACGTTTTTGCAACCAGGATGGAGAAGGTGCAATCTTCACCCCGCGAATCATGCGTCCTGCATAGCGCGGACAGCGCTGGGGATCGCGCACTGTCACTTTGGATAACTCGGTGGTTTTAAAGCTGCCCGTCTTAAATTCGGCTTTCTTTTGTATCAACGGTCGATCAAGAAGTGCAGAGATCTCAAAAGCCAAACCCAAATGGCTCAAACAGTCAGCCCTGTTTGGGGTCACGTTGATCTCGATGATCACATCATCCATGCCGTACAACTCACTCATCGGCTGACCGGGTTTTCCGGAAGGCATGGTGATAATTCCTTCGCCGTCCGAGCTCAATCCCAATTCTTTGGGCGAGCAAAGCATACCTAAAGATTCCACGCCTCTGATCTTGGATTTTTTAATGGCAAAATCCCCTGGCAAGACGGCGCCGGGCAAAGCGGCAATCACATAATCACCGGCCTTGTGGTTTTTAGCTCCGCAAACGATCTGTCTTGGCGCGCCCTCGCCCATATCAAGCTGACAAAGAGTTAGTTTGTCGGCGTCGGGATGTTTTTCAACGGATAAAAGTTTTCCCACAACAACGTGGTTAAACTGCGCCTTCTGATCCGTAACGCCTTCAACTTCAAGACCCGCTTGTGTAAGCAGCTTGCTAAGATCGTCAATTTTATTTTGATAGTCTGAAAGGTCGATATAATCATTGAGCCATTTAAAAGAAATCTTCATCGAAACTGCTCCAGGAAACGCACATCATTTTCCATAAACAAACGAATATCACTCACGCCGTACTTTATGATGGCCATGCGTTCAATTCCAAAACCAAAAGCAAAACCCTGCCACTCTTCGGGATTGATCCCCACTGCTTTGAACACATTCGGGTGCACAAGACCACTTCCACCGATTTCAATCCAGCCTGTGTGTTTGCACATTTTGCAACCTTTGCCTTCACACAACGGGCACGAGCAATCCACCTCCGCCGATGGCTCGGTGAAGGGAAAAAAGCTGGGACGGAATCGCGTTTTAATATTCTGCCCAAAAAATTCTTTGATGAAATACGAAATGGTTCCTTTGAGATCCGCCATAGAAACATTTTTATCCACCAGGAGCGCTTCAATCTGATGAAAGTGCGGAGAGTGCGAGGCATCGTAATCGTGACGAAACACTCCGCCGGGAGCCAAAATGCGGATGGGTGGTTTTTCGGTTTCCATGGTGCGAATTTGAATGGGACTGGTGTGCGTGCGAAGTACATGGGTCTCGTCGATGTAAAACGTATCTTGCATGTCGCGCGAGGGATGATCGGCAGGAATGTTCAGCGCCGAAAAATTATGAAAGTCGTCTTCGATAAAAGGCCCGGTGCGCACCGAAAAACCGATGCGCGCTAAGATATCCACGATCTCGTCGATCACCACAGGAATCAGATGCCGAGCTCCAGGGGAGAGTTGCGGCCCGGGAAGCGTAAGATCCAAAGAATCCTTAGCAAGTTTTGCTAACATTTCTTTTTGCGAAAGCTCGGCAAGCCGTGCATCGTGGAGTTTGGTCAAAGCATCGCGAACCAGATTGACCTCTTTGCCAAAAACAGGACGCTCTTCCTTGGGCATATCGCCCATATCTTTCATGATCAGCGTGAGCTCACCTTGTTTACCAAAATACTTCACCTTCAGTTGATAGAGTTCTTCGGAAGTTTGAGCCTTGGCGAGCTCGATTTCTGCACTTTTATTAAGATCTTGGAGCTTTTGTTTTAACATGTCCAAAATATGATTGCCTGCAGACTTTTTATCAATCATATTGGCGCCTAACATGGCGCACAAAAATCGAACAAACATCAGTCCCATGGGTCACCATAAAGGAGCCCATCTCCGAGTTGGAAAACATAAAAAACCCAACGTTATATTAAAACAAAATGATGCCGAGGATCGGCTTTACGATATTTTTCGGAATCATGATTTTGCAGACGTCCCCCACGAGGTTCGCACTCAGTTGGTGAAGTTTTATCTTTTGTTGATGGAGCAACAAAATAGTGAAAATTTCACGCGCCTGCACAACTTCCGTGATGTGGCGATTAAACATTTCATCGACTGCCTCATTGTACCGCGCCTGGTGGACCTCACGTTTCCTCTACTCGATGTCGGCACGGGCCCGGGCTTTCCAGGAATTCCTTTGCGAATGGTGATCCCCTACGACAAACGCATTTTGCTCGCCGAGGGTGTGCAAAAGCGCGTGGAGTTTTTAAAAAAAGCTCGCGAACATCTGCAACTGGAAAACTTGGATATCCTCGGGAAAAATATCAATTCCGATTTTGTTTACCCGGTGGGCGGAGTGATCACTCGCGCGGTCGAAGACTGCCGCAACACTCTCGCCAACGTTATTCATTGTTTACAGCCCCACGGCAAAGTGTTTTTAATGAAGGGTCCCAACGTTCAACCCGAAATCGATTTGGCAATCCAAGACTGGGGACATTACTACGAGCTCGAAAAAAACATACCCTATGTTTTACCGCACACAAAACACGAACGTCGGTTAATTGTATTTCGTAAAATTCGTAGCAAGGAATTAGAGCCTGCGACGGATGAGGATTTCGAAGACGATGAAAATTAAAAAAATCGAAAGTAGCGCAAATGCGCTCTACAAAAAACTTCTCTCCCTGACAAAAAGCAAAGGAGTTCGTGAAGAACAACTCTGCTTAGTCAGCGGCGAAAGAATCATTGCGGAGCAGATGGCGCTCCAACCACCGAAAGACGCCTTTTGGGTTTTCCATTCCGATTCGCACCCCCTCTTTGCCATGCAGCCCGATCTGCAGTGCGTGGTTTTACCAAAAGATCTTTTCAGCACTCTCGATGTGGTGGGCAGCGAAAAGCCCTTAGCCTGCCTTCCCACTCCCGAAATCCAGAAATGGAAACACGAGGCCATGCCCCAGTCCCACGAGCTTCTCTGCGCTCTGGGGGACCCTAATAACCTTGGCGCCCTTCTTCGCAGCGCCAAAGCCTTCGGAATACAAAATGTGATTTTATTAGAAGAGAGCTGCCACCCCTTCCACCCTAAAGCCATCAAAGCCGCCTCTGGCGCCTGCTTTGGCCTTAATTATTTTAAAGGTCCTTCGATTAAACATCTTGGAGACGTGCAACGCCTGCTGGCTATGGATCTCGCGGCCCCCAGCGTGCGAACCGCTGATTTTTCGCAGCCATGGCGTATTTTGCTAGGCGAAGAGGGTCAAGGTGTACCGTCGTCCCTCCGCTGCCAAAAGGTTTCCATCCCCTACCCAGGAGACATTGAATCCCTCAATGCAACCATCGCTGCCAGCATTTTATTTTATGAGATGTCTAGAGCATCGACGCCCTCGTAGACGTTCAAATTATTATTACAAAAGGCTTTGAATTTTTTGCAGATCATCTACACCACAAATAAAATCTCTGTTTTCTGTGTTACAACTCCAAAAAATAACTCTAAGGAGTCTGTATGATCTCAACAATTTTAGTTTTTTTAAACACCTTCACCGCCGTAGCGACCGCTCAGCAAAATACCACGATCACCGTGGTCCTCGAAAAGAGTGAAACAATCGAAGCCGTACAGGCCGATGTGGTCATTCAAGCAGGCCAGTTAATTTCCAGCAATTGTGAGCAACTTGGCCAGCAAGAGGGAATGCCTGCCTTTAAACTGCAGCTTAATTCTGTATCTGGTCAGTACCTTTGTGTTCCCGAAAGAGATAGCAAAGTGATCTCACAAAAAATGACTGTCGATATGGGCATAGAACTGACCGTAGAAAATATCAAAAACGAAATCAACAAAATAACCAGCGAGATCAATCAACACGAGGGTTATACCCCTTCACAGCCCAAAGCTCAGTGCAGTCTCGACGCTAGCGGAAATGTAAACGTGAACAGCTGCAAGTGCGAAAGCGAAAAAAATCTTTACTCCTTTGATATCGCAAGCAAGAGCTGCAAACTGATCAACTCTGACATCATGAGCTTTTATGTTGCCGACTGCTCTGAGCAGATGCGAGACACACTTAGTTTTTTACAACGTACCGGCGCTCGCATGAAATCTCCCTATGATGGCGGAATTGAGTTTGCCATGTGTGTTGATTGGCGCTCAGAAGACTACTTCATTCCCGGCAGCGACCTCGTCTATAAAGTTTTCTACTTTCTGTATGGGAAGCATATGATCGCAAAGGAACTATCCCAGACCAACGAATTTGAAAATATCAAAATCTTAGTGTCTCAAGCCGAAATTGAGAGCTTGAAACAGTGGAGCATCACTTACGCGCAAGAATTTAGTTCGTCGCCCACAGCACAATTGGTTATGGAAAACGCCGAAAACGATGTCCCGTGGCTCATCAACCAACTCCCTGATGTTTTTATGAACATTGATGATTATCAGGACATGACGGATCTTATTGTTATCGAAGAGACTAGTGAAACACCATAAACACATCGCTGGCCTGGGCCGAAGAACCACAGTCGAGGCCGCGAAAACGAATGCTCATTTTAAGGCCTGAGGGGATCGCCGAAGTCATGTCGATGGCAGTGACCCTAGCCGTACCTCCTGATGCGTAGGAATAAAAATTTTCAACCACATAATTGCCAACTGTGATCTTGCCCCCGGCAGGTTCGGCATCGGCCGTCCCGTAAGCCCAAGCGCGGTACGATCCCACCTCTGTGCTCTGTTCCAAAAGAAAAAAGATATCGATCGACATGCTGGCCTGGGCGTTTGAAAAACTTCCCGACAAAGCCACATTGCGAGGTCCTAAAAGTTGTAACTGAGTGATTTCTTTTTGTCCCAAAACATAGGGATGCATATCCCCGTCGGGTCGCGTATGCGGACTGGCAATCACATCACTCGCCAAAGCTTCACCGCGAGTCCCGGATTTTGCCGCTGATTGTTCCGTCATGAATCGCACGTAGTAACAGACGTTATTTGCTGTGCGCGCTGGAACAACGATGGAATCGCCCGTTAACTCTTGGAAAGACTGACAATTGGTAAAGTTAACTTCCTCTCTCGGAGGAGATGTTACGATGTCCTCATCTAAATCCTTGGGCGTCGTTGAGTTGTTATTGTCAGTAGTGGCGTCCTCGTCGAACTGCGACTCAGTATCTGATCCAACGGACAGCGCAGACGCGCTCTCTTTGGCACTGAATGATTTTTGTGAGCAGTTTTGGAATGCAAAAAGAACAACTAAAATAGCAAAGCAGGCGCTTATCCATTTAAACATAGAATCCCCCGTACCTCCTTATCTTAGCAAACTTCAAGGCGTCTGCGTAAGTTAAGATGGCAATAATGATATTATGGATCATTTTGAGGCGTTTACTCGCGTGCCAGCTCGTCCACACCCTGCCTATCCAGGCGGCATGTTACCCACTGCGGCTGCAACGAAGTGCCGAAAGATTTATAAAAATCTATAGCCGGCTGATTCCAATCCAAAACCTGCCACTCAAAGCGAACACAACCAGAATCTCGAGCAATCCTTGCTAACTCCACCATGGCCAGTTTGCCTAACCCCTGACCACGGGCCTCGGGAATAACAAACAAGTCTTCCAAATAAAGTGTCTTCCCTTTCCATGTAGAATACCGATTGTAGGACAAAGCAAATCCCACGGGCTTTTCATCGAGCTGTAAAACCAAACACTGAAACAAAGGTTTGTCCGCAAATCCATCCCTCAGTAACTCATCGGCTGTGATCGTGACCTCTAGGGGCTCTTTTTCATAGTCCGCAAGCGCGCGAATCATTTGCAAAATAAATGGAACATCTAAAGCGGTGGCCGGGCGAATTGATCTTTTCATGGGCAGAAAGCTAAAAGGAGCTGAGGTCTTTGTCAAAGGTGATTAAGGCTGTGTCCCGAAGGGTCTTAATCGCAATAAAATGAAAATTTATAAAACTCAAATTCAATATATGCATTTTCATATGACACTCAGGGGCTCAAGTTGACAGTCTATACTCTTTTATACAGCGCTTGAATCGAAAATTGAAACTATCAATTTCTTAAACACTTCTGACTTATCCTTCTGACTTTCAACTACTTAGCTCAACCTCTCATCGCGAAGAACTGCAAATATGGACGCGGAGGTAGGTTGGTACACTTCATGCTTAGTACACAGAAAAGGTTATTTATTTAAAAATTTATCGGAGGATACGATGATTAATAAAAAAGAAGTTTTCAGAACAATAATTTCCACCGGAATTTGCGCCTCAGTCTTAATGGCATGTAACAATAAAAGTGAAAAAAGAGATCTTGAGAATCAAAAGGGTCAATTTGCTGTAGAAACTGAAAAAGCAAAAAGTGAAACTCAAAAGAACCAAGAATTGAACGCGCAATTACAACAACTGATCTCAGAATCAGAAACCCTGAAAACAGAACTTAAAGAAAAAGAAATGATTTTCTCTCGACAAAGAAGCGACCGTGAACATCAACTTAGTAAGTTGAACGAAGAAATCCGCGATGCCTCCGCTCGCCTAAACCAAATTGAACAGAAAATCGCTGTCATTCGCAGCGAAATCGCCAAGCAAGAGATGGTTCTTAGTCAAACTCGTGAAACCATTGCACAGGAAAAAAGTGACCTTGTTGCCGAAATTAATCGCGTTAAATCTGAGCTCGCCACCGAAAAAGCTCGCGCGAACAGTGACATAGAAAAATTAAAAAAAGACACATTAATTGCTCTTGATAAAGAAGAAAAATCTAGAAACGAAAAGTATGCGGCCACTGAAAAAAATCTTGCCGAGCAACTCAAAGAGCTCGAAACGGACCTTAAAGAACTGGACGCACGTGAAAAATCTTTGGTCTCAGCCCAAAAAGCCTTGGCTCAGGCTCAAGAAACGTTAAAAATTGCTCAAGAGAAGTTCGCTAATGACCAGCTGGCCTTGAATGAACAGATCAGTAAATTTGCCGCTGACGTTGGAGCCGCGCGCGACTTTTTTATCAAATCAGGAAATGGCGATGTTTTCGAAAAAATTCAAGCTAATGACAACTTTGCTTTTAGAGTATCTCTTTGGGGGTTCGGCAGCGTTGAAAATATCGAGACCGTTCGCCAACAAATTATCAACTTCAATACCAAAGAAGGTCTTAGCTCGGACAATGCACACAAAGCATACCTTCCTGAATTCAAAATTTCTACTGGAGATCGATCCGCAGCTATTGGAAATAAAAATCAGACCCGTACGATGTATGTTAAGACTAAAAAAGAAGTCAGTCGTGTGGATGATTCGTTTATTGTTACTGGAACTGCAGCTGAAATAAAAGTTTTACGTGATTCAATCAATAAAAATCTTTCCGAGATCGCCAGTACAACTGGCAACGCCAACGCCAACATGTGGCTGATTGTACGCCCCATTCAGCAAATTCGCGTGAACATGAAAATTTCCCTTTACGGTTCTTCTGATATGAGTTTTGATCGTAAAGAAAAATTGATTGTCGAGATGACAAAAGTTCGTCCCTTAAATACACCTATACGCTCTCTTGAAAACCTCAACTTATCAAAGCCATCTAGTTTCGTTCTTAGCCAAAACAAACAAAATGTATGTGATGTTGTTGGAAAAGAATGTATTTCGGAGCTCAATTCCCTTGGACTTCTTAATCACAAAACAAGCTTTGAACTGATTTCTACAGATGGATCCCTTGAAAAGTTCGAGGGCACTTACGCGGATTATTTCGAACGTTTGATTGATCGTTCTTTGACTAAGCTCAAATTAGAAAACGAAATTAAACAAGCTCAACAAAATGGTTTTGAAATCGTTGTTACTCAAAGAGTCATGCCCGTTGAAAAACGAAATTGGTACGGCGGCAAGTACACGGACTTTGAAACGATTGAAAGCAAAGATACGTCTGCGATCGATGTTTTTTTAAAAAACAAAGAAGTTCTCGAAAATCTAGCCAGCCAACCTGTGCTCGAACGCATCGAGATCTCGTATGAAATTTCGATGGTAGATATCGTTAACGGTCAAAATGACAGTTTAGACATGGCAAAGTATTTTCAAGCAGGAACCATTGGCGACACAGCTATCCATTCTCTTGAACTTGCAAACCGTGGCGAAATCGAAATCAAACTTCCGATTGATTTAGAGGCGACGAATACGTCCAAGTCACAGTTTTCTGACCTCACACTCAAAGGCTTTAAACCAAGTGGTCTGGTAGAACCTACTAAACCCGTTGCTCAAAAACGCTACAGTTACACATCCGACGAAAGCGTACTGGTGAAGCAAGTTCCCGCGAGAGTTCTAAACTTGGTTGGTAAAGATCTTAAAAAAGGTCGTACTTTGAATTTAAACGCGTATGAGCAGAAGTATCATGCTGGTATCGAGATTTTTGCAAAAAAAATCACTCAGGATCTCGCTGTGGATAATTATCCAAAAGCACTCCAGGCTTACGAAGTGGCCATGACTGCTTATAACGATAAAGTGTACCCTGCGAAAATGTTGGAGTACAGCAACAGACGACAAGATTTAATGCTGGATTTGCGCGAAATGCTTCGAGAAATTAAGAAGTAATTAATAATCATTCAGCTTAACGGCTTCAAAAATATTTGAAGCCTTTTTTATTGCGTTTAGAAGTTTTTATTTTATGTGGAAAAGTTCATCCTGAACAAAAAGGGCCGCTGCCCTTTTAATCCCGTTTCGTCTGATCCTCCTGATCAACAGAGCACCAGTCTTGCAATCCTCCTGGTTAGTCGAAATTCGCTCCAGCACCATTAATGCATTGGGCTCCCAAAAAGCTGTACGAAGTAGGTTTTTTGAAAATAGGTTTCTGATAAATATTTTCTGACAACCGTCGCCAGTCCTTGACGCTTGTTTTGTCTCCTTAAATTTTCTTCATTAGGGTTTTTGTCGAAAACTCACCAAGCGGTTCAGTGATTCGATTTTCTCTTCGGGGCAAAGCTATTATCGCTGTTTAAAACACGATAAAGCGTTATATCTAGTTGGGGTTTTATTTTTTATTTTCTTCAAAAATAGTTTTTTAAAAATGGATGTATATTGTTTTTTTAAGAAGAGAAAACAGTGGAGAAAATAATGGCCCGACAAATGAGTTTTTTTAAACCAACTGTGAAGGAGTTTGGTGGCTCTTTATCTGTAAAAGGAAAACGCAAAATCGCTCGTATTTTGGACAGTCGTAAACCTCTGCATTTTGTTTTGAAATCTAAAAATAGTGCAAATCTTTTTTCTCAAGCGCTCACGGGAGTCATTTCTCAAAAGTTGGGAAAGGGGCTTTGGATATTGAAACCCTATTCAAGGGTGGTCACATGGGGGCGAGATTTCTTGAGTGTGCTGGACTACATTCTGCTGAACGACTGTGAAGTGAGCCGAATCGTACCTTATGCCATGCGCGGTCCAAGGAGAAACCCTCCTCCTTAAGGACTGAGCACCGACCTTGCACAAATCAGCTAGTTATCTACTGGCAACAAAAAGAGGAAAGAGCGATCCGCCTGTTTAAGCTTTTGACAACTTTGTAATTGTTGCTCTAGTGTTCGAGCATAAAAGCAAATGATCGCCGCCGATGGTAATATTGGCTCCCTATAAATTTCAGGAGAAACAATGACATTCGTAAAACTTTTCACAATGGTCTTTGGGTTGATGATTTTGGTTTCGTGCGCCTCGGAGGCCAAAAAAAAGAGCGACGTGAAAACTCTCTCGATATTTCGGGGCAGTATAAGGCCACCGTTGACGCTGGATCGCAATTGGATTTGCAGTTCGAAATCAAAAACGAATCTGGGCGCCACGACATTGTTATCACCGCGATTCGCAACGGCGAACTGACTCCCCAAGAGACTCAGCTTTTAACCCGCCAAAATATCAATCCTGAGACGGTAAAGAATTACTTCAAAAATCCTCTGGTCCTCGGGAAGGGCTACAGTAACCTTCAGCTTGATGGCGGGGAAAACATCTCCGAGGATCTCGGCGAAACCAGTCAGTTTATAGTCTGCTCCAACATCCTTCGATACAACCAGGAATACGTTGTTTATTATTGCATGGATGGGAAAATCTCTAAAAATGACAAAAAAATGGAAGGCAAACTATCGCTGGAGTGGCACCGTTCACGAAAAGTAGTTAAAGACGGTAAAACCGTGCATGAATCGACCTCTGACCAAGTGGATCTAAAGTATCGCTCTGATGCAAATCAACTGTTTTATAAGCAGTATTTTGGAGCATGGTCCGGTGATGCATTTTCGTTGATGAGTGGTTTTGCTACAAATCAATTGCAGAAGCTAGAAATTCGCGAAAGCGCCAACGAAAAATATATCGTAAAATTTGGCAACTCAATTAATTATAACGGTGAAAGTTATGTGTTCCAAGAGGAAGAAAACCTGTTTGACGTCACGGAATTAATGGTGTCGGAGTACCCGGCCATCGAAACGACTTACGTTTCTTCATCCAGGCGAAAATTAGTTCTCATCGCGCAAATTTGGAGCTTGGGAGACCTCACTGGAACCTTGGTTCAGGTTGACGGCAGCAATCTTTACGAGGTTGCAACCATTCGCTTGAAAAAAGAATAATAGTTTACTGGGCTGCTTAAGAAAGCGGTCCCATGAGAAGCTCTTTGCCAAATTTTTCGATTTTAAACTCGCCCATGCCGTAGACGCTTTTGAATTCGTCCATCTTCACGGGGTGTTTGCGCGCAAGATCGCGCAATGTTTTATCGCTAAAGATAATAAAAGCTGGCGTGTCGAGCTCCTTGGCTTTGTCTTTTCGCCACAGCTTTAATATTTCGAAAATGCGAAGTTGATCTTTTGTCAGTTCCGCGTTCTCGGCGGCGCCTTTGGAGGAACGACTTTTTGTTTTCCTCACCGCGGCGCTCGATGCCACAGGCCCGCGCGCTGTCGCGGAAAACACTGGCTTTTTAATTCGCAAAGTGGACTCGGGCGCGCACACATCGCAGTGACCGCAGCTTTCAATCCGCTGGGAGTCTTGATAGTAAGTTAAAATTTCCGCATGCCGGCACTCACCGCCTTCGGCATACCCCACGAGATTTTCCAGCGCCCGCCAGCGAGAACTTTGTACCGAAGCCGGTGCCTTTGAGTTCTGAATAAAAAATGACTGCAGACCTTTGTCTTTTTTTGCATATAACAACAAACAAGTGGACATCTTGCCATCGCGCCCGGCCCGACCCATTTCCTGATAAAGCGAATCGATATTGGCGGGCATTTGGTAATGCACCACCAAGCGCACATCAGGATGATCGATTCCCATGCCGAAGGCATTGGTCGCAAGGAGAATTCGCGTAGACCCTCGATTGTAATCTTCCTGCTTTTTTTGCCGCTGCTCTCCGCCCATTCCCGCATGGTAAAAATCAACGCCCGAAAACTCTCGCGATAAAATCTCTGCGATTTCTTCTGTTCGGCTGCGTGTCCCACAATAAACAATCACGCGCCCCTCGGGAGTTTGCGAAAGCGCCTTTTGCAATAACTCTAGCTTTTCGAACTCGTCGGCGCAATTTTCTACCTGGTAATACAAATTGCTGCGATAAAACCCGTGTACATGGCGCGACGGTGTAACGAGTGTTAACTGCTTGGCGATGTCCTTGATCACAAAAGGAGTGGCCGATGCCGTCAATGCCAACATCGGCACATCTGGGCGAAGCTCTTTGAGTTTATTTAAAAGCGAATACTCTTCGCGAAAATCATGTCCCCACACCGACACGCAGTGCGCTTCATCAATCGCAAACAGCGCCACGGGAATTTTTTGCACCCAATTTAAAAAGGCCTCTTTTTGCGTTCGCTCGGGCGAAACATACAAAACAAAAGCCCCTCCGCGCTGCAAACGCTGAAACATCTCACGTTTTTGCTCGGTGCTTTGATCCGAGTGAACACAGCCTGCCGGGATTCCCATACGGGTTAAACTTTCGACCTGGTCGTTCATCAACGCGATCAAAGGCGACACCACAATAACTAACTGATTTTTAAAAACCGCTGGATACTGGTAACAAAGCGATTTCCCGCCGCCGGTGGGTAAAACAGCGATGGTGTCTTTGCCGTCCAATACAGACTTAATAATGTCTTTTTGTCCCTTGCGAAAGGCCGGCATCGAAAAATGCGTCTGTAAGATATCTTCCATTATCGATAAACCCTATCAAATCCCGCGCCAGGGTAAACGACTATTCCTTGCTGACCACTGGAAAAAATCCGCCGTAGCAACAAAAATAGGCACACGCGTCTCAATCAGCGTGAACTGCGCACTGCATCTCCCTCATTGGTCCCTTTTACGATACACGTTGCCGGTGTATCAATTGATAAGTTTTTGCGGCATTGGGGTGTTTGTCGGCGTTGCGGTTTTGTTCTCAAACAACCGTCAGCGAATTGATTGGCAATTGGTGTTCAGAGCCTTTCTTTTGCAATCTGTTCTTGCCCTGCTGGTTCTCGGCGCCCCCTTCCTGGGCTTCGAAGGTCCCCTCGCATTTATCTTCGAAGCTGCCAACGGCGTTATTCTAAAAATGTTAAATTTTTCCGATGAAGGCAGCCGATTTTTATTTGGCTCGCTTCTCGACACGCAAAAGCACGGCTATATCATCGCCTTCTCTGTGCTCCCCACCATTGTGTTTATGTCGTCCTTGATGTCGGTTTTGTACCATGTGGGCTTCATGCAATGGATCGTCAAATTTTTCGCGTGGCTCATGCACAAAACATTAAAAGTCAGCGGCGCCGAATCTCTGTCTTCGGCCGCAAATATTTTTGTGGGTCAGTCAGAGGCGCCCTTAGTGATTAAACCGTACTTGCCAAATGTGACGTCGTCGGAATTGTTTTCGATTATGGTGGGGGGCATGGCCAATGTGGCCGGCGGAGTGCTCGCCGCTTATGTAGGTTTTTTAAAACATTTGGTGCCAAATATTGGCGGCCATCTTCTCACGGCCAGCGTGATTTCGGCGCCCGCTGCATTGATGGTGGCCAAAATTTTAGTTCCCGAAGTAAAAATTCCAGAAACTCTCGGACGAATCCCCGAGCAAAAAAACAGCCTGCACACCAATGTGATCGAAGCCGCTGCCAATGGCGCAAGTGAGGGTGTTTCCCTCGCCATTAATGTGGGAGGCATGCTGATGGCTTTTATTGCCTTGATCTCTCTGTTTGATTATCTGCTGATCGCTTTGGGCCATAGCATTTTATTTCACGAGTGGGCGCCCACACTCACTGCCGAAGCCCCCCAGCTTTCCCTCTCTTGGTTTATGAGCTGGCTGTTTTCGCCAGTCTCATTCTTTATGGGTATACCCCTGCAAGACGTGGGGCCCATCTCTGCCATCCTCGGTAAAAAAACCGTGTTCAATGAATTTGTCGCCTACCTCGACCTCGCCAAGCAAGGCTCGCTATACCAACCGCGCAGCGTGCTGATTGCGTCTTACGCTTTGTGTGGCTTTGCCAACTTTTCGTCCATCGCCATTCAAATTGGCGGCATTGGCAGCCTGGTACCAAATAAAAAATCGGAGCTCGCGCGCTTTGGTTTGCTTGCAGTTTTGGGCGGTTCGTTGTCTTCTTTTATCACCGCCTGTTTTGCGGGAATTTTAACTTCATAGGATGTAATTATGTCGGCATGCTGCTCGTGTTTGAAAGCAAAAGCTCCCCTCGTCTGCTCGCTTTGCGAAGAAAATCTTTGTAAGGATTGTGCTCACTTTATCGATGAGTCCAATTATCCTTACTTGCCCCTTTTTCTTGAAAAAATAAATTTAGGCACTCAATGCCCAACCTGTTTTCAAAAAAACACTGCCCGGGCATTGCAAAAATATGAAGAGGTTTTAGAACGTGCGAAAATCACCGAAGTGTTCTACCGACGCACCGATGGCAAAGAAACTCGATTGATGCGACGACTTGAGCCGGTTTTGACGGTGGAAAACTGCGATGACGAAGAAGATGTTCTGATGTCTCTCGCCTTTCAGGCCGCACAAAAAGGGGCCACGATTGTAGTTGATATCGACATGCAGTCCGAAAAAACCAAAAATGGTTCTTACACCACTGTTCTATGGAGAGGTTCAGGCAGCGCCGCCCATCGCCCAACACGAGGCGACGCTTGATTTTTTTCTAAGTGAAAATGTAGTGATTATGAATACGCGAAAAATTATTTACTCAATGCAAAATACGCTTTTTAGTGCCCCTTCCTTAAGGCGTCCGTTACAATTTCGTAATGTTTGTTGGTTGGAAGATCCTGCTCGTATTCTTCGTTTTTTATCCGTTAAGTCTTTTTGCCTCTGTGGAAAAATTCTTAGAGGTGGCGCAAAAACAATCCGAGATTTTTTTATCCATTGATAGACGTCTAGAATCTCTCAACTACGAGATCGAAGGACGCGACTTTGTTTTATCGTCCGTACTTTCCCTCAACGCAGAAAATTTTAATAATGATCAGGAAGCAATTACCTTTGCGAGGCGCTCCCGTTCCCGACTGGCCAATTTAACGTTCACGCAACCTTTCTCTACCGGTACATTACTCACGGCCACGGCAGGACACGAACGAGCCATTATTGATGGACGAGGCCTTTTTCAGTTCGCAATTTGGGAAACACGCCTGACCCAATCCCTCTGGCGGGATAGCTTTGGCCACGCAACGTCGCTAAGACATCGCGGAGAGCAGCAGGAACTGCAAAGTCGCCGCGCGGCTTTGATCTACGAAAAGCAGTTACTGCTCATCGATCTCGAAGCCATGTACTGGGATTACGTGACCCTTAAGCAAGAGGAGCAAATTCGCTCCACCAATCTGCAAACGAGTCGCGATCTGCTCAAATGGATGCAGGGACGAGTCAGTAAACTGGCGGCAGAAAAAGCAGATTTGTTGCAAATACAAGCCCTTGTGAGTGGGCAACAGTTGGATCTCATCACCGTGCAAAACCAATTAGCGGGCCTCGTCACTCGCTTCCAAAGTGCACTTCCGCAAGTAAAGCTCGAAGAGCTTCAACTTCCCCCAGAGGCTCTCACGCAGGAGCGAACGCTGCGCAGTTTGATCTCTGGCAATGGTGCGATGACTGGTACTGACACCGGCAACGGACCACCGCAGCGATGGGATTCACTCTCCTCCCGAGCGTTGGCTCAACAAGCTGAACTCGAAGCCAAAAGAGTTCGCGAACAACTCAAACCGCTCTTTGATGTTTATGTTGGCTACGGTCAAAACGGAATTGCCGATTCATTTTATAATTCTTGGTCCGATGCTGGCAATGGGCGCTACAGTGGCACCCGTGTGGGTGTGAACTTCAGTGTTCCTCTGCATCGCGGTTTGGCCAACAAACAGTTTAAGTCCGCGCAGCTGCAAGCAGAGGCCCGGCGCTTGGAGGCGCAAAATCAAACACGAACTTCTGAGTTCGGCTGGACCGATTTAGAGCGCCGACAAAAAGTTTTGCAGACCCAAACGCAAGAGGCCAGTCGTTTATCGGAATTTCAAAATCAAAAGGTCATCGAAGAACGGCGACGCTACAAAATTGGTCGGTCCACATTGTTTCAACTTGTGTCCTTTGAAATCGAAGCTGCCGAAGCTTCAGCACGTCGCCTGACTTTTCTTTCAGAACTTCACAAGGTGGAAAGCCAGGCCCGATTATTTACGACGGATATTTGACAGACCTTTTGTAAGCAGTAGGGAAATTTAGCCAGGAGATTTACATTCATGAAATCGCTCATTGCCCTCTCAATTCAACGACCTGTTTTTGCCTGGATCCTCATGGCAGCCCTCATCATTTTTGGCGGAATCAGTTTTGGTCGCCTCGGTGTCAGTCAAATGCCGGATGTGGACTTTCCAGTATTAAGTATCAGTGTGCAGTACGAAGGCGCAGCGCCAGAGGTGGTTGAAACCGAACTCATCGATCCCATGGAGCAGAACCTACTTTCCGTAGAAGGCATTCAAGAAATGCGCTCCAGCGTGCAAACGGGCCAGGGAAATATCAGCCTCACCTTTGATATCTCCCGAGATATCAACGTTGCCCTCCAAGAGGTGCAGTCGGCGCTCAGCTCGGTGCGCTTACCGCAACAGGTGGACCCTCCTGTCATACGCAAGAGCAACCCCGAAGAATCGCCGATTATTTTTATTGGTGTTTCGTCGGATCGACCCCTTCGCGAAACTCTGGAATGGGTGGACTCTTTTTTGCTAGATCAGTTTCGATTTCTTCCAGGAATCGGCGAAGTCTCCATCGCCGGTTATAGCGCTCGTAATTTAAGAATTTGGCCCGATATTCAAAAGCTTGCAAAATACGAACTCACCATCAGCGACATCGCCTCTGCTCTCGAGTCGCAACATTTAGAATCTGCTGCAGGGCAATTTTCGGATGGCAAAAATGAATACCGAGTTCGCTGGCTGGGCGAAGCTGCCACCGCTGATCAAGTCTCTGGTCTGCGCATTCTTCGTCGCGGTGGCCAGATTATTCAAGATCAAAAACTCACCATCGGCGATGTGGCGCGCGTGGAAGATGGGCTGAGTGATCTTCGGCGAACAGCGCGCGTGGATGGGCGAGAAGCGGTTTCGATTTCCATTCGCAAACAGCGCGGCGGAAACGAAGTGGCCCTTGCGGAAGTCGTTCAGAAAAAAGTGGAAGAATTGCAAAAGTCTATTCCTAAGGACTACAAACTGCAAATCAACGTCGATTTTACAAAAGCCACCAAAGCTGTGGTTTCTACCACGCAAGAAAAACTGATTTTTGCTTCTATCGTCACAATCCTCGTATGCTTCCTGTTTCTCGGCAGTCTAGGCGCCGCCATCAATATTCTTTTTTCGATTCCCACATCCATCGTCGGCACATTTATTGTGGTTTATTTTGCCGGCTTCACATTGAATCTCTTTTCGCTGCTTGCTCTCACTCTGGCGATCTCCATTGTTGTCGACGATGCCATTATGCTATTAGAAAATATCGTTCGCCATCATCGCATGGGAAAATCAGCCACCCAGGCGGCCTATGACGGCTCCGTCGAAATTCTCCCGGCGGCCATTGCCGCAACGTTGGCCGTGGTGGCCGTGTTTCTGCCAGTGGTCTTTATGTCGGGAGTTATCGGCAAATTCTTCTTCCAGTTCGGCGTCACCATGTCGGTGGCCGTGCTGCTTTCACTTTTGGAAGCGGTCACGATTACACCGATGCGAGCCGCGGCTTTTTTGAGTCAGTCGCCTAAAATTTCAAAATTCGAAATGAAGCTGGATCATCTGTTTGATAAAATCAATGCCGCTTATCAAAATCTTTTGCGCAAAACCCTGGAGCACAGTAAAAAAATTGTCTTTGGTGCCACCATTTTATTTTTAGTCTCTTTATTTTTGGTGCAACGAATTCGTCAGGAATTTGTACCCTCACAAGATCAAAACGTTGTGATGCTGAACTCTCAGCTCAAACCCGGCTCCTCTCTCGAAGCCACCTACATAAAGGCGCTGGAGATCGAAAAGGTTCTTAAAGCGAATAAAAATGTGGTTAGTTTTTTTCTGTCCATCGGCGGAGGACCTGGCGCAAGCAGCGTGAACCAAATTTTTATTCCCATCAACCTCACGCTCCGCGAGGAGCGTTCCATCACCCACACACAAATCATGGATGAGCTGCGCGAAGAGCTAAAAGTTGTCGAAGGCGTTCGCTTTTCGTTTCGCGATATTTCTGCGCGAGGCCTCACTTCGGGCCGCCTTAATCCATTGTCATTCAATATCACCGGTCCCGATCTGCAGGTACTAAATCAAAAGGCCGAAGAAATTATGGAACAGCTCTCAAAAGAAGGCCTAGCAGTAGATCTGGACACAGATTTTAAATTGGGTCTTCCCGAACTCTTAATTCGCCCCGAACGTAAGCGCATGGCGGAATCGGGTGTCACAATCTCTTCGGTGGCCACGGCACTCAATGCCGCTGTCGCTGGCGCCCGCCAAAGCCAGTTCACTTCCGGGGGACGTCGCTATGATATTCGAATCAAACTCGAAGACGAAGATCTTCGCTCCTACAAAGATATCTCCAAAGTTTTGGTGCGAAACGATTTCGGGCTTGCGATTCCTATTGATCAGTTTGTAGACTTTGAAAATCAAAAAACATTTCAATCCATCAATCGTCTCAATCGCCAACGCACAGTGGGAGTTTTTGGCAACTTAGCAAAAGGCGTGGGTCAAGCCAAAGCTCTCGATCGCGCCGCTCAAATCGCGCGTACGGCGCTGCCCAAAGGTTATGGATTTTCCCTCGAGGGAACCGCCGCTGGCCTGAATGACAGCTTTAAAAACTTAGCCTATGCACTTCTCGTCGGTATCCTTGTGGCTTATATGGTTTTGGCGATTCAGTTTAATTCCTTCATTCTTCCCATTTCTGTTTTAGCCGCATTGCCCTTTAGTATCACCGGTGCGCTTTTGATTTTATGGGCGGGAGATGTTTCGTTAAATTTATTCAGTTTTATTGGAGTTATCGTTTTAATGGGTATTGCCAAAAAGAACTCGATTCTTCTTGTGGAGTTTACGAACCGCCTTCGCGATGAAAAAAACCTGGGGGTTACAGAAGCCCTGATCGAAGCCTGTCCCGTGCGCCTGCGCCCTATCATTATGACCTCAGTGGCAACAGTGGCAGCAGCACTTCCGTTAGTGTTTGGTAACAGTATCGGACAAGAAACCCGAACGCCCATGGGTTTAACCATCGTCGGCGGAATCGTGGTCTCCACCGTCTTTACGCTCGTTGTGGTGCCTTCGATTTATTTGCTGCTTTCTAAATTCGAACGCCGCAAAAAGATCCTACTCACCTAGGGAAGCCTTCAATTATCGAAGAACTCTCACCTCGACGATGCCTTTGAGCGCGGAGCGAAGATCACCAAACGTGAATTCGCTCGCGTTATTTTTAATGCAAAAGAGTTTAAGGGTACCATCAGAGAATTTGATCTCCAGAGTTGTGTTCCCGTTGCTATCGGGTTTTTGCTCTTTGGAAGAACCTTGCAACACCACGTCTTTTTGAATGGTATCTGCCAAAGATGAACTATCGCCAGTGGTTGAAAATAAACAAAGTGTTCCGACATCTTTAAATTTTTCCGACAATTCGTTCACTGTTCCCATTTGCCCGGCGACAAAAAATAACGAAACTTGCTCAAGCGACTGTTTCACCTTGTCGTCATCAACAAGAAGCAGCGCCAACTTGTCCGCAGAAACAGCAGCTACAAGTTCGCTGCTCGTTGGCGTAGAGGCTGGTAGCAAATCATCCGCCGAAAGTCCGCTTGCAACTTCGGGAACCACTGGGACCTCGGGAATCTCTGCAACTTCAGGAACCGCTGGCACCTCAGGAATCTCTGCAACTTCGGGAACCGCTGGCACCTCAGGAATCTCTGCAACTTCAGGGACTTCAGAAACTTCTGGAACTACTTCGACTTCAGGAAATTCAGAATCTTTGGGAACAACTGACACTCCGGGAAGATCGCTAACTTCAGCGCCCGGCATAAATATTGGTCCGTCCCCATCTTGTTCGAACAAACCGTTTAACCAGTCAGAGGAATCCCCTTGATATCGGTCCACAAAGTGATCGTCATATTGATTTGTATTTACAGGTTCATCATAGACAGGCTCCGTTGCTAAGGCCTTAGCCCCTGTCATCACACCCAAAAGACATAGTATTAGAAACCGTATTGCGCTCATTTGATCCTCGCTTTGACCTAAAAAGTTAAACTATTAACGCATCGTATTACCATTATGCGTCATAAAGTGCAAGAATTGGATCCGTTAAATTGGCTCCGAAAAGGCACTAGAATCACTCATGAATTTACTTTTTTTCAAACTGGGCGGTTTAATATTCTTCCTCCGGCAACAAATGGTACAAAGCGTTAACGCAACGTATTAATACATTTGGAGGAACAATGCGCCCATTTTTAATCGCTCTTGCAATCACCGGTCTTATGTTTGCGCCTAGACTGTCAAATGCCCAGGAATCACTGCCACTCAAAACGCAAATGGATGCTAACGTTCAATTGATCGTTGAGTCTTTGCTCGCCGCTTTAGTCGGTAGAACCCAGATTGTGGCTGAAGATACTAAAGCGACTGTATTACCCGACAGCCAAATGGCGCAAGGGCTCATCCTCACAGAATTTTCCTCCACCAAAGATGTCGCGAGACTTAGCGGAAATCTCGCCATGCAGCTCTCGCAACAAGCCTCTGATGGCATTCTTGAAGTGAAGTTAGAAGCTAACGTATCTAAGGAGCTTTTTTTTAAAGCTGTTGTGAACCGTGTCAGTAATGACTCTGCCGACAATGATTCTGCTGTCACAGATTCAGTTGTCGCGCAGACCGGCATCACAGACCTTGTTGGCCTTAAGGACAAACTTAGCGAAGTCGTCGCCAAGCTAGAACCGCAGGCACAGCGACCGCGACAAACTTTAGGGGCTCGATCACCACGAAACTCAAATGGCGCACCCGAAATGAGTCAGCAAGCAGTTGATCTGCTTAAACAGGTTATGGCAGAGGCCATCGTTATCGAAAGCGTCGACGGTTCGCAAACAATGAAAGTGGATCTGGATTTGATTAAAAGTTTAGTGGGTTCCTCGACGGAGCTTGCAGAAGTGAGTAAAAATATTGATCAGTTAGTATCTCTTAGCATGACATTGAATTCGCAAAGCGTGACCATCTCGATGGTTTCGAAAATTTCTTTACCCCTCCAAGCTGTGGAAATTTACGATGAGTACTTGTCTCAGCTACAGGCAAATAACGTGGGAAAACTCGAAGAAGTGAGCCTGCTCATTTCTAAGTTCGGTCCATGGGCTGTCGGCCGATGTATGCACGAAAAATATCAAAGCGTTTGTGTGGAAAAGCTACTTACAAGCTGCGTGAGAAGTCAGAGTAGTTTAGAAAGCTGTATCTCTTTGGCTCAAAACCTACAATCAGCGCGAGAAGCTCGCAACGAAAGTGACTATCTGGGTGTTGTAACGAATGGTGCTGGGGCCGCTGCAACCTCGGCAATGCAATCGGTCGAAGATACAATCGCAAACTGGATGTCTCCCAAAGAAGAAGAATAGTATGGATATCATATCAAAACTTATTGTTTTGACATTTTTTTCGCTGCACCAGTATGTGCCCGCAAACAAAATGCAACAAAAGTATTTCAATACAACTGTGGATCCTGTCAGCTTGAACTTATTGTCTTCTGATGGCACCACCTCTTTGTCGGCAGCAAATCGAACATGTCGAGCTCTTTTCGCAGATATGCAAATTGAACTGGATATGTCAAAGTCAGAGGTCCTAAATTTTTTGTTTCAAATCGTAGACAAGCATTCCGACGATCTTCTCGAAGAAAATTCCAGCGCCGACCTTGTTAAATCCACAATTACTAAAATATGTTCCGACGATTTCACCTCGAGATCGTTTACATCACAGGAAACTAAAGACGTACAATTGTTTATCAAAAATGAACTTCTCATTCTTTCGACAAGGGATATGGAAAGTTTGGGAAATTTACGCTACTTTGGAAAAACCAGTCTGTACGATCGCCATGGTCAATTCGTCGACTATCTATTTTCGCAAACCGAAAATTGGCTTGCTTACCCGCAAATTTCACCAAATGTGACTAAGGCTTTAATCGCCGCAGAAGATAGCTCGTTCTGGTTGCACGAAGGCGTTGATATGACGTCTATGGTGCGCATGGCTGTGCAAATGAAATCCACGTCCGATGAAAGCCAACTGTCAGGTGGATCTACTCTTACTATGCAGCTTTTAAAAAACTTTTATTTTTTAGACAAGGAGAGCGCCAGCGGAAATACGCTCTTTACAAACGGCAGTTTAAAAAGCCTACTGCGAAAAATACGGGAATGGTTTTGGGCTAAGCCGTACGAAATGTATTGGGAGGCAAAAAAACCTGGGACTGGAAAAAAAGTGGTGCTCGAGAACTACTTAAACATGATGGATTATGGACCGGGGATTCGCGGCATAGATCAAGCGGCAAAAACATTCTTCGAAAAAGATGCGATTGCTATCAATATCCCGGAGGCGGCTTTTATTGCCTCCCTGTTCAAACGTCCCAATCGGTACTCGTTACCGAGCAACTATGATTCTTACACCAAAGGTCGCAGACTTTACGTGCTTGAACAAATGAGTAAGCTAAGCTGGGAAAGCAGTTTGCTCGAACCGATCAATCAGAACGAGCTCCTGCAAGCTCAAGCTACACCTCTTCCGCAGTGGGAGCAAAAAAGCAATCAAAGACCGGCTTCGGACTCTTCCATTTATCTTGAACTCATGGCACGAAACTACGTTTCGGAAAATTCGGCGAACTCCACAGGAGCTCAAGTCATCCAGTCGGAACTTGTGAGCACGATTGATATGAATTTGCAGGGAATTGTAAGAAAAAATATCATCAGTAAACTCGACAGCTATGATCGTGATCGCACCACAGAAAGTCGGATTGAAGCCGCAAGAAACGATCGCAGTCGCTTTGCCCAAATCGATGCAACCGACGTTACATCTGAACTGCGCGAGGCGCTGACGGAATTTCGAGAGG
The DNA here is from genome assembly GCA_031426555.1 of Bdellovibrionales bacterium. Taxonomy (GTDB): domain Bacteria; phylum Bdellovibrionota; class Bdellovibrionia; order Bdellovibrionales; family JAGQZY01; genus JANPLN01. The sequence continues at coordinate 77,673 of JANPLN010000030.1, read as the reverse complement.
TTCTCAGCAAAGAGGGCCGTGACGTCGATTTTGTCATTTCATTGGCTTCGCAAAACTCCACACAGTTTTATTTTCACCCAAGCAACTCGGTAATTCGGACGACGCAAGAGGTATTTAACGTCAACGATTTCTCAAATAAAAAATTCTCCCTTGGGGAAGTCATCGCCATCTGGACCAATCCACAACAGTGCCAATCTATTTTGGACATTTTTAGTCCCCCTACGGGTGACTCGCAAACACCCCTCGAAATCCTACGACTTATGAGCCCATGCTTCAAAGCATTCGATGTAACGGTCTATCCAGAAATTCGCACGTCGCAGGTAAAGAATCTGCTCATTCAAAGTGCCCTGCAAAAAATGCTGGAAAATTCTCCGCGGGAATATATGCTCCCTGCTTTTATCGCAAAAGACGGAGCAAATACCAATGTTCTGATCAGCGACGATCAAGGCATCATCGAAATTCGATTAACGCAAGAACACCAACAAATATTAAAATCAAAAATGCAAAGGAATGAAATCCTGCACGAACAAATAGTATGGGTCTCGAAAGCGGAAAACTCGCAGTCGTTCACCCTGCAATCCCCAAAGCTTCAGGCCGCCGCCATCGTAATGAACAGTAACACCGGCGAAGTGCTGGCCCAGTTTGGTGGATACAACCCACAAACGTCGCGCTTTTTTGACCGATCAAATATTTCAAGGCGCCCTGTGGGCTCCACTTTAAAACCGTGGATCTATTATCTCGCACTAACGAAAGGATTTCGTCCCGACAGTCTCATTCAAAACTCCGGCGTTAATTTTAGGATTGACGACAACTCAAACTACGTCCCAGACAACTTCGACGGTAGTGCAGGATCTTCGCAAGTCACCATTGAGCAAGCACTCACAAAATCTATTAACAAGCCGGCCGTGGGACTACTGACAAACTCTGGATTCGGGACCGACCGTTTCGAAAATTTGCGGGAGTTCGTCGATTTTCTCGTGGAGATAGATCTTTATAGTAGTTCGAGTGTCCAATATCGACCGTCTATTGTTTTGGGAGCGCAAGAGCTGACTGTGGAGAAACTTGCGTCCTCTTTTAGCTTCTTTTCCAATGGTCAAAAAATTGTGAAGCCTGTTTATTTTAAAACTTTTAGAAACGGTCGTGGCGAAGACATAACCCCCCCAAATCTCTTCGAATCGACAAACGTGCCTTACTCCGATAACAGACAAGTCGTTTTTGATATACAGCGAATTTTAGTTCAGGTTGCCAACGTCGGAACCGCGCAAAGCTTGCGGGACTTTCCAGTAAATTCCCTTGGTCTTAATTTTTGTGACGGCACTGCCATGGGAATCTCGGGTCAAATTTGTTTTGGTGGAAAAACCGGAACCAGTTCGAATTCTCACGATAATTGGTTTATCGGTTTTAGCCGGAATTTTGTGATTGCAGTTTGGGTTGGCTACGACAGTCCCGCCTCAACAGGCTCCACAGGAGGCGCTCTCGCTCTGCCAATTTTTATGGACATTGTCAAAGAAGGACTTCCACTTCTGCCACCGGTGGAACCCATTTTTTAATCGAGGATTTATGAAATATTATATTCTTTTTTCAATTTTTATAGGAACACTTTTCGGAGGCTTTCAACAAGCCCTAGGTTTTGATTTTGTAGAGGCTGCTTGTTCCGTCGAGCAATCTGATAATTTATTCTTTAAAATCGACGAGAATGAATTTGAGTCCGAAGTACGCGTTTCATTCAACTTCAAACAGAACATAACTCCGTCCTTTAAAATTGAGTTCTTTTCTCATAAGCCTAAAAAAGTATACCTTCAGTGGAAAGACATCGATGGCATTGGCGATAACGCCATTTTTAATCCCTCTCTTACTGACACCCTGCAGACTTTGGAAAGCAAGCTCATCGAGCTAACAGGCACAACCACCACAGTCAATAATACCATGACGTTTGAAACTAAGGATTTGGACGTACGAGAAATCCAGGCAATGGTGGCTCTTTTCCTATCGCAAATACGAGCAAACGTTGTAGTCGAAAGCGAAACTGGTAATTTGTGGTCAGCCAATTTAAGTCTCAGTGGAACTACGAATGCTTACAAAAAATTGGCGATCGCATGCATGGCCGAAAAGTCTTTTGAATATTTACCGGAAGACGCCGTATCCACAGGGTTTGGTCTTCTCGATTACGCTCAACAGCTGAGTGAAATCCAAGGAGTTGATAAGTCGTTGCCTATCACATTAGACAGCTATAATTCTGCACTGCCGCTTCTTCAACAAAAAGAAACTCTCATTGCGCAATTTGCCGCATTCCAATCGGAGTCTCTTTCAAATGCTGTGAATTCATTCAAAGACTTTTCTACTCAACAACAGGAAATTCAGAGCCGACTCCAAGCAATATCAGGCGGTCTAGAACAACAAAGTGGTCTCATCCCGCAAATAAATCAACAAATCAAAGATCTTCAGGCGACACTGTCCTCGACAAAAAGTAATATTTCGCAGGAATCGCAAAATAGTGCCACGGCAACCGTCGAAATTGCAGTCATCAATCAATCACTCGCGCCATTTTTACCTAAAATTAATGAGTTCAGTCAGCGAGAACAGGAGCTTCGAGCCAAGTCGAACGAGGTCATGGCAATGATCGAACATTTAACAGAAATGCTCGAGGAAAAAACTTTGCTGGTACCGCCAAAAGAAAGTATCCCTCAAAGCTCTCCTCCTTGGAACTTGGAAACCATCGAGCAAAAAAATGCCGAAATAGGGTCGCGCACCCAGGAGTACAATCGGATCAACCGACAGATTGAATCCTTAAAACTTTTTCACGATGGCTCAAAGACGTTAGTAGACGCCGCTCGCCAGCAAGACACAGCGTTTACTCACTATCTTGAGTTTGTTTCCGAGAAGACAAAAGCTGAGACAGAACTTCAAGGAATCGAACGAGCAAAACGCCAGTTTAATCAAATCCCCTATTATGCAGATCTCGACGATATTTCGTTTATCATTTTAAACACGAGAATCGAAGATACCATCTCTATCAAAGGAGAGAGAACTTTTGACAATGAGTTCGCCTATCACCAAAATAAATTCCAACAGCTGAGTCAGGAATTGAATTCGTTTATAAAACGAAATATCGAATCAAGAGCTCTGATTTTTATGCACTTAGTTTGCGATCCAAATATCATTCTTGACCCTCAGCTTGAGAAAAGTCCCTGTCTCAATCCCAACGAACTTTTAAACACCTCTTTGCGAACTCAACTATTAAACTCTTTGCCTCCTACAACCATCGACACTCTTTTGAGTGGTGTGCCCCAACCCTGGGACGAAGAAAAAAGTAAGGTCGAAATTGTCTCTGAACGGCTTTCCCAAGAACTGGGTGCTTCGGACTCTGAACTCGAAGTCATGTTACAAAATTGGACCCTGCTCCGTCTCATTGTTTGGCGTTGGTCTTCCCAACAACGAACCAGCGACGAATTTTCGAATTGCAACAATCCAGAGCTTAACAATATCGGTGAAAATACGATTTACAATTCAGACTTTTATACGAACGTGTTTGCATGTGAAAAGCAGCAGTTGAACAACTTAGATATCCAGACGACCAACCTGCAAGTCCACATCCAAGAAGTGTCTGCCAAAATTGAAGAATCACAGGCTGGTTTTCGCTCCAAAGAAAGCGAATTCAATGCATTAGTACAAAATTTTCGCCTGCAGGTTTCCAAATTGCAAGAGAGCACCGAAGCCTCGACCTTCCTCGAGACGATGTTTACACAGTGTCTCGTTCCTTCCATAAATCCCGCTCAATGCGAAAATTCGTTCCAGCAGATTTTTATCGGAAAGGCCCAGTTTGAAGATGCCGTTTTGCAAATTCAGTCTCAACTTTTGCAAACAATAGACGTTCAGAACAGCGAAAGCAGTAGGCTTGCTGGCGAACTGACTGCCTCACAACTCGCCGCAACTGAGTACGCTAACCAAAACAATATTAATGAATTGCTCGTAAACAAGACAGCGGCCCTGCAGAAAATAACGGACATTGAAGCCACGATAAAAAACTATAATACTTTGTTAGTTCAAAGTGAGGCCGCCCTCTTGGTCCTACAAAAACAAAAGGAAGACCTTCTCGCCGAAGAATCCCTTTTGATGGCAAAAGTCTCTCTGCTTTCTTTAAAAAGCATAGAACTCAAATCCGTCGTCGCCGACACCTGTCCGCAAATCTTAAATTTAAACAACCAAGTCGCCCAAATTGACGAACAGCTAAGAACCACCCTCAACATCCCCACACCCCAAGAGCCGTTAGCACCGCAGACAAACATTTTCACCCAAATCTGCCAGTAGGTTACGTAGCTAGGTAAGGCAATGGACAAAAGCGCTTTCGGCGCTCGTTCGCGAGGAGAGCTCGCTCCGTGCCCACACACTTTTTGGGACTCATTGCATAAAATTTCTTGCACGAGAATTCCTTAAACTTTTTATTTACGAGCTCACGTGCGAACGGGGCGTATCCGTGGGGCGTCATGCAATGACGACCTACGAAGACGAGCCCGTGTCCGCGAGTGCTGCGAAATAAATAAAAGGTTTAAGGAATTCTCGTGCAAGAAATTTTATGCAATGAGTCCCAAAAAGTGTGTCCGTACCTAGCACTCGAGGAGGTCGATCGATGTGGTAGTGGGCTTCTGGTCCCAGAGGCTTAAAACAAAACCGCCATCGCCGCTGCCGGTGGGCTTGGTGGCAATGGCGCCCAGCTTGTGAAGCTCGTTCATGTGCTCGCTCAACTCCACACTCACCAAGCCCCAGCGCTCAAAACAGGATCGCGCGAGCAAAATGGATTGCTGGAGTTCATGCATCGAATCGGGTCTGCTCAGGGCTTTTTGCGCCAGTTCAAAGCTGCGTTGCATATCGAGATCAATCATCTGGCCCAAACTTTCATTGGTTTGCCATAATTTTTTAACCCGCCGAATGCAATCGGCTGTGACTCCACGTTTTCCACAATGGGATAAATACAAATAGGGTTTCCACTGGGGATCAAAGGGAATAAATTCGCCAATCTTATAAAGCAAAGGACGAGCTTGAAGTGCAATGGCCACATCCACGCCGCTGCTCTCACCGTGAAACAAATCTTCCAAGGACTTGGCGAATGAAAAAACTTTATCCTCTTCCACAAATCCTAAATAATTTAAAAATTTTACGACGGATACGCAGATAGCGGCACTCGCGCCCATCCCACCGACCAAGGGGATGCGATTGAAAATACTCAGCTCGCCAGTGAGCTCCGTGGTTTCTTTGCCGAGATCCGAAAGTGCTTTGTTCAGCAAACCCATAAAAACCATTTTCATTTGCTCACCCTGATCTGAATCACAAGTGAGATTGATTTTATTGGAAGATGGTTTGTATTCAATTTCGAAGTAACAAGACGTCACTGGAAACACCATGGCCGTGTGACCGCGAAGCACAGCGTGCTCGCCGGCTAAAATCCATTTGCCAAAAACTCGATGCTTAAAACTCATGGTTTCCTCAATTGGCGACCTCATCGGGCGTCCTCAATCCACTTCCATTGCGGGTTTGCTTTTGCAAACTCCTGGGCCATGGTCCTTTGATCGTGTCGCCATAACAAATGCACATTGGGGCCTGCGTCCATGGTCACGAGAGGGCCGTCCTGTTTTTGCAGCCAATATTCGCGCACGATATTCAGAACCTCCAGCGATTTTGATGTCATATAGCCAAAGGAGGGGTCACTGGTTTCGAAGAGAGCATGCATGTCCCAAAATTCCGACCACGTGAGTTCATATAACTTTTTCCAATCGGGGGTGCCACTGAGTAGTTGCTCACACAGCGACGTAAAACGCACCTGAACACGCTCTTCCCGTTGCTTCATTAGTAAACTCGACTGAACTCGTTGATGGGCCTGTGACGAAGACACTTGTTTTTTATCGCCACTCACGATGACGACTTGGTGGTGAAGCGTAGTAGTTGTTGGCAGTTTTCGCACGCCCTGCTCTTCCCAAACTACAAAACCCGAAAAAAACGAGCGGCACGACGAGCCGGAGCCTTGTCGACTCAAATCTGCAAGGGTCTCCATCGCTGGAAGAGGCTTTTTGGTCAAGTGCGCCAGAGCTTGCGACGACACGAGAGTCAACGCTGCAAAACTCGAAGCCGAGCTGGCGATTCCGCAATCTGCTGGAAAATTATTTCCCGATCGCACTTTAAAAAAATAGTTTTCGGCGGAAAACATTTTTTTTACGCGTTGAAGATGGGCAAGATATTTCTGTAGCCCCACTTCACTCATTTCTAACGCCCATTGGGGATGTGGCTGCCACAGGTCGCTCTGGCCTTCGTTGGCGTCAACAAGCTCTAGCTGCACAAAACTTCGCAGGTGATCCAAGGTCCAAGAGACCGAAGGATTTATCGCGACGTTGACGTTCGCTTGAGTGGTGTTTGCAGAGCTGAAACTGCGCTTCCCCATATATTTAATAAGGGCGATATTTGCAGGTGCCGATGCTTCCCACATCACGACCACCGCCAAACGGGTCCCGAACTTATACTCTCTGGCAGGGTGGCAACAGGTGTGAGTGAAAGATCCGAAAAATCAATTTCGGCACCGGGTGAACCATATACGGCAATCACATCGGCCCCCAGGGCTCCACAGCCCCGTGCGCAGAGAACATTGGCCCGCGTGGCGATCTTACCAATCAGCACCATCGTGTCTGGAGATTGCAGACCCGCGCGATAAAGCTCTTCTGTGTACATGATGGATTGGCGCAGAAAACCAACGGAATTTTTTTCCTTTAAGGCCACTAAAGCATTTTGCATAATTTCGCTCAACGCCGCCGTCGGAATGGACTCGGGGTCCATGGATGCCAGGTGCTCGTGGGTCTTGATTTTATGGGATGTTTTTAGCAAATAAAGTTTCAGATCGGGAAAGGGCCACTCATACTTTTGCACATCTTTTTTAATGGGATCCCAAACCGTCAGGCCGCCGCAAAGTTGATTGATAAGATCTGCACCGCTGGGCGGTGCCTGGGGAAATAAATCGCGATAATCCTGCCAGCACTCTTCGACAAACTGGGCATTCACATCCATTGGCTGTTTTTTTTTAACGGCTTTTGCATAATGCCACAAAGCCAAATACTGCGCCGTTGATTCTCCAAAACCGCCAATACTTTTTGTGGGCTTGGTCATTTCGATTTGCATCGGGCCAACATCTTTTTGACATTTTTTATAAAAAAGACCAGCTGGACTTTGTGGATGAACTGTTTTTAAAAAATCGCCCACACAAAATTTGAATTCAAATCGAGGTTCTGTGGCAACCACGAAAGAGGGACCAGTGGAAAGGGCTAAATATTCGCCAAGTAGAAAGGTTTTACTGGGAAGGCTAAGACGGAGTTGTGACATGCTTAGCTGTCTCTCTCATCGGATCTTTCACCGAGTCTTTCACCGAACGAATATTTTTTAGCATTTGAATCGCATCCGAAAGTGAAATTCTTTTTTTAGCCTTAAGAACCTGTTCAAGGAGATTATGCAGCGTCGGCGATTCCTGCTCGCTGGCACCTGCGCCCATGGCCAGGTTTTTGATATGCAGCTTCATATGACCTTCGATAATGCCCTCGGAAGTCAGAGCCCGGAGAGCTCCCAAATTTTGTACCAAGCCTACACTGGCGCAAACGCGCGAAAGCTGATTGGCGCTTTCGATCTTCATCATTTTCATGGCCATCTTTGCTGTTGGGTGAAGGGTCGTCACACCACCCACCGTGCCGACGATGAGCGGCGCTAAAAACTCGCCCGTGAGAATGTTATTTTCAAAGCGCCACTTGGTGATCGAGCGGTACTGACCATCACGCGCCGCAAACGCATGTATGCCCGCCTCAACCGCGCGCCAGTCGTTGCCTGTGGCGATAAGAATGGGATCAATGCCATTGAGAACACCCTTGTTGTTGGTGGCCGCACGATAGGAGTCAATTTCGCCAAACAGCGACGCCTCTTGAATGGCCTCGCCAATTTTGCTGTCGATCCCGCGCATCTCAACACGCGCTTTCGTAAGTTTTGTATCCACTAAGTTTGAGAGAATGCGCATGGTGACGGCTTCGCCAGTGGCTTCTTCGATGGGGCCGGTGATGTACTCACAAACCTGATTGATAATATTGGCGCCCATGGCGTCGCACGGATTTAAATGAATATGTAAAATGGCCATCACATCGCCATCGGGTCTGGTGATTTGTCGAGCGACGATATCGCGGACGCCACCGCCGCGCGCGTACATTCCCTGCGCTACAACTTGGTTCAGTTCATCGATCCAATGTTGTTTTTTTGCTTCGAGAACCGTCTGAAGTTTTAAAAAATCTTTCACGCGGGCAATTTGTACCTGCCCGATAATATTTTCGCCAATCACTTCGGTGGTGATCACGCCACGTTCGCTAATCCAGCGCGCGGTCTTACTAGCAGCTGCAATGATGGAGGTTTCTTCCACCGCCATGGGAATCACATACTCAACGCCATCAATGCGAAAATTGGTAGCCACGCCCAGCGGAAGCTGAAAATAGCCGATGGAGTTTTCGATAAAGTTATCGGCCATGTCGAAGTCTTTGATTCCGCCATTTTTAAGAAACGAAACATCCGACGAATCCAAAGCGCCAATTTCTACAAGCTTTTGAAAGCGCTCTGAGCGCTTGAGTTTCGAAAATCCTTTGAACAGAGATTTTATTTCATTTTCCACACATCACCTCTTCGCAGCTCCAACACAGATTCTGTTCCCGAACAAAACATCGCCACCATCAACTCGTAATTTATTTGATCAATCTGCTGCACAAGCTTTTCTTCGCCTTCGAGAGCCGCGGCCAACAAAGGCTGTGCTAAGCCAACCATGCTTGCACCCATGGCCAAGAGTTTTGCAGTATCCAAACCTGTGCGCACGCCACCCGAGGCCCACACTTCAGCCGTCAGCTGCAAGCTTTTTGCCGCTAGCAGAGATTCCACCGTAGAAATGCCCCAGTCGGCAAAAGTTTGGCCGGCCGAGAATTGAATCTGTTCAGCAGAAAGACGTTGTGACTCAACACGGCCCCAGTGAGTTCCACCACGGCCACTCACATCAATCGCCGCGAGACCCGTCTCTTGGAGGCGCGCTAACGTTTTTAAAGAAAACCCGCAGCCCGTCTCTTTTAAAATCACAGGCACAGATAACTGAGCGCAAAGTTTTTCGAGGGCTACTAAACCGCCGCGAAAGCGTGGCGTTCCTTCAGGTTGTATGCACTCTTGAAGTGGATTGGTATGAACGATCATGGCCTGAGCTTCCAGCGAATCAACCAGACCTTGAATTTGCGCGATAGGAGTTTCGATCACCTGAGCAAGGCCCAAGTTGCCCATCACTTTCAGTTTTGGAAATTTTTTTCGCAGTCGCAAACACTCGTTTTTGGCTTCGCTATCTTCCAACTGTCGGCGCTGCGAACCCACGCCCATGAGCATGTTTTTTTCTTGGCAAACGAGAGCTAAAACTTCGTTCACGGCAAATGATGCCGAGTGCCCCAAAGTCATGGACGACACAAACAACGGAGTGTCTACGTCTAAACCAAGAGTTTCTGTTTTTAGAGATATGTCTGAGAAATTAAGATTTGGGAGGGCTTCGTGTATGAGCTCAATGCGATTGAGCCCGTCGACCACTTGCGACTGGCTTTGCGAAGAAAGAGAAATTTCAATATGATCTCTCTTTCTTTCTTCAAAGCTCACCATAATTAATCCCTAAAGATTTAGTTTCAAAAAACTAACAGTCTACTTCGGCATTACTTTTTGCACGAGAGCAGAGAACCCTTTTGGATCAAAAATCGCCATATCAGCCAGCAATTTGCGATCGAGTTGGATGTCTGTTTTCAAAAGTGCACCCATAAATTTTGAATAGCTTACGCCATTCAGTTTGGTTGCAGCAGAAATACGGATGATCCATAGTTTTCTGAAATGTCTCTTTTTTTGTTTACGATCGCGATACGCATACGCTAACGCACGATCGTTTCTTTCTTTCGCGTAAATATATAAGCGACTTCCAGAAGAATAATAACCTTTTGCTCTTTTTAAAACTTTATTACGTCGTCTACGGCTGACGACTCCGCCTTTTACTCTCATCTCAATCCGCCTTCTTAAATATTAAAACATCTGCGAGTGTTTGGAAGATTCGCAGCATCCACGTAAATTACATCGCCCAATTGTCTTTTGCGTTTAGAACTTTTGTTCTTCATCAAGTGACGAAGGCGTGCTTGTTTTCTTTTGATCTTATCTCGGCTGAGGACGCGAAGTCGTTTCTTGGCCCCGGAATGGGTTTTTGCTTTCATATTTTTTCCTTCCTTACAGGCGAAGCAGTGCTTACTTTGTGGGCCTATAATAGATAAAGCGTTGTTTCTTTTATCCAACCACGGACTCATTGTCCAATAAAAGTTGCAATTTTGGTGCATTGTCGGAGCAGGCTTGGGGCGGAACCCGACGAGCCCCTAAAGGCGGCAAAAAGACATCGAAATTATGCAATAAATTCATATAGATACAAGAAGATATTCTAAAAAATACTCACCCCGTTTCCCGCTCCTCTCAAAAGGACCTTTGGGAGGCAGGCTTTTCTCTCTGAGCTTGCAAGAACACAGGTTTTGCTTTGTAATGTGGTTATGGGGGAGTTTTAATGCGCGCATCTGTTATTTTGATCTTATTTACGACCTTAACTGCGTCTGCATCCCCTAAGCAAAAAGTGCAAATCGAAGTGGAAATTTGGAAAAATGGAGAGTTGGATTCAACATCTCACATTGTCGCCACTGATGGTGAAAGCGCTTTTATTTCGCAATCATCAGATGGTTTAAGTTTCAAACTTTCCCTCTCGCCAAGAACCACCGGCTACTCGGATCGCGCTTATAAAATTGCACTGGAATATACCGAAATGAAAGATGGCGAAGGACAAGATCCCCTGCGTGCCAATCTGGAAACATCATCGTACGAAACCTCGTCTGTTCGCTTTTTACCGCCGACAGATGGTGCCAATCCCATCGAATTAAAAATCAGCGCAAAGCCTGTCGACGTTCGACTTCCTGCGAGCAAAGAATAGATTTACGAACCTGTTAGGTTTGTCTCATAACACTGTTACTTTTACATAGAGTCTTTCAATACTTAATATTTTCCGGTTAGCATCAGTACTATGAGTGTAACTCGGAGGTTTTATGAAATTATTATTTTTTTTACTTGTTACTGCGATGACCCATCAGGCCTTTGCTAAAAGTTATTTTTTGAAGTGTGAACGCAAAAGTTTGGTAAAACTTAGTGCCACAACTGTATCGATTTGCCGCTACGACTTCTCTGAGGACGATTGCAAAGAGGCACCGATGTCTTACACAGAAATCGATAAAGCTGAAGTATCTAAAGACCTCTCTACAGCTGAAAAAAGAGTCTATTATGTTGAAGGAATTTTCTCAGGGAGTTTTGATTTGGTTACAGTCAGCCAAAATCTTCTCGACGCTCTCGAGAACGGCCAGACCACATCACTTCCAGGTTTTATCACCTACAATTTTGGTTCGCTGGACTATTCCATCAGCCGATGCAACGTCTGGGATCAACAGTTTTAAAGCGGAGCAATCTGGGGAACGCAGGCTGATTGAGCTTCCCGGCGGCGATAATTTGAATCGGCGGGTTTTAATAACTGTGTTTTCCAAGGTAGGATGACGAGCTTACGCTCGTCATTGGAATCAATCCTCTGCAGACTCGTCTCCGCCATCAGCTGGATCTTCATCTTTTTCGTCTTTTTTAGCGACGGCTTTAAGATCAGGATGCTTTACTCTGTAGTCTTTAATTTTCACTGGATCCGGAGCAAGAATCATAAACAACTGTTTACCTTCGCTCTTGGGTTCCAATTCGATCATGGCTAAATCCAAAAGGGATTGTGACACCTTCATCATGGTGGCTCGGCCCATTTCTTGATAAGCCATCTCGCGACCTTGGAAGCGCATGTTCACCTTCACTTTATCACCCTCGAGTAAAAAGCGGCGCGCGTGGCGCATTTTTACTTCGAGATCGTGCTCGTCGGTGCGTGGACGAATCTGCAGCTCTTTCACCGTCACGATGATTTGCTTCTTTTTATTCGCCTGAGTTTTCTTTTTGTTTTCGTACTTCCATTTGCCGTAATCCATAATTTTACATGTGGGCGGCGAAGCTTCTGGAGACACTTCAATCAAATCCAAACCAAAATCACGAGCCAAGCCAAGGGCTTGAGCTGTGGGATAGACGCCGAGCATTTTCCCATCGGGTCCGACAACACGCACTTCACGGGCGCGAATGGCTTCGTTCACGTTGAAGGCATCTTTTTCGCCTTTGCGATCGCGAAAATTTCCGCCTGGGCCGTCTTTACGAAATTTATTTCCACCAGGTCCACCAGCTCCGGCAGGGCGTGGGGGTCCACCAAATGGTTTTTTGAATGGCATATTAATGGCTTATCTCCTTTGTTGAGTTCGCATTTTCAAAAACAGAAGTGAGCTGACGAGTTTTGATCTCACCCACAACTTTATTAATAAATTCATCGGTAGGAATAAAATTGATCATCTCACCTGAGCGCAAACGAACAGAAACACAGCCCTGTTCCATTTCTTTATCGCCGATGATCAACATGTAAGGCATTTGCTGTAATTGGGCTTCGCGGATTTTGTAACCCAACTTTTCGTTGCGGCTGTCATACTCAACGCGCACACCCTGAGCGACGAGTTTCTTTTTGAGTTCGAGGCAATACTCCGTTTGTCGGTCCGTCACATTCAGAATCACCGCTTGTGTTGGTGATAACCAGAGAGGGAATTTGCCAGCACACTGCTCGATGTAAATTCCGATAAAGCGCTCAAGCGTTCCTAAAATCGCGCGGTGAAGTACAACTGGCATATGCTCTGTATTGTCGTCGCCAGTATAGGTGAGATTGAAATTTTTAGGTAAATTGTAATCCACCTGGATAGTTCCGAGCTGCCAGGTTCTTTTCATGGCATCGACAAAATGCACTTCGATCTTGGGACCGTAAAAGGCGCCGTCGCCGGGATTGATTTGGTAAGGTACGCCCAATTTATCCATGGCGCCTGTGAGAGCACCTTCAGCGCGATCCCATAAATCATCGGACCCCATGCGGCTGGCTGGGCGTGTAGCAATGTAGACTTTGTACTCGTACATACCGAGGGCCGAGTAAACTTCCTTGAGGAAAGTCATGAAACCTTCCATCTCGCTTTGCAGTTGCTCGTCGGTGCAAAAAATATGGGCATCATCTTGCGACATGGAACGCACGCGAGTGAGACCCGCCAGCGCGCCGCTCGCCTCATAGCGGTGGAGCCTGCCAAAATCAGCCATTCGATAAGGAAGATCGCGATACGAGTGTTTTTCAGAATCAAAAAGCAAACAGTGGCCAGGGCAATTCATGGGTTTGACGCCCACTTCTGTTTTGTTGTCGCCCACTTCGCTAAAGTACATATTGTCTTTGTAATGGCCGTAGTGACCAGAGGTGATAAACAGATTCGAGTCGTACAACTGGGGAGTGATCACTTCTTTGTAATCGTACTTGCGATAGAGCTCGCGAATGTAATTGGCAAGTTCGTTGTAAATCACCGTGCCCTTGGCAGTAAAAAACGGCATGCCTGGCGCCCAGTCGTGGAACATAAACAGTCCCTGCTCTTTGCCGATTTTTCGGTGATCGCGTTTTTTGGACTTCGAGATTATTTAGGTGCTCTTTGAGTTCTTTTTTGTCGTTGAAAGCCGTCGCATAAACGCGCTGAAGTTGTTTATTTTTTTGATCTCCCCGCCAGTAGGCGCCGGCGATGGACATCACTTTCACGGCTTTCACTTGCCCAGTACTTTGCACATGGGGCCCACGGCACAAATCAAACCATGTGCCTTGTTTATAAATGGAGACTTCGGATGTTTTTAGATCGCTGATGATTTCGGCTTTGTAACTCTCGCCCATGTCGGCAAAAACTTGGACCGCTTTGTCGGAGGGCCACACTTCACGCACCAGCGGAACATTGCGCTGGATGATTTCGTACATGCGATCTTCAATTTTTTGCAGATCAGCCAAAGTGAGCGGAGTTTCAGGGTCGAAGTCGTAGTAGAAACCATCATCCACGACGGGCCCGATGGTCACCTTTACATTTTTAAATAATTCCTGCACCGCATGCGCCATAATGTGGGCAGCCGAGTGACGTAGAACCTCTCGTCCCTTTTCAGAATTAGAAGTCACGATTTCGAGGCGATCGCCATCACTCAAGGGGGTGCGAAGATCAATAATTTCTTTACTGCCATTGATACAACCACCCACGCAGTTTTTTGCGAGGCCGGGTCCGATGCTTTCAGCCACTTGTAAAATAGTCGGAGATTGATCGAAGCTTTTGATGGAATTATCTGGGAGAGTGATGCGAACGGATGCCATTATGAGAGAGTGGTCATCAAAGAATTTGTCAGACAATGGATCGTCGAATTAATTTTAACAGATATGCAATATTTCACTGACGACAGACTAATGAAAATGACGCCAAAGATCAAATATATTCTCCCCGATGATACTTAAAAGGGCATCTGCGTCAGATCGAGACGCCCTTGGTCGCAAAAGGACCCACGTACTTTAGTACACCACGTGGTGGTTGGTGGACTCGGATTTGCGGGGATCTTTGATGGGAAGTAAATTGTACTTCGCCAAAAACTGCGTCACCACGAGGCCAAAGCCGCCCAGGAATCCAACGAAGGCGCCGATTTCCATCCACGAAAATGCTACGAACTCATTGCTGTAGTTGGGGTAAACTAACCAGTACAAATCCACATACTGCATAACTAAAATCAATACGCAAACAGCGGCTAAATGCGACGGCGTCCGCTTTGCCCAGCGAGGCAAAAGCGCCAAAAAGGGAACCACAAAACGAAACACAATCAAACCCACCGAAATGTACAACCAACCACCGTGCGAGCGATGGAGGTAAAAAATAGTCTCTTCGGGAAGATTGGCGTACCAAATCAGCATAAATTGGCTAAACGCAATGTACGCCCAAAAAACAGTGAACGCTTTTGTGTATTTAGCGAGATCATGAACATGCTCAATGGTGATAAGGCCGCGGGCCCAACCTTTATGAATCACATACATTGTGATCAAACAGAGAAGCGCTAAGGTGGACTGAAACATTCCCGCAAAGCAGTAAACACCAAAAATAGTACTAAACCAGTGCGGCTCGAGGCTCATCAAAAAATCGACACTGAAGAAAGAAAAACTCAGCGCAAACACGAGAACAAAAATCACCGACCACTTTAAGGCCAGCGTGGTCCATTCGTCTTTGCCATCGTTGTCTTGCTGAAGTGAAAAACCGACGATTTTTTTAGCGAAGAAAGCCCAAGCTCCAGCGAACAAAACAAAACGAATGGCAAAGAACGTTTTATTTAAGTAGGCCGCTTTGCCCGTCAGAATTGGATCGGCAGCAACTACATCGGCGTCGAGCCAAAGATAAAGATCTTTCCCCGCAAAAAACACAAGGGGAAGTCCAAGAACAAGAAGATAGGGAATAAAAGCTGTAAGAGCCTCCGCCAAACGGCGAATGTTTACACTCCAGCCGGCAGCTGCCATATGTTGAAGGGCGGTAAAAAACAGGCCGCCCATTGCTAAACACGTGAAGTAGAAAAAACTCACCAAGTAGGCATGCCATGCACGCTCGTGGTCCACCATAAACCCTAAGGCCAACAGAGCCCCACCGCCGCAAGCGAGAGCCGCCATGGCGGTTTTTAACTTAGGCTCGAGTTGAAATTTTTGTGGACTCACATTTTCTAAATCTAAACCTGACATGTTCTCTCCTAATTATTTGTCGACCTATTTGTCGGACCTATTTACTGTCGCTCTGCAGTTTACGAACATAGGACACTACAGCCCAACGATCTTTGCTCCACGGCATGTGATTAATGTACGTTCCCATAACACCCTGTCCGTCAGTGATGATGTGATAAATCCCACCGTCTTTCATTCCACGAACTTTATCGCTCAGGAGCGATGGTGGTTTTACGCCTTGAAATTTGCTGGCCACTGGTCCGTCGCCTGCGCCCTTTTCGCCGTGGCAGACTAAGCAGTAATTCTTGAAGTGTTTTTCTCCAAGCTTAACCATGTCTGCAGTCACCTCGGGCATCTTCAAATTAGCTTCAGCACCCTCTGGGTTTCCCTTGTACAAGTAAACCTCACGATTGACGGCCGCTGTCCCTTCGGGCGGAACAAGCTGACTGCTTTTTTCGGGATTGGAAGCTAAAAAATCCTGCGCCTTGTTGGCAGGTTGAACCATCATATCTTGAATGAGCTCAACGTTTGGTTTTCCGTCGCTGGGTCCGCAACCCGTTAAACCAAATACAAACACAGAGGCAAAAAGGCTCACACATAAAAAGAACGCCCAACTTAATGTACGATCACTCATCATTTTAAAACTCCGCCACTCGGCGCACGTCTTCGGCACCTAATTGTTTCAAGAACGCTTCTACTTTTTCAGGGCTGTATCCTGGCTCAGTCTCGGGGATCCACAGCGCAAATTTGTGTGATGTGAGATCGGGATCGATGATGGGAGGATTGATTTTGGGAAGTCGATTCACCGCAAACATCGTCACCACGGAACTCAACGCCGCAAAAAGAATTGTTATTTCAAACGTAATTGGGATAAATGCCGGAGCTGAAAAATGCGGTTTACCCCCAACAATGATTGGCCAGTCGACTGCGGAGATCCAATATTGCAGCAGCATTCCTAAGCTTGCGCCAATGAGTCCCGCAACGAAAGTGACGTAGGGAATAAAACTGCGCTTAATGCCCACGGCCTCTTCCATCCCGTGCACCGGAAACGGAGTGATGGAATCAAAGTGCGTGTAACCCGCCTCGCGCATTTTTATCGCGGCTTCGACGAGTTCGTGATCATCGCTCCAAAACCCAACAACGCCAGATAAAAACTTTTTCTTAGTGGCCACCGTGCCCTCCCTTTGCATCTTTTGTTTTTCTGCCTACATAGAGCATAGGTTTCACTTCAGCAATCGAGATGGCTGGGAAGAATCTGAGATAGAGCAGAAAAATGGTCAGGAACATTCCAAAACTTCCAAACAGAATCGCAGCATCCCAGCGCGACCAAGCGTACATTCCCCAGTTGGACGGTAGATAATCGCGGTGAAGCGAAGTCACTGTAATTACGAAACGCTCAAACCACATTCCGATGTTCACGAAGATCGACACCACAAACATGATTGGAATGCTTCGACGCGCCCATTTAGCCCAAAAAATCTGCGGAATAATTACGTTGCAAGTCACCATTGTCCAGTAAGCCCACCAGTACGGCCCCACAGCGCGGTTGACGAAGGCGTACTTTTCGTAGGGAACACCCGAGTACCAAGCAATAAAGAATTCAGATCCGTAGGCGTAACCCACCATCATCCCGGTGGCCATGATGATTTTGTTCATCACTTCCATATGATCGATGGTGATGTAGTCTTTAAATTTTGGAAAACCGATTCTGACCAATGTCAAAAGCGTGACCACCATTCCGAAACCCGAAAAAATAGCGCCCGCAACAAAGTACGGAGGAAAAATCGTGGTGTGCCAACCCGGGAGCGAGGAAACCGCGAAGTCGAAGGATACGATGGTATGCACTGATAAGACGAGCGGCGTTGAGAGGCCCGCGAGGAGCATATACACCATCTCGTAGTGACTCCAATTACGGCCTGTTCCGCGCCAGCCTAAGGATAAAATACCATAAATCTTTTTGCGCAAATTGGTTTTCGCCCGATCGCGAATGGTCGCAAAATCTGGGACGAGCCCCACATACCAAAAAACGATGGAAACAGTCGCATACGTCGAAACCGCAAAAACATCCCATAAGAGCGGCGAGCGAAAATTCACCCACAATGGACCGCGCTGGTTGGGATAAGGAATCAGCCAAAAATCAAGCCACGGTCGACCGGTGTGAATCAGTGGAAAAATTCCCGCCGTCATCACCGCAAACACGGTCATGGCTTCGGCAGAACGCGCCACTGAGGTGCGCCACTTTTGGCGAAACAAAAACAGAACCGCAGAGATCAGCGTGCCCGCGTGACCGATACCAATCCAAAAAACGAAGGTCACAATCATCGTTCCCCAGCCCACCGGATGGTTCACACCCAAAAGACCCATACCCGTGCAAACAATGATTCCAATGCTGACGATGTAAAATAGGAACAACGCTTTTGCGCTGAAAAAAAGTGTGATCCAGCCGCGCCCCGGAGAGCTTTCGACGGGTTCACAGATATCGTCGGTGATTTCCTTGTACGTCTTGTTCCCTAAAATGAGTTGTTTACGCTCGATCATGTGTGTGTTTCCTTATTTGAATCTTTAGCGTCATGGGAAGGCGCATGTTTTTCGTCGCCGTGGTGACCATTGGACATGGCGCGATCCGTGTTGCGAATTTTTGCCATGTAGCGCACTCGCGGAGCTGCGTTGACTTCTTCGAGTAGCGTGTACTGTCTCTGCGATGCAAACATTTGACTCACTTTGCTGTCTTTGTCGTTCAAATCACCAAACGTGATGGCGCTTGTTGGACAAACCTCTTCACAGGCCGTTTTGATGTCGCCGTCTTTCAGAGAGCGGTTTTCATCCCTTGCTGTGTTTTTGCTGTCTTTGATTCTTTGAACGCAAAACGTACATTTTTCCATGACCCCACGAGTGCGCACGGTCACTTCTGGGTTGAGGGCCATATGTAGATTTTCTTTGCGGTGGTGTCCATCGTAGTAAAACCAGTTAAAGCGACGGACTTTATAAGGACAGTTGTTAGAGCAGTAACGAGTTCCCACGCAACGGTTGTACACCATGTCGTTCAGGCCTTCATCGCTATGGACAGTGGCTAAAACTGGACAGACTGTTTCGCACGGAGCGTTTTCGCAGTGTTGGCACAAGACCGGTTGAAATACCGCATCGGGTGAGGCCTCGCTGCCGCTGTAATAACGATCGATGCGGATCCAATGCATTTCGCGACCTTGCAGAACATACTTTTTACCAACGACTGGAATGTTATTTTCCGACTGACAGGCCACCATACAAGCTGAGCAGCCTGTGCAGGTGTTGAGATCAATCGACATTCCCCATTTGTGACCATCATACTTATGCTGGCCCCAGATACTAAAGATTTGATGGCGATGAATTCCCGTTTTGCCGTCTTTGTAGCCTTTGAATGTGGATTCAGCGACAATCTGACGGCCTTCCATGGAATTGTGCCCTTGCGTGATCGCAAGTTCGATTTTTTCAGACGTCTTTGTCACCTTTACAGATTGGCCAGCGTACTGGAATTTTCCATCAATGGCTTGAATCAATTGCGCAGCATTCACGCCCACATTTTTTGCAAGCTCCATTCCCGCTTGGCGGCCATAACCAAGGGCAATACCGGCGACTTTGTTCGACTGCCCTGGCTGAATATATGCGGGAACTTTTAAGCTGGCGCCATTCACTTCGACGGTGACAACGGTGCCATCTTTGATGCCCATGTCTTTGGCAGTTTTTGGCGACAAGGTTAATACGTTATCCCAAACAATCTTGCTCACGGGATCTGGAAGCTCCTGCAACCATGACACGTTGGCCAATGAACCATCGGTCATGTGCACCGTTGGAAAGATCACGAGTTCGAGACCTTCGACCTTAGATTCCACCGGCTGAATTTGACTGGCCGCTGCCGAGCTTAAGCCTCGGGCAGATCCACCCTCAGCCACCTGACCGCGAAAACCTTTTTGCAAATACTCAAACCATTCGGCTTCGGAGCCAACGGTGCCCGAAACTTTTTTCTTGAGCAGTTCGAAAAATGTTTTTTCTGGAGTGATTTCAGAACCTGCGGCTTGCGCCCACATGAGGAGGCTGTCCTCAAAACTTCGCGTGTCACCTAGAGGACGAACTGTTGGCTGCTGAATGGTGTGCACGCCCTTTGCAAATTCAAACTCGTTCCAGTTTTCCATGGGGTGCCCGGCGGGCGCCACAACATTGGCTAAATAAGACGTTTCGTCCATCCAGTTGCTAGTCGTAATAACCATTTCCACTTTGTCGAGGCGCTTTTCAAAACCTAAAGAGGTTGGCAAACTGTAGACGGGATTGAGATCGTGAATGATCAACGTTTTTACTTTTCCATCGTCAATCTGCTTCATGAGCTCAAAGATGTCCGCAGTTTTACCTTCGAGGCTTTGATAGGAACTTTGCGCGGTGATGGTTTTGCCTTCGTTGCCGAGAGCCGAGTTGAGCCAGTTCACGACCAACTGAAGATTGATAGCGTTGGCAGTTTCGCACTGGATTCCGCCGGCCATCACTAAACTCTCCCCCGAATTTTCGAGGAGTTGTTTTGCAACCGTGGTCAATGTTCCGTTTTCGAAGCCGAGCTGTTCGTCGGTGAGGGCAAACTTTTTAAGTTCGGCGGTCAACCCACTGCCTTTGCCTGCGAGAACGCGCTGTAGAAGTCCTAAGGCCAAGCCCAATTGTTGGCTTGCGGCCACTTGATAACCATCATCGGCATTCAGAGCTGTAAGCGACGGCACCGAATGGAAAGAGATGAGCTTTGCCATCTTTTTACCTTCGGGGTTTCGCGATAGATTAAAGTTTCGTGTAAAATGGACAGGCGATAGATAAGTTCCCAAAAAGTCCGCATCTAACGACACTGTCAAAAGTGATTTATCAAAATGATAGCTTGGAACCACGGCTGAACCGTAAGAAATCTTTTGCGCCTCACGCAAACTCTCCGTGGTCATTGTGTCCCACACATATTTTTTGCCGGAAAATTTTCCCAGGAACGAAGAAATTAAATTCTGTGTGTGCTCAGAAGGGTAACTTGCAGTCAGCAAAGCCACGTCGCCTTTTTTTAACTGAGCTGCCACTTTGGCATCGATCTGCTCCCACTTTGCATCGGCCCGCAAAGAGTTGCGACGCTTTTTGGGATTTACTGAGTTAAAGATGGGGCCCTTCAGACGATCTGGATCGTAAAGACTTAATATATGCGCACTGGCGCGGGCGCTGAGACCACGGCCATTTAATGGATGCTCTGCATTTCCCGAAACAAACAACGGACGACCTTCGCGGGTTTTGACCACCAGGCCTAAACCCTGTGTTCCATCAAACCACGACGATGCATAGTAGTTTGGAAGATCGGGAATGATCTCCGCGGGGCGCTTGTTATAGGGAATGATTTTTTGTACGGGTCGGCGAACACAGGCGGCAGCCGAAAGGGCCACGCTGGCTCCCATCAGTTTCATAAATTGGCGCCGGGCGAGTCCGTCTTGGCCGTCTTCTGATTTTAGTGGTGAAGACGCAAACTCATTTTCCAGAGTTTTTAAAAACTCGGGTGTCTGATATTTTTCGTCGAGACTTTTCCAATACTGATTTGGGGTATCAACAGGTGTATTTTCCATCATCCGCTCCTTAGTGGTGGCACGTCGAACAGTTTAAAGGACCTTTAGGCTCAGAGCTGCGATGGCAGTCGATACACCAACCCATTGAAAGGCTAGAGATCTGCTCGATCACATCCATTTTTGCAACTTCGCCGTGACACTTTTGGCAAGCCACGTAGCGATCTTCGGGCTGACTAAAACGATGCACGTGTCTTTTATGATTAAATTTTACATGATCTGGCAGCATGTGTACTTTCACCCAGTTAATAGATTCACCGGCGAAATATTTTTTTTGTAGCTCTTGAATCGCCGGTTTGTCGGTGGCCACAAGCAAGTGACAATTCATGCAGATGTTTAAGCTTGGTATGGCAGAATGTTTTGCGTACTCAACGTTAGTGTGACAGTACAAACATTGAATCTTGTTATCGCCCGCATGCAGCTTGTGCGAAAATGGAATGGGTTGCTTGGGAGCATAGCCCGTATTGTAGCCGATATGTCCCCACGTGAATTGTTTCCAGTTACAACTTGTCAGCCCAACAATCAGTGCCACAGTGACCGCTAGAAGTTGCCCCAGCCTCGCTTGGTGTCGAAACGACATTCGCTCTCCTCTCTCGTGCTGAAGCATTCAGAACGCTCTCAGTCATCGAGTCGAAATTTTTTTAACTTATATGTGAAGCATTCTTATCTAAATATCTGAAAAATGGAAATATTTTTTTGAAAACGAATTGAAATTTGCCGACCAAAGCCACACTGCGAAATCATCTCTTGCGCTTAAAAAATAGGCTTTCGACCGACAGCTTATTGACCACCACCCAACAACTGACCGGTGACACAAATAAGTACACTCCTCTCATTATTGCCCAGATTTGCGCCCTCCGACTCATCAGATCCAATATGCTGGTTTCCTTTTGGTACTACTTTTGCTCAAAGGCCCTTGAACCAATTAACCAGAGGAGTTTTTATGAAGCGTCTTTTACAGCTCACTATTGCCGGGCTGATCTTTTCAACCATGGCGACCATCGCGCAACCAGCTAAGGCCCAATCAGACATCGACATTGTCATGCAACTCGTGTGTGGACTGCTGTCACCCAACGACCAGAGAGCCTGCATGAATGAGTTCTCTGCTCACACAGGACCGAATACTGCTGTTATGCAAGTTTGCTCGTCGCTCTACTCAAGTAGCAATATTCAAGCCTGCCATAAGCTGGCCACAAACACACAGTACGTTTCTAATGAGGCTATGGCTGTGTGTTCAAGTTTCTACTCTGAAAGAAAAAAAATAGACTGTATTTCAAATGTTCTTGAAAAATATTATGACACCAATGCCTTAAATGTCTGTACTTCTTTTTATTCTGAATCTAAAAAATTAGAGTGTTTAAAGGTTGTTACGAATAAAGAGTATGTCACCGCTGAAACCAGCGCCTGTACTCAACTGTATTCTGAAAGTCAGAAGTTACAGTGTTTGACTGATTTCGGTAGATCTACAGGCCAGGGTCAAATTGTTATCAGGCCACTTCCGCCAATCGCTTCTATCCCCGTTCCTGTGCGTGATACCTGTGAAGTCACAAATTCGACAGGAAGAGTTCTTGGCACCATCGACGCCAGCAACTTCTATGGGTACCTTGCGGACGAATCCGTAAAAAACAACCAGTGTATTGTCGGTTGGCAGAAAAGTGCTCAGTACTCGCGTATTCTTATTGATAGCAGCGGTTACGTCCTTGGAGAAGGTTTAAGCGAAAGCGAAACAAATCAGCTTAAAAAGCGCAATAACTTGGGTCGCTGTCAGGTTCGTATCTGCGAAGTTCGCTAAGCTCATAAATGTTCAGCATCCCTATCTTCCGCACGCGCGATTGAGATGCAGAATATTTTCGAAAAGAAAAACTTTCAGAACGTCGGGCGCTGCCTCTTCGCACGCCCTAAGATCGTCTGACCATCAACCCGGCGTAAACTACATACAACAATTGCAAGCCGACAAAGGCTGCAACATATTCAATCCCGCCGGCGCCAAAACCATATGTATGCAGACCCGCGCCGAGAACAAAGTTCACACCGTACCAAGCCATCACAACAAGGTTGAAGGCGATAATGGCACCCGCAAGCATTCCAAAATTTTTAATCAGCCCGCCAAGACGCGCATGCAGCAGCGCCAGGTAACCGAGAAGCGCGATCAGCGCCCACGTTTCCTTAGGATCCCAGCCCCAAAAACGTCCCCAAGAATAGTCAGCCCAAACGCCACCGAGGATGGTTCCTGCCGCCAGCAGCACAACACCCACTTGTAAACTTTTGTAACATGTATCTACGTAGTCGTTGATTTCCTGGGATTGCACTTTTGCTCCACGGATTACATGAAACAGCGCCACGTTGCCAATTCCAAGAGCTAAAAAGAAAGCCGCGTAGCTCAGCGTGATCGTCATCACATGGATGATGAGCCACAGATTGCTGCGCAAAACAGGTTCGAGCGGTTGCAGAGTAGAATCCAAAATCGCAGGGGCGCTGTTAGCCACGATCATCGCTAAGGTGGCAACGAGGGTTCCAGATAATAAAATATATTTTTTCTTTTTAACGAAGCTCAACCACGCGGTGAACACGATCGTGCCCCACGCCACCCAGATCACGGTTTCAAACATATTCGAAACCGGCGGCCGTTCCGTGAGATACACTCGAAGGGCAAAACCATAGGTGTGAAGAACAAACGCCAAACCAGTGGATACCCATGCTGCGGTGGCAAAATATTGCCGATTAAAAAGAAGACCAAAGAACATAAGTAGCACGGCAACTCCATAGAGCATGGCCGCTTTTAAAAATGGCGCAAACTGATTGTAGTGCAACTCGGTGGCCATTTTTTTAACATCGGGATAGAGCACTGGATTGTTGGCGCGAATGCTCGCCACAAATGCTGCCACAGACGCGTTGGATTTTTGCACAACTTCGGGCGGAACACTCTCTAAAGTGAAGGTGGCCGAATAGTCTTTGAGAACGTTAAAAAACAGTTCTTTTTGAGTCGCATCGAGCTCGGCGACACTCAACCATGTCGTGGCTGCGGGATCTTTGCTCGGCGCTATGCGAAGCGCTCCCATGCGGACTTCGTGAAAAAATCCCATTTGCGATTCGAGTTTTTGCACGGCTTGATCAAAGGGGTTTAGTTTTTCTTTGAGTTGTCGTTTTGAATTGAGCTCACTCAAAATCACCCCGAAGCGCGTACTTTTTAAAATCTCCTCCGGGCTAAAAAATTTTTGCTCTTCTTGAAAGCCCAAAGCTTTTTTAAGTCCAAAATGATCGACACGCACAAACGGCTTTGCCACCCACGCCTCAGGGACCATCATCCAGGTTGATACAATTTTGCTCGCATCATGGGCCGGTTTGTCCTCGGCGGGGCGATACGTACTTCGACCGTACATCAAAGTGAGAGTTTCGCGAGCGTAGGTATCAAAAGGTTTTAAGCGCCCCCCGTTTTGTACTGGCAGGGTTTCCATAGAAAACTCTTCGGCTTGTACTGCGGTCGACGCAAAAACACAAAAGAACAGAGCCAGCAATAAATTGCGACTACGCATAGGCACCTCTCGCTTTTTTCCAGCGACGATAAAATAAATGGACTGCACCAAAAACAATAAGTAAAGAACCTAAGTATTTAATCCACCGACCGGGATCATAGTTCACCGACAAAACGGTGGCAGTGGGTTTTCCCATGGCGTCTTCTTGAAAGCTCGCCTGATAAAACGTAAAACCCTTGTGCTGAAGAGGTTCGTTCATCGAAATCACAACCTCGCGGTCTTCATCAGAAAGGTAAACAAGGCTCTGATAGCTCGCCGCGCGCATGGTTCCCTGGTACCGACCCACATCAAAGTTTTTCAATTCCATTTCAAAAGACAACGGAAGCTGGCGATTGCCGTAAGTGAGCACGTACATTTCCGAAGCTCCAAAGAGGCGAACCATCGAATTGAGACCCAGCCACTGTGTTTTGCCATTGTAGGTAAAACGCACGGCCGACACAGCTTCGGGGGAGGCTTGCTCTCGCTTCATGTAAGTGATGTCTTGCCTTGCCCGTGGAATGTACTTTAACAAGCGAAACTGCAGATTCATCCAGCCCAGATCAAATTGGCTACCCGCTTTGACTTCGCCCTCGTTTATTTTTTTTTGTAAGCGATCGCTGTAAACTTGGTACCTGATTCGATCGTCATCCACCGGCATTAACACCAAGACGTTGCCGCCGAGATAGACATACGGTTGAGTTGTTAAAACAATCGTCGCCGGCCCCAAGGCCAGTATGCTGGGCTGATTTTTTTTCCCCAACAACCACTGAGTTTGATTCACGCGGTCGTTGCTAATTTGCAAACGCACACCCGCTGGGTCGGTTTTTTCCTCGGAGGGGACGATTTTGCTGTCCACCAGCGCATAGTGATAGAAATCGTCAAAAATCACGTCTCCCGAAGCCAAGGGAATTTTAAGTGGCTTCTTGGCCGTTGGTGGAGTGGAAAAAAAATTAACTTTTTGCTCGTGAAACTTTTGAAAACTGTCCATTCCAAAAGACGTGTAAAGCACAAGGTCGGTTTCTGGAACCGTGATCATTTTACTTTTTCCACCGAGATCAATGGTCATGCTTCCGTCGATGCCCAAATAGCGCGTCACCAACGAACCGGCTAAAAGAATTAAAATTCCTATGTGGGCCGAGATAAAACCGATGTGATGTTGCTTCCAAGGATAGCGATCGATGATCACAGAGGTCAGATTGACGGCAAATAATCCAAATATAAGATAAGACAGCAATCCATGGTAAACGGTCTCTTGAGCCATTTTGGCATCCATGTACTGGGCTTCAACGATGGTTCCCCAGGCAACCAACGTTGCGATTGCTAAAATGACAGCCACGGCGAACTTCAGCGACGCAAGGGTGCGAACAATTTTACGAAACGTCATGTTTAAAATCTAATGCCAAATGTCACAAAAAGCATCAGCATTCGCACTGTGTTGTAGGACTTAAGTTGGCAGGCTTGCGAAAATCAATTCCATGGCGTGGGTCAGTTTATTTTGTGTTTCAACAAACTGCGAGCTCTTTTGTTTTGTGGCTTCGTCCATGTAAAGGCGTCGATTGAGTTCGACTTGCACGGTGTGATGCCCCAGATCAGGTCGCCCGTACATCTGAGTGATACCGCCCCCAAAGTAGGGCCAGTTGTAAGCCACTTGCAATCCAGTGCTTCGGTAAGCCTCGATGATCATATCCACAAAGTCCTTGCGCGCGCTCTTTCCATGAAAATCACTCACCACGACATCGGCGCGCTGGGCTCCCGGATCGTTGTGCAGGACCGTTCCCTGGGAGGGCATACTGTGCAAGTCCAAGTGATAAACTGGCCGGGCGCTAAAACCCTTCGCCATCTCCGCAACAGACTCATGAAATGGCAAATAATGCTGTTGCACAAAAAGCTCATGCAAATCTTTCGACATTGGTTTCGTGATGAGCTTTTCGCCAAAGGTTGTCACCGACCAGTGCAGACCTTTGGGATGAGTTCCCGCAATATGAGGAGCTCCTTCCACAGAGTCTGTGTCGAATTCATCGGGCTTGCGGTTGAGGTCGATCACATAGCGATGGCACTTCGCTACAATATTGGGCAATTTCAACTTCGTGATGACTGGTTGATACAGTTGATCCACAAATCGATCCACGTCGCGCATCACCACAGCTTCGGGCAATCCCCGAAGCCAGTCGGCGCCTGGCGGAATGATCTCGCCCGAGTGCGGAACGGTAACAAAAAAAGCTCGCACTTTGTGCTTCCTCCCTATGTGATTTTCATTCATAATCATCTCAAAGGAGTTGTCGTGAGTACACCGAAAATTTACACAAAAACAGGCGATCAAGGAACAACCAGCCTGGTCAATGGCGAGCGTGTGAGCAAAACTCATGTGCGACTGGACTGCTATGGCACCGTCGACGAACTCAATTCCACACTTGGGGTGCTGCTGAGTGAACTTCAAGCCTATGGCTTTGAGGGTGTAAATGCATTTCTCACGAAAACACAAAATCAACTCTTCAACTTGGGAAGCCAGCTGGCATGCCCTGATCCAAAGCTCGCGGCGCAACTTCCCACCATCAAAGCCGAAACCATCCTTGCCATCGAACATGAAATCGACACCCTGATGAAGGATCTTCCTCCCTTAAAACAATTTATCCTTCCCGGCGGGCATCTTTTATCAAGTCAAACGCACATGGCCCGCACGATCTGCCGGCGCGCCGAAAGACTGTGCTGTACCTTGGCCGAAACCGAAACTCTACCCGAGCAACTCATCCCTTACTTGAACCGACTGAACGATTACTTTTTTGTGCTTGCGCGGTCGTTTAATCACCAGTTGGGTGTGGCCGAAGTTGTTTGGAAAAAAGATTAGATGCAACTCAAGCTGGTCGAGGCCGAAGAGAAGCACTCCCTTCTCCTGCAAAGATTTTACGAAGAACAGATCGTCCATGGACACGTTGATTTTTCTATTCACCGCGTGGGGAATTTTTTTAATCACTATCGCACCTTCAGCGACGACTTCACCACTGTTCTACTGATGGACGACAGCGAAACTCTTCTTGGCGCAGCCACCATCTGCTTTCAGCGCGCTTACTTCAATCGCCAAGAGCAAACTGTGGGCTATCTGTGTGATCTACGAATTGCTCCCCAACGGATTGCCGTTCTCCAATGGGCTCAACATTTTGTTCCGTATCTGTATCAAAAAATTGCCGAAAAAAACTGTCGCTATGTTTTTACCGCCATCGAGCAGTTTGAAAACCAGGCTTACAATGCGCTTTTACGCCCGCGAAAAATTCGTCGCCAACTACCGCACTACTATCTTTATCGCAAAGTGAATATGATTTATTTTTTGGGTCGCTGGCCGTGGTCGCCCGCCCCCATGCCCACCATTCGCATTCGTCACGCTCTGCCAAAAGATATGGAAGAGCTGTGCAACTACATGATGCAAAAAAAGATCGGCAGTCGGCTGTACTTTAATATCACTCCCGAGCAATTGGAGCAAAAATTTAAAACCTGGCCCGACTTCAGTTTAAACAATTTTTTAATTGCGCGAAATTCAAAAGAACAAATTGTGGGTTGTGTGGCTCCCTGGAATAGTGGCAGCACTCAACAAGTCATCGCCAAAAAATACCACTCCGAAGGCTTACTGCTTTATCAATCCAGCAAACTTTCATCGCTGCTAGGCTTTTCGCAGCCGTTGCCTGCTGTGGATCAAACTTTTTCGCTGAGTTTTTTAACTCACTGTGCAGCCGATAACCACGAAGTGTTTTACTCGTTGTTGTGCCAAGCCTACGAAGAATCCGCTCGCGGCGAACTCCTCGCCCACACCAATTATTTTGGCGACTACACCACCCGCGCCCCATTGACGTTTCTTTCCACCAAAGTGCCCTACGGCTTCTACTCGGTCCTGGCCCCCGAAGAAGATCTGCCATCGTTTTTAAAACCAAACCCGATGTCGACAGCCCCTGATTTTAATTTTGTGCATCTATAATTAGGATACATTCGTGGACGTGAGTCATTGGACATTTGGAACTTCCATGAAGTCTCTTGGCAGAATTGGAAGATTCGAAATAATTTCCAACGCGCAAGTACTTCCGCTTCGGCAGTAGTCTAAGTTTGCTAAGCAAACGCAGTCATTTTTAACTTTTAGATACAATTTTTTTAGAACCTCCCTTTTAAGACCTTTGCGACCCGGACGGGGGCAACTGAGTCCATGGATGGGCGCGTCTTAAAAGGGAGGTTCTAAAAAAATTGTATCTAAAAGTTAAAAATCGCAGTCTATCCGTAAGCCACATTCAGCGGCACAGTGCTAGAACGCAAGTAAGGTAGCATCCAGCTGAGCAAAGGATCCATCACAACCGATTCCACCATGCCGAGATCCTGCTCGATGTGCCAGTTGTTACTTGGTGCTGTGCCCAGGGTGACTATCTGGTCGATCAAATGATCTTTGCGAAGATCATCAAACAAACTCCAGAGATCTTTGCCTTCGGATTTAACGACGTAGCCTTCAAACGTGCGCTCGTAAATTTTTGCACTTTCTAAACGGTGACCAACTAAAAATTCCTTGGATTGTTCTTCGGCGTTTCGTTTTTCGAGCTGCTCCAAAAAGCGCCCCACGTACTCTTCGAGAGTCATGGCTCCTAAACACACAGCTGAAGCTGAGCATTCGCCAGAGTCGCCGATTATATATTGTGGTCGGGCTGATAATTTTTCGTAACGACGATAAAGACCGATTTGCATCAATTGCGCTAAGAAATCTCGCCAAAGACCGGCAGATAAATATTCGTTTGTTTCGTAGTGCGCCAAGCTCATAAGCTCTTTTGCTTCTTTGTGCTGGCTGGCTTCGAGAATTGCTTGCGCCGTTTTCAGAGTGATCGACACTTCTGGAACCCGCAACAACTGCTGACGAAACTCTAACTGATCTACCCCACTGCGACCTGTAAACATTAATACAGTGCTCATCCCCATTCCCCTCTGTAAACTAACCCTAACCCTAATTGTCTCGTAACCCCGACTGAAGTGATAGCTGAGGTGGTTCCAATTGGGAATCCCGATAATTTACAAACGGCTAGGTAATCTTTTTAGACTTGGGTGCAGCATTGCTGCTAAATCCCGCAGCCTTATCCGATTTCGTACTTCAATTTTCGATGTCGTACTTCAACTGCGCACGATCAGTGCCGATTTCCACTCGAGGAGCGTTGCGCAACTCCTGAAACATCTGCATCCCTTTTTGCGGACTATTGATTGGCTCGCCATTCACCGTGCGAATGCAATCGCCGATGCGCAGACCTAATTTTTCGTACAAACTGCCAGGCTGCATTTCGACCATGCAATAGCCCTTCACCTGGCCATCGGGCCCCATTTCAGGAACGACACGAGCTTGTTGAAGGAGTTCTGGCAAACGCTCGAGGGCTCCATTGATCTCCTCGCGCTTTAATTTGAACTCTGTCTTGTCCTGGGTTTGCGGAGCGGCCACGGTGGGGCCCTTTTCGGTGGATAACAAAATTTTATCTTCGTGGGGGATTTCGATGTATTCGAGACCCTGAGTCTGCAGATTTCGAAAAATCACTTTCTCGCGCAAAATCTCTTTCACTTCGGCCAGACCAGCAATGGTCTGACCCACCGAATAGGGTTCTACGAGGTTTTGCCCCCGTTGAACGATGGTGGCAAGAGAGCGCTTGGAGTTGGCATGAACAATGGTGCCGATCAAATCCAGCGGCAACTGACTCAGGCGAGGCGCACCGTCGGGAGTCATTCCGCCCTCCAGCTGGGCCAGTGACGGAGGTATCTTGTGATCCGAATTAAAAATATTGTAAGTGATGATGTCGGGATAGTTGTAGGAGCGGGCGGCGCGGTTTTGCATGCTGGTTATTTTTTTGGGAGGCACGGTTGTTGGCAACAGATACTGCCGCACGTAAAGAGTGACCAGATCGCCGACGAGAAAGCCTACAAATACGATAAACACGAGAATATAGAATTTTTCGAAAGGGGGGCGTTCGTTAGCGCGTATTTTTTCGATCAATGCGGACAGCAAAGGAATTCTCATAAGGAACAGAGTAACAAATGTTTAGCAAAAGAGGACCTCCCCTTTTGTCATCTCGACCTTGTGCGAGAAAATTCGCACTGAATTGCTGTGTTAGTTTTTTTGACTCGCGTCTTTTTGGGGTCGAGTCCTATTGGACTCGCGTCTTTTTGGGGTCGAGTCTTATTGGACTCGACCTAGGCCCCGCTAAAGGTCATTCGGTGAGTTCGTGCTTAAGCTCTCTATTTTTTTAAGGTTTAATAGGGTGTATCCTTAATTTGGCAAGTCCATAGAACGAATGATTTCGAGCTGAATCGAGGCGCGACGACGAAACGGTAGTGAAACGCTAACGTGAGGAGAAGTAACGAAGAGTCAGCTCGAAATCATTCGTTCTATGGACTTGCCAAATTGAGGATACACCCGAGAGTCCAACAGAGAGGTACCTTCATGATACAGAAGTTTTTGGTCGTTTTTGTTTTGTTCTTCACGACCCTGTCCGTGCAAAAGATTCAAGCACAGGGAGAGTTCGAAGACGATACCGAACTTCTCGAAGAAGCCGAGGAAATTCCCGCCCCGCCTCCGCCAGGAGATGAAGGGTTTGAAGGAGATAATAATTTTAATAACACGCCTCCCCCTCCGGGCCCTGGTCCCTCGCGATTCCGCTCTGGTGGCCGTTTTAATGGCGGCAACACCGCCCCTTCAAGGTTTAACAACAAGGCCGCAAATTCCGGCGACTTTTCCAACAACACCAATTCTGCTGGTGCGCCTGTGGCACCAACAAACATTCCCACGACAGGAGTCAAAGGCAAAATGCCATTTATGGATGCTCAGCCCGAAGACATCCACAACGAAAACTTTCCCGACACCGTCGCGAGCTTCGATTACAAAGATGCTCCGATTGCCGATGTGGTGAATGCCATTGCTCGCCTCACTGGAAAACGTTTTATCTTTGAACAGAATCTCAACGGAAAAATCACCATTATTTCTCCAGGCCCCATCACCGTGGCCGAAGCATGGCAGACATTTTTGTCATCGCTATCGATGAACGGACTCACTGTGGTGCCGTCGGGAAAGTTTTTGAAAATTCAAAAACTCGACGAAGCCAAAACCGGAGCCCTTGATATTTACAGCGGCGCCTACTATCCAGACGGCGATCAGTTGATCACCAAGATCATTCGTTTGAAATTTTTAAGCGCAGACGACGCATCGAAGACTTTTGAGAAGATTATTAAATCCAAAGCCGGCCAAGTGATTCCTTACGAAAAAACCAACTCGTTGATTGTTACTGATCTTGGATCCAACGTGAGTAAAATCACTCAGGTTCTCGAAGAGCTGGACAAGCCTGGCTTTGAAGAGCGTTTGCAATTGATTCCCATTAAACACGCCAAGGCGAAAGACGTTGCCGAGCTCGTTGATAAGATTATTAACAAAGGCGAAGACAAAAAGAAAAACACGTTTCGTCCCGCTTCGCGCTTTGGAGCTCAGGAAAAGAACGAGTCACTTTCCTTGGTGACTCCCGACGAACGCACCAATTCCATCATCGTTGTTGGCAACAGCGAAGGTATTGAGCGAATTCTGAAACTGGTGAAGCAACTCGATTATCCGCTGGATCCAGCCGATGCCGGTGGTATTTATGTTTATTACGTCAAACACGGTGAAGCGAAAAAAATTGCTGATACACTCAATGGCATTGCCCAGGAGCAGGAAAAGAAAGCCTCCACGTCGACGCCAGCATCCGATGCCAACAACCCTGCCACGTTCCAAGCTCCCAAAGCCAAACAAAATCTTTTTGGCGGCGATGTGATTATCAAGGCTGACGAAAACACCAACAGCTTGATCATCACGGCCAACAAGCAGGATTACAGCACGGTGACCTCATTGCTTGAGAAAATCGACATTCCAAAAGATCAAGTCTATGTCGAAGCGTATATCGTAGAAATGGATGCGCAAAAGTCCGACACGTGGAGCATGAACGTCTTAAAGTTTAGCGAATCCGATACCAACACGGCCAATGCCGGTGCGAACTCGGTGGCACGCGCGGGATATATTACAGGTGAGATTAGCAGCCTTCAGGATATTGGCGCTTCTGGTGGAATTCTCGGTTTTGGAAGCGGAGACAAAGTATCCGTAAACATCGGCGGTACGGTGGCAACCATCCCGAACCTTTTGGGTTTTATTCAGTTTTTAAAAACCAACCTCAATACCAACGTACTTTCGACACCGCAGATTATGGCCATGGACAATGAAGAATCTTACATTGAAGTGGGGGATCAAATTCCGTTGGCGATCAACGCAGCTCCCACCGCCGCTGGCGTGGCCCAGCAGCAAGTGCAGTTCGCAGACGCAACAATTCTACTAAAGATTAAACCCTTTATTAGCCCTGACTCCGATATAGTCACATTGAACATCGAGCAAAAGGCATTTGATGTAAGTACAAAAATTCCATCGGCGCAGCAGTTAAGAGATGCAACCCAGGGAATTAAAAAGAGAACTTTAAAAACCAATCTCACCCTCAAAAGCGGCGATGTCGCCGTTCTCGGAGGTTTAATTCAAGACACTGATAGGCTCGATGAAAAGAAGGTCCCTTTTCTTGGCGACATTCCCGTGCTAGGTTGGTTATTTAAGGGCCGAAAAGCCAGTCGTTTTAAAACCAACCTCATGGTCTTTTTATCGCCGCGAATTATTCGCAACTCAGAAGATCATCGCAAACTGACCAAGAACAAATACGATGAGCGTATCAACTGGGTGAAGCGCAATCTCAACGGCCGTGATCCCTTTGGTGAAAATCTGGAACCGGTCGGCAAATTTGCCAACGCCGTTGACGAATTTAAATTGGAAGACCAAGATCTCCCACCAGCGGAGTCGCCAGCGCCCCGCCAAGATGAAGATATTTCTATCGACGAACTGGAAGGGGCTCTGCCTCTGGAAGATGAGAGCGAAAACTAATGGCCGTCACCGATGTTAATTACGAAAGTATTTTAGGAAAAGTCACTTCGCTGAGCGAACAGCAGATTCGCGCTCTCCTCGACTCTCCGGTGGATGGCGCAGTGAATTTAGAGGCTTATCTTTCGCTCACCAAAGAGACCACGGGTGAAGAGATCCTTGCGCACTTTTGTAAAAAACTCGGCTTTCAATTTGTAAAGGATATTCCATTTAACGATATCCCCATGGATATGATTCGCAACATCCCGATCAATTACGCCAAGAACAAAGAAATTCTCCCTGCCAAGGAAGACAAAAACTCGGTTTTTGTGTACACTACGAATCCCCTCAATTTTATTGCCTTTGATGACATTCGCACGTTGTTTAAAAAAGAAGTGATTCCTCTAGTGACAACAAAAACGCGCTTGCTCGATGCGATCAATCGCTTGTACGAGAAAGGCACGGCGGCTCTCGATGGCCTGGAAGAAATCGAAGATGGCGGCGATGACCTTGATGATTCTATCGTCGATCTTTTAGAATCCGACGATGAAGCGCCGGTGATTAAACTCGTAAACACGTTATTATCGCGCGCGGTGAAAGAAAAAGCGTCTGATATTCACATCGAGCCTTACGAAAAAGAAATGGTCGTTCGCTTTCGCATTGATGGTCTTTTGTACGACATCTATAAACCACCTAAAAAATTACAAAACGCCATCACTTCGCGAATCAAAGTGATGGGCAACCTCAACATCGCCGAAAAACGATTGCCGCAGGATGGTCGCATTCCGTTACGCATTGGTGGTAAAGACATCGACGTCCGATTGAACGCCGTGCCTACGTCTTTTGGCGAACGCCTGGTGATGCGTTTGCAAGATCGCTCCAATGTGATTTTATCCCTCGAACAACTGGGCTTTGCCGAAGCCAACCTGCGCCGGATCGAAGAACTTATTCAGCGCACCTATGGAATTATTCTTGTCACCGGCCCCACCGGAAGTGGTAAATCAACTACGCTGTATGCGTGTTTGCAAAAACTCAACTCCATCGAATCCAACATTATCACGGTGGAAGACCCTGTGGAGCAGCGAATTCCCGGCATTGGTCAGATTCAGGTGAATTCTAAAATTGGCCTCACTTTCGGAAGCGGTCTGCGGGCCATTCTCCGACAAGATCCAGACATTATTATGATTGGGGAGATTCGCGATTTAGAAACCGCGGAAATTGCCATCAACTCCTCGCTCACAGGTCACTTAGTGCTCTCCACGATTCACACTAACGATGCGGCCGGAGCCTTCCCGCGCATGACCGACATTGGCTGCGAGCCTTTTTTGATTGCCACCTCCCTTTTGGGCGTGATCTC
This sequence comes from Bdellovibrionales bacterium, assembly GCA_031426555.1. Lineage (GTDB taxonomy): Bacteria > Bdellovibrionota > Bdellovibrionia > Bdellovibrionales > JAGQZY01 > JANPLN01. Next base: position 42,539 of record JANPLN010000030.1, on the reverse strand, counting down.
GCAGCGCCTCGTACGTGTACTCTGCCCCCACTGCAAACAGCCCCATGTTCCAAGTGAGGCCGATGCCGCCAATTTAGATATGCCACTTGAAACTGCCAAACGCGCCCGCATCCACAAAGCTGTGGGTTGCGACAAGTGCAACTACAAGGGCTATCTGGGCCGAACTTTGATTCAAGAACTCTTGATCGTCAGCGAAGAGATCCGTACACTGGTGATGCAGAGAAAAGATTCTGGTGCCATTAAAAAAATGGCCGTGGAACAGGGAATGCGAACCTTCCGCGATCATGGAATCGAAAAAGTTCTCAATGGGATTACAACGATTGAGGAAGTTCTCTCAAATACGCAAACGGATTTGTAAAAACTTTGAGGTTTATTTATGCCTGTCTACGAGTACAAGGGCGTCAACCGCGCTGGCACTAAAGTTAAAGGTATCATCGATGCCGATAACCAGCGCAACGCCCGCTTAAAATTAAAAAAAGACGGCGTTTATGTGATGACCCTGGCCGACAAAATGAAGGCTCAGCAAAAAAAGAAAGCCTCCTCGGGCGTCACCTCAGGCCGAGTGAGTGTGGACGAGATTTCCAACATGACTCGCCAGCTGTCGTCGCTGGTCAAAGCCAACATTCCCTTGGTGGATTGTTTAAGCGCGGTTTCTGATCAATCCGAAAATCCTTACCTGAAGGAAGTGCTGGCCGACTGCCGCAACCAAGTGAACGAGGGAAGTACGCTGCAAAAAGCCATGCTCAAATATCCCAAGGCGTTTGATAATGTGTTTGTCTCTATGGTGGGCGCCGGCGAGATGTCGGGCTCTCTCGACGTGATTCTCCTTCGCCTTGCGGAATTCACCGAGGCACGATCCGAGCTTCGCTCTAAGGTTCAATCGGCCATGATGCAACCGGTGATCACGATTATTGCGATGATAGGTATTTTGATGGGAATGTTTGTTTACATTCTTCCCACGATCACAACAATTCTTATTGATCAAGGCGTGGAAATTCCTTGGTATACGCAGGCTGTGATCGACATGAGTGATTTTATGGTGAGCTATTGGTATTTAATCATCATCAGCATGGTGGGCGGCTTTTCGTTTTTTATGGTTTGGAAAAGATCCGCCACGGGTCGCCCCATTTGGGATAGAATCCTTTTAAATCTCCCCATCGTCGGAAAACTTGCGCGCATGATCGCGGTTTCGCGCTTCACACGCACTCTTTCTACTTTACTGTCTGGCGGAGTTCCCATGCTCAATGCCATGGATATTGTGCGCAATGTGGTGGATAATGCAGTACTGGCAAGAGCGATTGATGATGCTCGCGACAATATTCGCGAGGGTGAATCCATCGCCGGCCCATTAAAAAAATCGGAACAGTTTCCGCCGATTGTTATTCACATGGTGGCCATCGGCGAAAAAACTGGCGAACTGGAAAGAATGCTTAATCAAGTGGCTGAAACCTATGATTTTCAGGTGAAAAATAAAGTAGACGGTCTCACCTCTGTACTAAATCCAATCATGACGGTCCTAATGGGGGGTGTCATTGGATTTATCGTTATCTCAGTTCTTGTTCCTATGATGGACATGCTGAATACTGTACAGTAGAGCGAAAACTTGTTAAGTCATTGTAAATAAATGAGGAGAAATTGTGAGAAAAAATAATTTTAAATTATCAAACAAAGGTTTTTCGTTAATTGAAATTTTGATCGTTCTTGCCCTTGTCGGCGGAATCGTCGCCTTGATCGCCACTCGCGTTGGCGGCGCTCAGGATAACGCCAATCGCAAGCAAACTGAAATTATCATGCGTCAGGTGATCGATCAGCTCGAGCTCTACAACAATGACTGCGGCTCTTACCCAACCACAGAGCAAGGTTTGATCGCTCTAGTAAAAAAACCGGGCGAGGCTTGTGAATCCTGGGGTCCAGCTCCCTACGCAAAAGAAGAACCAAAAGACGCTTGGAAGAACAAAATGAATTATGAATCCGATGGAACTGATTTTGAGATCACCAGCTACGGCAAAAACAAGCGTCCCGGGGGCGAAGCGGCCGGCGAAGATATCTCCAGCAAAAAATTACGCTAATTCACCTTGAGGTCTCGTGCGAAAAAACTCAAAAGGCTTTAGTCTTATCGAGATCCTCATTGTTCTCGCCATCGTAGGTCTTACAGTGGCTTTGTTAAGCCAAAGAATCGGAAAAAACGAAGGCCGGGAAATGCGCCGAGATGTTCGCATCTTTGCGGCGCAGATTCGCGATTTGCGCAACAAAGCGCGCATGCGCAATGCCACGTTCCGTTTAGTCATCAACATGCCCGAGGATACGAAAGAGAAGCAATCCTACTGGGTGGAGTCTTCGAGCAGGAACGCGTTGATCACCTACGATCAAGACGAGCTCAAACGACGCCGGGAAAACTTGCGCGAAGAAGACAAGGACAAAGATCCCTCGGGCTTCGAGGCAGACAAAGAACTTTCCAAAGGCGGTCCGCAACCCCTTTCGAACGGCTTGATTTTTAAAAGTGTGGAAATTGCCGCGCAAAAAAAAGAATACACCGCCGGTCGGGTTTATATTCATTTTTTTCCCGAAGGTCGCGTGGAAGAAGCCGTCGTTCATATTTCTGACGGCGATAAACTCAACTGGTCCCTGGCGATTCACCCTCTCACCGGGCGAGTGGATTTGATCAATAAAGAAAAAAAATTAAAGGACTTCCAATGAGTCTGGTATCGATTCGACCGATGACTCCTTTGAAAACCCAAAGAGGATTCTCCTTGATCGAAGTGCTGGTGGCACTGTCGGTGATCGCAGGTGCTTTGATTGTTGTGTCCATGGCGTGGTCGACAAGTAATTTGCGTCTTAAAAAAATGAAAGTGAATCATCAAGTGGCCTATCTACTTGATCTGAAGGTGGCCGAACTGGACCGACGGTACCGCAACGAAATTTCACTTTTACCTGAAGACGACGAGGGCGACTTTGCCGATCTCGACACCACTTACAAAGACTACGCTTGGAAAATGGTCTCGAAAAAATTTGAAATGCCAGATCTCGGCCCCCTCCTTTCGCAGCAAAGCGGTGGCGATGCACAAAATCCCATGTTTACTATGATCATCCAGCAAATGACGGATTTTTTTAATCAGTCGGTGCGGGAGCTCACCGTCACCATCATTTACAAGTACAAAAAAAATACGGTGCAATATTCGGCTTCGACATTTTTAATCGATTATTCGCAAACACTGCCCTTACCAAGTCTTGGCGGCGGCGGAGCAAACGGCGGTGGAGTCACCGGGGGAGGAGGGAATGATGGTTCAGGCGGAAACAACGGTACGACCGGCGAAACGAATTAAATCCCAAGGCTTTTCCCTTCTCGAAACTTTGATTGTGCTTGGGATCTTGGCGGTCATGGCCCTCATTGCCTCGCGAGCGATTAAAGGCGCTCTCTTAAATAAAAATAAAATCGATGCGCGACTCAAAACCGAAACCGTGGTGTTTGATGCCCTTCGCATCGTAGCCACAGACGTGGAACGCGCGTTTCATTACCAGTACGCTCTTTACGAACTCGATCGCCAGGTGATCGCGCAACAAATTCAGTCGCAGCAAGGAACCGTTCCCGGCCAACCACCCCCCCAGGTGGCAACAACCGCCGATGGGGAAGACCTCACTTTGCCTCCACCACCCGAACGACTCACACAATTTATCGGCAAGGACGACCAATTGCATTTCACAACGCTCAACCACCAGCGCACCACATTCAATGCGCAGGAAAGCAACCAGAGCGAAGTGGGCTACTACCTTGCCGATTGCAAATCCCGCGTCACCGACAAAACGAGCCGATGTTTGTGGCGACGAGCCTCAACCCTCATTGATAACGACGTCACTCGCGGCGGCATGGCCACACCGCTTGTGGAAAATGTGAGTGATTTTCATTTTGAATACCTCAGCGAAGATCAAAATGACAAGGAATGGAAAAAGAGTTGGCTCACCGACAACAACGGCTCCCCGCAAACGCAAAATATATTTCCAAACATGGTACGCGTGGTTTTAGAGGTGCACGACAAAGACAATAAAGAGATTGGCAAATTTCGCCAAACAATCATCGCCACCATTCGCTTTCCCAACAATACGGATCCAGCCAAGCGCTTTGCTCCCGCAGGCACAGCCGGGCAACAGGGCACGCCTACCACCACTCCCCCACCGGGACTTACGCAATGATGTCGTTTCAACTTTTACGCAATCAAAAAGGCTCGGCGATTTTATTTTCGGTATTTTTTATGAGCTTACTGATGTTTATTGCTTTGGAAATATCAAAAGACACGGTCGTTGAATATCAAGGCTCGCTCAACACGGTTAAGCGAGTGCAAGCTTATTACGCTGCAAAAGCCTGTACAGAGCTCAGCCTTTTGCGCATCAAAACCTATCAGCAGGCCACGCGCAGCCTCGGTGGCGCGCAGCCCGGTCAGCCGCAGATGATCGACACGTCGATGTTGGATATTATTTGGCAGTTTCCTTTGTCCTGGCCGCTTGCTTTGCCCACCGACAACGATATGTCCATGGCAAATCAAGACGAAATTAAAAAGGCCAACAAACAAAGCACCTTTAAACACCGCTTTAGCTCACAGATTTCCAGTGAAAGTGGAAAAATCGATATCAATGATTTGGCGTCTCCATCCAAAGTGATCCGCGAAAAAACACGGGCGCAAATCCTTGATATCTTCCAGGCAAAAGTTCGCGAGCAAGGCGATTTTTCGAAAAAATATTATAACTTCAAGTTTGAGGATCTGCTCAATCATGTCACCGATTGGATTGATGCCGATAAAAACAGTTTGATGGGTGGCGATGAGGGATCGCACTACCGCGATATGCAAAGCCAGTACATCCCCCCCAACCAACCCTTCAAAATCATCGACGAGCTGCACATGGTGAAAATGATGGAAGACGAGCTCTACGAGATTCTTGCTCCCAACATCACCGTCTTTGGCGGTAAGGGCATTAACGTGAACTACGCCGACAAAACCATGCTCATGGCTCTCGACCCCGGAATCACCGAACAAGTGGTCACAGAAATTATGAAACGCCGAAATGATGTCAACTTGGGCGGCCCGTTTAAAGACGAAAAAGATTTTTTTGGTTTTATCGGCGGTTTTGGGGTGAATACGACAAATTTTAATAAAGATAAAATTCCCCTGTATTTTGATCCCGAAATCAACTTCCGCATCAGTTGTATAGGAAATGTGGGAAACCTGAATCGCGAGATCACTTCCATTGTCTTTGATTTTGCAAAAGTTCAGTCTCGACTTCGCAAAAGTTTATCCAGCACGTCGGTCGACGAGAGATGCGCGGATGTGGCCGGAGAAGAAAAATTCAAGTGCATCTGCCAAGACAAACCCACCGCGGGCGACGAACAGAAGAAGTGTATCGAGGAGCAACGGAAGCTCGAGAAACAAAATACCGACCAAAGTGCAGAAGCGCCTGCGCCACCGGGACCTCCTTATGTTATTTTCCAGGACGTTAAGTAGGCCGACAAATAAGCTTTGAACCCCAGCTCTTGTTCCAGTAAAATTGTGACATATGAAGGCCATAGGTATCGATATAAGCAATAATGGAATCGCGCTGGCAGAGATCACGGTCGATCGCGCCGGGTACGAAGTGAATCGTGCCGAATTTTATCCACTCAATCCCAACGATCTCGACAACTGGGAACTTGATCTTTTACAGGGCCTCAAATTTCTCAAAGAGAATTTCGAACTGGATAAAAAAGTTGTGGTCGTTGGACTTCCTCAGCGTCTGGTGAGCACCCGCAATCTTTCCTTTCCCTTCTCTCGCCGTCTCGATATTTTGCGAAGTTTACCTTTCGAACTCGATGAAGAGCTTCCCTTTGGCAGCGACTACAGCTTTTTTGATGCCAAAACAGTTTCGCAAAACGCCAACGAAACCGCCGTCCTGGTTTTTGCGACCCCACAAAAAGAAGTCCTTCAATTGGTTGATCTTTTAGCGCGCGTACAGATCGATCCAGATCTCATTAGTGCCGAGGGCGCGGCTTTTGCAAACCTGGTCGAAGACTGGCAGAATGGGTCGTACTTACAGAGTGCTCCAGAAACCATTCCAACTCCCATGATGATGCGCTTGTTTGTGCGCCACGACCACACGTTGGTTTCGCTCTATCAACAGCGCCAACTCGTTTGGACCCGAACCATTTCTTGGGGTGAAAAGAATTTGATCCTCGAACTCATGAAAACCTTTAACTATCCCTACGATCAAGCGGCAACTCTGATTCCCGATCAAATGCGGTTATTGATGATGATGGCCGGGGCCTCCGCTCAAGAGCTGCGACTTTCAGAGACCATCGAAAAATCCATGCTGGATTTTACTCAACAGTTGCGAATGACGATTCTGGATTGCCAAGATCGCTTTCGTGGAACCATCGGCTTTGCGCAATTATCAGGCCCCCTCAGTCGCATCGAAAATATCAATGCTCACCTCACTAAAAATGTGGGTATTCCTTTTAACAGCGAAAGCGTCATCGGCGATCTTTTGCAACCGCGCCAAGTGCAAGCCGTTTCCCACATGGCAGAACAACTTCCCATTGCTATCGGTCTTGCGGTGGAAGGTCTAAAACGACCTAAAAATCCTGCAATCAACCTGCGCCAAGGTGAGAGTATCAAGCGCAATCTGTTTTGGGAAAAAACGTGGAGTAAGTGGGGCCACGCACTCACTCTCGCGGCCGTTGCTTATGTCCTCTACACGGGCTACGGGTTTGTGCGCGAAAAGGTGGCGGTTGGCTTGGACGATGCCACATTTCAAGAACTGCAAAAACACGCTGGTACCATCGCAAACCTTCGCGGGGCGCAGGCCACTCCCGAAGGGATTGAGCGCTTCATCCTGCAAGAGCAAGATAAAGTGAAAAATGCCAAAATCTTTTCGAAGATTCAAGACATTGAACCTTCGATGAAGGTGGTCAATCTTCTGAGTTCAACCTTGCCCTCTAATAAGCAAACAACCTACGACATCCGCAAGGTCAGTGTGAATAACGCACAGGTTTCCCTGGAAGGTATCGCCGAGCAAAGAAACACTGTGGATCTGATTCGCAAGAAACTCGAACCCATGTCGATCAATAACAAGGTTCGCACCGAAAAAACCACGCTCACAGAGGACAAAGGCGTCGCGTTTGCTTTTAGCTTTACGATGAAGGGAACATTGTGAATTTTTCGGATCTAAAAGAAAAGATTGTAGAAGCCCTTCAGCAGCTGCTTGCCCGCGTCCAGGAAAACTCCCTCTATATCCAGCTGATGGAGCGCTACCGAAATTTTAATCCGGTGGTGCAAAACCTTTTGATTTTCGGTGGGGTTTTTTTTCTTGGTTTTGCAATTTATCTCATTCCTGAGTCCTTCGTGTCGTCGTCAAAAACCTATGAAGAAAGTTTTCAGGTCAACCGCCGGTTGATTCGCGATTTGTTTCGCACAGCTCGCAACCCGGTGATTCGCACAGATCAATTCAAAGGGCTGAGCTTCGATGAAATGCGCTCATTGATTGATGCACAGATCACCAGCACACAGATCATTGAATCGCAAAAAGGCGCTTATGTGCCGGTTAATAAACCCCTTCCCAGCAAAATGGTTTCCGGACCTATCCAACAAGAAGGCCTTTCCATTGAGCTTAAAAAATTGAACCTCACGCAAATTGTTCAGCTCAGCCAAAAACTCTCGGCCATGCATCCCAACACCAAACTCGCAGGCGTTGATATTCAAGCGGACAAAGAAGATCCCCATTACTTTCAAGTCAAATTCACCATGAGTTCCCTTTCACTCCCGATGAAAGACGAGCCCACCCCGGGTAAAAAGAAGAGATAAGATGCTACGAACAGTGATTGATTTTATAAAGACGATTTTTTTGTTTCACAAAATGAAGATCGTCATGTTTTTGTTGTGCTGTTTGGTTTTTTCCGTGGTGTTTTTTCCACTGACTGAGCTTGGCGAAAAGATCGTCGCCGAAACCAACGCCAGTGGCCTTATTTATCTAGAATTTGAGAGCATGGACCTGTCGTTTTTTCCCCGTCCAGCCGTCATCATGAAGCAAGCGCTGGTGGAAAGTCCTATGATCGAGCAGGTCGAAGTGAAGTACTTGAAGGTGGCACCATCAGTGCTCGCTTGTATTCAATTTGCTTTTACCAAAGTTCTAAAGCCCCACGTCAACATCGATGCTGAAGGTCTTTTTGGCGGAACGCTCGAGGCCTCAACCAGTGCGAGTTCAAAAATCAAAGATCCGCAGGCGATCGAGCTCGATCTGAACTACTCTGATTTTGATGTTAAAATTCTCGCAAAAAGTTTGGGCCCCAACTGGCCGGTATCCCCGTCTGCGCTCGGGCAACTGACCGCGAAGATGGATTTGGATCCATCGATGAAAACCCAGCCCGAGGGCGTGATTGAAATGAGCCTGGCAAAATTGATCATTCCGCAGTTCGAAATCGCAACGGGTTTTGGCCCCATGGCTCTTCCCGCCATGAGTTTTCAAAAAGTCGTTCTCAAAGGCACGTTAAAGAATGGAAAGCTTTTGCTCAAAGAGACTCAGCTCGGCAGTGGCTCTGACGAGATGATTTTAAAAATTTCCGGTGAAATGGACATCCGTGTATTCCCCGGAGGAACTCCCACCGTTGGCTTCTACAGCTTGGCTGTGGATTTAAATTTAAAAAAATCCATGCAAGCCAAGCTCGGCAGTGCCGCTGATGCCATTCAAGGATATCTCGGCAAATACAGTACAACCACCAGCGAAGGCCTGCGCTACGCATTTCGCGTCCAGGCGAACGGATTTAGCGACCCAATGCCTAATTTTACAGCACTTTAAGTTTCTGAATTCTTACAAAAACTCAAATTGTAAGAAAAAAGACGCGCCCGTCGTGGGCTCAACTCGCAGATCCAACATCCTGTTGGCGAGAGGTCTTTTTCCTTACAATTTGAGTTTTTGGAAGAATTCAGAAACTTAAAGTGCTGTAAAGTTGGGCATGTCGTCATGTGCCAGTCGACCATCTGCACCTTTTGCAAACTCCGTTTGCATTCCGCGCAGCATCCTCAGTATAACGATTGATCACCAACAAATGGGGGAATTATGTCAGTAAACAAAGTCATTCTCGTCGGTCGCTTGGGCGCAGATCCTGAACTTAAAACACTGTCTTCAGGACAAAGTGTGGCCAATTTTAACATCGCCACCAGTGAAAACTGGGTGGATCGCGATGGACAAAAACAAGAACGCACAGAATGGCACCGCATTGTTGTTTGGGCAAAATTGGCCGAAGTTTGTCGCCAGCACTTAAGCAAAGGTCGCCAAGTGTACGTTGAAGGCAAATTGCAAACTCGCAACTGGGAAGATCAACAGGGACAAAAACGCTACACAACAGAGGTTGTAGCGACCACTGTTCAGTTTCTTGGTGCCCCGAATGAAAGAGGCATGGGCGCGGGCATGGGTTCGTCGGCTCCAGCAGCGGACTTCTCTCCTGAACCGAGCTTTGATTCCCACGAAGAAATTCCTTTCTAAGCATTTCGAATTATATTAAAAAAACTCTCAGTCTTTGCCTGGCCCTAAGTGGGGCCGCAAAGACAATCTCATAGTTATTTCCACCGACGTCTTCTAAAATAATAGGGAGTTCATTGAGAACCCAAAAGAGGACGTCTATGAAATATTTTAGCATCTTGATCTCTTTGTTATTGTTCAGTTTTTCTTTTACTGCCCACGCGGGAAAAGTCATGAAGGTAAAAGGCTCCAAAGTTTACATCATGTTTGACCAAGAAGAGCCGTTCACAACCAACGACTACTTTATATTGAACAATGCCGAGGGTAAAAAGTTAGGCCTCGTACAAATCAAAAAGTTTAAAGGTCGAAAAGCCATCGGACTCCTTAAAAAAGGCAAAGCCGACAAAGGTTACACAACAACTTTTAAAGCGGCTGGCAAAAAAGCGAAGAAGGCCCCATCTGTGGTGGCCGAAGACCAAAGCGCTGACGAGGACGACAGCTCTTCCCAGTACCCCCAGTCTCGCGTCGGCGTTCTAGCCGGGTACGGAATGGCGAGCCAAGATGTGGACCAAGGAACCCTTGGACAATCTTCGCAAAGCGGAAGCAGTATTGCTCTTCGCGGTCTCTACGATTATCCACTTTTTCAGTCTGTCTACTTTCGTGGAATGCTGGGTGCGGAATTTTTCTCGGTCACCGGTGACGGTCGCCCTCTTTCAAACCTTTCGGTTGTCACCGCCACCGGCACCGATATCACTTACCTCACAATGGACGCTCTTTTTCACTGGTCGTTTTCAAAAAGCAAATCCTCCAGCTTTTATTTAATTGGTGGCCTGGGAATTCTTTATCCAATGTCAAAGTCGTCGGACATTATTATTGAAGGTTCTATCGACAGTTTAGCCATTGGTGAATTTGGCGGTGGTATGGAGTTTCATTTGAATGGCTACACGCTTCCCTTCGAAATCGCCTATTATTATTTTCCGTCGGGCGATGTCACCACCAATGTCATTTCTCTTAAACTTGGACTCCTGTTCTAATGTGGTTTGTGTGGGCGCTGACTCTTTTTTTTCAGTCGGTCGTTGCCCTAGCTGTTCCACTAGAAGGGCCCTTAACAATTGCCATTGATGCGGGTCATGGCGGAACCGATGCCGGCGCCACGCGCGGTGGAATTCGCGAATCGACAGTGGTTTTAGGAATTTCGCAAAACCTCGAAAAAATTCTCAACGCGGATCCCGAATATAGCGCTTTCCTCACTCGCCCCGACAATTCCGTACTAGAGCTTCAGCACCGAGTTAAAAAAGCACAAAAAAACAATGCACAACTTTTTGTGAGCATCCATGCCAATTCGTCTCCGGATTCCCACACGCAAGGCATGGAAATTTATTTTCGCAATGAACTAGCGCCCAATGAAGACAGCTTGCGTTTAGCTCACCATGAAAACCAAAATGAAACTCTCAAAAAAAAGCGCGCCAAGGGTGATGTGACATCCATCCTCCACGATATGCAAAAATCCATGAACACCTTGAAAAGCTACGAGCTCAGCTGGCACATCGTGGATCATTGGAAAGTTCCATTTTCGAAAAAACGGGTCGACACTGTGAAGCAAGGTCCCTTTTATGTGATCCAGCAAGACACCATTCCATCTATTTTGATCGAAATTGGATTTTTGACGAACGAAAAAGAAGCCAAACGGCTCAACACCCCCTCCTACCAAAAAGAAATCGCTCAGGCCATCTACCAAGGCCTCAAAGACTACAAAGAAACTCTCGACAAGGGCCACTCCAAAGCACTAAAGTAGCCCCCATGCGCATCGACCAAAGAAAACTTTCAGATCTTCGTCCACTTTCCATCGAAGTGGGAGTGAACCGTTATGCCGAGGGCAGCGCCCTTATCAAAATCGGCCACACCCATGTTCTCTGCACCGCCAGTCTTGAGCCCACCGTACCCAAATGGCTGCAAAACCAAGGGAAAGGTTGGGTGACGGCCGAATACGGAATGCTTCCGCGCTCCACCCACGAGCGCATGAACCGCGAAAAAGCAGCCTCCAGCGGACGCACTCAAGAAATCTCTCGTCTCGTTGCCCGAAGCTTGCGAAGCTCCGTGGATCTTTACAAACTCGGAGAAAAACAAATCAATATCGACTGTGATGTTTTGCAAGCCGACGGCGGCACTCGCACGGCCGCCATTACCGGTGGTTTTGTAGCTCTTGTGCAGGCGTTGAGTTACATGAAGAAAAAAGAGCCGAATATGCAGGCGCCCATTCGCAGTTTTGTCAGCGCCATCAGCGTGGGCATGATTGCCAACGAACCCACGTTAGACCTTTGTTACCAAGAGGATTCCACCGCCGATACCGACGCCAACTTTGTGATGAACTCGAATGGTGATTTTGTCGAAATTCAAGGCACGGCCGAGGAAAAACCATTCACCCAAGCGCAATTGCAAGCGATGATCGACCTCGCGCAAAAAGGCTGTGCACAGTTATTTGAAGAGCAAAAAAGAGTTCTCGAAGTTTTTAATTATACAAATCTGATGAGCCCATTTTGACGCCCATGAAGTTATGGATTGCCACAGGCAACAAAGGAAAATTGGCTGAGTTTAAAATGATGCTGGCCAATCCCGCGTTTACTGTTCATTCACAAAATGAACTCCCTGTTTACTCTTCACCTCCCGAAACTGGAAAAACATTTTTAGAAAATGCGCAAATCAAAGCCCGCTCATTAAAAAGCGTAGTCGATGACGCGGATTGGGTTTTGGCCGACGATTCCGGTTTGTGCGTGGATGGACTTGGTGGTTTGCCCGGTGTTCACTCGGCGCGCTACGCAGGGGAAAAAGCCAGCGATGCCGAAAATGTCGCAAAACTTTTAAAGATGATGCAGATTCGCTCGTCGTCGAATCGCAAAGCTTACTTTGAATGCTCTTTGGTTTTGATCAGTCCGCAACGGGCAGAGCAGGTTTTTACCGGCCAATGCCACGGGCAAATCTCAACAAAAGCCACAGGAACAAAGGGCTTCGGTTACGATCCCGCCTTTATTCCCGAAGGCCACACGCAAACTTTTGGCGAACTCACTGACGCCGTTAAAAACGCACTTTCACACCGAGCGCAAGCCTGCAAAAAAATCACTGAGTTTTTAAAAAGTCTCTAAAAGCTCGATTTACGATCGCCTCTGCAAAAAAGACTGGCAGAATGAGGCGATTTGCCAAATTCTCTCTGATTTTATCCTCTAAATCTGGACAATATCGCCTCGCAGTGTTAACTCCTTTCCACCCATGAACGACCTGCGAATTTTTACCTGCAATTCCAACAAAGCCTTCGCCGAAAAAGTTGCCGAACACGCGGGCATGCGTTTGGGTCAGTCCACCATCTCACGGTTCGCCGATGGCGAGATCCAGGTTGAAATTCAAGAGAGTGTTCGCGGCGCCAGTGTTTACCTGATTCAGAGCACCTGCCCTCCTGTGAACGAAAACTACATGGAACTTTTTGTAACACTGGATGCGCTAAAGCGCGCTTCGGCAAAGAATATCGTCGCTGTGATTCCCTATTACGGCTACGCACGCCAGGATCGCAAAGTGGCTCCGCGGGCCCCAATCACGGCAAAATGCATGGCCGACCTGCTTACCACCGCTGGAGCCTCGCGCGTCCTTTGTGTGGATCTCCACGCGGCTCAAATTCAGGGATTCTTTAACTGCCCAGTGGATCACCTGTTTGCCATTCCTACCCTCGCCCAATACTGGAAAGATAATTACGGAATGGGCAAAGACTATGTGGTTGTGAGCCCCGATGCCGGTGGGGTTGAAAGAGCCCGCGCTTTCGCCAAAAGAATCGATTGCTCCATGGCCATTATTGATAAGCGCCGCTCGGGTCCTAACGTTGCGAAAGCACTTCACTTAATAGGTGACGTTCGCGACAAGGAGGCCATTATTCTGGACGACATGATCGACACGGCAGGCACCCTCACACAAGGTGTTGACAGCCTGCTTAACAATGGTGCAAAAAGGGTGTTCGCTGTTGCGACCCATGCTTTGTTTTCCGGTCCCGCGATTCAAAGAATTACGGAATCTGGTCTCGAAAAAGTGATTGTGACCGACACAATTCCTTCGAGCGAAACAAGTCGTGCGTGCGGAAAAGTTGTCGTCACGTCAATGGCTCCGGTAGTTGCAGAAGCGATTCAGAGAATTTATGGAAATGCCTCCGTCAGTTCTCTTTTTGATTGATGAATTTTAAATATAAAAAGGTGGACCTATGAGTACAGAATTAGTTTTAAATGCAGAACCTCGCACAGTGGGAAAACACTTTTCTCGCTCCGCTCGTAAATCAAACAAAGTTCCGACTGTGATTTACGGTCCAAAATTTAAAAATCAAACGATTTTCGTTGAAGAGAACGTAATTAAAAAATATTTGAGCGCACGCTTTGAATCAGCGATTTTCTCTTTGAAAAGCAAAGAGAGTGCATTGAATGACGTAAAAGTTCTTATTAAAAACATTCAGATGCACCCGGTTTCTGACCGCCCCGTGCACCTTGATCTCTACGCTCTCGATATGACTCGCAAAGTGCGCGTAAAAGTGGTTCTCGAATACGTTGGCGTTGCTGCTGGCGTAAAAGAAGAGGGCGGGATTTTCCAGGTTATTATGCATGATATGGAAATCGAGTGCTTGCCTTCAGCAATTCCTGCAACTTTAAAAGTGGATATTACAGAAATTCGTTTGAACAACTCTCTCCACGTGTCCGATCTTAAACTTCCAGATGGCGTTCGCGCTGTAACACCTGGCGAACGCACACTTGCAACAGTAACTGCTTACGTCGAAGAGAAAGCAGCTGCTGTTGAAACTGTGGCTGCTGCAGCTCCTGCTGCAGGCGCAGCTCCTGCCGCTGGCGCAGCTGCTCCGGCCGCTGCCGCTGCTGCACCAGCAAAAAAGAAGTAATTAGTTTGTCTTTTCATTTATTTGAAAAGACTTTGCTCACTGAACATAAGCCCGCTCACCCGGGCTTTTTTCGTTATGGATAGAAAACATGTGGCTTATCGTCGGTCTTGGCAATCCTGGCTCTAAATATGCTCTCAATCGCCACAATATCGGCTTTATGGCTGTGGATACGTTTCTGAAGTCCGTCAACGCGCCCCCCGAAAAAAAAGAACTAAAAGCCCTCACCACTCACCTCACTCTGCATTCCGAGGACAATAAACAGTCGCAGAAAGTTGTCTTCTGCAAACCGCAAGAGTTTATGAACCTTTCGGGCGATCCCGTGCGCAGTCTTTGCGACTTTTATAAAATCGAGCACAGTCAGATAATTGTTTTGCACGACGAAATCGATTTTTCATTTGCTCAGCTTAAAATTCAAAAGGACCGAGGCCACGGTGGCCATAACGGTATTCGGGACATCCACGAAAAATTAGGTCACAACAAATATTTTCGAATCAAACTTGGCGTCGGCCGCCCCACCAATCCCAATATCGATGTGGCTGATCACGTCCTGAGCAATTTTAGCAAAGACGAAAGCGCGCAACTCCCAGATTTTCTAAACACGGCTCTCGACGCTGTTGAATCTTTAATCTTTCAAGGGTACGACAAAACAGCGAATTATTTTAATTCTCTAAAACCAAAGGACACGCCATGAGTCTTCAGTGCGGAATTGTTGGATTACCAAACGTCGGAAAAAGCACGCTTTTCAACGCGCTCACTTCGGCCAAAGCCGAAGCAGCCAACTACCCCTTTTGCACCATTGACCCCAACGTGGGCGTGGTGACTGTGGCTGATGTGCGCTTGGATCAAATATGTACCTTTATCAAACCCCAGAGCGTAATCCCCACCACCATCGAGTTTGTCGACATCGCAGGGATCGTTAAGGGCGCGAGTAAAGGCGAAGGCTTGGGTAACCAGTTCCTCGCAAACATTCGTCAAACCGACGCCATCGTGCAGGTTGTACGCTGCTTCGACGACCCCGATGTGATCCACGTGTCGGGCTCCGTGGATCCCATTCGCGACATCGAAGTGATCAACACCGAACTCATGCTCGCCGATCTTGATTCTGTGGAAAAACGCCGTCAGCGCATCGAAAAAACCGCAAAATCCAGCAAGGATCCAAAACAGATCGCCGAGCTTGATATCATTATAAAAGTCCAACAGGCTCTCGAAGCTGGAAAACCGGCCCGCATTGTGGAAACCGACGAGCAAACCGAACCCGTCGTAAAAGGGATGCATCTGCTCACATCAAAACCCACGTTGTACGTTTGCAACGTGAGCGAAAGTGATTTCACCAAGGGCGGAAACGACTGGTCGAAGTCCGTGATTGAATTTGCAAAAAAAGAAAACAATTTGGCCATTCTCATTTGTAGCTCTATGGAGGCCGAAATCGCTCAGCTGCCTGTCGAAGAGCGCAAAGAGTTTTTAGAAAGCCTCGGCGTCACCGAGCCCGGCCTGAACCGCCTCATCCGCGAAGCTTATGCGCTGTTAGGTCTGCAAACCTACTTCACCGCTGGCGAAAAAGAAGTGCGCGCATGGACCATTCGCAAGGGCACAAAGGCTCCACAAGCGGCAGGTGTCATCCACACTGACTTTGAAAAAGGCTTCATCCGCGCCGAAACCTACAACTGCGCCGACCTGTTCACCCTCAAAAGCGAACAAGCCGTGAAAGACGCAGGCAAATACCGCCTCGAAGGCAAAGAATATATCGTCAAAGACGGCGACGTTCTTTTCTTCAGGTTTAATGTTTAGTCGCAAGTTTCAATGGTTTCTTAAAAAAGGATGGATTAAAAAGGTCTTTAAAAATCTCGGACAGTCCTCGCTTCGCTGCGGAACTCGTTTTTAAAAACCTTTTTAATCCATCCTTTTTTAAGAAACCATTGAAACTTGATGAAGCTCCTAATGCCGTAGCGGCAGTGATTTGGTTCCCAAAGCTATTTTGATCGGCCCCAGCTCCAGGAAGGCTTTTCGCCTTTGGCGTAGGAAATAGCGACCAAAACAGCGAACTCTGCGAAAATAGCTATGGTGAGCTGCGTTGGAGTCCATTCGAAAATGCCTATTCTTACAAACCAGACTGTTAAACATAAAGCGGCTACGTACAAACCAACGACAACGAAGCCCTGCCAATTGCAGGGTGTCCATCCCCACCCGTACGTTTTCTTTTTAAACCATAAATTTTTACTCATAGGCATAGTGTACTCCTGTTTTTCACAATTCCAAGGTCACCATCACCCTTTACTTAGTGAAAATCTTTCATACTGAGTAATTTATTATCGCAGAAGAAAAACTGATGAATGATGATTCCAACGAATAATTTTTCATTCTTCGCGAACCTCTGTATCAATTGTTCCATATTACGAGGTACACATGAAAACGCTTTTTACTCTCTTGTTTGTAAGTTTCGCCACCACCGCCCATGCCCACCATATCCAAGGTCATGAGATGGATCATGAAATCCCGACGTTCGAAGCCTGCGAAAACGTGATGATTGCAGTTCTCAACAAAGACAACCTTCCTTACTGGGCTCCAACACCGCAAGCGGGCAATGTTTCTGGTTGCTACGAAGACCTCAAAATTTTCTCGCGAAAAGCCACTCCAAAAATGATCAATCAGTTTGTAGAAGAGTTCGAAGGACAAATTCGCTTCTTTGACAACAATGTTGAATTTGCAGGCTTCGTTAAACAAAACCAACCAAATTTTGAACCTAGCGCAGAAGCCACTCCAGTGAGCTTTGGATCGCAGATCTCTGTAATAACTCCGACGATCACTCCAACTCAGCCTGGACAACTCTTCGACGGTCTTTTTCAATAAATATTGATTTTAACTTTTAGATCTCTGATGATCTAGGTACGGAGCCCTTGCTAGGAGACCTACCTTGTTAAAATCTGCCACTTCGATCACTACTGCCACAAAAACCATTCAGATCTGTCTCGTCATCCTCACCATTATTGCTGTGGCCTCCGTGCTCACTTACACAAAACCGGTTCTTGTTCCGTTTGTGTTTGCGATTTTTACCTATGCGATTTTTGCGCCTATCATTTATTGGATTCAAGTTCATTTAAGGCTGCCCCGCACTCTTGCCATCAGTGTGGCCATTGCCGGAGTCATGGGAGTTATCGTCAGTGTGATCGTGATAATGTTTCCGGCGCTGAAACAACTCATCACTGGAATCACAGGCTACGAATACTATCTCGCTAATATTTTAACCTCTATCGAAGAACAACTACCGGCGGGAATTCAAATCGATAAAGAATTTATTCTCGCGCAGGCCAAGGAATTCAACCCGGTGTCGTACGTGCGCGATTTTACCCAGCAAACGTTCTACATCATCGGTAATCTTACGCTGGTGTTGATTTACACAGCTTTTATGATCGTGGGCGATCAAAATGCGCAGATCAAATCACCGTTGATTCGCACCATTATGATCAAAACTTTTGAGTACACTATAAAAAAACTATTCTTGGCGCTTGCGGCAGGAGTCGTGTTTTTGATTATGCTTGGTTCCTTTCAGGTCGACCTCGCTTTGATTTTTACCTTGTCGGCGATTCTGCTTAACTTTATTCCCACGGTGGGCCCCATCATTGCTGTGGCTCTTCCATTTCCGGTGGTGTTTTATTCCTACGGTTTTGGCTGGCAGTTTTTTGTGATTTTTACGGTGCTGGGAATCATGCAGTTTATCATCGGCAATATCGTTGAGCCGCGAGTGCTTGGCGAAATTATGGATTTGCATCCCATCACCGTACTCATCTGCTTGGTGTTTTGGGCGTTAATTTGGGGACTGTCGGGAATGTTTTTAGCGGTGCCCATCACCGCGGTGTTAAAAATCGTCTTTATGCGCATCGAAGCCACGCAGCCATTTGCCGAAATCATGGCCGGCCGCATTCCCCAGCAGATGAATTAACGGTACGGAGCGAGCTAAGCGCCGAAGGCGCCTTGCCCCTTGCCGTACCTTCTAAGCCAGGATTTTTTTAAGCTCAGCTTTTTCGGTGGGTGTGAGCACCAACCACTCGGGCGGGAGATTTTCGTTCACGTACTGCCACGAGGCTTTGACGATATCTTTTGCCAAAGGCTTGCTGTGCAAGTCTTTGAGAGTGCTTAAATGCCGCACCAGAATCGTTTTAGTCGGCTTAAAAAATCCATTCTCATCTTTCCCCTGATTGGAAATCTCTAGTTCCACCCGGTCAATTAATTTCTGAAAATACGCCTCAAGCACCATTTCTTTCCTCATAATAAAATACATATTTGTATCAATTGCCTAGTATACATCGTCGATTTGCAAGCGAGTCCAGGGATGGACGCGTCTTAAAAAGAGAGGGCCCCAGAAATCAAAGAAGGAAATGGAACCAAAAACGCATCACCATCTCCTAGCGCTCCCAAGTCTCCATGGTAGGAACCGAGCCTTCCATTTTGAACCCGAGGGGTTTTACTAAAAATTCCGTGGCGTTGGTTTTCTTTTTGTACAACAAATTATAAATCGCAAAATACTTGGTCACTTTTTTTGCGTAGTTGCGGGTTTCGACATAGGGAATGTGCTCGATAAACTCATCCTGCTCCAAATCGCCAAAATAATGCATCCATGCGTGCACACGATGCGGGCCCCCATTGTAAGCGGCGGCGGCAAGACTGATGTTGCCGTTAAACTTTTTAAGCAAACGCTGCAAATAAAAACTGCCAAAACGGATCGATACTTCGGGCTTTAACAAATCGTCTACCTGAATAGCATTCACACTCATCAACGACGCCAATTTTCGCCCCGTGCGCGGCATGACCTGCATCAAACCGCGAGCGCCCACCGGCGAGATCGCGTCGGCGCGGAAAATAGTTTCGGCACGCATGATACTCCACACAAACTCCGCAGGGATTTTGAGGCTTTGGCTTTGATCGGTGACCCATTTTTCGTAGGCCTTGGGATAAGAATAGGTCCAATAATCACTGCCGTGGTGCAAACCCATTTTCACCGCTTGATCTTCAAAGAAGTGCGATGCTAAAATCACCGAACGATTGTAGGAATGCACTGACTGATGGGCTTGCAGAAGCCACTGTTTTTGAAACTGCGAAAGTTTTTTTCCTTCGGCATCCAAAACTTCGCGATACGCAAAGTCCCACATCCCCACTCGAGACAGCACGCGCGCGCGCTGCAGGGACTTTTCGATATTGTTAAAATACACAGCTTTCATGTCCTGGGAAAGGTTTTGCTCCGGTGAAGTTTCGCCCTCGGGAAATTCGTCTTCGACCACCTCTTCGGCGCTCAACATCGCATCCACTTTTTGTTCAAAGGGATCTGGTAACTGCGTTAGCGTTTCTTCGCTCTCGTCGCGATCTTTGTCGCCGTCGCCGGTGGCCACCGCATCCGACAACCACCAGTTTTCGTGAATGCCTGGCAATAAAACGCCGTTGCCATTATTACTGGCATTACTGCTGGCGCTTGCGGGAGTTCTTTGTGCAAGTTTGGTTCCCATTTGGTTGAGCAATTGTTGCGAGCGCTGATAGGCTGCCACAGAATAATAGCCCACAGACTCATCATGGGTCATGCGGGTGAAAATTTCGTAGGCCTCGCGCTTTTTTTCCTGGCGGAGCAAGCTCATGGCCATCCAATAATTAATTTTATCTTCTTTGTGATCTTGCCATAAACGCGGCTTGCTCTTTTTATGTTCTGAAATTTGAAAGAAAGATTTTTCGGCCTGTACGTAGTCTTTTTGTAAATACTGAAGCCACGCTTGATACCACAAACTGTCAGTGGCCATTTTGCCCGCTGGATACTTGGTGGAGTACTCTTTAAATTTTGCCGAAGCGGACTCATAATCGTGCACCACATAGCTTGCAAAGCCCGACTGAAACAAGGAGGCCGCGGCCACTTGCGGCCTCACCGCTACTTGGTACGCACGGTAGTAGGCCTCGATGCCTTTTTGCGGAGTGTTTGTTCGCGAATACACGCGTCCCAAATTCATCAAGTAGTCGTTGTCGTTTTCCTTTTCTTTTTGATACGACAACAGTGTTTTGAGGGCTTCGTCCACATGCCCCTCATGCAATTGATAGCTCACATACAGCTGGTCCACTTCGTAGCGCGCTTCAGGGCTGGCACGTTTTTGTAAATCTTGAATTTCTTTAGAGGCTTTGTCTTCGAGGCCCGCCCAGAGCAACCGCTGCACACGCATTTTTTGCTCGGCCAGGGTCACTAAACAGTTGAGTTTTTGACCTAGAACTGCGTTTTCGTGATGACGGATTCCCCAGTCGGCGATTTTTTCGTAGGCTGGGAATTTAAGATAGAGTTCTTTCGAATAGCGACAGATCTTTTGGTTTTTATGGTTTTTGACTTGTGTTGCAAGGTAACCCCACAGCACTGACGAATAAAAACCCGTGCGCTGCAAACGCTTGAGATTCTTTTGATACAAGGGCTCGGCTTTTTTCCATTGCTTCAGCTCCACAAGAGTTTCGGACTGATAGAAGCGCGCCACATCCGCGGTGTATTTTGTGCGGGCTTGTTTTTCGGCCGACGTAAATTCGTCCAAGGCTTTTTGAAAATTGCCAGTTTCGAAAAGCGAAATTCCGCGCGAGATGGCCACATAATCTAAGACATCAGGACTTTGCGACTGAGCCTTGGTGAGATGTTCGAGACTCACCTCCCATTTTTTATTTTTTTGCGAAATCAAGCCGAGATAAAAATCCGTGTACGATCCTGAGAGTTGTTGCTTTGCCACAGAATACGACTCTTCATACCGTCCCTCTTGCAGCAGTTGTTCCCACGAGACCGCGGGGTGCGGTTCGACGGCTTTTAAAAGAGAAATCAATGTGAAAAGAAACATCATGTTTTTAAACTCCCCCAAGAGTCTGTCGCGCCCCTAACAATGTTAACCCGGAAATATGAAAAAACTGAAGTCTAAAACAGGATTTGTTTGCCAAGGCAAAGGCAGCCCCTTCTCGACCAAGGTCGCGGTTGAGCGATGGCCCCGCTGGATCGAATCTTAGATTCATTCAGAGTGACAGCCCCTTAGGTCGTTGCTACCATTTTTAAGTGCAGCTTCAGCGAAAAAAACGCCTCGACCTATTTTTGGGTGGCATCACCATCTTTTTTTTGAAACCCTTTGTGGTTTTCATTGGCAAAATTCTTCGCCGCTCCCATGACTTACAGCCCCGCGGACGTATTTTAATCATGAAGCTGATTGGTGGTGGATCTTTGCTCCTCGCCTACCCGGCCTTGGTATCTTTGAAAGAAAAGCTCGCTGGTGGCGGGCAACTGATCATTGTCACCACCCCTGCGGTGGTTCCCTTTGCCCGTGAGTTGAAGATTTTCGATCGTATTTATGTGATCAACGATCGCAATTTGCTCACGCTGCTTTGGAGCACGTTCCTATTTTTAGCCTCCACCATGTTTCGCATAGATACGTGCATTGATCTCGAAATTCACAGTCGTGGCACGACACTTCTCAGTCTGCTCACGCTTGCCCGCAACCGCTTGGGCTTTTTTAAAGAAACTGTTTACTGGCGACTGAACCTCTATACGCATTTGGTTTTTTACAACACGTATTCGTGCTCGGCCGATTTTTACAGCTCGCTGATTTCGCTACCGGGAGTACCTGCCAAACATTTTGATCACGCATCCTTGGCGTTTCGAAGATCGCATTCTATCACCACCGGCGACGGGGAATGGAGTCTTTCGTTTGCGTGCTCGGACCACGCCCGCGAGCGACAGCTCACTCCTCAACAATGGACAGCGGCTTTGCAGAAAGTGGGAGTGCCAGAAAATACAAAAATCATTTTGCTGGGAAGTCGCAATGATTTCGAAGCTGGAGACGTCCTCAAAAAAGAAATTGAAAAGACCTTGGGGTTGATTTGCCAAAACGAATGTGGTGCCCATGCCCTTTCGGGAACCATTCGTCGAATTGGGCAAAGCAAGCGATTTTTAGGAATAGATTCCGGGCTGCTACATCTGGCACGACTCCTTGGAAAAGACACCGTGAGTTTTTGGGGCCCCACAGACCCGGGCACGCGGTTGATGCCACGAAACAATGGCGAGGATTTAATTTTTTACAACAAAGTAAGCTGCTCTCCTTGCGTGCATTTTGCCGATACCCCTCCCTGCCAAGGTAAAAATCTTTGTATTTCGGCTCTATTTGCGCCTGAGATATCGCATCAACAACGAAGCTGGGCCATTTTAGCTCCCCGCGGGCAATCCTCGGTCGAGATTAAAAATGGCTAACAAAATGTTATGCCCCGCCTGTCAATCAGATCAGTGGAATCAAACGTTAGACCTCTATGGCTGTCTCTCCTGCGGAACCGAGGTTGTTCCCCATCGTCGCGAGTTCAAATATACAGAATCCTATCAGCAGGATCGCGGTCATTACGATGGCGCCATTCAGACAGCAAAAGTCGAAACCTTCATCCGCTTTTTAAAAGACAGTCAGCTTTCCCTCGGAAAAAAAGAAGTGATCTTGGAGATCGGGTTTGGCGGAGGTGCTGTGCTTGAGCATTTAGCAAAACAGCACGATCGGGTTTTCGGCCTTGAGGCCCATGGCTCCGCTGTAGAAAGACTCGCCGAGCGGAACTTTAGCAAACAGCGTCTTGCCACCGATATTGCTCGGTTTTCGAACCTGTTTGATGTTTTATTTTATTTGGACTCGTTTGAACATCTATTAGCGCCCCAGGAACATCTCGAAGACCTCGACAGAGTCGTGCGAAAAGGGACACGGGCTCTGGTGGTTTTGCCCCGAGCGGACTCGATAAGTCGTTATTGTATGGGTTCTCTTTGGCCGCATAATGTTCCCGACCACTGGGTGTTTTACTCTCGTAAAGGCCTTGTGCTCCTTTGGGAGCGGCACGGCTGGCGCTGTGTGAACACGTGGAGTCCGCACAAAAAAGTTTCTTTAGATATGATTTTGCGACATGCGGGCTTCATTCGCTTCGCTCAATGGCTGCAACCCATTGCCCAAAATATTTCAGTTTGGGTGCGCCTAGGAGAAATGGGTGTGGTCTTTGAAAAACTTTGAGAAAAAAACTGAAGCGGTAATGCTTTTTGGTTTTTCCTTATTCACCATTCTTCTTTGTATCAAGGGAGACATGGACACCGACCTCTATTGGCACATGGCCACCGGTCGCTGGATTTTAGAAAACCTGCAGTTTCCCACCCAAGATAGCTTTTCATTTATCTATTCAGGAGCCCGCTGGATTAATTTGACATGGATTTTTCAAATCACAAGCTACTTAAGCATGGAAGTGCTTGATTATTTTGGCGTACTTGCAGTTTGTGCGCTACTTTACATGGTCTCCAGTATTTTTGGCTGGTTTTCCTACCGTGCCATGAGCTCGCGCCGTCCTGCACTACTCACTTGGGTTCTTTATTGCGTTTTATTTTTATGGATCGAACGGCGCTGGGTTCCTCGGCCCGAGGTTTGGACGCATCTCTTTTTGACTTTTGAAATATTAATTTTACTTCGTTTTTGTTTAAAACCAGAAAGAGTAAAGAGCTTGTGGCTATTGCCTCCCGTCTTGCTGTTGTGGACCAACAGTCATGGCATGTTTATTCTAGGATTGATTCTTTTTGGCTTTGTATTTTTGCGCCATCCGCGGAAGGTCTTCTTTCCCTTTATAGCTAGCATCTTTGCCACATTGCTCAATCCCTATGGCTGGGACGGAGCCACCTATCCGTTTTACCTGCGAAAAGTGAGTGCCGATCCTGTTTACCGACTGATTCAAGAGGGAATGTCTTTTACTGATCCCGGGGTTTCGTGGGCCTGGTACGGCATGTGGGGCGGTTGGATTTTTCTTTTGCTATTTTCCCTTCGCCCAGGTTTTCGTGTTTTGGGCTGGGTGTATGTTTTATGGCTCGGCTTTGCGGTGTATTTTTCCACCACGATGGTTCGCAATTTGTCTCCCTCCGTTTTGCTGACGGCTCCGTTTATCCTTGTTGGTTTTGAAAATCTTTGGACGCACTTCTCGGCTGATAGATTCAAAAAATATGTGTCTTACAAAACCGCTGTCGTCGCTGTTGTGACGCTATTACTGTGCACACTTGTCGTGACCGGAAACATCGAAGGCCTGCGCGAGAACTTTCATTTTGGTTGGAAGGTGTCAGAAAATGAAAATTTAACGGCGGCCGCTGATTTTTTAGAAAACACAACAAAAAGCAAAATCTTTGCCACTCCGGAGTTCAGCAACTACATGCTGTGGCGTCAGCCAGGGTTTGAATCCTACATCGACACCCGCTACGCCGAAGTAGTCCCTCGCGATCACTTCCAAAAAATGTTTCAGTTATTTTTAAACCCAGTGCAGATCGAGCAGGAAACCGTCCGTCATCAACTGCCGGTGGTCGCCATCAATCATACGCTGGCCAACTATCACGGGGCGATCAGGTACTTTCTCAGTTCACCAAACTGGCGTCCGGTCTATGCAGATCATTTTATGATTTTCTTTTTCCATAAAAGCCATCGATCAGATATTCCTTATTTAAATTTTGATTCATTTAAAGCGTTTTTACAAAAAGAAGTGAACGAGTGGCAAGGATCGTCGTCGTGGTTTTCACAAATCGAAAAAATAAAAAAAATCTATCAAATCCTGGTGGCGTCAACTTTATTTAGACAAGAGAGCTCTGTCCTAACCTTGATGGCGAGCATCGAGGACAAAATGGATTTAAAACTCAATAATTTGTACTGCTCTATCCTCACTTACAGTGCACGAGGACTCCCCTACAACGATGCAAACAGACAGGTGTGGGCTCGTAAAGCCGTTAGCGTGTGCGAACATGTATTTTTAGAACTCAGCGATCAAAGTGCGGCCTACAATCGAGCGGCGGCCTCCTATCTATTAAATGATCTTTCCTCTGCGCAAGCATGGATTGATATAGCTCTCAAAATCAATTCTACAACTTTTGGCTACTACCTTTTAAAAGCCGAGATTCTAACGGCTCTCGATTTAGCCAAAAACTTTGAACACATCCAAAACTGCTACACCGAAGCCCTGCGCCTCAACCCATTTCAGCCCGTAATTTGGCGGGAGCTTATTCGCGTTCAAAAAAAATACGGTTCTGTAGAGACTGCCACGGGTAGTTTACTTAAAGCGAAAAGATTTTACCCCGAGTTTACAGACGAGAGCCCAGCTCAGAATTAAAAAAATTAAATCATTTCGGCAATGACTTGGTCGATGGCTTGCGCGATAAGGTTATCTTTGTAGTGCAAAGATTGACCGAATCCGTCTTGAACTTCGAGAGTGGCGAGAATTCGCGAGATGTCGGCATTGATTGCGACATTGGGCTGTTGTGAATTTTCTTTTAAAACTTGCAAATCTTTTTCTGTTAACGAAAGCTTTTGTTTAAGCTCCACAATTTCCATGGATACAGACACCCGCAGGCGCTCAATGTTATGAGTGACGTCGCGCAGGGACGACATGCGATTCATTTTAAGGTTGCGGTCAAATTCTTCAACTTCTTGTTTGAGCACATCACGATCGAGGCGCAAGGAAGCCGCCTGCTGTTCTAAAAGTGAGATTTGCTGGGAGATTACTGAGTGAATCATTACTTTGTTTTTTAAATTTTTCGAAAATTGATCGTACTCAAGTTTTTTAGTGCCGGCTTCGCAGTTGGTTTTATTGACTTGGCACTTCTTGACGACAATTGTTTTACCCAGGGATTGCGTGGCCACGGATCGCTGCTGCGAGTTTGCAATCACACTCACTTGGTATTGTTGCGAACGAGTGGAGTGGGTTTGCGAACTGATGGAGCCGCATCCAGTTAAAAACGCGGCCACAATAAAAACACCCACTAATTTCATGCATCCTCCGACGATGGCTGCGGCGATTGCAGCCCCAAAGCTTATCGGAGGTTTTTTTGAGTTCTAAAGTCTGGGTTTATGCTTGCATACTAGTAGCTCAACCGAACAGCCTCGCGCCATTTTTTGACCCGCTCTATTCGCTGGCGTCTCTCAATTTGAGACTGAAATTTTTTGGCAATGGGGTTCACTTTGTGTAAATCTGAAACGCTCCAGAGTCCCACGCCCAGACCCGCCATCAATGCAGCGCCTGTGCTTGTGGTTTCGATATTTTGTGGAACCTCCACATCGATACCTAAATAATCGGACTGCAACTGCATCAACAGATCATTTTCCGTAGCTCCGCCGTCCACTCGAACTCGTGTGAGTTTTAATTTGGCTTCGCTCTTCATCACATCGAGAATATCTAAGTTTTGCAGCGCCATGGCTTCAAGCGTGGCCCGCGCGATATGGGCCCGTGTCGTCCCGCGCGAAAGACCTTTAATAATTCCCCGCGCTTGTGGCTGCCAGTACGGGGCACCGAGACCCGAAAGGGCCGGAACAAATTCCACACCCTCCGAGGATTCTACAGAGCGCGCCAGGCGTTCCACTTCGGAGCTTTTTTCGATAAACCCCATTCCATCGCGCAACCACTGCACCGCTGCGCCGCAAATAAAAGCGCCGCCTTCAAGAGCATATATTGGTTTGTGGCCTTTCCATACCCAGGCCACTGTTGAGAGTAGTCCCTTTTTGGAAGGGACAATTTGGTTTCCAGTATTGAACAACAAAAAACTTCCAGTACCAAAGGTGATCTTTGCATCGCCTTTGTGAATCCCACCCTGGCCAAACAGCGCTGACTGTTGATCACCGATCACCCCGTGGATCGGGATTCCATCAGGAAGACCGGGAACACCTTTCGTGATTCCAAAGTGGCCATTGTTAAACTCGACCTCGGGAAGCGCGTCTTGCGAAATTTTAAAAAGCTTTAATAATTCTTTATCAAAAATTTGCTTTTTGAGGTGAAACAGCATGGTGCGCGAAGCATTGGAGGGATCCGTTTTGTAGGATTGACCTTTTGTGAGTTGCCAGATCAAAAACGTATCCATGGTGCCAAAACACAGTTGGTTGTTGGCGGCTAGTTTTTTTGCTTTTTCGTTATTTTTTAAAATCCAAGCCATTTTGCTGGCCGAAAAATAGGGATCCATCAATAGCCCGGTTTTCGCGCGCACAAATTTTTCTTTGGGTTTGAGTTTTCGGCATTCTTCCGTGGTTCGACGACATTGCCAAACGATGGCATTCATCACTGGTTCGCCGGTGGTGCGATTCCAAGCGGCCACGGTTTCGCGCTGGTTGGTGATGCCGATGGCGGCAATTTGGCGAGCATCTATTTTGCTGACCACTTCGCTAATTCCATAAAGCACAGTTTCCCAAATGTCCGACGTGCGATGTTCCACCCATCCTGGCTTGGGGAATATCTGCTCAAAGTCCTTATCGGCTCGCTTCACCACGTGCCCGCGCTCATTGTAAAGAGAGACGGTGCTTCCGGTAGTTCCCTGATCGATGGCTAAAATATATTGTGACTTCATAAACTCCCCAAACTGTGATATCTCTTTAGTAAAATGAAATGGTTTTTTAAAAAAGTCAGCGAAAAAACAAAAAGTCTCAAGGATCTCACTTCTGAGGAGCTTGTGTATCGCGTATTCCCCCACTTTTTAGGTGAAATCATGACCAAGTATCTTCGAGTCGAAGTGGAAGGCTTGGAAAATATTCCGCGCAAAGGGGCCGCCATCATCAGCCCCAATCATTCTGGCTACTCCGGTTTCGATGCATTTTTGCTTTGCCATCATGTCGATCAAGCTGTGCATCGAGTTCCTCGAGTTTTAACCCATCATTTTTGGTTTTTAAATCAAACCACGGCCATCCCGGCACAAAAAATGGGTTTCATCGAAGCCACAAAAAAAAATGGTATTGCCGTTTTGAAAAAAAAGCAGCTGCTCATTCTTTTTCCCGAAGGAGAGTACGGAAACTTTAAACCCACGACGCGTCGGTATCAGTTACAGACCTTTAAAAAAGGCTTTGTGCGGATGGCGCTGGAAACCAACTCCCCCATCGTACCAACACTGATCATCGGGGCCGAAGAGACTCATATTAATTTAGCGCAACTGAAATTTACAAAATATCTCCGCGGCTTGGTAATTCCTTTGCCGTTGAATATTATTCCTCTGCCCGCCCGCTGGAAAATAAAAATTCTGCCAGCCATTGTATTGGATCGAGGCCCCGAAGCCATGGATGATGAAGACTACATCCGTCGCACCACAGAAGATATTCAAGATTACATGCAAATCGAGCTTAAAAACGAACTTAAGAATCGCCGCTTTATTTATTTATAGTCGGGTTACAATTCAATGATGTCTGCGTTTATTCAATAATGTCTGCGCCGATGGCCGAATTGATCTGCCCCCAGGCGCTGGTTACAATGCCGGCGTCTTCGGGATCTTTGCCAACGAGTTTTTTGGTTAAATACGTAGCTACGCTTACACTGATCACGAGCAATAAGATGTACTCTAAAACAATTTGCCCCGAATCATGACGAAGTTTTGATCTTGGGGATTGACGAGCGGGAAGGGCTCGCATAGATCTCAACCATGAACGATTTAAAAACCTCAAAGTGGCTGCTTTTACCGTTTTCATTGCTTGTGGGTCTCGCATTAATGATCGCCTTGGTTGCGTATTCACAAAACTACTTATCGGATTATTTGATACAAAACTCAAAAGACCATATCGGCCAGAAAATAGACCCCGCAAAGCTCTCAGAGCTTTTGGGCATGGCCGAAATCGCCGCACAGCCCGCCCCTTCTGTCCTTATTCTATGGTCCGTGACCTGCGCTCCGTGTTTGGAAAAGCTTAAAAATTTACCGGATGTTGGTCTAGAGGGCGCTCTTGGGAGTCGCCGACTGATTCCTGTCAACACGGATCCCGCAACCTCCCACGCCGAGGCACAGGCCGTGCTTGAAAAGTATTTGCCGGGTCAGGCATTTTACCACGATCGCGGAAAAACCCTCGTGACAGAGCTCGAAGTGGATTACCTGCCCACCAATGTTTACATCACCGCCGAAGGTGTGATCGAAAAAATAACCGTTGGCGAAAGATAGTTTTACTGGCTAAATTGCAAAAACTCGATGCCACCGCGCTCGTCGCGAATCACGGCCACCAAAGTGAAAGGACTTTGCGCTGACGCCTTTTGGTACTTCACATCTTCGTTCACAGACGACTTCGGTTTGTCGAACTCTCCATTCGAAACGTACCAAGCCACCTGAAAATTCTCTTGAAGCACTTCCTTGGTTCCTGAAATATTCATAAACTCGAAAGACTCTTGTGAGCTGCTAGAAACCACAAGGGACTCATTTTGATTCGGCAAAGCTATCGCAGACCCATTTTTAAGTAAAATGCTGGCCGTCGGCGTTCCTGGGTTGTTGTTTTTGACGGGTCTCGTGGAAACCAGAATTTTCTTAAATGCTTTTTCCTCTTTGCCGTCCACAGTGAACGTAAATATGATAATGTACCCAACTCCATTGAACTGTTCGCGAGTTGTTTTGCCAGTGAGGATAAGACTCGGCACAGTGACCGAGGACGTTGATGAAGACAAACCGGTAAACTGCCCCACAGAGTCATCATCGGCTATTGTATTAATACTGTAAGTGCCGGTGACTTTTGCAGGGTCGTGATCGCAATCCACTTCGGCTCCAAAGGATATGCCAGGATCCACACAGGCCACTGTTGTTCCCGCAATGATCCGTCCTCCGCCTTGGGGATCAGAGAAAAAAACTTGGATGTCCGATATGGTATCACCGGGGTTCACTTCTGGTGTCGACGTTTTGACTCCGAGAATTCGGAAGCCTTGTAGTCGCTCGACCTTCTTCAAATTACTTTCTCCACAGGAATTTATAAATACAAAGAGAACACTATAAAAAAGAAGTTTCATTAAAATTCTCCTTTGACACCAAATGTAGGAAGAATAGGAAGTCCTGCCACATTCTCTTGATTTTTAAAATCATAAGAATACTCAATGGATTGAGTATTTTTTCTGTTGAGAAGATTTTGCACGTCGAAGTAAACATTTAAAATCCATTTGTCGTAAATAAACTTTCTATCGATGCGCAAATCAAACTGCTGAAAAGAGTCGAATCTTTGAGAAAAAATAGTTCCCGCTGCAGGGATAAAGACATCATTGTTACTGTCGTAGGTAGCACCAATGACTGGGGTGTACGGGAGGCCTGTGACAAAGCGAAATCGACCACCAAATGTCCAGCGCGCGGTCGTGTAGGAGCCAATGAGGTTCAAGTTGTGGGTTTGGTCGAATTCCGAAGGTTGTGTTCCAAAACCTGGTATGGTTCGTTTGCTGTTTAAAAACGTATAGACCAGCTGTGAAGACCATTTATCTTTGCGATACTTGGCTTGAACTTCGGCTCCGTAAATAGTTCCAGTTCCCGAATTGGCATAACGAGAGACAATATCTGGAAAAACGAGATTATCTAATGTTTTATAAAAATAGTTATTGGTCACTTCGAACCCTTGATTGGATCCATTTTTAAAGTCTTTGCTAAATCCAGCTGTGTAATGCATTGCCGAAAGAGGTTTTAAACTTTCGTTGCCGTATTCTTTTGATGTCTCCTGTGGCAAGGGGGCCTGGGCGTATCTTCCCACAGATGCACGCAGCAACAAGCTTGAATCCCATTGATAACGAATTTGCAAACGTGGTTGCAACTCCGAAGAATCGCTCAGGCTGAACTGGTCCACCCTCAAGTTTGGCAAAAAAGTCCAATTGGAATCTTCGAAAATTTTTATTTCTTGTCGCAAATAAGCACCCAACTGATATTGGCTGACTTGTGCAGTAAAACGTTGCTCTTCGCCGGCAGAGAAGGGAGTCGGTACTCCTCCCACTGTGCCTTCAGTGGGTAAATTGATTCTTACATTGGTGTTTGTCCATTGATTGTCTAAACCCAAAAAGGTTTTATACGTCTCTGACCATTTAGAAATAACTTCCGATCTTTGTGAAATCACATCCGAATCCACATTGAGGTAGTTCGTTCCGATGTTGACAATAAGTTTATCTTTTCCAAAACCCAAAGAATTGTCCATTTTATGATCTGGACCTAACTGAGTGATCATTTGCGGAATCACTCTAAAAAAATCTGTTGTGTTAGAAAGTCGTCCACGAAGAGCCGGATCGTCGGCAAAGGCTTTATTCACAATGAGCTCTAATTCGTCACTGCTTAAAACAAAAGTTGTCTTGAATTTATTATTTGCATTGATTTGATTGTTATAGATGCCCGTAAAATCATAAAAAGTAGGGGCCGTGGTGAGTGTCGTGGTTTCCATTTCATTGGCCGCTGCTTTAAGAACTTGTCCTATATAACTGTATCTGGCTGAGACCAGGAATGAGGAGGTTTCATTAATAGCACCTTCCAAGAGTCCACCAGAATTGAGTAAGTCCACATAGGCCATTCCATGGGTGCGATCTTTTTTAGGCTCTTTCGTTGTGATACCAATAATTCCTCCGATGGCTCTAGAGTACTCAGGTCCGTAACCACTGGGGAGGAGCTCCACTTTTTCCACAGCCTCTGGAATAACGACGGAAGAAAGGCCGCCAAAATGGAAAACCAAAGGTACGCGATGACCGTTGATCAAGTAACCCGTATCGTCAGGACTGGCCCCTTGAACAATGACCTCCGCAGAAGCCCCCTGCGACGAGACGCCAGGTAGGTTTTGAGCGGCGCGAACAGGATCACCGCCAAACGTTCCTGCGGTTTTCATAAAATCCTCTTGCGTTAAAGTCTGCGTCTGATCATCTCGTTTTTCTGCTTTGCTAGTCACAGTTGTTTCAAAACCCGTGTACAAAACTTTTTCCAAATAGATGGACATCCGGCCCGGCTCTTTGCAGCTGGTTTCTTTTTCATATTTATTATACCCAGTTAAATTAACAATGACTGAGCAAACCTGAGGTTGAACACCTTCGAACAAAAAATTTCCATTTTGGTCACTGACTGCTTTTGTTTTTTGTGGAAGCAGATAGATAGCAACATCAGCCAAAGGCTTGCGTGTGCCGCGCTCTAAAATAATGCCGCTGATAGTGGTGGTTGGTTCTGCTGAAACGGGCTGTGTAGCTGTCGTCGCCGGAACCTGATTGACGTCTTGCTCTTGAGAGATCGAAAAAAAACAAAAGAGAAACAATATGAACATTTAAAACTCCAACTTAAACTTTAAAACATAACGAATTCGCACAGCCACCGGCTGCCCAGTGACAAAAGCCGGTTTGAATCGAAATTTTTTCATAGCCTCCAAGGCTCCTCCTCTAAAAATTTCTGGCCCTTCGATAAAAGTCACCTGGCGAACAACCCCCTGATTATCTATCAATACATTGAGAGCGACGGAGCCTTCTATTTGTTTTGCTCTGGCTTCTGCAGGATAAGTGGGTCGCACTTCAGTGATCACCTGTGGCATCTCAGAAACAAGGTACTCGTCTGTTGGATTCGGCAGTTGTGAGGCGTCAGCGTCCGTCAGCACTTTCGAATCCACATCTTTTGTGATCGTATTGCCTTTTTTGGAAGCGATTTCTTGAGAAGAGTCCGTGAGTGAATTTCTATTGGCCCCAAAGATCTCTCTCGGCTTTTCCGCAGCTGTAGATGGTTTTTCCTCATTGATGGATTTTAATATAACTTTTGGTTTTTCTTCTTCTTTATTTAAATTTTGAACATTGATGGGGACCACAAAATCTTGAATGACGACAGGTTCTGATTGCATTTTACTGAAATAGAGTAAGATTAAAAAAAAGGCCAGTACACCCACGTGAAAAGATAAAGAGATCTGCCAGGGTTTAAGTACTATGGCTCTAATCAACATTTTTTTGAATTTTTTCAACTTGCAGGGCGAATTTATTTAAATTGTTTCGCTTTAGAAGATCAATCATCTTTATCAGATCACCATGACGAGACTCGACATCTGCACTGATTAAAAAATGGGTGCCCGGAGACGTTTGTGATCGACGCTTCAGTTCTTCTTCCAGTGTCTGCGCCCCCATTAGGGTTCCATTAAAAAAGACTTGCCCCTCTTTGGTGATAGCTATGCCTACGGAGTCTACTTTTTCTGGTAAATCAGTAGTCAGTGTTTTGGGGAGATTGACCTTTAAGCTGTCTTTGATCATCACTGGCGCTGTCACCATGAAAATAACCAGCAACACCAACACAACATCTACAAACGGTGTCACGTTGATCTCATTGATGCCCTCTGTAATGTCGGTTGTATTCGTATCCAAAGTTTAGTCCCTATGGGCTATGTAAAGATCTTTAATGATCGAGGCGTCGACAAGAATTGATTTTATCTTTCTGCCAAAATAATTGAAGGCGACCACAGCTGGAATCGCCACAATCAAACCTGCAGCAGTGAGCACCAAAGCTTCTGCCAAAGAGAACATAACAGTGTCGGTGTTTCCCGTCCCTGAAGAAAGCTCCCCAAAACTCACAATGATACCTAAAACCGTTCCCAAGAGACCTATGAACGGACTTGTTGACCCCAGGGTTCCTAATATAGGTATCCCAGATTCCATTTTTTGCTTCTTTTCATTCATAAGAGCCTGAAAAGCTCGATCCATCTGTTCTTTACTTTTTAAAATTGAAATTTCTTGAAAAATATCTTTTAAGAAATGCTCTTGCTGAAAAGAAAAATTTTTATTTCTTATTTGTTTCTTTAATTCTTCGGTGGGGAAAAGCAAAGATTTAAAAAATCTTCTTCTCTCGATCATAATCGAAACAGACCAAACAGACAGACCGACGAGAAGTAAAAAGATGCATCGGGACAACCATTCAACAACAACAAGCCAAGCCATAAGCCCCCTGAACAATAGGCCCTAATTTATAGAGCAAGAAAAGTTTGCTTTATGAGACAGAGATTTGTCAATCAAGACAAGAAAACCTTTTTTGAAAACTCTTGCCTGCATGAAAATTAAGCAATGAAAGAAAACTCTAATGCCCTTTTGCAGGTTTTTGCGCGCCGGCTTCAATAGAGATTTTAAGATAGTTCTCAATCGGCGGCAGTGGACACGTTGCGAAAGAGATATAGGCGCATGGAGGATTGGTCGCGCGATTAAAATCCATAACCACAGTGCCGTCCTTACCGAGCTCGGCACTTAAAAAGCGTCCGGGGCCGTAGCTGGTTTTTCCACTGCTGAGGTCTTTAAATACAAAAAAGAGTTTTGCGCCGTCTTGTGTTGGATACAGCTCTTGTTTTTGCCCCTGCAACTCAAACTCGACGAAGCCCGAAATCTTTTCTTCGGTGATCTCTCCTTGGATGTCGGGAATCTTAATGGTTCGCACAGGTTTTAATTTCTTCCATGTGCCCTTCGCAATATATTCCTCTTTGGGTTCCCACCAAGGGATCCCCGCAAAAGTTTTTAAGGCTTCGCTTTGTAGATCTTTGATTCGCACAGCTAAGCCTTTGGGGCGATCAATGATAAAAAGTTGAAAGGAGCCCTTTTCGATGGTGGTTTTAAAGTCGGACTTATCGCTCAATAAAGAGTAGGTTTTATCTTTCTTGATGGGTTTGCCATCGATTTTTAAATCGTGATCGTCGAAAACACGCACTGTGACTTTCTTTTTTTTCATTTCAAAAATAAGTACTGGGTTTTGCTCGGGCCAGGAATAGGGTTTGCCTTCTTGCAGCCACTCAAGGCCCACAACCACCAACCAATTTTTTTTAATCGAGTCATTGGCATTTTTACGAAATTCTTCGAGTGGTTTCCAGTCAGCGGCCATGACAACTCCAAGTATTAAGATCAAAAACTTCATATTACACCTCGTCGAAAGTATCGTAGCGGATATCTTTGAGGTTAAAATCCTCCTCGTAGGTATGGCTCGTATTAATTTTTTCTAAACTCACGTTATTTTGATTGAGAATGTGTTCGGCCGCCCGCAAACCCATCAGCAAACTGTGATCTTGGTTGTTGTATTTAAATGCTCCGTAGCGACCGATGGAATAAATTTCTGGGTGAGCTTGCTGCAAATACTTTCGAATGATTTCCACATTTTTTTGAAATCCCTTTTTAAAAACTGGATAGCTCCGCGGAACTTTGACCACTTTACAATCCAAAATTTTTCCATAATCTGACGATATCTGCGACGCCAGTAATTCCTCTCGCGCCAGGGCACTCCACTGCTCGTCGGACCACTGCCAGTTTGTGTCTTGGTCCGAGCACCAGTATTCCAAACAAAGCACTGTGCCAACAGCGGTAGAGTTTTTGTTCGTGGACCAGTTATTAAAATTTGTCACCCGACCAAACTGAATATCTGGAGAATGGACGTAAATCCAATTGTCGGGAAAAAGATTTTTTTTCTCCACCCACACGTAAACTAAAACGGTGTTTCTAAAGGCGAGGCGTTCAGCGGCCGCGAGAATTGAATCTGGTACCTCTGGTAGCATCCGTAAAAGCAGCGGCAGAGGCATGGTCGAAACGATGGCATCCGCTTGCAACAAATCCATTCTTTGCACCGGTGAGTTTAAGTTTAATATTCCACCCATTTTAATAAAGCGTTCGGCGAGTGTTTCGTAAACCGCACCAGTTCCGTTTTTTGGGTAGGCGAATTGATCCACAAAGGTGGATTTTTTATTAAAAAAACGTTTCAACACTTGCAGCAAACTCAAACCGCGAATTTTGCGAAAGGCAAAATCTGGATCAATCTCAGAACAGGGCAAACCCCAAAGCTTCTCGCTGTAAGTTTTAAAAAAAATTCCGTAAAGCCTGCGACCGAAGCGAGCAACGACCCAATTTTCGAACGTTTCGTCGTTTTGCCTAATACTAATTTTTGCCCACAAATAACTAGCTAAACTGCGTAGCGACTCTACAAAGCCAAGCTGAGTGAAAGTGTCCCAAGCCTGAAGTGGATATTGAAAATATTTCTTTTGATAGAAAATGCGAGTTTGTCGTGGGACCCAGGAAAATTCTTCACCCACTGCTTGAAACCAAAATCGGTTCACTTCATCGCTTGCTGAAAAAAAACGATGTGGACCTAAATCAACGATATGTCCCCAGATTTCAAAACTTCGACAGAGCCCACCCACCTGCTTTTGCGCCTCGTACAGCTCTACATCGACGCCAGAAGCTCTTAATTTGTAAGCCGCCGCCAGGCCTGCGGGCCCCGCTCCAATCACCACAACTTTTTTGCGGCGCTGAGAGATCTCGGTGGTATTTGCTTTTGGCAATGTCATAGAGCCCTATACAGCAAGATCTGAGTGTATTTTGCAATGATTATTTGTTGATTTCACCCCCCTTATTGGCTATTTTCTGTAGCTTTGCTGCAATTACATTTCGAGGAGATGGCTTGTTCTTTGAAGGGTCCGAGAAGAAAATTGAGATTATTTTTAAACCGTCGGCTCCCAATTTGCGGGCCCTTGGTAAACCGTTTTGGGAAGATGTGGTTTGGGCCTCGGGCGCAAAAATCTTGTCACAAGTGAGCAACGAGCATATGGATGCTTACCTGCTTTCCGAATCCAGTTTGTTTGTTTACGACCGCTACTTGGTGATGATCACCTGTGGACGCACGCGTTTGATCCAGGCGGCAAAAAAGATTTTGTCCGTCATTAAACCACAACACATCGAAGCTTTTTTTTACGAACGAAAAAACGAAGTTTTTCCGCAGTATCAACCCACCGATTTTTTCGAGGATCTGCGCAAACTCAACAAATGGTTTAAAGGCCAAGCTCTGCGTTTTGGCCAAGAAGACGAGCATCATCTTTTGCTGTTTTCCACGGATCAAAATTACTTACCAGCCAAGGACGACCACACCATGGAAATCCTTATGCATGGAGTGCTTCCACAGCGCATCGAAATGTTTCGCCGAGAAAATGTTCCCTTGGCGCGCGACAATGCAAAACAACTGGCGCAGGTGCAATCCCTGGTCAAAGGGCAAATCGACGATCATATCTTTGATCCCTGTGGCTATTCTTTAAACGCCATCGATGGTCCTTACTACTACACCATTCATGTAACGCCCGAAAAGATAGGTAACTACACAAGCTTCGAAACCGATGCTTGCAAACCCGAAGAACAGTTTGAACTCGCCAGTCGCGTGGTGGAATTTTTTCAACCGGCCTCGTTTGATTTAGTTTTATTCAACAACCAGGCTGTCAGCGAAATGACCTTTGGAAATTACGTCCTCAAGAACCGCTACCAGCAAAACCTCAACTCCGGCTACTGCACGCAGTATTACAACTACTACAAGCCGCAAAAAGAAACCCAACCCGCGTTTTTACTTCAGGAGATGGACGTATGAGCAACACTTGGTTTGAAGAGTTAGACGCCGAACAAAATTTGGGAATGAAGTTTCGCACCACCGAACATCTGTTTTCGAAAAAAAGCCCCTTTCAACAAGTCGACATTTACAACACCGTCACCCATGGTCTTTTGCTGGCCCACGATGGCCTGATTATGGTGACCGAAAAAGATGAGTTTATCTATCACGATATGATCACACACGTGCCGATGATGACTCACCCGAACCCCGAAAAAGTATTAATAATCGGCGGTGGTGATGGCGGCACAGCCCGCGAAGTTTTACGCTACAAGAGCGTTAAAAAGTGCGTAATGGTGGAAATTGATCCTGTGGTTATCGATGCCAGCCGCGCGTGGCTCCCTCAAACCTCCTGCCAGTTTGACAACCCAAAGCTTGAAATCTTAATTGCCGATGGCGTGGATTTTATGAAAACCTCAAAAGAAACTTTCGATGTGATTATCGTGGACTCCTCGGATCCCATCGGACCAGCAACGCCGTTATTTAACATCGATTTTTACAAAGACATCTACGCCCGCCTCAGCGACAACGGCATCGTGGTTTCACAGTGTGAATCGCCGTACTATCACAAAGCCATGCAGAAAATTTTGCTGGGGATTTTAAAAGAGCTTTTCCCCCGCGTGCATTTGTACACTTATACAAACCTCAGTTATCCCGGCGGCTACTGGGCGTTTAGTTTTGCCTCAAAAACTCTTTGCCCCCTGAAAGATTTAAAAATTGAGCGCGTGCAAAAAGAAAATTTGGACTTCCAGTATTACAATGAAAATATTCATTGGGGATCCTTCCAATTGCCTTCGTTTATGCAGAAGGAATACAAAAATTTACTAACGCCGCTTCCACCCGTTTACTTTTGAATGACCCGCTGAATGAAGACTGACCTTTTCGACACTCTCGGGCCACAGAAAATTATCGATCGTCTTGGCGCTCAAGTAACGCCCGAGCGTTATGCAAAAATTAAAAGAGTGGCAAGCCTGCGACTGCCGCAAGTTTCCATCGTCTTAGAAGACATCTACGACCGTGGAAACGCCAGCGCGGTGATGCGCTCGGCAGAGGCCTTTGGCCTGTATCAAATGCATATGATTGAGCGGCAGGAAAAGTTTAAAGAATCAAAACGAGTTACCCAGGGCGCCCACAAGTGGTTACAGATTAAAAAATGGGACTCAACGTTGAAGTGTGTGGAGCAGCTCAAAAAAGAAGGCCGCAAGATCTACGTGACCCACCTGGATCCCCACGCTCTCCCCCTGCAAGACGTCCCCCTCGATGAGCCCATAGCCCTGTGCTTCGGTAACGAAAAAGATGGCGCCACTCAAGAATTGATCTCCCTGGCCGATAAAACCGTCTTCATCCCCATGCGCGGCTTCGTGCAAAGCTTCAATATCTCCGTGGCCGCCGCAATCTGCTTCTACGACCTGCAAAAACGCCTCGCCCCCCCCATAAACACCGATCCCCGCCTTATCGCCTACTACCTCACTCAAACGGTGGACCACTGGGAACGCTACTTCGAAGAGCGCTGAGCTCATTTCACAAAATGCTTTCGCAGGAATAGTTTTAGAGGAAGTGGCATCTTTGCTTAAAAGACCAGAGATCACCCAACTGCATCGAATCAGTGGTGCAGAAATCAGTTCTGTGCAAATGGAAAAAAGCAGCGAAAACGACGGAGTTTCTGAGTATTCAGTTCAAATAACTTATCTTCCTGCGCTCACTGTTGAAGAGAAAGCTACCGACGAAGGGCCAGGTATTTGTGCGGCCGGATTGGTTTACACGTCTTACAAATACTGCGCTCGAGATGCTCTGAGTAATTGCGACGCTGAATTAAATGTTATCGTTAATAATTGTTTTCAGTAGATTCTTTTCGTATTTTTACGACGGACAATGAACCGAAGGGGTATTAAAATGAACAATCTCTACAAGTCGTTTTTTGCATTTCTTTGCCTGATTCATTTGGGCTTTGCCGAGGCACAAACAACGAAGGGGGATGTTTTAAACGCAATCGATCAGCTTTATGAAAGCATTGCTCAATCAGATAAAGACCAAACAGATTATGCAAATTTGCTGCAAAAGGTTTTAGAGATCTCAGGAGATCTCGGACAAACTAGCAATTTCGTCTGCATGAAGTCGGGAAATGACTGGTATCTGTATGATTCAAAATCTGGCTCATCTGTGGGCTCGGGTTCGTACTTGGACGATTGCAATGCGGCTGTAGACGCTGCAAAAAATGGCTTGGTCTGCATGAAGTCAGGAAATGACTGGTACCTTTATAATTCAAAAACCGGCTCCTCTGTTGGTTCTGGTTCTTATCTTAAAGATTGCAATGCGTCCGTCAGCGCCGCAAAAAATAGCTTTGTCTGCATGAAGGCAGGGAATGAATGGTATCTGTACGATTCAAAATCTGGCTCATCTGTGGGTTCGGGTTCGAGTTTAGATTCTTGCAACGCCAGTTTATAAAATTAGTTGCTGAATTTACCTCCAAGAGGCTCGTAAATCTGAGCTTCTTGGACTTTAAGATCTGTGAAGATCTTAAAACCACTTATTTTTGATTTGGGAACCCATTACCCCTTCCAGCTCCTTGAATTTTTTCAAGGACCAGGCTAATTTCTCTGCATGGATTTATTCAACCCCTCCGAAGAGCACCGTCTGTTGCGTGAAACTGTCCGCGCGTTTGTCGCTGACCAAGTGGAACCGCAAGCCCATCAATTTGACCGCGACGAGAAATTCAACCTTCCCCTGTTTCGCCAGTTGGGTGAGCTCGGTCTTTTAGGGATCTCCGTTCCCAGCGATTACGGTGGGTCCGAAATGGACGCTGTTTCTGCAGTGATTGCCCACGAAGAACTTTCTTATTCAGATCCCGGTTTTTGTTTAGCTTATCTGGCCCATTCCATGTTGTGCGTAAACAATTTGGCAGTGAATGGCAGCGAAGAGCAAAAAAAGAAGTACCTACCTGCCCTCTGCACGGGCGAGATGGTGGGCGCCATGGCCATGTCGGAGCCCAACTATGGGACTGATGTTCTTGGCATGGAGACGACCGCTAAAAAACAAGGTTCCAATTATATTATCAATGGCCAAAAAATGTGGATCACTAACGGCTGCATTGACAACGACGGCACTGCCTGTGACATGGTTTGGGTTTATGCGAAAACTGGAATGGACGCTAAAAACAAACCCATGATCTCCACGTTTATCGTAGAAAGATCAGATAAAGGTTTTGCCGTTGGGCAAAAAATTAAAGACAAACTCGGCATGCGCGCCTCTAACACGGCAGAGCTGGTTTTTGAAAACTGCACCATTCCTGCGGACCGTCTCGTCGGCTCCGAGGGAGCGTCGTCGCAGCACATGATGCACAACTTAGAGATCGAACGTGTCACACTCGCTGCTATGAGCTTGGGAATTGCCCGTCGAAGTGTGGAAATCATGAGTAAATATGCTCACGATCGTCAGGCTTTTGGAAAAAGCTTAAATCAATTTGGACAAATTCAGCGCCATATCTCTGAGAGTTATGCGGAATATCAAGCGGCGCGGGCTTATGTTTACAATACAGCTCGCACTTTAAAAATTTCGGGCTCTGGCGATCGCTTGGACTCGGATGGAGTTAAACTTTTTGCCACCACGGCTGCAAAAAATATCGCCGATCGCGCCATCCAGGTTTTAGGTGGTTACGGTTATGTTGGCGAATATGTTGTGGAACGTTTATGGAGAGATGCAAAGCTTTTAGAAATCGGGGGCGGTACTCTGGAGGCGCATCAAAAAAATATCACTCGGGATTTAGCAAAGCTGGGGCGACTGCCTAATTAATGCTAAAACCGAAAAGTAATGCGAGCGAAGAATGCCCTCAAATTTAGGTCCTATTTATTTTGACTATCATGCGACGACGCCGGTTTTGCCAGAGGTGGAACAGGCCATGCTGCCCTTCTGGCAAAAAAACTATGGTAATGCATCTAGCCTGCATTCCTACGGTCAGCGCGCAAAACTGTCTGTGGAAAAAGCTCGCAACTCTGTGGCGCGTCTGTTGGGTGTGCCCGCTGACAGTTTAG
Organism: Bdellovibrionales bacterium; assembly: GCA_031426555.1. Classification (GTDB taxonomy): domain Bacteria; phylum Bdellovibrionota; class Bdellovibrionia; order Bdellovibrionales; family JAGQZY01; genus JANPLN01. The sequence continues at coordinate 1,006 of JANPLN010000030.1, read as the reverse complement.
TTTTTACGAGCGGCGCCACGGAAAGCATTCACACCGCGCTGGCTGGCTGGACTATGGCACAAGATAAAACCTGCCATATCATCACCTCCAACATCGAACACAAAGCCACCTACGGCGCTTGCAGCCTCTCGCAAAAATTAGGCGCGCGGATTTCCTATGTGGACTGTGACAGCAACGGGTTTGTGCGCCTGGATCAGCTCGTCAAACTTTTAAAACCTGGCGAACCCACTTTGTTTTCGGTGATTCACGGCAATAACGAGATCGGCACCATCCAAAATCTTTCCGAAATTTCCGAGCTCGCTCGCAAGCACTCTTTTGCTGTGCACGTCGATGCCGCGCAAAGCGTTGGCAAAACACCGGTTCCCATCGATCAACTGTCGGTGGATTTTTTATCCATCTCGGGCCATAAGGTTTACGGTCCAAAAGGTGTTGGCGCGCTTTACATTCGCAACACCACTAATTTTGAATCTCTATTTTCGGGCGGTGGCCAGGAAATGAACCTTCGTGCAGGAACGCACAATGTACCGGGCATTGTCGGCCTGGGACGCGCCTGTGAATGGTTTTCTGCGAATGGACCAGCGGAGGCTCTGCGCCTCCAGCATTTGCAAAATCGCCTGCGCGAAAAACTGCTACCGCTGCAAGAGCTCTTACAGATTAACGGCCCACAACAGAATCGGCTTCCCAACAATCTCAGTATCACTTTGAAGAAACATTCTCTCAAGGATCTCGAAGCCGATTTTGAAAACATCTCTTACAGTTCGGGCTCTGCGTGCAACTCCGGACCGCAGGATCCAAGCCATGTTCTTAAAGCCATCGGAGTGGACCAAAAAATTGCGGCCAACACCTTGCGAATTGGTCTGGGGCTTTACTCCACCGAAATTGAAGTTGATCATTTTTGTGAATCATTATTTAAAACCCTTAAAAAAGGATAAGACCATGCGAGTGGTTTTGATGTTGTTGTGTTTTATTGTATGCGGTCGCTCTTTTGGTTGGGGGAAGCGTGGGC